>CAJPQT010000001.1 GCA_905372865.1 uncultured Centipeda sp.
GCAACTGACTCTTAATCAGTAGGTTCACGGTTCGATTCCGTGGTGGGTCACCATGTGTATTTTATCCGCTTGGCGGTTTTTTCGAAAGCAGGTTGGAACACCAACCTGCTTTTCGTATATTGAGATATAGGAGGCTCATGCGTGAATATCCTGATATTAAATGATGACGGAATTGCGGCAGAGGGACTGAGATCACTCGCACGCCATCTTGCACAGCGCCACAGCGTGACTGTTGTAGCACCCATGCACCAACAGAGCGGAACCTCGCACGCGCTGACAATCGGGCGTGCAATCGAGGTGCGTGCCGACGAATATTTCGACGCAGATGCGGCGATTCGGGCATGGGCAATCGACGGAACACCGACGGACTGCGGCAAGCTCTATCTCGATGCAATCGCAGAGGAAATGCCGGATGTTGTGCTCTCGGGGATCAATCATGGGTCGAACCTCGGGACGGATGTCATCTATTCGGGAACGGTCGGAGCTGCATTCGAGGGATTCTTTCATGGAATTCCATCGTTTGCGATTTCCTTGCCGGAAGGCAGTCACATTTCCTTTGCGGAGGCCGCGGCATATTTTGAGCCGTTTATGGAAAAGATTCTGATGGGGACGGAAAAGCCGTTTCTGCTCAACATTAATTTTCCGAAGGAACTTGCAGACGGCATGCCGCAGTTTGTCTTTGCACGACAGGGCGGACGCGACTACATCAATGCCTTTGAGCGGATCGAGGAAAACGGGCGCGTGCACTATAAGGTGGCGGGTGAGGTGTCGGATACAGACAAGGGGGCAGGTACGGATATCTATGCGGTGGAGCATGGGCTGATCTCAGTGACACCGGTCGGCATGGATATGACGGATTATCCGCTGTTGGAGGAATGCGGCAGATTGTTTATGAAAGACGAAGGGAGATGCTGATAAGATGGCGGAGCTGAATTTATCAGTGATTCCCTAATATACACATTGATAATCACTATAAAGAGAGGGGATTCCGTCTTCTCCTCTTTTTTTTTACGACTATTTGCGGTATAATAGCGAACGTGAATAGGATTCATATTTTTCTTTGGGGGAATCATCGTGCTGTATCCGATGAATGTTGATCTGGCCGGGCGTCTTGTCATCATCATCGGCGGCGGTGTGGTCGCGGAGCGCAAGGTGCGCGGCATTCTTGCGCTCGACGCGGAGGTTGCAGTGCGTGTTATCGCTCCCGCAATGACGGATGTGCTGCGTGAACTTGCCGACAGCGGACAGATTGAATGGAGCGAAGAGCGCTACGCAGGCGGTATGTTGGAAGGAGCATTTCTGGTCTATGCAGCGACCGACTCGCCGTCGGTCAATGCGGAAGTCGCTGCTGAGGCAAAGAGACTCGGGCTGCTTGTCAATGTGATTGATGATCCGAACGCCTCATCCTTTCAACTGCCTGCAACGCTGCGGCGCGGAGATTTTCTGCTGACTGTTTCGACGGGCGGCGGCAGCCCTGCACTTTCACGGGCAATACGGATGGAGATGGAGCAACTCTATCCGCCTGCGTTTGGGCTGTGGTTGGAGCGCGTTGCACGTCTGCGCTCAGAACTGCAGGAGGCGCTGCCGTCGAGCAGGGAGCGTACGCGTTTTTGGCGTATGGCACTGCGTCCCCATCTTTTGGATATGATCCGCAATGGAGAGTTAGAGAAAGCAGAGGTTGAGTTACGCAATGCAGCTCTTGACATTGGGGCTAAATCATCGAACGGCTCCGGTTGATGTGCGTGAGCGCGTTTCATTTTCCCGTGAGGAACTGCGTTCAGGGCTGATGAATCTGGGAGAATACGACGGTCTGAGCGGATTGGTCGTCCTGTCCACCTGCAACCGAACGGAACTCTATGCATCGGTGGATGAGTCTGCGGCAGGAGCACAGGCGCTGCGCCAGTTTCTGAATGATCTGGCACAGGGCGGGGATGATCTGGACGAATATCTGTATACGTACACGGATGACGAAGCGATCCGACATCTCTTCCGCGTTTCCTCCAGCCTTGATTCCCTGGTGCTCGGCGAGGGGCAGATTCTCTCGCAGGTCAAGGAAGCGTATGCGATTGCACGTGAGGCAGGGGCGACGAGTACGGTGCTCAATCTGCTCTTTCACCGTGCCATCGCAACGGGAAAACGCGTGCGGACGGAGACGCGCATCGCGTACCGTTCGGTATCCGTGAGCTATGCAGCGGTGGAGCTTGCCGCTGCATCCCTCGGCGGGCTGGGCGGCTGCAGCGGACTGGTCTTCGGTGCGGGCAAGATGGCGGAACTGACGGCGGAACATCTGCGTGCGCATGGCATCGAAACAATCTACGTGGCGAATCGCCATATCGAGCGTGCACAGCGCCTTGCCGAACGGATCGGGGGGGAAGCGATCCCCTTTGACCGTGCACTGGACTATATGACCTGTGTCGATGTGGTGGTGACATCTACGGGAGCCCCGCACTATGTTGTCAAGTCGTGGGAAGCGCGCCGCGTGATGGCACGGCGGCAGGGGCGGAAACTCTTCCTCATCGACATCGCTGTTCCGCGCGATGTCGATCCCGAGGTCGCGGGCATCAAGGGCATCGAACTCTACAACATCGACGCGCTTGAGGCGGTGGTGGACGAGCATCTCAATGAACGTCAGGCAGAGGCAGTCAAGGCAGAGGACATCGTGGACGAGGAGGTGGCAGCCCTTCTTGAACGCTTTAAATATCTGTCCTTTCAGCCGCTCATGGCACTCCTCTCGGGGCGCTGTGAGCGCATCCGAGAACGCGAGATCAAGCGCGTAAGTGCAAAGCTTCCGGATCTTTCGGAGGAAGAGGGACGGCAAGTGGAGCACATGAGCCGCATGATCGTACGAAAGATCCTGCGGATCCCGATGATGAAGCTGCGCGCCTCCGCAGGTACAACGGATGAGGCGTTCTACATCGAGGCAATGCGCGCACTCTTTAAGTTGGATGCAATAGGAGAGACAGGTACAAGTGAACAGCGACACAATCACTATCGGTACGCGGGCAAGTAGGCTAGCTCTGTGGCAGGCGGAATACATCGCGGCAGAGATTGAAAAACAGCACCCTACTGTGCGTGTGGAGCTCCGAAAGATGACGACGAAGGGCGACCGTATTCTCGATGCACCGCTCGCAAAAATCGGGGGCAAGGGGCTCTTTACAAAGGAGCTCGAACAGGCAATGCTCACAGGTGAGATCGATCTCGCCGTGCACAGTCTGAAGGATATGCCAACAGAAGTTCCCGATGGGCTGGTCATCGGTGCAGTCACGGAGCGGCTGGATGCGGGCGATGCATTTGTCAGTGTGCGCTATCGGTCGATGGAGGAGCTGCCCCAAGGGGCAAAGGTTGGTACCTCAAGCCTCAGGCGGCGCGCCCAGCTGCTTGCTGTGCGCCCGGATCTCAAGATCCACGATCTGCGCGGCAATGTCAATACGCGGCTTGCAAAGCTTGATGCGGGGGAGTTCGATGCGATTGTCCTCGCGGCAGCAGGGCTGAAACGCCTTGGGCTTGGTGATCGTATTCGCACGACTCTCCCGCGTTCCATGATCCTTCCCGCCGTCGGGCAGGGAGCACTCGCGATCGAATGTCGTGCGGACGATATGCGAATTCTGGAGTTGATTGACTTCCTGCGTGATCCACAGATGACGGCAGCAGCGACTGCGGAGCGCGCCTTCCTGCGGCGTGTTGAGGGCGGTTGTCAGATCCCTGTCGGTGTCTACGCTGAGGTCGGTGCGGGCAATGTGCTCCACGTTGAGGCGATGATTGCCTCCGTCGACGGGATGCGTGTCTGCCGATCGCGCTCCAGAGGAACGCCGGAGACGGCGGAGAAGATCGGCATTGCTCTGGCAGAGGAGCTGCTTGATGTCGGTGGCCGAGAGATTTTGAAAGAGATAGGAATTACGGTATGAGCGGAAAAGTATTTCTTGTCGGCGCGGGTCCGGGCGATCCGCGCCTTTTGACGGTTGGCGCAATGAACTGCCTGAAGCAGGCGGATGTCGTCGTCTATGACCACCTCGCGGACGAGAGCATTCTCTCCTATGTGCCCGCTGAGGCAGAGCGCATCTATGTCGGAAAGCAGTCCTGCAAGCATACGATGCGGCAGGAGGATATCAATGTCCTGCTGGCGGACAAAGCGGATGAGGGGAAGACGGTTGTTCGCCTCAAGGGCGGCGATCCATTTGTCTTTGGGCGCGGCGGCGAGGAGGCGCTCGTACTCCTTGCACGCGGCATCCCCTTCGAGGTGCTGCCTGGCGTGACCTCGGCGATCAGCGTCCCTGCCTATGCGGGCATCCCTGTGACGCATCGCGGCGTTGCCGTCTCCTTCGCGGTCATCACAGGACATGAGGATCCGACGAAGTCGGAATCTCACATTCGTTGGAAGCATCTCGCAACAGGGGTTGACACGCTGATTTTTCTGATGGGGGTAGCCAATCTTCCCATTATCACGAAGAATCTCATCGACAACGGTCGCCCTGCCGATACCCCTGCGGCAATCATTCGCTGGGGAACGCGTGCCGACCAGGAGACATACGTCACGACCGTCGGCGAAGCAGCTGCGATGGCAGAGCGAGACGGGATTCTTCCGCCCGCAATATTTATCGTCGGTGAGGTGGTAAAGCTGCGTGAGCAGCTGCGTTGGTTCGATCGCGCAGATATTCGCCCACTGCACGGAAAGCGCATTCTTGTGACACGCGCTCGTGCACAGGCATCTGCACTGACGGAACAGCTGACGGCACTGGGCGCATCCTGCATCGAGACCCCCGTAATCCGCATCGCACCGCCTGCGGATAGCTATGCGGCACTGGATCACGCCATCGACGAAATTCATGTCTATCAATGGCTGATCTTTACGAGCACGAATGGTGTGGAGCATTTCTTTGCGCGTCTGCATCATGCGGAGAAGGACACGCGTGTGCTTGGCTATGCAAAAATCGCCGCCATTGGCTCTGCAACGGCAAAGGCGCTGCGTTCGTTTGGCGTTCATGCCGATATCGTTCCGAAGGAATTCCGAGCCGAGGCGCTTGTCGATGCTCTTTCTCCCATCCTGCCGCCGCACGCGCGTATTCTGCTGGCACGCGCCCAGGAGGCGCGCGATGTACTGCCTGAGTCGCTGCGCACCCACGGAGCGACCGTTGATGTTGCGCCGGCATACGCGACGGTTCCGGAACGCGAGGGCGGAGAGGAGCTTGCCGCACGTCTGATGCGCGGGGAGATTGACTTCGTAACATTTACCAGTTCGTCTACCGTGAAAAACCTTGTGCAGCAGCTCAGCAACATCACGCCGCTGCAGCACACCAAGATCGCCTGCATCGGCCCCGTCACGGCAGAAACCGCACGGAGTTTCGCACTCGAACCCGACATTGTGGCAGAGCATTATACGATTGATGGCTTGGTTCATGCGATAAGGGAGTATGTGCAATGAATATGATTCAGCGTCCGCGCCGCCTGCGTATCTCAGAGGGAATGCGCGATCTCGTGCGTGAGACCGAACTCTCACCGCGCGACTTTGTCTATCCGATCTTCGTCGTGCCGGGAGAACATATCAAGGAAGAGATTCCGAGTATGCCGGGCTGCTGTCACTACTCTGTGGATCAGGTCGCTGCACTTGCGCGTGAAATTGCAGCGCTTGGGATTCCTGCGGTCGAGGTGTTCGGTCTGCCGGAGTACAAGGATGAGATCGGCTCGAGCGCATGGGATATGACGAGTCCTGTGCAGCGTGCGATTGCGGCGATCAAGGAGGCCGTTCCGCAGCTGCTCGTTGTCGGCGATGTCTGCCTCTGCCAGTATACGACACATGGTCACTGCGGCGAGCTGCACGATCACTATGTAGACAATGACGCTACTCTGCCGCACCTCGTCCAGACGGCTGTCAGTCAGGCGCGTGCGGGAGCAGACATCATTGCGCCGTCCGACATGATGGACGGGCGCATTGCTGCCATCCGCGCGGGGCTCGACGCGGAGGGGTTTGTCAATACGAGCATCATGAGCTATGCGGTAAAGTATGCCTCGGGCTACTACGGCCCCTTTCGTGATGCAGCGGACAGTACGCCCGCCTTTGGCGATCGCCGCCAGTATCAAATGGATCCCGCAAATGTGCGCGAGGCTCTGAAGGAAGCGGCCCTCGACGTGGAGGAGGGCGCGGACATCATCATGGTGAAACCGGCGCTCGCCTATCTCGATGTCGTGCATCAGGTCTACGAACGCACAGATCGCCCGATCGCGGTCTACAATGTCAGCGGGGAGTATGCGATGGTCAAGGCCGCCGCTGCAAACGGCTGGATTGACGAGCAGCGCATTGTCTTGGAGACGCTGACAAGCATGAAGCGTGCGGGGGCAAAGATCATCATTTCCTACCATGCAATGGATGCCGCAACATGGCTCAATGCCTGAGGAGGTCCGTTATGCGAAATACACAGCAGTCAAAAGCCGCCTTTGCCGAGGCGAAGCAGTATATGCCGGGAGGAGTGAACAGCCCCGTTCGTTCCTTTGCCAATGTGGGCGGAAATCCTCCCTTTATTGCGCGTGCTGAGGGTGCGAAGATCTATGATATTGACGGAAATGAATACATTGACTATGTGGGATCGTGGGGACCGATGGTCGTCGGTCATGCACATCCGCAGGTTGTCAAGGCGCTTCAAGAAGCAGTAACGCGCAGCACAAGCTACGGTGCACCGACACTTCTCGAAACCGAACTTGCAAAGCTGGTGCAGAGCGTATATCCCTCCATCGAAGTCATTCGCATGGTGAACTCCGGGACGGAGGCGACAATGAGTGCACTTCGTCTGGCACGCGGCTATACGGGGCGTGACAAGATTGTAAAATTCATCGGCTGCTATCATGGACACAGCGACAGCTTGCTTGTCAGTGCCGGCTCGGGGTTGGCGACGTTCGGCGTGCCAAGCTCTCCCGGTGTGACAAAGGGGACGGCGGCAGATACAATCACCGTGCCATACAATGATGCGGATGCCATTCGTGCTGTCATGGAGCGTGAAGGGGACGCGATTGCAGCGGTCATTGTGGAACCTGTGGCGGGCAATATGGGGCTCGTCCTGCCGCGTCAGGGCTATCTTTCTCTGCTCCGTGAGCTCACGGAGCAGCACGGTACGCTGCTCATCTTCGATGAGGTCATGTGCGGCTTCCGTGCCTCGCTCGGCGGAGCACAGGCGGCCTACGGCATCCGCCCCGACCTTACCTGCCTCGGCAAAATTATCGGCGGTGGATTGCCCGTCGCGGCGTACGGCGGACGACGCGAGATCATGGAGCGTGTCTCTCCGGCGGGTCCCGTCTATCAGGCGGGCACGCTCTCCGGCAATCCGCTTGCGATGACGGCGGGTATTGAGACGCTGAAGATTCTCACGGCAGAGCCCGAGGAGGGCAGGGCAGACTACAGCCGTGAGCTGACCATCAAAACGAAGAATCTGCTGCTTGGCTGGCAGCGTGTTGCCAAGGATGCGGCTGTGCCGATCTGTGCGCATCAGGCGGGTTCGATGTTCGGCATCTTCTTCATTGACCGCGAGGTCTATGACTACAGGGATGCAGAGGCGGCCGATCAGGCAGCATTCCGTGTATGGTTCGAGACGATGCTGGACGAGGGCATCTATCTCGCACCGTCGCAGTTTGAGACACTCTTCCTCTCGGGTGCACATACGGATGACGATATTGCACGGACGATTGCTGCGGCCGAAAAGGGGTTCGCCGCGGTGAAGAAAATGCGTGGGTAAATTCATAAGCAAATGGCTGCTCTGAGAAGTTTTTAACTTTGCAGAGCAGCCATTTGTTTTGCGAAAAGTGCGATTGCTAGTAGGAATGGCTTATGTTATAATTCAACGTAACAGATGATGTTCAAAATATCGTATTGAGGCGGTGTTTCTCATTCATGAGATAGATGTTGCTGATGGGAAAAGCAGCAAGGGAGAATCCTTCCTCAAGGGAACCTTCGTCTTGACGATTGCGGGGTTTGTTGTCAAGGTCATCGGTTCGCTCAACTGGATCTTTGTTTCCCGCATCCTAGGCGGTGAGGGAATCGGTCTCTATCAGATGGCTTTTCCCATTTATTTTTTTGCGATGACGGTTTCGCAAGCAGGCGTTCCTGTTGCCATATCGATCATTACGGCAGAGCGTGTGGCTCTGAATGATATTTACGGAGCAAAGCGTGTCTTTCGTATTTCGATGATGCTGATGCTCCTCACGGGGCTGCTCTTTTCGATTCTGACATATTTGGCTGCGGATTGGCTGATCGATTGGCAGCTGATCCGCGATGCACGTGCGTATAAGGCTGTGGTGGTGCTTGCACCGACGGTCTTTTTCGTGACCCTGCTCGCCAGTTCTCGCGGCTATCTGCAAGGCTGGCAGCGTATGACACCAACGGCGGTGTCACAGATCGTGGAACAGATCTTCCGCGTGGTGACGATGATCGTCCTCGCAAGCCTTCTCATGCCGTGGGGGCTTGACTACGCAGCGGCAGGTGCTTCCCTCGGAGCTTTTGCGGGCGCGGTGACGGGGCTCATTGTCCTCGTCTATTTCCATATCAAGCTGGAGCGTGACATTGCGCGTGACTACGGCACGGAGCTGAGACCTCTGCCGGGTGCAGCATACGAGTCGCGATGCTCTATTATCAAACGCATCTTCAAGCTTGCGCTGCCCGTATCGGCAGCGAGCATCATGCTGCCTGTCGTATCGAATCTCGACCTCATGATCGTGCCGCAGCGCCTTGAGGCAGCGGGCTACAGCATCAGTGAGGCGACAGAGCTCTTCGGCTATCTGAACGGAATGGCGGTACCGCTCGTCAACCTTGCGACCATCCTGACGGCTTCCATGGCGATGAGTATTGTGCCTGCCATCTCTGAGTCGCGCGTGCTCGGTGATCGTGCACGCGTTTACGATCAGACGGCGGCATCGGTACGTATCTCCAATTTCGTCTGCTTTCCCGCGTTTGTGATCGTATTTATGCTCGCAACACCGATCTCGTCGCTCATCTACAACGCCCCGGGTGCAGGTCCCGCCGTGATGATCTCGGCGGTCAGCATCATCCTCCTCGGACTGCATCAGGTATCGACGGGGATCTTGCAGGGGCTTGGCCACCCGACTATTCCGATGGTGAATATGCTGCTGGCTGCAGCGGCAAAGGTATTCCTCAACTGGCATCTGACGGCGATTCCATGGCTGGGCATCATGGGGGCAGCGTGGGCAACGGCGGCGGATATGGGCGTTGCGGCACTCATCAATCTGTACTTCATTCACCGCTTCATCGGCTATCGGATCGAGCTGCTGCAGCTGATTAAGACGATATGTGCGGCGGCGGTCATGGCGGGGGCGGTCTATCTCTTCTACGGATGGACACTTGCGTGGTGGGGTGTCCCTGCCGTCTCCACATTCGGTGCCGTGTTCTTTGGCTGCGGCATCTATGTCGCGGCAATGCTTCTTCTGCGCGCCCTCATCGAGGATGACCTGCGCCGGCTTCCCATGATCGGCAGCGTCGGGATTCGATTCTTGCAGCGGATTGGAGTTTTTAAGGCATGAAAAAACTTGGGCTGATCTACAATCCTGTGTCGGGTCATGCACTTTTCAAGGGAAAACTCGATCCCATCATCGATATGTTTCAGAAGCATGGGATTGTGCTCTGCCCCTACCGCACGCGCGGTGGAGGACAGGACAACCTCGGATACTTCCTCCGTGAGATGCGCCCGGACGGCGTACTTGCCGCAGGAGGTGACGGTACGGTGCACGCCGTGGTAAATGCCATGCTTGCCGCAGACATGGATATTCCGCTCGGCATTCTCGGCAGCGGCACGTCGAATGACTTTGCAACGCATCTTGGCATTGAGGATTGGGAAGCTTACATCGAACGCATTGCAGCAGGTGAAGCTCGTCGCGTCGATCTGGGGCTGCTCGAAGGAACGGGGCAGTACTTCATCAACGTCGTCAGTGCAGGTGTCCTCACGGGCATTGCACATGAGGTAAAACCCACCTACAAGAATGCGCTTGGAAAGCTGGCATACTATCTGAAGGGGCTTGGTGAAATTCCGCGCCTGCGCTCCTTCTCTGTCCGAATCACGGCAGATAATGTGTCATACGATACGGATATTTTTTTATTTGTCATTGCAAACAGTCCCGTTGTGGCAGGGATGAAGCAGATCGGGCAGAAGATTGCCATCGACGACGGGATGCTTGACCTCCTTGCCGTCAAAAAAACAGGTCTGCCGCAGTTTATGTCTGTTGCGGCAGACCTGTTCGCCGGAAAATCGGTGACGGAACGAGAGAACATCCTGCACATTCGTGCAAAATCGTTCGAAATTCAAACGGACGAAGAGCTGCACAGCGACATTGATGGGGAGTACGGTCCGATGCTTCCGCTGCGCGTGCGGACACTGCCGCTCGCACTTTCTGTGTACTGCTAAGGAAGCACGGATCAGCTGAATTCATCCGTGCTTCTTAATCACATTCAGTGGATGCCGAGGTAGTGGGCGACGAACTGCTGTGCTGTGCGTCCGCTGCGGCCGCTGTGGGTCATCTCCCAACGCAGCCCGGCAATGCGCAGTTCCTCGGGTGAGAGACGGATTCCCTTTTGCGAGAGCATGTGGTCGATTATTGCGAGGTACTCCTCCTGATCCGGCGTGTGATAGTGGATGATAAGGCCAAAGCGATCCGAGAGGGAGATGGTCTCGTTGATCGTGTCATCGCGATAGAGCTCGTCCTGCTCGCGGTCGTGCCACGTCTCACGCACGAGATGGCGGCGGTTGGATGTGGCATAGAGGCGGACGTTCGGGGGACAGGAGGAAACGCCGCCCTCGATGGCGGACTTAACTGCCTTGAACTCGGCATCCGTATCCTCGAACGAGACATCATCAAGGAAGAGGATGAATTTGCGTCCGACATAGCTGCGCAGGACAGTCATGATCTCGGGCAGCTTGCGCAGCTGCTCCTTTGTGATCTGAACAAGGTGAAGTCCGCTGTCCTCGAACTCATTTACAAGGGCTTTGACGGCAGTGGATTTTCCCGTCCCGCGTGCTCCGACAAGAAGGACGTGGTTCGCGGGCTTTCCGCTGATGAATGCACGTGTATTTTGGAGCAGCTGCTCTTTCTGGTGCCGGTAGCCGATGAGATTTTTCATCTGCGGACGTTCGAAATGCTCGACGCCGCGCAGGTTGTTTGCTGCATCATCCCAGTAAAAGACCGCATGGGCAGCAAGTTCCCCATAGCCATAGCGGGCATAGAATGTGAGCAATGCCTCGGCATAGTCGCGCGGTGTCTGTGCCGCCTCGATCCACGGCAGGAGAAAGTCCTCACTCTTGTCATAGACGTTCAGCGTCGGTTCATAGTTGTCCAAGAGTTCTACCCCAAGGAAACGGCTCGTTGGTTGGGTGAGAAGCGGATAGAGATGCGCTATGTCCTGACACAATGCCTGCCGCAGGCCACTTCCCGGCGGAAGTCCCGTCCGCTCCATCGTTTCTGAAACGAGATTGGCATCATGCGTGAATACATGGAGCAAATACTGCGGGAGCAGGTTCCCTCTAAGTCCCATGCTTTCTGCAGCACGGATGAGATGTGCGGTACACTCTGCCCGAATCTCCGGATCGTCTGCGTCCCAGGCAAGGAAGCTGAGGACGGGATCATGTTCCAATGAATTTAGGACAAGGAGTGTTGATAACTTTACATTCTGACTCATAACTGCGTTCCTTTCTCTATCAAAGAAATTTGGGGGACGTGATAAAATCCGTACAGAGTTCCTGTGTGCACCGTTGCGGCAGGATGAAATTTCTCAGCTCTGTCGCACGCGTATCAAAGGCCAGCATGCGCTGCAGCGGTGAATGCGCCGATGTGAGGGCGGTGCGTTGATCGCTCGTGAGAAATGCTGCCGTACGTGTGATTATGGGGAGAGGGGAGGCCTGTTTGATTGTGCGCAGCAATGCCTTCCCGTACGCGTTGAATGCGAGTGGGCGGATATACGACGCGCCGCATGTATCAAATTCCCGCGCCTGTGTTTTCTTAAAGTGCAGAAGCAGGTGGACGATGAGGCGGCCAATGCGGCTCTGTGGCCAGCGCTTTGTCGCCGTCTGTGCGAGGAAGGAGCGATAATCCGATGATGTTTTCAAGCATCGGATCAGACGGTGCTCAATTCCCTCTGCAATACCATAGGATTCCATAAGCGTTGCCGCATCTGTAATGAGGAGATGATAGCGCAGGAGGTCGAGCAGACTGTCTGCGCGTGAAAATCCAAGCGTATGCTGCTTCTTGAGATCATTTAGTACAACGGGCTCCACCGCCTGTGCCAACCGCTCCCATGGGGGCACGGTTGTTTCGAGTACCCTTCGGATGGAGGAGGCGCTTGTAATGCCCGTATACAGCCGGTCATCACCATGCTGTGCGGCCGTCCGATGGACAGCGATCGGAGTGATGTGCGGAGCGAAGGTATGCAGTGCGCGCAGATATTCGATCGCAAGGATATTATTCGGCGCACGCATCGTATCTTTGGATATCTCTGTTTCCTCCATCAGTGCCTGCATCAGAGCTTTGGCGTAGGAATCTCCCGCTTCAAGATATTTGCGCAGCCGCATCTGAACAGGCGCAGCGTCGATTTGAGCGGCCGCTTCAGCAAGCTGTCCGATGTCCTGCGCTTCCGTGCCAAAGGATAGATGATCGACAACGGCAAGACGTGAGAGGAACGAAATGCCCCCGCGTGCAAAATCCTGCGCACTGCGGCAGGAAAATACGAAGGGGAGTTCGAGTACAAGATCGGCACCGCCCATGACAGCGTGGCATGCTCTCGTCCATTTATCCAGAACACACGGCTCTCCCCGTTGGGTGAAGCTGCCGCTCATGACGGCGACGATACAGGCATCCGCATATTGTCGCCGCACAGCTGCGATCTGGAAGTTATGTCCGTAGTGGAAGGGATTGTACTCGGCAATGATGCCAACAACCTTCATTTGGATCTCCTCCCATGATACTTACTCTCATATTGTAACAAAAAAAATGACTTTTGTGTAGGGCCGTGAAACAAATACAAATTCTTGTATTTTCTAGGTGCGAATGCTATACTAAACGAAAAATTAAGAAAGTCGAGGAAGCTTATATCAGTGGAACAGAAGAGGAAGCAGGATCGTGTTGTGGTCGCGATGAGCGGCGGGGTGGACAGTTCACTGGCAGCCGCCTTGCTCTTGGAGAAGGGATACGATGTCGTGGGCGTAACCATGCGTCTCTCAGATGAGAACCGCGATACGGCTCCCGATGACCGCAGCTGCTGCTCGCTCAGCAGCGTCGATGATGCGCGGCGGGTGGCGGATATCCTCGAAATTCCACATTATGTCATGGATTTTACAGAGCCCTTTGAACGCTTGGTCATTGATTATTTTTTTGATGAGTATCTGCATGGCCGCACGCCGAATCCGTGCATCGCCTGCAATCGTCACATCAAATTCGAAGGGCTTCTCCACAAAGCGGGTGAGCTCGGAGCATCCTATGTTGCAACGGGACACTACGCACGCATCGACCGCGACGAAGCGGGAATGTATCGTCTGCGCAAGGGAGCTGATCTTGAAAAGGATCAATCCTATGTGCTCTATCATCTCAATCAAAGAACCTTGGGGCATGTCCTGCTTCCCGTCGGCAGTTTCAGCAAGAGCGAAACCCGCCGGATGGCGGAGGCATATCATCTGCCCGTCGCGCACAAGGCGGAGAGCCAGGAGATCTGCTTTGTTCCGCGTGATGACTACAAATCCTATCTGCGGGAGAAACGCCCGGAGTGTGAACGACCGGGGGATATTATCGATCGGGCAGGGAATGTACTCGGCAGGCATGAGGGGGTTTCCTTTTATACGGTCGGCCAGCGCAGGGGGCTCGGCATTGCGGCGCCGCATCCACTTTATGTGATCTCATTGGACGCAGAGAAAAATTTAGTCGTTGTCGGAGGAGCAGACGAGGTTCATGCACGTGAGCTCATTGCCTCCGAACTGAACTGGACGATGTGGGATAAGATGGATCGTGAGCGTATGGTGCAGGCAAAAATCCGCTATGGGAAGCGAGAGGCTCCCGCATTGATTGTCCCGCATGATGCGGAGCGTCTTCGGGTGTGCTTCGCAGAACCGCAGCGTGCCGTGACACCGGGACAATCTGTTGTATTTTACGAGAAAGATATTGTACTTGGCGGTGGAATCATTGATGCGGTGGTTTCCTAAACGATCCGTCTAGGGGGGGATTATGATGAGCCGTGCTCTGAAACTGAAGCTGTCCTGTGCCGCACTGCTCGCGTTGTTGTTGTTCTTCACGGGACTTTTCTGGTATTTCCATGTCTATACCAAGACACCGGAATACGCGCTTCACTCGATTGAGGATGCATTTGATCGGCACGATGAGGCGCTCTTTCTGCGCTATGTTCGTCTGGATACAGTGCTTGACGCGGGGTATGATGATTTTATGAGGGGAACAATGGATGCCGCATTTGGGCATTCACGGGAAGCATCTGCAGCACTCGAAGATTTCTCCAAAATGCTCAAACCTGCCTTCATAACAATGATCAAGGATGCGGTGCATACACGCCTGACAACGGGCGAATGGCCCTCGGCAGACCCGGCGGATGACGGTGCTGATACGGATAACATTCTCTCCCGTATTGGGGTGCGAGATCTGACATTCCGTGAGCTTGCCAATCCGGTGATACATGAGGATACACAGACAGCGGAGATCGATGTTGTTGCACATCAGGGGGAGGCAGATTCAGACTTCACATTCAAGGTGATCCTTGCTCCGTCTGAGGAAGGCGACTGGCAGGTTGTCTCTGTTCAGAATCTGCATGAATACGCCATCGTATTGGAGCAGGCACGCCGGCTGCGCGTCGAATCTTATCTGGAGGAGACGGACACAATTATGGCACGCCATGATCAGACGTCGGGGGCTGCACAGCTCAGGCTCTACTCTGTGTTGGGTGCGGGGACGCTCGGCAGCCAGGCAACGCGTGATATGGCACGTCAGATCATGGAGCAGGACATCCTTGTCGACTGGCAGGAACGCAAGGATGAACTGTCTGCCGTTTCCGTGCCGCGCAGCATGCAGAGCCTGCACCAGCTGCGCCTCAAGATCTGTGATCTGCACATTGCCTATGCACAGGGATATGCAGCGTGGATGACGGACAAGAATGCCTCAACCATTCGCAGTGCGGAGAACAGTTTGCGTCAGGCAGAAGTCCTCGAAGTGGAGGCGTCGTTCCTCGTGCAGCGCGCCAAGCGATCCTTTGGTGATAAGACGGAGTGAGGAGAGAGAGCATGCTCGGTTCGAGCAGTGACACAGTGGCGATTCTCTATGATATCGAGAATGCACCGATTGAAATGCTGCAATATACGATTGAAAAGGCTCAGCGTTATCAGCCCTGTCGTATGATCGTCGTCTCCGATTGGGAGGCACATCCGGAACAAAAACGTTGGGATCGTCTGATGGAATCACCGGACTTTACCTTTCGGCAGATTAGCCGGACGTTTTATGGGAAGAACTCGCTGGACTCTGCGCTCTACGATTCGGCGCAGATCCTATATCAGGAAGGCGTACGCAAGTATTTTATCATCACCACGGATTCGGATTTCGTACGCATTGCCGAATCTCTGAACGCTGAGGATCCGTCCTATATCATAGGGGTTGGAACAACGCAGGCGAGCGAAGATCTGCGCAACGCATACAATGAGTTCTTCGTCTATCCGCCGGAGCAAAAATCCAATAAAAGCACGGCAAAGAATAAAAAGCCGGAGAAGAATGCAGGGGTGAAGTCCATGGCAAAGAAAAAATCATCTGAGGACAAGAGTGCGAAGCAGAAGTCCGCTGTAGAACAGGCAGGAAAAACGGCAGAGCAGAAAAAGAATACGAATCCTTCGAAGAAGAAATCTGTGCCCGAGTCCCCCGCAGAGGAGGCAACAAAAAGCGCCGTTAAACCAAAGAAGAAACAGGTACAGAAATCTCTTCCTCCCACTGAGAACATGCCCGCTCCTGCGATGTCAGGTTTCCTGACGGTACGTCTGCCAAAGACCCTGCGCAGTGCACTTGAGCAGAAGATGCTTGAGGAAGAGGTCTCACTGGACGAACTCGTAACCTATCTCTTGATGCGCGGACTTGCGGCGAAATAATGGGAAAGATGACCTCTCCAAAAGAAGAGCGTGTATTGCTCTATCAGTTTCCGGAGAATCAAGTCGATATAGCGAAGGATATATTTCGTGCGCTCGGAATCCGTATGCAGATTCTCTCCGTGGATGCATGGAAAGAGAAGGTTGGCTATCTTCTCGGGAAGCAGGGGTTCAAATCCGCTCTGCCGCAGAACGAGCAAGTTTTTGACTTTCCGCATCGTCTCATTCTGCTGGAGAATATCCGCGGGAAGCGACTGACGAAAGTGCTCACGGCGATGGAGGAAGCCGGGATCCCGCATGTCACATATAAATCGGCAGTTACTCCGTACAATACACTGTGGACCCTGCGTTATCTCTGTGAGCATATGGCGAAGGAGCATGCGCGATCTACCGAAGATCAGGAAGGAACGGTATGATGAAGAGAGTTCTTGCTGTAATTTTCTCCTTGATGCTCTTCATGACGGCAGGCTGTGGACCGGAACAGCAGGGAAAGGATACGAAACTGTCAAAGCTGACCATTGGTCTGATGCCTGATACGGACTCCATTCCCTTCATCATTGCAGCAGAGCGCGGATATTTCGCAGAGGAGGGGGTCGAGGTCGAACTTGTTCCCTTCAAGAGTGCAATGGAGCGTGATGCAGCTCTGCAAAGCGGAAATCTTGACGGCGCAGTTTCCGATCTGCTTGCCGTCATTTTTGCGCGTTCTGGCGGTTTTTCCATGCATGCAGTATCCTATACAGACGGAAACTACAATCTCGTTGCGGGAGGAAATGCGGGGATTTCCGCTGCTGCGGATCTGCGTGGAAAGGAGATTGCCATCTCTCGTAATACCATCATTGAATACGTGACCGATGAAATTCTCTCCGTCAACGGCATGAAGGAACAAGATGTCTCCAAGGTCGTGATTCCGCAGATTCCCGTGCGCCTCGAGATGCTGCAGAGCGGCAATCTTGCGGCGGCAGTTCTGCCGGAGCCAATGGCGAGCGTTGCCGTGGCATCGGGCAGTCGCTATGTAACGGGGGCGGGTGATCTCGGTATCAATCCGGGGGTGATCGTATTTACGGACACCTCCATCAATGAGAAGGCGCAGTCCATTCGAGCAATGTATCGTGCCTATAATAAGGCTGTTAAATATCTCAATGATACACCGCGTGCGGAGTATATCGATCTCGTGATGGAAAAGAGCGGCTTTCCCGCCCCCGCACGTGATGCTCTCGACCTCAAGCCTTACCATTCTGCGGGACTTCCGGCAGAAAAGGACGTAGAGGAGGCAGTACGCTGGGTAAAGAGCAAGGAGCTTGGAGGGGACTATAGCTATGACGATCTTGTCTCCAAGCTGCTTACGGAGGAGAAATAATGCCGTATCTCTCCCAGACGAGCGCACCCATTCAGGAGGCGCTGGAACGGATGAAACGCGCACGGCTTGTGCCCTTTGACGTGCCGGGGCACAAGCGCGGGCGCGGTAATCCCGAACTCGCCGCATTTCTTGGAAGCGCGTGTTTGGATGTCGATGTCAACTCGATGAAGATGCTCGACAACCTCTGTCATCCGGTCTCGGTGATTCGGGACGCGGAGATCTTGGCAGCAGAGGCATTCCGTGCGGCACATGCATTCTTCATGGTGAGCGGTACAACGGGCTCGGTACAGGCGATGGTGCTCTCGGCGGTGGGGCGCGGCGATAAGATCATCATGCCGCGCAATGTCCATCGGAGCGCGATCAACGCGCTCATCCTCTGCGGTGCGATTCCGATCTATGTGAATCCCGGCATTGACGATATGCTCGGGATTGCGCTCGGTATGCGCGTGGAGGATGTTGCTGCGGCGATTGCACGACATCCCGATGCAAAGGCGGTCTTTGTCAACAATCCGACGTATTATGGAATCTGCTCTGACCTCCGCGCGATTACGGAGCTTGCACATGCGCACGGGATGAAGGTGCTTGTGGACGAGGCACACGGCACACATCTGTATTTCAGTGACCGCCTTCCTGTTGCAGCGATGGATGCAGGCGCAGACATGGCGGCAATCAGTATGCACAAATCCGGCGGCTCGCTGACGCAGAGTTCTCTCCTCCTCTGTTCGGACTCCATGCCGCTTGGTTATGTGCACCAGATTATCAACATCACGCAGACCACAAGTGCATCCTATCTGCTCCTCGCGAGCCTCGACATCAGTCGGCGGAATCTTGCGCTGCGTGGACGGGAGGTCATCGATAAGATCATCGACCTCGTTGCGTATGCGCGTGATGAGATCAATACCATTGGCGATTACTATGCCTACGGACGTGAGCTGATCGACGGCTCTGCAGTATATGACTTCGACACGACGAAGCTGTCCATTTTCACGCGTGCAACGGGGCTTGCGGGGATTGAGGTCTACGACATCCTGCGCGATGACTACGACATCCAGACGGAGTTCGGGGATATTGCCAATCTGCTCGCCTATGTCTCGGTCGGGGATCGCCCGAAGGACATCGAACGCCTTGTCGCGGCACTGGCGGAGATTCGGCGCAACTACCGCAAGGATCCATCCAAGACCCTCAAGATGGAATATATCGATCCTACGGTCATCTGCGGTCCGCAGGATGCGTTCTATGGAGCGAAGGAGTCTCTGCCCATTGCAGAAACATGCGGACGAATATGCAGTGAGTTCGTCATGTGCTATCCTCCGGGCATTCCAATTCTCGCCCCGGGGGAGCAGATCACGGAGGAGATCCTGACCTATATCCGCTATGCCAAGAAGAAGGGCTGTCAAATCACGGGGCCAGAGGATATGAGCATACGAAAACTCAATGTGATGACGGAGCGTTAAATGATGGAATTTTGGTACACAGAACAACATACACCGGATGTGCGCTTCTCGATTCGCGTCAATCGTCAGCTCTACAGCGGACAGAGTGAGTTTCAGCGGATTGATGTGTTTGAGTCGCCCGAGTTTGGACGATTTTTGACGCTCGACGGCTATATGATGCTGACAGAGAAGGACGAGTTCATCTATCATGAAATGATTGCACACGTTCCTATGTGTGTTCATCCCGAGGCAGAGAACATCCTCGTAATCGGCGGCGGCGATGGGGGAACGGTGCGCGAACTCCTGCGCTATCCGTCCATACGACATATCGATCTCGTGGAGATCGATGAGATGGTGGTCGATGTCTGCCGTGAATACCTGCCATCGACGGCGTCATGTCTCTCGGATGAGCGCGTTCACATCCACTACGAGGACGGACTGCGCTTCGTACGCAAACCCATCGACACATACGACCTCATTATCGTGGACTCGACGGACCCATTCGGACCGGGGGAAGGTCTTTTCACGAAGGAGTTCTACGGGAACTGCTTCAAGGCTCTGAAAGAGGACGGCATCATGATCAATCAGCATGAGAGCCCATTCTACGAGCAGGATGCCTATGCAATGCAGCGCATGCACCAGCGCATTGTACATTCGTTCCCATTCAGCCGTGTCTACCAAGTACATATACCAACCTATCCATCGGGACATTGGCTCTTCGGATTCTCATCGAAGAATCGCCGCCCCGTGGAGGGCGTGGACTTTGCACGTTGGAAGTCGCTCGGCATAAAGACACGCTACTATAACACACAGCTGCATGCAGCTGCATTTGCTCTGCCGAACTATGTAGAGGAGATACTCGAAGATGTGGAACCGCAACATTGAAACGTTTCTCGGATGTGACGGGACGTATGAGGACAGCCATATCGTGATCTTCGGCGCACCGTTTGACTCGACGACATCCTATCGCCCCGGAACGCGCTTTGCTGCGCGTACGATGCGTGCAGAGTCCTACGGACTGGAGACGTACAGCCCCTATCAGGATCTCGATCTTGAGGATGCACACGCATTTGACGGCGGCGATTTGGAGCTCCCGTTCGGAGACACGGAGCGTGCGCTTGCTATGATCCATACATTTTCAAGGAATATATTGATGGACGGACGGCTGCCGCTGCTGATCGGCGGCGAACATCTTGTAAGCCTGCCCGCAATCAAGGCGGCGGCAGAGAAATATCCCGATCTTGCCGTGATCCACTTCGATGCACATACGGATCTCAGAGACGAATATCTCGGCAATCACCTCTCTCATGCGACGGTAATCCGCCGTGTCTGGGATTTCCTCGGCGACGGACGCATTCATCAGTTCGGCATTCGCAGCGGGGAGCGTGCGGAGTGGCAGTGGGCACGCGCAGGACATACGAATATCCATCCGTTCACCTTTTCCGGACTATCCGAGACGATTTCGGGGCTCAAGGATTGTCCCGTCTATCTCACCATTGACCTTGATGTGCTCGATCCATCCGCATTCCCCGGAACCGGAACCCCAGAGGCGGGCGGCGTAACCTTCATCGAACTCATGAAGGCTGCTCTTTCCGTCATTCATGGGTGCAATGTCGTTGCCTGTGACATGGTCGAACTCTCACCGCCGCTCGATGCGAGCGGCACATCGACGGCGACGGCGCTCAAGCTCCTGCGGGAGATGATCCTTGCGCTCGAGACAGATTTTCTTCGCCCGCATACAGTATGAGGATTTTCGTTTGATACCTGCGGAGCGATTTGCTATAATGATTCGGATATGACAAAGAAAGACGGTGGCGGCATGAAGGTAACGGAACAGGATCTCATGACAACGGCGCATCTCTCGCGCCTTGCGATTCCTGCGGAGGAAAAAGAAGAAGCACTCAAAACATTGGGGGATTTTCTAACGTATGTGGATAATCTATCTAGTGTCGATACAGAGCATGTGCATCCAACGACGTATGCACTTCCCATCGAGAATGTCTTCCGTGCCGATGAGGTGCGCCCGTCCCTTTCCAACGAGGCGGCACTCTCGAATGCTCCTCTTGCAGAGGACGGCTATTTCAAAGTACCGAAGGTACTCGAGGGATAAGGAGGAGCTGTTTTGAGCCTATATGAAAAACCGGCGCATATCCTGCACGATATGCTTACACGCAAGGAGATCAGCGCACGCGAACTGACAGAAAACATACTTTCGCGCATGGACGCGGTCGAAAACGAAATCGGCGCATATCTTTTGGAAAATCGTGAGGAGGCACTTGCCGCGGCGGATCGCGTGGATACGAAGATTTCAGCGGGGGAGGAGATTTCTTTCCTCGCAGGTATCCCGGGCGCAATTAAGGACAATATCTGTACGAAGGGCGTGCGCACGACAGCAGGCTCAAAGATTCTGGAGAACTTTGTCCCCCCCTATGATGCTACGGTTATGACAAAACTGCATGATGCGGACGCTGTCATCCTTGGTAAGACAAATCTCGACGAGTTTGCAATGGGCGGCTCGACGGAGAACTCTGCCTATCACCCGACCCATAATCCGTGGGACACGGAGCGTGTCCCCGGCGGATCGTCGGGCGGCAGTGCGGCGGCGGTTGCATCTGGGACGGCGATCTGGGCGCTTGGCAGCGATACGGGTGGCTCGATTCGTCAGCCTGCCTCGTTCTGCGGCATTGTCGGGCTGAAGCCGACCTATGGGCGCGTCTCCCGCTACGGACTTATGGCGTATGCCTCCTCCCTCGATCAGATCGGACCACTCACACGCGATGTCACGGATGCCGCGCACCTCATGAACGTCATTGCGGGGCACGATGTCATGGACTCGACCGCAAGCAGGGCAGATGTGCCGGACTATACAAAGGCATTGCAAAACGACGTAAAGGGTCTCAAGATTGGTCTGCCCAAGGAATACTTCATCTCGGGAATGGACAGCGATGTCGAAGCCTCTGTCCGCAAGGCGATTGCGGATATTGAAGCGATGGGGGCGGACGTGCGCGAGATTTCGCTCCCGCACACGGACTATGCCGTCTCGACCTATTATCTGATCGCACCCGCAGAGGCGGCGACCAATCTCGAGCGTTACGATGGTGTCAGCTACGGTGCGCGTGTGGACGGCGAAGACCTCGTTGATATGATGACGCGTACGCGCACGGAGAAATTCGGTGCTGAGGTCAAACGCCGCATCCTCATCGGCAACTATGCTCTTTCAGCGGGCTACTACGACGCATACTATCTCAAGGCACTCAAGGTGCGGACGCTCATTCAGCAGGACTTCACGCGTGCCTTTGAAGAGGTCGATGTCATTATGACACCGACCGCGCCGACCCCCGCCTATAAGATTGGCGAGATGACGAGCCCCCTGCAGATGTACCTGCAGGACATCTCGACCGTGCCTCTCAACCTTGCGGGGCTGCCCGGTATTTCTGTACCCTGTGGTTTTACAGCAGCGGGACTTCCCATCGGACTGCAGATCATCGGCCGTCCGCTCGCGGAGGAGACGATCCTGCGCGCGGCATATTCCTATGAGCAGGCACATGATTTCCATACGAAAATGGCACCGATTGGAGGAAGGGCATGAAATACGAAACCGTCATCGGTCTTGAGATTCACTGTGAACTCAAGACAAAGACCAAGATTTTCTGCGGCTGTGCGACGGGCTTCGGCGCAGATCAGAATACGCATGTCTGTCCCGTCTGCCTTGGGCTTCCCGGTGTCCTGCCCGTCGTCAATCGTCAGGTCGTAAACTACGCCATCAAGGCGGGGCTTGCAACAAACTGTGAAATCAACGGGTACAGCAAGTTCGACCGCAAGAACTACTACTATCCCGACCTGCCGAAGAACTTCCAGACCTCGCAGTTCGACCTCCCGATTGCAGAGCACGGCTGGGTGGATATTGACACGGAGGCGGGCAAGAAGCGCATTCGTCTGACCCGCATCCATATGGAGGAGGACGCAGGGAAACTCGTGCACTCCGGCACGACGATCAAGGACTCCTCCTCGTCCAACGTGGATTACAACCGTACGGGTGTCCCCCTGCTTGAAATCGTCTCCGAGCCGGATATGTCATCGGCGGAAGAAGCGCGTGCCTACATGGAGAAGATCAAGACGATCATGGAGTACATCGATGTCTCCAACTGCCGCATGGAGGAGGGGAATCTCCGCGCAGACATTAACGTCTCTCTGCGGCCCGTTGGCTCGGACAAGCTGGGCACGCGCACGGAGATGAAGAACATCAACTCTTTCAAGGCACTTGAGGATGCCATCAACTACGAAATTGAGCGTCAGACCGAAGTGCTCGAGGACGGTGGTCACATCATTCAGGAAACGCGCACATGGGATCCAGAGCGCGGCATCACCCTCTCCATGCGCAGCAAGGAGGAGGCACATGACTACCGCTATATGCCGGAGCCTGACCTGCCGCCGATTGTGACGAGCGCGGAGGAGATCGAGGCGATCCGCAAGGAACTGCCCGAGCTGCCCGATGCACGCCGTGCCCGTCTGATGGATGAAGCGGGGCTTTCCGCTTACGATGCGGGCATCATTACAAGCTCGCGTGCAATGGCGGAGTACTACGATGCCATTACGGCGACGGGCGCGGACGCGAAACTCGCGGCAAACTGGCTGATGGGCGATCTCGCAAAGAACCTCAATGCCGAGGGCAAGACGATCGAGGAGTCGCCCGTTGATGCAAAGCGTCTCGGTGAGATGATCCTACTCATCTCGAAAGGGACGATTTCCTCGAAGATCGGGAAGACCGTTTTCAAAGAGATGTGGACATCACCCGATGCGCCTGAAAAGATCGTTGCGGACAAGGGGCTTGTCCAGATCACCGACACAAAGGAGATCGAGGATATTGTCGATCAGGTCATCGCAGCGAACGCAAAAGCCGTCGAGGACTACAAGGGCGGCAATAAGAAGGCAATCGGTGCGCTTGTCGGACAGGTGATGAAGCAGTCCAAGGGCAAGGCGAACCCACAGATGGTCAACGAACTCTTGGCAAAAAAACTCGGCTGAGACAAACAGCCTTTTCCGAAAGGGAAAGGCTGTTTTTGTCAAAGGGGGCATTTCCATGAACTATAAAGCCGCTGTATTTGATTTGGACGGAACACTTGTCAACTCACTGGACGATCTGGCGGACAGTGCCAACGCCACACTTCGCGCACACAGCTTTCCCGTGCATGAAGTGGAGGTATATCGCTATTTCGTTGGCAACGGCTCTCGTAAACTCATCGAGCGAATTCTGCCGGAGGAATACGCTGCAGATATGGCTTTCGTAGAGCAATTTATGTCTGACTACAAGGACTGCTACGCGCAGAATCTGCTCCAAAAGACGAAGCCATACGACGGCATTATGGAGATGCTTGAGGAACTACGACGACGCGGTATTCCGATGGCAGTCTGCACGAACAAACATCAGTCTGCGGCAGAGATGATTGTGAAGACGCTTTTCCCGCACGGTATTTTTCAGGAAATCATCGGCGATCAGGAAGGACTGCCGCGTAAGCCCGACCCGCAAAAGGTGCTTCACATCATGAGAAATTTTGGCGTTACGGGAGAGCAGACCGCATATTTTGGCGATACAGACGTGGATATGGACACAGCACGCAATGCACGAGCGTTTGCGGTCGGCGTTCTCTGGGGATTCCGACCAGAGGAGGAACTCGTGGCACATGGGGCAGATATTCTCTTGACACACCCGATGGAACTATTTGAAAAGGTGACGTTTGCAGAGCGATGAAACATAGAAAAGCGATAAAGCAAGCCGCGCAGACGATTCCCGTCTGCAAAGGGCGAACCTATGAACTTCAAATTGACCGCCTCGGGACAAGCGGGGAGGGAGTCGGACGCTATGACAACTTTACTGTCTTTGTCCCGAATGCGCTCCCAGGCGAGACTGTCTCCGTCATCATAGAAGAAGTAAAGAACAGCTATGCACGCGGACGCATCAAGCAGATCCTGCATGAGAGTGTCGATCGCGTTGCCCCCCTCTGTGAACTCTACGAGGAATGCGGCGGCTGTCAGCTCCAACACCTCTCCTATGAGGCTCAGCTGCGTACAAAACGTGCACAGGTCGCAGACGCACTGATCCATATCGGTAAACTTCCGCAAATTCCCGTGATGGAAACGCTGCGTGCAGAAGAACCGTGGAACTATCGGAACAAGATGCAGTTTCCGATTGGGCGAAATAGCGGTCGGATCGTAATTGGCTGCTTTGCACAGGGCAGTCACACAATTATCAATACGGAAAACTGCCATATCCAACGTGCGAAGAACAATGACCTAGCAAATGCTGCACGTGAGATTGCAGAGCAGCTTCATATTCCTGTCTATAACGAGGACACCCACAAGGGCATTCTGCGCCACATTGTCGGGCGCGTCGGACGCAGCAACGATCTCATGGCGGTCATCGTCACCGCAACCAAGCAGCTGCCACGTGCCAAGGACTTTGTTCGCATGATGCGCGAGCGTCTGCCAAACCTTGTCAGTGTCCATCAGAATATCCAGACCTATCGCAACAACGTCATCATGGGGCGCGACACACAGCTGCTCTGGGGACAACCGACGATTATCGATTCTTTGGGGCGGCTGAACTTCCACATCTCGCCGCGCTCCTTCTTTCAGGTCAATACAAAACAGGCAGAACGCCTTTACGAGCAGGCACTCGCCTATGCCGACCTGCATGGAACAGAAACGGTTATCGACGCCTATTGCGGCACGGGAACAATCACGTTGTTTCTTGCCCAAAAAGCGCGAAAGGTCTACGGCATCGAAATCGTACAGCCCGCCATCCTCGACGCGCGAAAAAATGCACGTGACAACCATGTAAAGAACGCCGAGTTCATCGTGGGCGATGCGACCGCCGTCATGCCTGCACTCTACAAGCAGGGCATTCGCCCCGATGTCGTCGTCGTTGATCCGCCGCGTGCCGGCTGCACGGAGACCGTCCTACGCACCTTCGCCAACATGAAGCCACAGCGTATCGTTTATGTCTCCTGCAATCCTGCAACACTCGCACGCGATCTCGCCATCCTGAAAGAACTCGGTTATCTTGCGCAGGAAGTTCAGCCAGTGGATCTCTTTCCACAGACTTCGCACGTTGAGAACGTTTGCCTGCTAAGAAAACAAAAATAAATGAAAGGGACAAATCATGGATACATTTCGACCAAGATATCAGGTTCCATTCGACGACTATGAGCCTGCCCTTATTGAATGGGATGCAGACGAAGAGATTATCCATATACCTAATGATTCGTTTGAGGAGCTTATTGATTATGATGATCAAGATGACCAGCATCTGCATCGCCGCGAGAATTTTGTAGATTACGATATTATCTTAGATCACCACATATTAAAGGGACAACACGGAAGCCTGTTGACGGCTGCAGCAGGGGGGCTTGCCTTTGGCACGGTTGGAGCGATTGCCGGGTATTGGATGGGAGCAAAGCCGGATAAAAAGCTATGCTCACGTATGAGCTTAGTGCTCTTCTTTACCGATGGAAAACGGGTCGAACGTATTGATTTGATTCATCCCCAAGCCCCTGTAGAATATAACTCCTTTCAGTATGACCAAAAATTTGATAATCTGAAAGAATGCATTTGTGCTTTAGAAGCATTTAAGCTGGCAAATTCCGGCAGAGAGGATGTATCACAGTCCGAGATAAACGACATAGCGGCAGATGTCATATTCAAACTAAATAATCTCATCATGGGCGAATACGATACATAGAAAGGTCATAATGGAAAATCACAACGTAATCGACATTCCAAGTCTCCAGTGGTACCCGGGACGAATCTAAAAATAGGGAAGTAATCCCTTATTTTTCAAAGACTTATGCCTTTTCTCGTCTCCCGTTTTAGTGAAATGTCTCCCGTTCGTCTCCCAAATTTCAAAGGAGGCAAACGGGAGACAAGTGTTTTACAGTACATTCTTCACCTTGCCGGAGATGATCTGCACGGGCACATCCTGCATCTCGGGGCGATTCTCAATATAGCGGAGCGTCGTGTCATAGTCAGAGTGTCCGGCACGCGCCATGATGTCATTGGGTGCTGCCTGTGACTCGCCGAGCATGGTGAGATTCGTGTGCCGCATACAGTGAAAATCGAAGTCATGAACACCAAGTTCGCGGATTCGCTTGCACTGGTAGCCCAATGTGGTCGGCTTGATGTATTTCCCGTTCGGCTGCGTGCAGATAATTTCGATGCGTGGCCCCGGGGCAGGGTAGCCCTTTTCAAGGGAGACAATCTTTCGGATGTCGCGCCCTTGGTAATCCTTCGCCGGGACGATGTAGTTGTAAAAATAATCTTCCCCATAATAGAGTTCATTCTTTGCCTGCTGTCGCTTCCAACGCTGCAGGAGGGGAAGAATGACCTGCGCATCGAAGGAAAGCGTCCGACGGCTGCTGTCAGTCTTTAGATCGCATACATAATGCAGGCCTACCTTTCCGCGCATAGCAAGCCGCTGTATCTTCTGTGTAATTGCAATCGTCATGCGCTGCATATCGCAATTATCCCATGAGAGACAGAGTGCCTCGCCAATGCGCGTACCGAAATAGAGGCCAATGACAAGCGGCATGTGGAATGTCGAGCCGAACGGATGCCTCTGAAAGATCATTGCCAGCTCATTGTCCTCAATGCGGCGACGCGGCTGCCGATGACTGAGCGGGGCAAACTCTTTGCCCGGCACCTTGATAAGGCGTGCAGGATTATCCCGCAGCAGCTCCATCGGATAGATCGCATAGTCAAGTGCCGTGGAGATGTTGCTGAGGATCCGAGCGACGGTCTCATAGGCATAACCGTCCTTGCGCTTTTGCTGGACGAACCGATCAATGATGGCGGGGGAGAGGGAGGATAAACGATATTCGCCGAGCGTGGGTTTTATATGCAGGCGAATGTTCTTCTCTCGTAGTTCCAATGTGTTATTTCGTGCATACAATCGCGTGCGTTCGTACCAAATATCGAGATAGTCGGCAAAACTGATGCTGGCATCGTTCTTCTTTGCACCGCCGCCGATGTAGGCGTTGTATGCTTCGACTCCGGCCATGCGTGCATCCTGCTCTGTGGCATATCCGCCGCCTTCGCCGCGCCGACGTTTGCCGTCAACCTTCGCTTTCTCGAAATAGTATGCCCACGATGCTCCGCGTTGCTTTACGCGGACGTGATCGAGTGGGTTATTTGATTTTTTTGACATGATAAAAGCCTCCTATGTTGAAAATTGGAGGCTAATCCCATATAATAGGTGTTGGCGTAGATGTGATTAGCCTCACATTTATACTTGACCGTCCAGAGGTGGTGCTCTGGACGGTTTTTACGTTTTAGATTAGTCGCCTACATCGAGAACAGTGTATAAATAGTTGCCCGTGGGGGTATCATAAAGGTCTATGCGTGTATAATGCCCGTTACTCGAAGGAATGGTATTACCCAATATATCGCTATGTCCGATCGAGATATGTTTTGATATAAGTGGATCTGAGTTGTCTACATTTACCGAAATCTCAGTGCCATCGGAAGGAACTAATGATGAGATAATCGCATCCATTTTATGCCCTTCGTTAGCCGTAATTGTTAAATTTATGATTCGTCCGTCAACAATAACAGCGTTAAAGTGATCGTTATCATACGTTTTCGTTAATCCGTTATCATGAGATATTTTATGTTCCTTTTCGAACTCAGCTGCCAGATCTCCGATTCCAGGACTTTTCCCGATGATGGCGTCTATTTTTTTCCTCCCTGCAGAGTTTTCAGTTTCCTCTTGCCTGGTAGTTGAAGTGTTTTCTTGTTCTTGTCCCTGTCCAGGTTTTGCAGATGGCGCTACTGATTGATTTTGGGTATTGGTGAGCCCCATTCCAACAGATGAAATGAGCCATATAAGTAGAGCTATACCAGCTTTTTTTGCGCTGTTACTCGGCTTATTTCGTATTTTACCTAGTATCCAAGCGACAACAAAAAATGCTGTTGCTAAAAATGAAATCCCACTTATAATGCCAAAAAAATTATCCATGGTACACACCCCTTCAAAATCTCTCTATTTTTGTGAAATAACTTTACCCAATCCTCACGATTTTACCAATTAAGTGCATCGTTTTTACCTAAAAGAAATTAAAATCAGTCGACTCCTCCGGCGGTTCCGGCAACTCTATCGGTGGACTCTCACTCTGCCAATCTGAAAAAAGTTTAGCGTGGTAGAACGCAGATACCCCGCCGCAATGTGTGCAATAGCGTGCATTGGAGGGCAGAGGAGCACCGCAAGCCTGATCAACCGCAAGGACACGATCTCCATGAGGCGAGACAAAGTATCTTCCGGCACAATAGTTGTACACAGGCGCGCTGCAGATCTTGCAGTAGCGATCCTCGGGGCGTAGATCCTCATTGTCGCAGCGGATACAGCGGATAATTTGATTCTGCTCGTTCACGGGGTACTCTCTATATTGCACAACCAGCTCTCCTCTCAAGCCATCGGCCGCCAACACCATCAGTGGAAGCCGCTCATTAAACCATTGTAGACGGTCGTTGCCGCACATCGGGCAGAACTTTGCATCCGTACTGACAAACATGTGCCTACATCGACCGCAGTACTTGGCGTATAGAAAATCAAAAAACTGTTCATGATAAAATCGAAAGTCACTAGAATAGTAAGGATTATCGCGTCGCTCCTGCATCTTCTGAACGAGCTTCGAGCAGACCGTAGCCGCTTCATACGTGATATTGCAAACGCTCTGAATATCATCGATACGAGTGCAGCCAGTGAACACGAACGGGATCGGCGGGCGGATCAGCTCGCCGGCAAACGTGTCAGCTTCTCTCTCCTGCGGGTCATTCTTTCGATTCGTCATATAGCGTGGGCGTATACTCACATTCTTCAAGTGACCTAAAGCAATGTGCCCAAGTTCGTGTGCGATGGTGAAATTGATCCGTGCTTTCGGTGTACGGGCGTCATCATAGAAAATAATATAGCTGTCGCCATCGCCCTTGTAGCAGAATCCGTCCACATCCACACGGTTGATCTTCTCTATGATTTCGGTAAATCCGTAGCTGCGTGCCTCGGTATAGGAGACAACCTGGATATAAAGATTATTGCAAACAAAGAACGGATTGATTGGCAAAGAGTGAAGATCGGCGGCAAACATCACTTCGCGCGCCCAATACAAGATCTCAGAGAAACGCAAATAAAATCATCCCTTTGGCGCATTCTTCCTCAGAAAAAACTCCGCCATATCTGCCAGCGTCTTCAAATCCTCGGGCGGAAGTTCCTTCTCGGCGCGTAACAGGATGGACGGCGGGCTTGGGGCTTCTGTTGGTGTGTCTGTTGTGTCGGGCGGTGCCTCCCATCCCATCAACACACCTGGTGAGACACCTAAGACATTTGCGATTTTCTCTATATTATCTGACGGAATATTTTGGATGACTCCTGATTCGTATCGTTGGATTGTTTGGCGGCTCACCCCGACTTTTTGAGCAACTTCATCTAAAGTCATTCTTGCTGCTAATCGCGCAGCTTTTAAGTTGTCCTTTAGCATAGTCCTATCACCTCTTTTATGCCTATTATATCAAAAATTACTCATTGTGCAACAAAAAAATATAAAAGCCCTATAAAAAATCACTTGACGAGTAACAGATAAAAGTGATATGCTTGTTGCGTAATAGGTGACATGAAAAATATAGAATTGAGGTGAGACCGCTCAATGATTAACAGGAATAAGCTCAGAGGGCTTATTGCGGAAAGAGGATTATCCCAAGTGAAAGTCGCTGAAATTCTTGGAGTTACGCCAAAAACATTTTACTCAAAAATGGAGAGAGGCGTATTTGATTCCGACGAGATTGAAGCGATGATTGTAAGTTTGGATATACCTTGGGATTCTTGTATGGATATTTTTTTTGCCCAAGAAGTTACTTAATAGGTGACAAAACTAAAAAGGAGGAAAACCAATGAGCAACAACCAGAAACACCCGCGCTGTCATGCCCGCACCGTCGCTGAGATCGTGCAGGACATCCGCATCACCGCAGCCGCGCTCCGTGAAATCTTTGGCATCGAGCGTCATGTCGCAATCAACAAGGCGGTCTGCCTCGCTGAGGAGGCCTACGGACTTGAGATGTCAGCGATCAAGCCGCTTGTCTATGGACCCGTGAAAGGAGCAAACGGATGGCAAACATCATCATGATCGGCAATGTACGCGGCTACATTGCCAAAGATGGCAACGCTTGGCTGAACGCTGAGGACGTGGCACGTGGTTGGGGATTTACACAGGAGAAGAACGGTGTTGAATACGTTCGCTGGGAAACAGTAAATACTTATCTCAAGGAGTTTGGATTTTCCCAACTTGTTGGGAAAGATAGCTTCCTTCCGGAGAACATGGTCTATCGTCTCGGATTCAAGGCGAACAACGAACGGGCGCAGGCGTTCCAAGCGAAACTTGCCGACGAGATTCTTCCCGCAATCCGCAAGACAGGCAGCTATACCGTCCCGAAACTTGAGAAGAACCCGAAGTACCGCACGCGCATGATCGGGACGGCGGTGCGGGATGTTCGCAGCACGGCGGCAGAACTGCAGAAACTCTTCGGTGTCAAGGATGGCATCGCGCTCGCGAAGGCAACAAGCATGATTGAGCGGGCGTACGGTGTAGAGATGCCAGAGGTCAAGGAACTCATTCCTCCGGCAGAGCACGACACAGGCTTTCTCAATCCTACTGCGATCGGTGCAAAGCTCGGCATCAGCGCAAAGGATACCAACCTGCTCCTCAAGAATGCGGGGCTCCAGGTGAAGATCGGCAAGGAATGGCGCATCACAAACAAGGGCAAGAATTACGGTGAGGAAATGCCGTATGAGCGCAACGGGCACAGCGGCTATCAGATTCGTTGGAACGAGTCGGTTGTTGAGGTGCTGCGGTGAGTACCGGCAACAACCGCGAGTAGGAAACATCATGACAAGTATCGACGCAAAAACAAACATCAAGCGCATCGACACCATCTACGATCTCAAGCCGGAGTACAAGCGCGGCTATCAGTGGGCGATTGTAGAGCAGGACACCGATACGGGAGAGATCATCGTCACGCTCTGGAGCAACTGGCACTCGGGCTACAACGTCACGCAGCGCTATCCAGCCGAGGAGGTGAAAGCAGTCATCCGCAAGTACCGTGCACGCAAGCGTGCAGCGGCGTGAACAACAACCGCGAGAGGAGGTGAGGGGATGGAGGATATACGGAAACCGTTGAGCGTGGATGAGGTTCTCGACCTCGTAACGGTGAAACTCGTTGAAATCAATGAGATTGTCGATTCGTTGGAGATCAGCGACGGAGACTACCCATTGGACGGGTATCACCAGATGAAGCAAGCCCTTATCACTGTAGCAGCAGTAAGGGCTTGTAAAGGATTCAACAAGCAGGCGGTCAGCTTATTTCCCAAGCAGGTACGGGAGCAGGCTTGACGTGATTGCAGTTAAAAGAGGTTGGTATTCGTGCAATTTGTCCGCAATGCTGGAGAGCACGCCCTTTTCAATGGGGGCACCGATCTCCATCCGGTCGTAGAGCGGTTTTAGAGCTTCAATCAATGTTTTTTGATCTTGTTGGTTGTTGACTGTCACAGCGATCAAGCTCTTTATATCTTCGAAAGAGATCCCGCTTGAGATCGTGTTTCCAACGGCATGATTGCCGGTGATTCCGTAGTTATTACCAAAAACGATGTTGTTGGTGGCGGAATACGTTTCAACAAACCCCTCAACGATATCTATTCCTCTTGAGGTGATTTTGACGGAGATGGGGTTGCCGACACAAGGCGCGAAGTTATCAATGAAGTCTCTGGATTGCAGATAATCCATAAGCTGATCGAGCTCATGCCTATCTTCGGAAGATAAAGTTGTATAGGATTGCCGATCGAGTTCGTAGGCACGTTGGGTGGAGCACACAGTATAAATTTCTTTTAGTAAATTCATTGCTTTTTCGTGAATTTTCATCAAGATTACTCCTTTCGCTATGATTATACCACGGCAGGGAGGAGAGCAACAACCGCGAGAGGAGCAATGTCGCAGCAGTGATTCGTCGGACGGTCAAGTATGATGTGAGGCTAAACAAATAGAACGGAGGTGCAATGATGGACAGTGCAGCGATGGAGTCCATCATCGCCAGTGCGATCGAGCGCGCAAGCAGATCGGTCGCAGTTGTGCGGGAGTGTCAAACACCAGACGAACTCCTGACGGTGGTCGAGGTTGCCGCGGTGCTCGGCGTTGGTAAGAACTACGCGAATATGTTGGTACAGTCCGGTATTATTCGGGGCATCAAGCTAAACGGCATGAAGGTGCGCCGGCGTGAACTGGAACGCTGGATGGCCGCAATGGACGGGATGGATTTGGAGGATCCACGGAATCCCGTCCCGATCGAGAGAAAGGAAGCAGTCGCATGAGCATCAAGAAGGTGATTGTAGGATGCGCACTCGCGGGGCTAGCGATCCTGTTCGCAGGAGCGGCGGGCGAGCCGTGGGACAACGGACGAAACGCCGTCCTCGTTGAGGAGGTCTACGTTGTCAAGCCCGGCGATACCCTTTGGGGGATCTCGGAGACATACCTGCGGAAGAACACGGGCACGCGCCGCTATATCCTCGAGTACAAGAGCGGCATCGAGGAGCTCAACCTATGGCTCGTGGAGCGCAAGGGGGTGATTTACCCTGGCGATGAGATCAAGGTGACATATTGGGTCAAGGGGGAACAAGGAGGAGAACAATGAAAACAGAAGTGATCAGTGAAAAAGTAGCCTTTTCTGTCAGTGGATGGAGCTATGAAGGCGATGGAATAACGCAGAACGTGAGTTTCGAAGAACTGAGACATGCGGGTGTTGGGAGTGTTTGGCAAGGCTTTGACACGAATAACTGCGGACGGGATCTCCATGAGGAAAGCGCAGAGGTTATCCACCGAACAGATAAAGGGATTGCAGTGCTTTTTCGAGTGTGGGGAACAACAGACGAACCGAATCCAGTAGATTGGGAAGATGAGCCTGTTCTTCGGTGGTATGAGTTTGCATAAGGGAGGTGCAATTAATGAGCAAATGGAGAATCTCAAGCATGTACCTCGGCGGCAAGAAGGTCTATCAGGTCTACCGTATCAAGGACATGCGCGTTGTCGATCACAGCGGTAACCGCGAATATGCGGGTGGACTGCTGCGCGATGAGACTGAGGCCATGGAACTTGCAGCAAAGCTGAACAGGGAGGAGGCAAGTAATGTCTAGCTGGCAGGTGGAAGCATTTAGCTTGTACGGAGAAGGCGGACCGACGCGCCGATACCAGGTTTTTCGCTTGATCGACCCCGAGGGACCGAGTTTCGGAAAGAACAAGGAGACCGCCGGCATCTATCTGAAAAAGAGCGAAGCCAACGCAGCAGCAAAGCGCTTGAACAGCGAGGGCACACCATGAACCGCCCAGGGCGCGGGTGCCTCACCTGCAAACTGGAGGAATGCACAGGTTGCGACAGCATCCAATGTACGCCCGAGGAATCAGCGATGACGCGCTGCGCAGGTCTGCCGCGCAAAAATGCACGTACAAAAAAGGCGCCCAGTCCGGTAGCCGCCAGTCTGAGCACCATAGGAAAAAAGATATTCTGTGCTTATTGTAGCACGCCAACAGGAGGTAATGCAATATGAAGATCAAACAGATTCAGCGTCAGCATCGCCGGGATTTTTGGGCTATCTTTCGCTGTGAGGCCTGCGGGCACGAATGCGAAGAGCGGGGCTATGACGATGCCAATTTCCATGTGAATGTTATCCCCAAGATGAAATGCCCACAGTGCGGAAAGACGGAGCAGGAGATCGACCCGAACTACCGTCCGCTCACAACGAAGTATCCCGAAGGAATGCAGGTGTGATAGGAGATATAACATGACACATTGCGAAAAGCTCTACAACTTTTTCATCGAGCATCCGAAAGCCACGGCTGATGAGGTAATGGAGTCCCTCGGATGGGAGCGTCGGCAGGTGAGCCGCTACAAGCACCGCCTCAAGCGGCGCGGCTTTATCGACGTGGATCCGTGCGACGGGGTACAGGTGCTGCGCTCCTACCGAGAGGAGGATGATAACAATCCGATCCACGACTACAAGCAGGACGCATACCGTCAGGCGGCAGATGCGTGCCTTGACCGCATCCACGACCCTGAGACGACGATTCCGCAGCTGATCGAGCTGATCCGGGAACTCCGGATGATCCTGAAGGCAATCGTGCCGGCATAAGGAGGTACATGATGGCAATGAGAACAACGAGAACACTGTATGACCTTGGCGACGCCTTCAATGGCGTTATGGACATGGCATTGGATGAGACGATGGATCTCAATGTGCTCGAAGAGTGTTTGCAGTCGATTGAGGCAGATATCGCTGTCAAATGTGAGAGAGGTATCGGTCTGATCCGCAGCCTTGAGAATCTGCGCGACGGCATGAAGGCAGAAGTAAAGCGTCTCACGGAGCGGCAGCGCGTGATTGATAACCGCATCAGCTCGATCAAGACGTGGTACGCAAAGAATCTCGACGCAATGGGAAAGGATAAGGTCGTCACGGGTCTCGGAACGATGCGCGTGCAGAATAACCCGCCTGCCTACCCGCGTGAGATGTGGAACATGGAGAAGATCCCTGAGACGTACTTCGATATTGTGCCACAACATCTGGAGCTGAATATGGAGCAGGTCAAGGAGGATCTGCGGGCAGGGATTGACGTGCCGGGCGCGTTCCGCACACAGGCAAGGGGGCTACGCATCCAGTGAATATCTTTGAAAAAATCCAAACGATACGCGTCAAGCTCGCCGAAAGCGGGCTGAAGAAAGGCAAGAAGAACGAGTACGCAGGTTATACCTACTATGAGCTCGGCGACTTTCTCCCCACACTCATGCAGCTGTGCAAAGAGCAGAAGATTTTCCCTGTCATTTCCTTCACGGCGGAGACGGCAACGCTCACGGTCTATGACTGCGAGAAGGCAGACGCGAAGGTGGAGATCACGACGCCGATGTCAACGGCACAGCTGAAGGCATGCCATCCTGTGCAGAATCTCGGTGCAGTGCAGACGTATCTCAGGCGTTATCTCTACATCGCGATGTTCGAGATTGTGGAGTCGGATAAGATCGAGGCATCGACGGGCAAGGATACCGCCGCCCCTCCGCTCGCAGTACCGTCCAATATTTCGCCGAGCGGCCGCGCGTTCCGCTGCGACATCAATAAGCCGCCGCGCGATGAGCTTGTGCGTCTCTGGCAGTTCATGGGCTGGGATGCAGGAAAGATTGATGAATATCTCGCCGCACGGGCGGCAAATATGAAAGCCGAGCAGACCCCTATGTTCTATCAGCAGATTCTGCAGGAGACGATTGATCACTGTATTGCGGAATCCCGCAACGGTACGCCCGGCTACGCGGGCAGATTGTTTGACGACGGCTATCCGTTCCATTAAGAGAGGAGAACTACGATGAACGTATCATTTTTTGGCAGACTGACAAAGGCTCCCGAAGTTAAGACGAACCAGACGGGGACGTCCTACACAGCATTTACGATTGCGACGCAGGTGCAGGCGAAGGGACAGGACGGCAAGGCGAAGACGCTCTTTGTCGATGTGTCGGCGTTCGGCAAGCAGGGCGAAAACATCGTGAAATACTTCGGCAAGGGCAGCCGCATTGTGATCCACGGCGACATCTTCGATGCGCGGGGATGGATCGGTAACAACGACAACCAGGCACACATCAGTATCAATGTCACGTTGAACGGTTTTGACTTTGTGGATACACAGGCAGAATCCGCAGCGCGTCAGCAGGGGGCACCACAGCAGGCAGTAATACCGCCGCAGGCTGCACCTGCGGGATATGCACCGCAGATTCCAGCACCGATGCAGACGGGTGCGGCGCCGTGGGCACCGCAGGCCTATGGTGCTCCACAACAGGCGCCGGCACCGATACCACCGCAGCAGGCACCACAAGGCTACGCGGTGGCACCATATTGATGTGCTATGGACATCAGTCTTAGACCGTATCAGCAACAACTTATTGATGATGTTGGCTATGAGTATTCAGAGGGGAGGCGGCGCGTGTGCGCCGTTGCGCCCTGCGGTGCGGGCAAAACGATCATGACGGCATGGATGGCGCGCGGAACTGCACTTTCGGGGCGGCGCGCTATTTTCATGGTGCATCGCCAGGAGCTTATTGAGCAGACCTCTTCGACATTCACAGCGATGGGCATCCGTCACGGACTGATTGCGGCGGGCGCGGCCAAGGAATACGACCTGCCCGTGCAGATTGCCTCGGTGCAGACGCTGATTCACCGTCTGCCGCAGGTGGAACCGCCCGATCTTCTGATCTGCGACGAGTGTCATCATATCGTTGCCAATACCTATCGCAAGATCATCGATCAGTTTGCGTCCTCCTATGTTCTCGGCGTGACGGCGACACCCGAGCGGATCGGCGGGCAGGGTCTCGGCGAGATATTCGAGTCCCTTGTCCTCGGCCCGACGGCTGCCGATCTCATTGCCGCCGGCAATCTGACGCCATATGACTACTACGCGCCGCCCTCGAAGTTTGATCCTGCCGCCGCGCATGTGCGTTTCGGCGAGTATGTCAAGAATGATCTCATCCACCAGATGGATGACGCGGATGTGATAGGCGACATCGTGAAGAACTATCAGAATCTCGCCGGAGACAGACGCGCGATCTGCTACTGCATCAATCGGGCGCACAGCGAGCATGTCGCAGCGTCGTTCCGTGCGGCGGGCATTCCTGCGGCACATGTGGACGGGGAGACACATAGGGCAGTGCGTGCGCGTACGATCGAGGAGTTCCGCGCGGGAAAGCTCCGCATTCTCTGCAATGCCGAGCTCTTCGGCGAGGGGTTCGATGTACCGGCGATGGAGGCGGTGATTCTTGCACGGCCAACAGCATCACTGACGCTCTATATCCAACAGAGTATGCGGCCGCTGCGCCCCGACCCGAACAATCCCGCCAAGCGTGCGGTCATTATCGATCATGTGGGCAATGTGTTCCGTCACGGGATGCCCGATGAGGAGCGCGAATGGTCACTTGAGACGAAGAAAAGGAAACCACGTGCCATGGCAATCAAAATATGCCCTGCCTGTTATACGGCGGTGTCGAGCACAGCACGCGTCTGTCCCTGCGGACATATATTTGCCGCAGCACCCGAGGAGCGAACATTTACCGAGAAGGATGGCACGCTCATGAAGATTGAGGAGATCAAGCGCAAGAAGAGGCAGGAGGTCGGCAGTGCGCGCAGCGTCGCAGACCTCACAGAGATTGCCATAAAGCGCGGGTACTCGCTGCGCTGGGTGTCGCGCATGGCAGATCTGAAACGACTGAGAGGATAACGTATGAAGAAAACAGAGCATGAGATACAGAATGAGATCCGCGTCGCGGTCGGTACGACACAAGTGGCAACGCTTTTCCGCGCAAACGTCGGCGAGGCATGGACGGGGATTTGTCGAAGGATGAATTGGATACCGGATCGTGTTGTAATTGATGGTGCGCGGCGGTTTCAGAGCGGTCTGCCCGTCGGATTTCCGGACCTCTTCGGATTCCAAACCATCGAGGTAACGCCCGAGATGGTCGGCAGGAAGCTCGCCGTGTTTGCCTTCCTCGAGGTGAAGAAGCCCGGCGGCCGCACGAACAAGGCGCAGGAGAAGATGCACGCATTCCTGCATGAGGCGGGCGCCGTCGGTGGCATTGCCCGCTCTGCCGAGGAGGCTGTCACGCTACTGCAGCGCCTATGAGTGAGGCGCAATTTGAAACGAGGTGGGCGTCATCGATGCACTAGATTTTTTCAAGGCGCTCTATCCGGAGGAGACAGAGGGGCACACCTACATCTGGACAATGCCTGACAAGCGTACACAGGTGTTTGGCTGTGCGGATGCTGCCAATCTCACTCGTGCGGCACAAGCGGCAAATGACGCGGGCAAAGACGTGTATTTCTCCGTCGGCGTGTCCGAGCGGCTGTTCCGTGCGCATGAACGGGCAAAGGCTGCGGACATCGTCGCGATTCCTGCGCTCTGGGTGGATATCGACATAGCGGGCGAGCATCACGCGGCGAAGGCACTGCCGCCGGACTATGCGGCGACGCGGGCACTCCTGCCGGAGATGATGGATCCGTCCCTTGTGGTGCACAGCGGGCACGGGATCCATGCGTACTATCTCTTTCGTGAACTGCTGGATACACGCACGGATGCGGAGCGCCGCACCGCCGAGGATCTGCTGCGGCGCTTGCAGGGGGCTGTGCGCACGCGCGCCGCTGCGCAGGGGTGGCATGTGGACAGTGTGCCCGATCTCTGCCGCGTCCTGCGCGTCCCCGGGACGCTGAACCGCAAGGGCGGCGATGCGGTGCCCTGCATGATTACGGAGTACTCCGAGGGGCTGCGGTACAACGCGGAGGATTTCGATGTGCTGCCCGAGGTGCAGGAGATCAGCAGGGCGGAGCGTGCGGAGAAATTTGAGCGACGACCGACGGACGGGGACGCGCGGCTGATGCTCGCGAACTGCGCGTTCCTGCAGCATTTTCAGCAGAACTATAAAACCCTCCCCGAGCCTGTCTGGAAGGCAGCATGTACGAACCTCATGCGCGGCGTGGGCGGCGAGGAGATCATCCTGCCGCTCGTGCGCGACTGGCTTGGGGCAAAGTACAACGAAGCCGATACACGCAAGAAGCTCGCGCACTATCTGCATGAATGCACGCCGCAGACCTGCGCGCATATCCAGTCGGAGCTGGGATTTCGCGGCTGTGCGGACTGTCCCGGCGTCAAGTCGCCCTGTGCGTGGTCGCTCGGCAAAGTGCCGCAGGCAATCGCAAAGCTCCGCGAAATCGCACTGCCGAATGCGGAGAACACGCTGAACGAGGAAACGATCGGGGCGCTTGCGCTCGTGAAGCAGGAAAGCGGTCTCGAATATGCGCGCTTCAAGGAGCGGTGCAAGGGAAATGTCAATCTGAACGACCTGCAGCGCGAGGTGAAGCGCGCACAGGCGGCGCAAGCGGGGCTGTCCGTCCTAGAGGGCGGTGCACTCGCGCCGGGGCAGCGTCTCGGCGATGTGACGACGCGCACATTCGTGCCGGACACGCCGCTTGATCTTGCCATACCCGCCAACTTTGCCTACGACGCGGACGGCGTCTATGAGGTGCGCATGACGGAGATGGGGCAGGTGCAGCGGCTCGCGGCCGGGACGCCCGTCATCATCTCCGAGAAGCAGTACAACGTTGATACACAGACAGAGAAGGTGCAGCTTTCCTTCCGCTACTACGATCATTGGGTGCATACGGTCTGCAAGCGGTCGGAGATTTTTTCTGCACGCGGCATCATTGCGCTCACAGATCGCGGGCTGAATACATCGAGTGAGTCGGCAAAGTATCTGGTGAAATACCTCCAAGCCCTTGAGGCGGCGAATCCGAATATTCCGCTCGTTCATGCCGTGTCTAAAATCGGCTGGCGGCCGTACGGGCTGGATGAGTTCGTCATTCCGTCGTCGAGCAGATACCGCGTGGATATGGAGGACGACGGCGAGCTCTCCGCTGCGTTTACGCAGCGTGGGACACTCGAAGAGTGGCTGACGGCGGCGCAGGAGATTCGAAAGCACGTCTTCGCGCGCTTTGTCCTTGCGGCTGCGTTTGCGTCGCCGCTGCTGCGCATCTGCAAGAACCGCAACTTTATGATTTATTTCTGGGGCACGTCGGGCGGCGGCAAGACGGCAGCGCAGCGCTTCGCGCTCACGGTCTGGGGCAATCCAACGCGGCTGATGAAGTCGTTCTATGGGACGACGAACGGGCTTGAACGCGCTGCCGAGTACAGCAATGACTTCCCGCTCGTCATCAATGAGCGGCAGGTCATGATGGGGAACAATAAGCAGGAAGCATTAGAGAGTCTCGTCTATATGCTCGAGGGTGGGCACGGTAAGGTGCGTGCGAGTAAGTCCGGCATCCGAAAGACGGCGACGTGGCGCACGATCGCAATGGCGTCGGGGGAAGAACCGCTTTCGAAGGAGTCAAGCATTCAGGGCGTCAAGACACGTCTTATTGAGCTGAACACCTATCCGGTGCTGCCGGAGGAAACGGCGAAGCTGGTCTATACCATCGACGAGGAGCAGCACGGGACGGCGGGCAGGGCGTTCATCGAGCGACTCCTGCATGATGCAGGGACGGAGTACGCGGAGATTCTGGCGGCGCGGCAGGCACTCATCAATCGCCTGCGCGTGGAGTGCCCCGATCATTTCGAGCCGCACATTGACAACGTCGCAACGGTTGCGATCGCGGATATGCTTGTCAGTATGTGGCTTTTCGGTGCGGTGCCGGAGGAGGCGCAGCAGGATACCTATGATATGGCAGCTGTCATCATGGCAGAGCTGCCGACACGGCGCGAAATATCCGATACGCGGCGTGCATGGGACTTTGTGGAGGCGTGGCTTTTGAGTAATCGGCAGCGTTTTTCCGATGATTACGGCTCACGGGCGAATCTTTCGCCGGAATACGGCTTCATCCGTGAGGGCTATTACAACATCTATCCGATGTATCTGCGTGCGGCACTCGACGGCGCGGGATTTGCATCGAATAAGTTCCTAAAGGAATTCGCCGAGGGCGGGCTGATCTGCTCGTCGCTCGAAAAAAAGCAAAATCGCTATACGAAACGGGTGAGCTACAATGGCACAAAAATTCATGTTGTGCAAATTCCGCAAGGGGCAGAGCTCCCGCTATAAGTTTAAGGGTACTAAGGGAACCCTAAGGGAACCGCTAAGGGAACCGCAAAAATCCAGTATTTTTAAGGGTGAAGGTCATATATATAAGAGAGTTCCCTTGGTTCCCTTATATCATATATATACTACACATACCACCCTTACCTTGAATCATAGATATAGGGTAAAGGGTAGGGGTGGGTAAAAAGTATATATATGTATTTCAAATTTTAAGGGACCAAGGGAACCTTTGCCCTTAAAGCCTTGTGGCTCTAAGGAAAGTGCGGTTCCCTTAAATGCTAAAATTCAAGGGGCCGGAGTAGGGAACCTACTTATTTTTAGGGAACCCCTACAAGCTTGGAGGTGATTTTATGGGCTATTTCGAACATGTGAAGCCAAAAGCACAGGCGCAGCCGAAAATGTCAGACACAAGTCCGTATATGTCCATGATCGAACGCATTGAGCAGCGTGCCTATGCGATGCTCGAACGTGAGGAGCAGCAGACGACGGACTATGCGTGTGTGGATCCGTCCGCAGATATTTCGCCGGCGGACTCGGAGATTTGGATTATCCTGCTCAGCAAGGCGCGTGAGATCGACAAAGAGTTTTATGCGCGGCTCTATTATATGCGAGGCGGCGGCACAAAACTCGTACGAGACTACCGATGGGGCTATGTGCTACAGCCAATTATCACCGGCGATAATGCGACGGGCTGGCTGAACTGGGAGCAGTACGAGGAGGAAAAGCACTGTCTTGACGGCTATGTGCAGCAACTTGCCAGTCTCCTGCGTATGGTTGCGTATGATGGTGCTGCATAAGTGCCGCAGAATCCATTAAAAATGCAGCGGTTTTATAAGGTCGGAGGTATCAATGACGGCAAAGGAATATCTGTGGCGGGTGCGTGATGCGGCATTGGAGCTGAACCGTCTTGAGCAGGAATACGAGCAGGCGAAAGCAGATATCCTGCATCTGAAGGGGATTGCGTACGATGGTGATCGGGTCAGCGGCGGCAAGATCGGTGATCTCTCGGATGCGATTGCAACGCTGGAGAGATACGCAGAGCGCGTTAATACAAAATGGGATGCGCTGATCGCGCTGCGTCAAGAGGCAGAGGCGCATATTGATGCACTGAGAGACGGGCGCTATCGCGAAGTGCTGAAACGAAGGTATCTGCGTGGGCAGTCACTAGAAAGGATCGCAGTTGATCTTTGTTTTGATTATCGCTGGGTCAAACGACTTCATGGTAGGGCACTTGTCGAATTTCAAAAATTGACCCCCAAAAGCCCCCTTTGATCTGTGTTATAGTATAAGCTGAGAAAAATAAGGATACCACATCAACTGTTTTCGGCAAATATAAAAGGCAGCCGTTCGGAATTTCCGAATAGTTGCCTTTTTACATGGTCTCAGGTTATGCGATGGCAGTATTTTTCTTTTCGTAGAGGGAGGTAAGGGCGTCCTGCAGCACCTTTGAGACGTTGAGCTGTTCTGCTTCGGCGAAGGTGTTAAGCCATGCTGGGATCGTAAGGTTCTTGCGGATAGACTTGCTGCCGTATTTTCCAGCATAGGTATCCATGTCAAGCGAGAGTAGGCTGACGAATCCTTCGCCGATTTCGGGATCCGGGTGGATATCCGTGATGCTGCTTGCGGGAGGGATTTCGTTGCCGTCTTCGAGTTCGCCGAGAATCCAACCGGAAGCTGCGTCTTCGCCCATGGCGATGGCTTCGGGGAGAGAACTGCCACCGGATACACATCCGGGAAGATCAGGGACGGTAACAGCGAAAGCAGACGAATCGGGATCAGGGTAAAACACAGCAGGATAAACAAGGTTCATAATAGGTTCCTCCTTGTGGAAGCGGGTATCAGGGATTGATGCCCGCTTCCTTCAATACGCTTTTCACAATGAAGGGGTTAATGTCACCGGGATGATTCGGGACTGTCAAGGTTTTTGCAACACCGTCTTTTTGATAGTGTTGGTGTGAACCTTTCGAGCGAACAGGCCGCCAACCGTTTTTCTTTAGCAGTCGGTCAAGTTCTTTGAATCTCATTTTGTTCCCTCCTTCTGATTATATTATACGCATAATGCGCATAAAAGTCAATAGGGGCGATTAAAAAATTACCGGTTGCCGGAAAAATAATAGGGGGCGTCTGGAAAACGAGAGAGGAGGCTATATGATGGCAAAGGAGTTCAGCCGTGCTATATATAATAGCCGACGATGGCGAAAGTGCGCCAAGGCCTTCGCAGAATCGAAATGCTATGTTTGCGAGCGATGTCGTAATAGATTTGCACCAAACGATGGAAAACGGCAGAGGTGGATTGTACACCATAAGGAGCCGCTGACAGAGGAGAACGTGCAGGATGATTTGATTGTGTACGGATGGGGCAACCTACAATTCCTCTGCATAGAATGCCACAACGCTGTGCATGGGCGGACGGACGCAGGCAGGCGCATGGTGTTCGATGATGATGGCAACCTAGTCGGCTTCACAGAGGGCGATAGGCCCCCCATATAGGGGGCTGAAATGGCGTTCTTTGCACGCCGGGGGCGGCCTTTTTTGTGATATACAAGTCGTGCACGAAGGGGGTGTAGCCCTCCCCCAGATTGCATAAAAGAGCAGAAAGGAGGGAGAAAATGGGCAGAAAAAGCGAAAGCACGATTCTGAAAGAGCGCGTAGAGGAATTAAAGCAAGTCTTTGCCGAGGTAAGCGCGGACAAAATGAAAGTAGCTGCTCCTCTTGTGAAACGGCTTGCCAAAATGGAGCGGTACCTTGTTGATCTGGAGCGACAGATCGATGATGTCGGTTTTGTCGAGGCTTATCAGAACGGCGCATCTCAGTCAGGAACGAAGGAGAGCACGGCGAGCCGCTCGTACAGCACCGTGCTGAAAAACTATAACGCTATTGCTCGGACACTGATCTCCCTTCTGCCGGAAGATTCGCGGCAGGAAGCGAGCGATGGGTTTGACGAGTTCCTGCAAATGCAGAAATGAGTGCGAACTGGATCGCTGCCTATCACGCAAAGATTGCATCGGGCGAGATCACGGTTGGCGAGAAAGTGCGAAAGCAGTACGAGCATTTGGCGCAAAAACTTGAGGATAAGTCTTGTCAATATGTTTTTGATGAGGAGCGGGCGAACCATGCGATTATATTCATCGAGCGCTTTTGCAAGCACTCAAAGGGTAAATGGGCGGGCAAGCCCGTCTTATTGGAGCTGTGGCAGAAGGCGCTTCTCGCAGCACTGTTTGGATTTGTTGATAGAGAAACAGGACGGCGGCAATATCGGGAACTTTTACTGATTGTTGCACGTAAAAACGGAAAGTCGACACTGGCTGCTGGCATCGGCGTGTATCTACTGATGGCAGATGGCGAATCTGGTCCCGAAATCTATTCCGCAGCAACAAAGCGCGATCAGGCAAAGATCATCTGGTCCGAATCAGTGCGGATGATTCAAAAATCGCCTGCACTCGGCAAACGGTGCAAATGCCTGGTCAGTAAAATCCGTTGCGGGTTTAATGACGGCGTGTTTGCGCCGCTTGCATCAGACACGAACAACCAAGACGGGCTGAATATCCATGGGGCGCTCATCGACGAGCTCCATGCCATCAAGGACAAGAATACGTATGATGTTCTTGTCGACGGCATGAGTGCGCGAGAGCAGCCCCTTTGTGTTATCACATCGACTGCAGGCACTGTGCGTGATAACATATACGACCTCAAGTACGACGAGGGGGCGAGCATTGTTGCGGGCTACGGCGACCCGGAAGGATACCATGACGAAACGGTATTGCCGGTTATTTATGAGTTGGACAAGCGTGCTGAGTGGACGGATCCCGCCTGCTGGCAAAAAGCGAATCCTGCACTCGGCACGATAAAGAGCCTGGATCAGCTGCAGGGCAAAGTAGATCGCGCAAAGGCAAACAGCATTTACGTGAAGAATCTGCTGTGCAAGGATTTCAACGTGCGGGAAACGGCGACAGAGGCGTTCTTGACCTTTGAGCAGCTCAACAACGAGGCTGTTTTTGAACTCGATGCGCTGCATCCGCGTTATGCGATCGGTGGAATTGATCTTTCGGCGACAACTGATCTGACCTGCGCGACGTTGCTCTTTAAGGTGGCTGATGATACGGCAATCTATGTCCGGCAAATGTACTGGATTCCCGAAGACTTGCTGCAAAAGCGCGTGCACGAGGATCGTGTGCCGTATGACGTGTGGCAAAAGCGCGGATTCCTGCGCACATCGCCGGGCAACTCAATCGACTATCGCCTAATCGTCGAATGGTTCCAAGAGCAGCAGATGCAGCATGACATATACCTCTACAAGGTCGGGTATGATTCCTGGAGTGCAAAATACTTCGTGCAGAATATGCAGGATGTATTCGGCGAAACAGTTATGCAACCTGTTATACAGGGGAAGAAAACACTCAGCGGTCCGATGAAGTCGCTTGCGGCGGACTTGGAGGCAAAAGTCATTAACTACGGCAACAATCCCGTGCTCAAGTGGTGCATGGCAAACGTCTGCATTGACATTGATCGGAACGGCAACATCCAGCCGACCAAAGGAATCAGTGCAAAGCACCGCATCGACGGATTCGCGAGTCTGCTGGATGCCTATGTGGTCTACTGCAGCGAGAAAGAAGCCTACGAAAATTTGATTTGAAAGGAGGTGATGCTGTGCACAGGACACAGGACAGCAGCTAAAAAGCACTTTGCATTAACGCAAAGTGCTTTTTATGTATTATCTTTTTGCTCTGCGGAAACCAGCTGCGCGGGCTTCATCCTCCGTGAAGAACCACTCTTCGGGGATGGTCTTGTTATAGGACGCACCGCCGGGGACGTGATAGATTCGTTCGCCCTTGCTGTTGATGTTCCCCTTGATTGTTTCCCCATTTGGGCCCGGGCCGCTGTTGTTTACGTGTGCTGCTGGTGCTTGCCGCGATGGGGTTACTTTTGCTTGTGTCTCGGGAGTACTCGGTGCAGCAGGCGGCGGAGCGGGGGCGTTTGGGTCAAACTCCTCCGTTTTCCCATTTCGCGTGATAGAGTATCCTTCGTTTCCAGCGTTCTCCGTGTTGTAGATAACGAAAGCAAGCGTTGTACCAGAATGCAGGAGCATTGCTCGATACTGCTCTATCGGCTGTGATATGTTGGGGGAGATGTCTCTTATAACGGCAACGGCAGCAGACTTTGCGGCTTCGATATCATCACTCGGCACATCTATTTCAAAATCAACACTGTACATTCCAGCGGAACTCTCGGAGACCGCAACATTTTTTACTTTGTCTCCCAACTTGCTTTTTATCGTCTCCTCGATATTGGCTTTATCTTTTTCGACAGCAGAGATGTCTTGCTGTTCGACAGCTGGAGGCGGTGATGGTGGCGTTTCTTTTTTGTCTGATTTTGGAATCATCAAAATGAGCAGCCACAAAATACCAAAGACAGCGATGATTTTCCATCGTGGGTGTCTGTCACGGTTGTAAAATAACAACCCAAGCCCTAATGGAGGGAAGAAAAAAAGTGCAAGCCACATAGGCCATGATTTCTGATACCATTTTACTTTTTCATCCATCGTACATTCCTCCTCTAGGTGGAGAAATTCTATCTGATTGCGGTGGATTCCTGCAAGAATATGAGAGAAATTAAAACCGCTTCAATAGTTTCTGATGGTCGGGTAGACTTTTTCAAAAACCTCTTGACTTTTGTCATGGCAAAATATAGAATAATGTCATGGCAAAAGTGAGGTGAGATAATGAGCCGTAAAATCGGCAGACCAACCGATAGCCTAAAAAACGTAAAGCTCCAAATCAGAGTTGATAATGAAACTCTGAGAAAACTGGATGATTACGCAGCAAGACTACAATCTACTCGAAGTGGTGTAGTTCGCAAGGGGATTGAACTGGTTGGTGAACTGCTAGACAAATGAAAAAGCAACTGCCTTCCGACCAAGAACAACAGTTGCTTTACAGACAAAACCCGAAGGATTTGCTAAATCCATTATAGCATGATTCTTCGGGCAGGAAAATGAGAATTGCATAATGGCAAACGAAGTACAGATTTTTGAGAGCGCCGAATTTGGCAAAGTGCGGACGATTGTAGTGAAAGATGAGCCGTGGTTTGTTGCGGGAGATGTATGCGAAAGCCTTGGTCTTTCAAATCCTACCGTTTCGGTCAATCGTCTTGACGAGGACGAACGGTCTAAGTTCAACTTAGGGCGTCAGGGTGAGGTAAACATGGTCAACGAATACGGGCTGTATAACCTTATCCTTGGAAGTCGTAAAGATGAGGCAAAGAGGTTCAAGCGTTGGATTACGCACGAGGTTGTCCCCGCCATTCGCAAGACCGGCTCGTACAACACCATCCCGAAAGAACGCAGCGAGTTCAAGGAGCAGGAGCTCAAAGCCCGTATGCTCAACGCGCGTGTGCGTGAGTCGAACCAGTACCTCAAGATCGCCGCGCAGATCGACATTCCCGAGTATCGGTACATCCTGCAGGCGAAATCCGCGGAGGCACTCAACGGCGGTGTGCCCGTTCTGCCCTTGCAGGAGGTTGAGCGTAAGACCTACTCTGCAACGGAGATCGGTGCGATGTTCGGCGTAAGTGCCAACAAGATCGGCAAGCTGGCGAATAAGCACAACCTCAAGATCGACGCATACGGCAAGCTGTTCTACAGTAAGTCCGAGCACAGCGTCAAGGAAGTCGAGACGTGGCGGTACTACGACACCGTTATCCCCGTGTTTGAAAAGATTTTCGGACGGGAGGCGGCATAGTTATGACAACCTCAGAACTGCTCGGGCATCAGTTCCTTCCAGACGACGCTGCGCTGACAGAGATTTACGGCTTGGTCGATAAGAACCGCCCTATCGACGTTTGGGAGATGATGCGCAGCTATACGCTCGGTGTCATCATGGGCAAGCGTATGGAGCGCGCCCGCCGCAAGCGTAACCAGCAGTAGAAAACAAGTTCACACCGAACCCGCTCAGTTCTGGGCGGGTTTTTTGATGCACATTTTTGAAAGGAGGTGGTGCGATGAATTTTCGCAGTATGTTCGCATCAATCTTCGGCAGAGGGACGGATGCGGTACATGAGCAGGCAAAACTGCTCAACAGCTATGACAATCTCTATGCGCCATGGGACGGCAACGCCTATGACGAATCAACGGTGCGGGATTGCGTCGATACGATTGCCCGCCATTTTGGGAAGATGCGGCCACGTCACATATTGCGTCGTGATGGAGCAGTGCAGAAGACCGTGGACGATGACGTTAACTATTTGCTCGGTACAAAACCGAATTCGTTCATGACCTCCTCGGAGTTCCTTGAGAAGTTCGCGGCGCAGTATCTTATGTATGCCAATGCTTTTATCTATCCGCAATATGGCGAGAATGGCAGATTGATTGCGCTATGGCCGCTCCATTTTGCACAGGTGGAACTGCGAGAGCATCAGGGCGAGCTGTTTTGCCGTTTTACGTTTGGATTAGGCGATCGGACAACCGTGCCCTATGCGAGTATTATTCACGTGCGTCGGTATTTCAATCGCAGCGATGTGTGGGGAGACGATGCGACGGAGGTCATGAAGAATGATCTTTCAATGCTCAAGGCCGTTAAGTCGGCCATCACGAATGCGGTTGCCAATTTTGGCGCTCTTCGCGGCATCTTGAAGTGGAAGCAGACCCTTCGGCCTGAGGATGAGGTGCAGGCGTGGCAGCGATTCGTAGACACTTATGCAAGCACGAAAAACGGAAGCGGCATCGGCTCGCTCGACAACAAGGCGGACTTTCAGCAGATCAACACGCCGATCACAACGTTTGATGCAAAGCAGATGGAGTATGCGCGCAATACAATCTACCGTCATTTTGGACTCAACGACAAAATTGTAACGGGGCAGTACAGCGAGGACGAGTATATCGCTTTTTATGAGAGTGTTCTCGAGCCGCTTGCCGTGAAACTGTCGCAGGAGCTGACGGAAAAACTTTTCACGAAACGCGAGCGCGGCTGGGGAAACGAGGTCGTCCTTGAATCCAATCGGCTGAGCTACATGAGTGTCGCGTCGAAAATCAAGGTCTGCGAGGCGCTTACGCCGATTGGCTGCATATCTATTAACGAAGTGCGCGAGATGTTCGGCTATGCGGGTGTCGAGGGTGGTGACGAGCGCCAGGTCAGTTTGAATTATATCAAGGCAACCGACCAGTCGGCCTATCAAACGGGATTATCGAAAGGAGGTGAAGCAGATGAAGAAGATGAGGAAAACGGAACTGCGGACCATGCAGATGACGATCCGCAGTGAGCCGAACAATGAAGCAGACGACGGTAAGATGCTTGTCGAAGGGTATGCGGCGGTATTTGATTCGCCTACACTGATCTACGAGTCGCCGTATACGGGTTATCGCTATATGGAGACGATTGCAGCTGGGGCGTTTGTCGGTGCGGACATGCAACGCACGGTACTGAAATACAATCACTGTGACAACGGGCTTGTGCTTGCACGCACCTCCAACGGTACACTCCAGCTTGAGGCGGATGCAAGGGGGCTGCGCATACGGGCAGAGCTTGCACCGACAACGCAGGGGCGCGATATCTATGCGCTGATTCAGCGCGGCGATCTCGATAAGATGAGTTTTGCTTTTACCGTCGCAGAGGACGAGGAGAAGGATAGTCGCGACACGAAAGAACTCCTGCGTACAATCAAACGTTTTGACACGATCTATGACGTGTCGGTCGTGGATTTCCCCGCCTATGATGCTACAAGCATCACAGCGAGAAATAATGAGGATTCTTATTTCCAGCAGCTTGATGATGCACTTCGGCATGATGCGCGGCGACGGCTGCGGCTTATGAGTATGTGTTAAGAAAGGGGTATACAAATGAACAGACTGAGTGAAATCCTGGAGCGCAAGAAAGAAATCCGCTCCATGTTGGAGGGTAATGGAACCGTAGATATGGAGGCCCTCGAAAAAGAGCTCCGTGCGCTCAATGACGAGCAGGAAGAGATCGAGCGCCGTCAGCAGATGGCCAACGAGATTCAGACCGGCGCAATCGAAAGTGCTCCGGTAGGCAAGCCCGGCGAAACGCAGGTGCGAAAGAATCTGCTTGATTCGCTGGAGTACCGCGAGGCATTCATGGAATATGTTTGCCGCGGGGCTGAGATTCCTGTTGAGCTCCGCGGGAATGCGAACACAACGACAGCAGATGTCGGGGCGCTTGTACCTCCGGTTACGCTGAACAAGATCGTCGAGAAGATCGAGTCGTTCGGCGAACTGATTCCGCTCGTCAATCGCACGAGCTATAAGACGGGCATGACGATTCCGACAGCATCCATCAAGCCGACCGCCTCTTGGGTAGCTGAGGGGGCAGGATCTGATCGGCAGAAGTCCTCGCTCGATGCATCCATTACGTTCGGGCACTATAAGCTGCGCTGTGCTGTCTCTGTTTCGCTCGAAACGGAGGTCATGACACTTTCGGCTTTTGAGGCTCGCCTTGTGAGTTCGGTTTCGGAGGCGATGGCACGTGCGATCCAGACGGCGATTCTGAAAGGAACAGGCTCGGGACAACCGACAGGCATCCTGACAACCGCGGCGAAAGGGCAGACCATCAATGTGGCAGCAATCGACTACAAGACGCTTGTTTCTGCAGAGGCAGCGCTCCCCATGGAGTATGAGAGCGGCGCCGTGTGGGTCATGACGAAAAAGACGTTCATGGAATTCATCGGTATGGTTGATACGGCAGGACAGCCGATCGGCCGTGTCGATCATGGAATCGGCGGGGTACCGGAGCGCACGCTTCTCGGTCGCCGCGTCGTGCTGACCAATGATCTGCCGTCGTACGCAAAGACGCTCAAGAAAGCGGACGTGTTTGCCTTCCTCTACAACTTCCGCGACTATACGCTCAACACGAATTACTCTATCGGCATCAAGACGTATGAGGACAACGAGACGGACGACATCATCCGTAAGACAATTATGATCTGCGACGGTAAGCCGATCGAATACGCATCGCTTGTTAAGCTGACCGGTAACGTTGCGTGATTTGAGGTGAGGATATGGCAGAAGGGATTGTGGCACTCAAGGATTTTCTGCGTATTGATGCTGATCTGCAGGATGATGATGCGCTGATTGCTTCGCTCGGCTCGGCTGCCATTTCCTATTTGGAGCAGACAACGGGTAAGCAGTTCCGTGCAGATTCGGAGCTTATGGCGCTCGCGCAGAAACAGCTTGTTCTGCACTGGTACGAGAATCGCAGCTCATTTTCAACAAAGACGAATCTCAACGAACTGCCGAATCATTTGCAGGCGATTATCACGCATATTGCGCTTGCAGGAGCATACGCGCCGCTTCCAGGAGGGGGTACGCCATGATTAACGTGGACGAGGTCGGCATGCTCGACAAGCGGATCCGTATCCTGACGTACAAAGATATAACAGATGCCTATGGTTTGACACGGCAGGAGCTCGTCGATGCCATCGGGAATCCAATCTGGGCACGTGTAGAACCTGCACGCGGTCGGACGTATTACGAGCAGTACAAGGACAAGGTAGAACTTTTGACAAAGGTCACAATCCGCTACCGTCCGAACATTGACGAAAGTATGCTCGTGAAGTATCGCGATCAGGTGTATCGGATCATGTCGGTCGTCGATCCGTATGAGGCGCATGTAAAACTCGAGCTCATGTGCAACAAAAAGGAAAGCGGTGAGGACCATGACGATTGATGACTTCGCGCGGCAGCTCGATCGGATGGCAAGGGAATATCCGGGCGATGCGGAGGAGGCGCTTGAAAAAGGAGCAAAGCATGTGCTCAAGGAAATCAAAAAAGCATCGCCCGTCGGCAAGGCTGCGCATCCGCACAAGCTGAAAAACAGCTGGCGATGCAGGATACAGGGGCATCGTGCAGGTGAACTGAGGGCAGAAATTCGCTCTACGGCCCCGCACTTCCATTTGGTCAACCGCGGCTTTCAGAGGGCGAGCCCGCAAGGGCGCCCTGTACCAAACAGTCCGCATGATAATCGCAATCTTCACTTCTTGGAGAGGGCGGTCAATGACAACTGGAGTGGGGCAAAGCAGAAGATGACGGAAACGTTTTATGCAAAGGTGCGTGAGCATCTTGGCTAACGTAGTAAAACAGGTTGATGTATTGAGGCAGGTCATTGGGCGGCTGTCACAGGAGTTCGGATACCGCGTGTATTCGGATGAGGTGCGGGAGAAGTTCAAAAAGCCCTGCTTTTTTATTGCCGCAACGAGCAAAATGACGCCCAAAACAGGAAATTGGATGGAGAAAGAGCTGAGGCTTGCCATTACGTACTACGCACAAGATGCGGACAAGAACGAAGTTGCCTATATGGACGTCATTGATCGTGTGCAGCTCCTCTTTCAGATCGGCCTTCCTGCTGCGGGGCGGTATCTCCACATCGAATCGGTGGAGGATGATCGCGTTGGAGAGGAGCAGGACGTTTTGCAGATCATCGTCACAATTCCCTACTTGGAGCAGGTAAAGAAAACAAAGCCTGCGGCAGAACCGATGGAGGAGGTTCACCTCCGTGTTCGTCACCGCGGGAAAGATGTGAGCGTCGAAGAATGGGACGGCCAAATTGACGAGAAAACAGTATGAACGCAAAGGAGTGAAGGATTATGGCAAAACTGGGGATGCCCTCTGTCAATATTTCATTTATTGAAGCGGGTATTGAGGCTATCGAGCGGAGTCAGCGCGGCATTGTCGCGCTGCTCCTCGAGGAGTCGCAGGATACCATTGACAAGGTCACAAAAGGGTATCGAAACGGCGGGAAGGAAGTGGCAGCGGAGAAGCTGCCGCTCGTCATTTATACGACCGACGATATTCCGAGCATTTTCACGGACGCCAACAAGGATTACATCACGAAATGTCTGATGGGGTACAAGAAGTCGCCGTATCGCGTAAAGATTTATCTGCAGGCAGTGAACAACGCAAACGCGAAGAACGCAGATAAGTTCGCGGAATCACTGAAAACGCTTTCGACGGAGCGATGGGACTATCTCGCCATTCCGACGATTGTGACGGAGCAGCTGGAATCTGTTGCGACGTGGCTCAAGACGAACCGTGAGAATAAGTTCAAACGCTCGAAGGTTGTTCTGCCGGGATATGCCGGAGACTACGAGGGCATTATCAACTTCGCGAACACGACCATCACGACGGCGGCGAAGACGTACACAGGGGCGCAGTACACACCCCGCATCGCAGGGCTGATTGCGGGTACACCCATGACAATCTCTGCAACGTATGCGCCGCTCTCGGAGGTCATTGACTGCGACAAGCACAGCGTCGACGAGAATGACGAGAAGGTAAACCGCGGTGAGTTCTTCGTTTGGTTTGACGGGGAGAAATTCAAGATGAGCCGCGCAATGAATTCGCTCGTCACGACGACACAAGGGAAACTCGAAGCCTATCAGACCATCAAGAGCGTGGACATCATGGATATGATCTATGACGACATCAAGAAGACGGCACAGGATTCGTATATCGGAAAGTATACGAACGACTACGATAACAAGCAGCTTCTTATCACGGCGATCTATGGCTATATGCGCGAGCTCGAGAACGGACGTCTCCTGCAGCGGGACTATACGAATATCGACATTGATACGGAGTCAGTCAAAACATACCAGCTGAAGCACGGGCTCTACACGAAGGAGCAGCTTGCAGATATGAGTGAATTGGAGCTCAAGAAGCTCGATACGAAGAAGATTGTCTTTTTGACGGCGAGCATCAAGATTCTCGACGCGATGGAAGACATCAAGCTGCCGATCAACATCTAAAGGAGGATAGACAATGGCTGAATCGTTCAACTCGCAGCAGGTCATGAGCGGCACGGAGGGCGAAGTCTGGATTGACTCGCAGTACATGGCGCAGGTTGTTGCGTTCAAGGCAGAGGTGAAACTCGTAAAAGAGGAGGTAAATCAGGTCAAGCGCCGCGGCAAGCAGTACAAGACAACGGGATGGGAGGGCTCCGGAAATGTGAAGATGAATCACATGAGCTCGTACTTCATCGACAAGATGGCAGACAATATCAAGAATGGCAAGCAGACTGTGTGCACGATCATCGCTAAGCTTTCTGATCCGGATGCGATCGGAGACGAGCGTGTTGTTATCCGCGATGCAACGTTTGACAAGCTGACGCTTATGGACTGGGCGGCAAAGAAGCTGACCGAGGATGACTACGATTTCACGTTTACCGATTTCGACATTTTGGACAGCGCATCGGAATAAGGAGGATTATGATGAGTTTGACAGAGGCACTCCTTGCGGCAGACGCAGGAAAAATCGCACGAAAGGCGACGAAGGATTTTGAGGTAGAGCGGCTTTCTGAGATTTTGGGCGAGCCATTCATCCTGCATCTGCAGCAGGTCCCTTCTCGCCGTGTGCGCGAGATCCAGGACAGCGCGATGCAGATTGATACAAGCACGGGGCAGCTGAAGGGCGTGGACAACTACGAACTCCAGATGCGGATGCTCTGCGACGGGATCACGAACAAAGACTTCGACGGGGCGGACGTTTTGAAGCATTACAACGTCGCGTCACGAAAGGAGCTCTTTGCTGTGCTCTTTAACGCCGGCGAAGTGCAGGATATTGCGAATGCGATTTCCGAGCTCTGCGGCTTTGGGCAGAAGCAGACGAAGAAGACCGTTGAAGCAGTAAAAAACTGATTGATTCCGACGGAGAGACGCAGATGATGTACCTGCATTATGCACGCCATCATCTGCGGCCGTCGGAGTGGTATGCGATGGGGCGCGGTGAACAAATCATCCTGCATGCGTTTATGAAGCGGGAGATCGAGGAAGAAAAACAACTGAAAGAAAAACTCGAATCTTGAAGAAAGGAGGAAGAGCATGGCAGAAATTATTGACGTTGTGATGCGGTTGACCGACCAAGTGAGCGACAGACTCACACATATTCGGCGTGAAATGGAGCAGACGGCGCGCGGGAATATTCGCCTTGGCAACACTGTTCAAGGCGTTGGCCGGTCAATGGGGAGCGTGGCAAACACGATGATGCCAATTGCTGCAGGAATTACAGCGATCGGTACCGTGGGCGCAAAGTCGTTCATGGATTTCGATGCGCAGATTACAGCTGCCGCTGTCAAGGCAGGCGCGACAGCAGAGGAAGTGAATGCTATGCGCGACGCGGCGGGCAAGTTTGGTGCGCAGTTTCCGATTACTGCACGCGAGGCTGCCGAGGGCATGGACAGACTTGCGGCTGGAGGATTCAACGCGACGCAGGCCATCGGTGCAATGCCTGGCATTATCGAGGCCGCAGTCGCTTCCGGCGAGGATTTGGGCGCAACATCGGACGTTGTTACGTCTGCGCTGTCAATCTGGAATTTGACGACGGGCGATATTGCCGCCAATACGACACACGTTGCAGACGTCATACAGGCGGCAGCGAATGCCTCGAAACTTGGCATGCAGGATTTCGGACTTGCGATGCAGTACGCGGGAGCACCTGCGGCTGCGCTTGGTGTCAGCATTGAAGAACTCGGTACAGCCATGGGCATCATGAGCAACAATGGGATTGCAGCAAGCAGCATTGGTACGTCTTTACGATCCACACTGTCACGTCTTGCTAGCCCGCCGAAAGCAGCGGCGGATGCGCTTGTGCAATTGGGTATAAGTATGTCTGATCTGCAAAAAGGAGACGGCAGTTTTATTGGGCTTTCGGGTGCAGTAGATCTTCTGCGTAGACGTATGGAGGGGCTCAGTGATGTTGAGCAGGTCGCCGCGCTAAAGGCAATTGCAGGAGAAGAAGCGTACAGCGGATTGCTCGCACTTATTAAGACGTCTCCCGAGGCGTATCAACAGATGGCAGACGCCATTGAAAATAGCGCTGGAAGTTCGCACGCAGCATTCCTCACAATGCAGGATACGCTCAAAGGTTCGATGGACTCTCTCGTTGGCTCGGTTGAGGCGATGGGCATTAGCTTTGGCGTAGCACTTGCACCGAGCATCCGCGCAGCGGCGAACGAATTGAAGTTCCTTGCCGATACGTTTGCAGGGCTCTCTCCGGAGACAAAAAATCTGATTGTGCAGATTGGTGCCGGTGTTGTTGGATTCACGGCATTCACGTTCGTTGCCTCGAAAGTCGTGATGGGGGCCGGTGCACTTATTACGATGTACGGACAGATCGGCCGCGTTATGGCAGGAGCAACGATACGAAACAAGGGCCTCGAAGTTGCTGTACGAGGCGTTATGATGGTGTTTCGGTTCCTGCGCGTCGGTCTGCTTGCTTTGTCCGGTCCGATCGGGATTGCCGCTCTTGTGATCACGGCGGCCGCTGTGCTCATCTATAAAAACTGGGATCGCATCGGACCGTTCTTTGCAGGTCTTTGGAATCGGATTAAGGCGGCGTTTTATTCTGCTGTGGCGATGATCCAGCCGGCGCTTACACGGCTGCATGGTGTTTGGCAGCGCCTTACGTCAGCGTTCCAGAATGGAGAAGGCATTTTTGGAGTGCTTAATAGGATCTCTGATATTTTCGCATGGAATCTAGGGGGAATCCTATACAGCGCAATCCTTCTGGTCTCAGGCGCAGTAACGGGCATCTTTACCTTTGCCTTTCAGTCGATTGGTGCAGTTATCTCGGCGTCGATCGGTGTGCTCAGCGGGCTTATTGATTTCATCACGGGTGTATTTACCGGAAACTGGGCGCTTGCGTGGCAGGGGGTATCGGAGATATTCAGCAGCATATTTGGGGGACTCGGTGGAATTGTCGATGGTTTTGTGAACGGCGCAAAGGCAGCAATCAATTCCGTTATCGATGGCATTAACAACGTTTCTGTTACGATCCCTGAGTGGGTGCCAGGATATGGCGGGGAGTCGTTTGGCCCACTCAATATCCCGCATCTCTATACAGGTACCGACAACTGGCGCGGCGGTCCTGCGATGGTCCATGATCGTGGCGCGGAAATCATTGATCTGCCAAGTGGTACACGTGTTATGCCGCACGATCAGTCCATGCGGCAAGCGTACAACATGGGGCGTTCCTCGGGCGGCGGTGGTAATCACTTCACTGTTCAATTCAGCGGGGTGACGATCCAGAATGGCAGCGACATCAAGGAACTTGCGCGCAGTGTTGTGCGTGAAATCCATTATGAGATGGAGAAACACGCAATGAATCGCACAGTGGGGGCAATCTAATGAGTGACTTTTTTTCATCCATCGGTAAAGCATCGAACATGTTGTCTAGTATCATGGGGGTGCTGAACAGTGCGGAGAACGGATGCGTGTTCACGCTCTCAGGAGCAAACGGGAGCGTTGAGTTTCCCGTAAGCCCTGCAGACTTTGAAGTCACGAATCCGTATAACAATGAAACGGTAAATATTTACAGTCTTGGCGACATCAATATGATGGGCAGGCGCGGGCTCGCGACGATGGAATTTTCCTCGTTCTTCCCTGCGCAGGATTATTCCTTTGCGCAGCCGGCAGAAGCACCATATACGTACGTAAATACTATCAAGAAGATGGCCGAGAGCAGACAGCCGGCGAAGATTTCTATTTCGGGAACAGATATCAGCCTTCCTGTTACAATTGAGAACTTTGCTTTCAAGGAACAGGACAGCACGGGGGATGTCTATTTCAGCTTATCGCTGAAAGAGTACCGGTATATCACTCCTACATCTGAGCAGACAAATCAAACAACAGGGATGAAGGGGCGCACAGCGGAAACAGTGAAGGAGAAGAAAACCGTTTGGACGAAAGCGATGCACGCACTTGATAAAGCGCAAAAAGCCATGCAGAAAACGACATCTATTGTCAATCAGGGAAAACGCGCTCTCGGATTTTATCGAGCGATTGTCAAGTCGGGCGGCATTCCGCTCGGTACGGTGCTTACGACGACAGCGGAAGCAGTCAAGTCGGGTGGGAAGTCGCTTTATCGGTTTTAGGGGGGATAGAAATGCTCAGTATGCGATACAGCGATCCGCCGGAGACCGATGCTGAAATGCATGAGCGCCAGAAAAACGGCGGCACCGAACCGAAGAATAACGTAGACATTACCAACTATGTAAAAAAATATACGTGGAGTGGAGATAGTGAGCAGGCGGCGCGGAAATTGGAATTTTCCATCGCCTACAACACGAAAGCCAAAGACGAGGCCTTTGAGCCGCTGGATTTAAAACTCGGCGGCTTTATTTATTTGTTCTACCGAGAAGACGAGATGAAGGATGAGGTCAAGATTTTTGAGGGACGTATCTTCTACCGCAAGCGCGCGACAGATTCGTATTCATTCGAGTTTGCATGTTTCGATGACATGATATATCTCGCCAAAAGTAATATCCGTGCCGTTGTTGCGGGAACCGTTGCGGCAGGGATTGCACAGGTGTGCGGTGAGATCGGCATTCCTGTCGGGGTCCTCCCTGCAGGATTAGATGCTTCCGTGGACTTCATCGCTGATGATAAGAGCGCGACCGAGGTGCTGCGAATGCTCCTCGCTTATCAGGAGGCAGCGAACCTTGCGCACGGGAAAGACACGCACTATCTGCCGATATGCCTGGACGGAAAGGTAAACATCATCAAGAAGGGGGAGCGCATTGAAGGGTATACGGCGACAGCTGATGTGAATGTGTGCTCGGCTGAGTACTCCGAATCCGTTGAAGATATGGTGAACCGCATCAAGGCTGTGGATGATAACGGGGAAGTGTGTCAGGTATTCACGATCAACGATGACGTACAGCATTTTGGTATGATCCAAAAAATCTATAAAATGCAGCCACCTAAAAAGGGCGAGACCGTTGATAATATTGCAGCTGCAAAGGCAAAATTGAAACGCGTGCGGGACGATTCGAGCCTGAAAGGTCTTGGGAATATCCAGTGTATCACTGGATATTCCATCGAAGTGCAGGAGGAGCAACTCAAGGGGATATTTCATATCAAGAGCGATACACATACGTTCGAGAGGGGTATCCATACAATGGAATTATCCCTTGAATACCTCCCGGATACCCCCGAGACCTTGATTGTTGATCAGTCCGATTATGTTGCTCCAGTATTCAGCACATCGCGGGGGCGTATGAAACGACGGCGCAGAGTAAGGAGGGTGAGAGGATGACAAAAACAGAGGATCCGTACAAAGCGCTTGTTGACCTTACCTATGATATGGCAGGAGCGGCGGCGCTGCAGCCGACTGCGGGCATCGGCGTTATTGTTAGTCCGCCGCCCAATATTCAAATCCGTTATCACGGGTTCGTCTTGCGGGCGAAAGATCTTTATATCGATGAGTATTGGCTCCAAGGGCATCGGCGTCATATCGTCGGTGAGACAAGTTTCCGAGGCGGCGGCAGCGGCGATCCTGCATACGAATCACATAATCACCCAATCGATAACGATGAAACGTGGACAGACACATGGAAGCCGGGCGACAAGGTGCTCTTGATTCCTGTGACGGGGGATGACAATCGGACAACAAAGCAATTCATCGTCGGGATGAAGCTGAAACGATTGGATGGAAACTGATATGGCAAATCCATTTATGACAGGCGGAACGGGAAGCGCAGAGGATGTGCTTCCTGTTTTTCATGAATTTGCGTGGGACTTTGAGCGCAACACTTTCCTCTACGAGCCAGATGGCTCGCACAGGATCGTTACACGTAATGAGGCGATCAAGGTTTGGGTGTGGCATGTACTCCAATGCGAACGTTACCGCTACCTTGCTTATTTTGATGATTATGGGATTGAGCTGGAGCAGTTTATTGGCACGGGGCCGAATGATGGCAGACGGGCGGGGGAGCTTTTCCAATACGTTAAAGAGGGGCTCCTTGCGAACCCGTACATTACAGATGTAACGAATTTACGTATTGAGCGAACGAAAAAAAGCATTGCGATGCTGCTGAATTTGTCCACTGTTTACGGCGACACGGCCATGCGAATCGAGGTGTAAGAGGTGTTTGAGGCAGAAACGAGGCTCGCCATACTGGAACGCCTAAAAACGTCTTATGACGAGGTGAAGAAAACAGAGGCAAGCGCTGTAGAAGGGACCTTCTCTTTTGATACGCTCGCCGCAAATGCGAAAGAGTTTGAAAAAGCGTATGCGGAAATGAGCCTATTGATTGATGCAGCATTTCCGCAGACAAGCTGGGGGCAGTATCTTGATTATCTTGCAGACGAGTTGGCAGGACTGTTTCGGCGTCCGGCCGTCGCGGCAACAGTACTGCTGACGATTACGGGAGCAGCGGGCACTACTGTCCCAAAGGGCAGTTTGTTTGCGACGGAAAGCGGTGTGCAGTTTTCCACTGATGAGCAGGCGGTACTCTCTGATCAAGGTGTAGGAAATGTAAAAGCAAGAGCGCAAGCCGTGGGCGCAGGAGGCAACGTCTTAAAAGGGAGCATCGTCAAGATTCCCGTTTCGATCTATGGTGTTTCCGCAGTGACAAACGAGGATGCAGCGCGCGGCGGCTATGATGAGGAGACTGACGATGGTCTGCGCGAACGGCTGCTGTTTGCCGTGCGACAGCCCGCAACGAGCGGGAATGTTTTCCACTACGTTGAGTGGGCAACATCGGTGAGCGGTGTGGGGGCGGTAAAGGTTCTGCCACTTTGGAAGGGGCGTGGAACGGTCAAAATCGTCGTTGCCGATGCGAATACGGAGCAGCCGAGTGAAGAGACCCTGCAAAAAATAAGAGCTGTTATTGCAGAGAACGCACCGGTCGGCGCAGAGGTCACAGTTGTCGCACCGACTATAAAGAAAATTGCTGTGTCTCTTGTCTGTACGAGCGGCACAGGAAATAAAGAAGGAATACGGAGAGCGCTTACTCGGTATTTCAAGAGTGGTGTGTTTAAAACGAGCAGCAAGATCCAGGCTCTCACAAACAGCACAGTAACTATAAGCTATGCGCAGGTGGGGCGTGTGTTGTTGGATGATTCGGCGAATACAGGGGTGGAGGACTACATTAAGCTCACACTGGAGGGCGGTACGGAAAACATTGTTATCCCCGTCGATGTGCTGCCCGTCGTCGGGGAGGTGACACTCCTTGACACATGATTGGATGCGTCAGGACGCAGTAAACATACTTGATTATCTGCCGCGCTTTCTGGAGATGGATCCGAACTTCCATGCCACGAATCACGCTGATTCGAAGGAGCACGATAGGATTCGGTTGCTGTTGCAGGATTTGCTCAACCAAGTATATGTAGATACAGCGACGTGGTGCTTGCCGCTCTGGGAGTCACTGGTCGAGATTACAGTGCGTAACGACGCACTTGATTGGCGGCGAAACGAAGTCAAGGCAAAACTCCGTGCGGCTCAATCAGTCACACAGCCGTTTTTGCAGGCTGTTGTTGAGATGCTTGTTGCAGGTCAATCGGTCCGTGTAATAGATGTACCTACAGACTATCGGCTTGATATCGAGCTGTGTGACGGGGTAGTTCAGTCGTGGCAGAGATTAGATCAGACTCTTCGCATGTGGGTGCCTGCCCACATAGGGTGGAAGTATATCGCACGTACAGATGCCTCGTTGTATCTTCATGTCGGTGCAATCGTTACCGTAGCTGACATAATACACATCGAGGCACAAACTGATTTCGTATTGCCCGCACCGCAAGAGGATATTGCTATAGGCATAGCAGTCTCTACGTTTGAAATGATGCATATTGAAGCGGATGTTTACCAATAAGGAGGGTTATTATGGCAGAAAAGGCAGGACAGTTTTCAAAGTCCGTTGTGACACAGCTCGGCAAGGGAATGATCGTCGAAAGTCAAAACGGAAAGATATTGTCATTTACTCGTGTTGCGTTGGGAGACGGATTGATCGAAGATGGCGAAGACATCGAAAAGCTGACATCGATCAAGAAGGAAAAGCTTTCATGTCCAATTCGATCGTTCGTAGACAAGGGCAATGGGCAGTTTGCACTGCAGTTTGAAGTGAGCAATGCTGCGCTTGAAAAAGGATTCTGGCATCGTGAGATCGGAGTCATGGCGAAAATCGGAGCCGGCGCGGAACAGCTTTACGCATATAGCTATGCAGGGACAGCGGCATCGTTTCTGTATGACAAGACGACGCCAATCCAAGAGCGTATCGTGAAGATTGATGTTGTCGTCGGGAATACGGAGAATCTGACGGTTGTCATTGATTCGTCGATCATACACCCGACAATGGCAGAGGTGGACGCCCGCCTGACGGAGCACAATGAAAGCCCTAATGCCCATCAGGATATTCGGGAAGCAATCACCGCCCACCGCACCGCCGCCGAGCTCGACCACCCCGAGAAATCCGTGCGCAAGAAACACCTGCATCCAGACACATACGAATCCCCCGCACTCACGGGAACCCCGACTGTACCGACAGCGGGGAAGGGGACGAATAACGGACAGATCGCAAGTACTGCATTTGTGTCACAGGCGATCGCCGCGCTCGTGAACTCTGCTCCGGGAGCGCTCGACACCTTGCAGGAACTCGCGCAGGCCCTCGGCAATGACGCGAATTTTGCAGCGACAATAACCAATGCACTCGCGAACAAAGTCAGTAAGTCGGGCGATACCATTACGGGGAAAATAGTATTCTCCAATAGCGATGAAGTAAAAAAATCTATTTTTCCGTCCCACTATTACCATAATGTTTTTGCTGATAACAATCGCAGAACATTTGTTCATGCCTACTCGGAGGTAAATCCTCCGCAATACCAGACATCGTATGAGATTCGCATCAGTGTTGGGAACGGTAGATTCAAACCATTCCTTTTCGATAACGATGGATTGCATACGGACTTAAAAGGTAATGCAGATACGGCATCCAACGCTGAAAAACTCGGTGGGCAGCCGCTCGCGTGGATTGTCGACCAGATCAATGCAGCAAAAACGGGCATTGTTGCGGGCAATCTCGCCGAGAACGGATGGATCAAATTCGCCAACGGGTTGATCGTTCAGTGGGGGACTGGTGCAGCATCAACAGCTGAGGAGGCGCAAACGATTACATTGCCTATTGCATTCCCTGGAAAATGCCTTTGTGTGCACGTGTCAAGCAAGCTAAGCGCGGGAGTTAATGCGGATGCTTGGTATCAGATCATATCACAATCAGCCACGAAGTTGGTCGTTATGAAACAACAGAGCGTTCCCGGTAACACAGATCCTGTTGCACCCGTCTTTTTTGCTATTGGTATATAAGAGGTGGAAAATGGAAATCGAATATCTTGCCAAATTTGACGCCAACGGGCGTCGCGAAAACACCGTTGTGTCGAGCGTCCACTACACGACCGACAAGGAGTGCCAGAAGTACCTTGACGATGGGTACATTCCTATCTCGGATGAGGACTACCAGCACTACATCGGTAATCGAGGCGCAGGCGATAATGGCACGGGCTACATCCGCGATCCAAAGACGGGCAAGCCCGTCTCGGCGCCTCCTGCTCCGCCCGTAGAGACAACAGAAGTGCCGACGGCAAACGTACCCGAAACAGAGCTTGCCGTCATGGAAGGTATGATCGACATGCAGGGCCGCATCGCGGCGCTTGAGGCAGAACTTGCAAAACTCAAAGGAGGAAAATAACAATGGCAGCAACAATCTATAGCTACATCGTCGTCGCTTATGGTGTCCTTGTCCAGGGAGGGAAGTTTGCGCTGTCCCCGGAGGATAATCCGAAGAATCTGCGCGTCGTACTGGAGACGTACCGCGAAAAGGTCGCGGAGTGGATCGTTGAGCACCCCGTAGGGTGATGAGAAGCGCAGAATAGCCGTCATGACATGTGGCGGCTTTTTTGATGGAAAGGAGAACCAATGAAGAAATTACTTGCCGTTATGATCGCCGCTGTTATATGCGCAGCTTCACCCGCCGCATTGGCACAGCATCGCCTTATTGACAGCGTGGGCGTTGACCGTTTTGCTCATGCGGGACTTAGCTACGTTATTTGTGATCAGCTGCAGCGTAACTGCGGTATGAATCACATCTGGGCGGCAATAACAACGCTTTCCATCGGCGCACTCAAAGAGTGGTCCGATGGTCACTGGGACGGGAGAGACTTCGCGGCAGATGCCGCGGGAGTCCTGATGTATCAGGTGCGTTTTTAGGAGGCAGGCATGGCAAGAAACGAAATCCTCTCCGAACTCGAGGGCATCAAAGGGCAGATACAGGCACTTGCAGAAAACTTGCCGATGGGGCGCGATCAGCTCTATGCGATCAATGAACGCATTGCTCGCCTCGAGGAGAGCACAAAGTCCGCGCATCACCGTCTGGACGAGTTCAAGCACGATGTGTGTTGGACCATCGGAATGTCAACGACCATCGTTGGTATCTTTGCGTCCATCTTGACGTGGGCGCTCGGAGGTAGGTAAGTAATGCTCAAAATCTCACAGTGGTTCGGGCGCGCAGGCAAATATCTGCGCGACATGACAAAGAGTCATGCGGCCATGCGGTATATCGTATGGTATGCGGCGATGATTGTGATCTGCGTTATGATCTATGTCGCCGCATGGATCTACGATTGGAGCACAAAAATGCATCCTGATCTCGTGGAACTGCGTAACTTCCTGCATGAGATCAGCGGGGCGGCGTGGATTGCGGTCATCGGCTTTTTGGCAAAGTCATTTATCGACCGCGACGAGAATGGAATCCCCGACCAGTACGAAGAAAAAAAGGAGGACAACAATGGAAAGAGTACATCTGAAAGATCTGAATCTGACGTATGATGCAGGGCGACTGAGCACACGCCGCGAAACGGATATGATCGTCCTGCATCACACTGGCAACCCGACCGATGACGACCTCTCCGCGGAGGAGATCAACACCTCGCATCAGGCGCAGGGGTGGACGTGCATCGGGTACCACTATGTCGTCCGCAAGGACGGAACCATAGAGGTCGGGCGGCCGCATTGGACCATCGGCGCGCATGCAGCGGGAGAGAACTCGCACACAATCGGCATCCACGTCTGCGGAAACTTTGAGATCGGCGAACCGACGGATGCGCAGATCGAGAGTACGGCGATGCTGCTTGCTAACCTCTGCACCGACTACGGGCTGACGATTGACCGCGACAGTATTGTAGGACACCGTGAGCTGATGTCGACGGCGTGCCCGGGGCGGAATCTCTTTGCACAGATGGATGTGATTGTTGGCAAGGCGAATTTTTACGCCGCGCAGTGAGGAGGTGCGTACAATGCTTGAACGGGTGAAACAGGTCGTCACAAAGCACAAAACAGCCGTGCTGGCAATCCTGTGCGTCCTGCTCATCGGCATCGCATACGCCGTCGGCCGACACTCCGCAGCAGACAGGGTAGCGGAGAAACCTACTATCATGACGCAGGAGCAGACGCAGGACGTAACTACGTTGCGGAATCAGCTCAATATTTCCCGTGCCAACGCGAACGCACTCCAAAAACGTCTCGCTGAGGTACAGTCGGGGCAGCGTGCACCGACAACGAGCTACTATGTGAGTGCTCCAACGGTGGAGCGGGCTGCGCAGGTGGTAGAGAGGCAGATCAGGGAGGATACACCGACACTGCCACGGGCGGCGAGGGAAAAGACAGATCGGACGGTCGTCACGCCGATCACGAAGGACAAGGATGGCAAAGACCTGCCCGCCGATCAGAAGAAGGTTGATGTGTATAAGATCAACCTTCGCAAAGATCACCGCATCAAGGTGGGGGCATCTGCCATCGGCGGCAAGGCGCTCATGACCGTCGGCTACGAGCAGGGCAGGTTCGAGGCACTTGCGCATTTCGACGGCGGCAAGTACAAGGGCGCGACCGTCACGTACAATATAATAGAGTGGTAACCATTGCCCCGGGGCTACGGCTTCGGGGCTTATTTTTCTTGTCTCCCAAATTGCGCCCTCGTCTCCCATTTGTCTCCCGTTTGTGGGATTTTCCCTTAAAATATGATATAGTATTGATAATGATGAATTATGATTTTCTCGCTTTATACATTTACGTATGCTGATAAAATCCAGTAAAATCAAGCATCGGAAGGAATATATATAATGATTGATAATGACAACGTAATCGACATCCCAAGCCTCCAGTGGTATCCGGGACACATGCGCAAGGCAGAGCGGCTGGTCAAGGAGAATCTGAAGCTGGTAGATGTAGTCGTCGAGCTGCTGGATGCGCGGATCCCGCTGAGCTCTGCGAATCCCGTGCTGCGCGAAATTGTCGGTGATAAACCGCGCGTTATTGTGCTCAATAAGGCTGATCTTGCGGATGAGGCGGCGACGCGTGCATGGGTGAAATACTTCGCTGCAGAAGGGATTGCGGCAGTTCCAGTGGATGCGGTCAAAGGACGCGGTGTCAAGGAACTCGTACAGGCAATCACAAAATGCGCAAAGCCAAAAACGGATAAACTCGTTCAGCATGGGGCGAAGGCACGCGCGGCACGCTGTATGATTCTCGGTATTCCGAACGTGGGGAAGTCCTCACTTATCAATCGACTGTCGGGCGGCGCAAAGACGAAGGTGGAGAATCGTCCCGGCGTCACTCGTGCAAAGCAATGGATTCGTCTCGGAGCGCAGCTCGAACTGCTCGATATGCCGGGGATACTCTGGCCGAAGTTCGAGGATCAGCAGGCTGCACTTCACCTTGCCTTCACGGGGGCAATCAACGATAATGTCTACGATGTGGCGAGCGTTGTCCTCCTGCTCCTCGATACGCTTCGCACAAAGTATCCTGTCTACCTCAAGGATCGCTATCGACTGGAGGGGGAGCTTCCAAGCGGCGTAGAGTTGCTGGAGGGAATCGGACAAAAACGGGGCTGCCTGCGTGCGGGCGGCAGGATCGACGATGAGAAGGCACAGCAGATTGTATTGACAGATTTCCGCAGTGGGCGGCTTGGGCGCGTTACGTTGGATGCGCTTCCGTCCACAGACTCCACAGAGGATGCGCGGTAAAGGAAATGACAAATTTGACGATAAAAGAAATAGAGAACATATTTCTTGTTGGTGATGTGACAGAAGACTTCCTCGCATCCTGCCGAAAGGATGTAAGGAAGTCTGTGCAGACCATTCTGCGCCGCTATGAGCGCACACAGCGGGAGCAGGAGCGTCTTGATGCGATGTATGTATACGAGCGTGCTGCCATAGCCGCGGGACACGCCATTGTTGCGGGCGTTGATGAGGCGGGGCGAGGTCCTCTGGCAGGGCCCGTTGCCGTTGCTGCTGTCATTCTTCCGCAGGAATGTTACCTACCGCATCTCAACGATTCCAAGAAGCTCTCGCACGCGGTACGTGAGGAGCTTTTTGCCCAGATTACAGAGCAGGCGGTTTCGTACCATGTTGCGCTGATGGATGCGGAGATGATCGATCGCATGAACATTCTTCAGGCGACGCGCACGGGGATGTACGAGGCAATTGCAGCCCTCACGCCCGCCCCCGATGAAGTTTTGATCGATGCCGTAGAGCTTCCGAAACTCTCCATGCCATCGCAGTCCATCATCAAGGGCGATGCGAAGTCCGCGTCAATCGCGGCGGCATCCATCCTGGCAAAGGTGACGCGCGATCATCTGATGGAATCGTACGATATACAGTATCCGCACTATGGCTTTGCCAAGCACAAAGGCTATGGAACACGAGAGCATATCGATGCGATTCGAAAATATGGGATCTGTCCTATTCACCGCAAATCTTTTGATCCGATCCGATCCATGCTGAACAATATATAACAGAAAAGGCTGTGAATACCGTGTCGATGGAAGCAAATACTACAACAGCATCTCCCGTCATTCCTGCTGCCTCGCAGATTTCGCAGGGGAGAACGACGGAGAGCGTACAAAGTCGTGGAGATCAGGGCGATTCGTCCGCCGCATTCAGTCAGCGCACGAATGTCTCGATCGAAACAGCCATCGACCACATGGCAGATGTCCTATCGAAGATCAACGGACGCCAACAGACGAATGTCCAGCAGATGCCGCAGGAGCTCAAGGAAGTTATCCAGAATATGATACGGCAGTCTTTTTCCCTTGAGACAACCCTTAGTCAGGGGCTTGGGAGCACTGCGGCCAGTCAGCGCTTTTCGACGGATCAGCTGACAACGCTCTCCCGCATGCTCAATCAGCTCGGGACGATGTCTGAGGAAGGCAGTGCACCACAGGTGAGCGATGATCTTGCAGCTCTTCTCACGGGTCTGAAGACGGCACTTGCCAAGGAGGCGGGTGGAACATTCGAGCCGATCATGCTGACAAAGGCGGCGTTTCAGCTCCTTGATACCGGGAATGCCGAGCTCCTTCCGAAAGATTTGCAGACATTTCTCTCTCAACTGAACGCACAGGGAGCAGCATCCACTGCCGTATCCGGCAGTGTAGGGGGGGATTCGCTGACCTTCCTAAATCAGCTTGTTCAGCTCTTGATGCCGCGTGACGCGGTAAGCAGTGCACAGCCGACAGTGAATGGAGGGATGCAGGAGGGATCCGCGCAGACATTCTCACAGAATGCAGCGAACGGGCAGACAACCTCTGCGTCTGCGCAAAACACAAATGTTGCTGTCACGGAGGGAGATTTGCCGGAGCAGCGACTCTCCCGTACGCCAATAGTCGAAACAACGGATACATTGACAAAAGAAAATACGACGACAGCGCGGCAGGTCGGCAATATGCCGCAGGATGGTGCAGGAAAAGCAGTACAATCGAACACCGGCACTGGATTGAATGCACAAACTGGTGTCACAAAAACGGTGCCCGGTGAGCCTGCGCAAATGGGAACGGCATCAGCTGAGCGCGGGCAAAATCCTGCGCCGTCAGCGACGAACGCACAGACATCTGCCCTGTCCGACAAAGAATCTGGTGCAGTGATGTCCAAGCAGGGAGAGGCTCAGATCCCCACGGGAAACAAAGCTGCTCCCGAAGCGGGAGCACGAACACCAATCAATCCGGAAGGACAGGCACAGACAGCAAAAGCGAATATGCAGGGAGAGACAGCCGCACAGTCTGCACGCGTACAGCAGACAGCGCAGATGAGGTCGCCGGAGGTGCAGAGCACGATCCCGCAATTCGTCACACAGACAATGGAGAACACGCCGCAGACGATGAATGTCCTGCGCAGCCTTGCACAGTCACTTCTCCAAAATGAAAACCTCAGTCAGCGTGAGGCATTGCTGCTGCAGAATTTTGTCAACGGACGCGGGCAGACGCTAAATGAAGGGGATGCAAAGCAGCTGCAGCAGCTCATACAACTGACGCAGCAAAATATTCCCGGCACGATTCGTCAGGCAGCATTCGAGCAGCAGATGCCGGATCTTCCGCGTCTGTGGGCGTTTATGCAGATGGCGGATATTGTAAAGACACGCAAAATGACGGCAGAGCAGTATAAGCGCGCGGGCAGGGATGTCGCCGCCCTTGCACTCACCATGCGCAGTGCACTTGAGGGGGAGAATGCTGCGCCGCAGCCGGGGCAGCGTTCCATGAACTTTGTCATGCCGCTCTTTATGGGTACATCCGAATATCCTGCCTATATTCATGTCTATGATGAATCCCACCAGGATGAGGAGACAGAGCGCGTCAAGAAGGAGACGTGGCTGCGCATCTGTGTGCTCACAGACAACATTGGTACGGTGGAACTCATCAATCGCATCTACGAGGAAAACCATGTGGATATGCGCCTCTATTTCTCGGATGCGGATGCCGCATGGGAATTCCGCAAGGCACTCGACGAAATACGTGAGAGTACGGACGGGACATCACTCGTCATCGAGGGCATCCAGATCGGTGCCATCGGTGAGAGGCGTTTCTTTACAAACTGATATTGCACCACACAGAGGAATCATGTAGAGTACAAGGATGGGTGAGAGATGGCGGAACAGAAGGACACTTCGCCTGTCGAGGAGGTACCGGCCGAGCAGGAGGTACGTGCCGTTGCAATCAAATATGATGTCAAGAATGACAAAGCTCCGCGCGTCACTGCAAAGGGGCGTTCGCTCGTTGCTGACCGCATTTTGGCAGAGGCACGCAAGAACGGAATTCCCGTCTATCAGAACAAATCTCTGGTCAATATGCTGATGGCGCTTGAGATTGACCGTGAGATTCCACCGGAGCTCTATCGTACGATTGCAGAGGTTCTCGCACACGTCTATCGCATCGACCGTCATGCAGCTGGGCGGAGGCCTTCATGAGCAATAAGACGCTCGGCGATCAAGGAGAAGCGTATGCTGCGGACTATCTGCGGCAGAATGGCTATCGCATTCTCACGCACAATTATCGCACGAAGGTCGGGGAGATCGATCTCATTGCGGACGATCACGGAACGCTCGTCTTTATCGAGGTGAAAACACGCCGCAGTGTGCGCTTTGGCACGCCTGCTGAGGCGGTAAACTACAAAAAGAAGCAGAAGATCATACAGGCGGCATATTGGTATTTACACGCACAGCATCGGGAGAATGATGTCTGTCGCTTCGATGTACTCGAGATATATGCGGCCGGCGGCATCTGGAATGTGCGCCAGATCAAAGGCGCTTTTGAGGCATAGAATTCAGCTTATGTGCAGATGACGGCGTATCCCAACGGAACGCGTCGTCATCTTTTTATTTTTGCAAAAATTGAATCACATCTACTAGTATGGTATAATATGAGACGTAGTATGCGGCGTGTGGAAGCCGTGATAGGGAGGTATCATCTTGAATGTTGCAAAGCCGATCTATGTCATCGGACACCGCAATCCGGACACAGACTCCATCTGCTCAGCAGTCGGATATGCACATCTGAAACAGGCGATGGGTGTCAATGCCGTTGCGGCACGTGCAGGTAAGGTAAATAAGGAAACGAAGTTCGCATTGGAGTATTTCCACGTGGAACAGCCGCTTCTCATTCCGGATCTCTATCCGCGTGTCAAGGATATCGCGATGGACTGCAAGATTGTCGTCCGTCAGCATGACACCCTGCGCAACCTCGGCGAGGTGTTGCGCGAAAATGATCTGCGCTCGATTCCCGTAACGGACAGCAAGGGCATCCTTGTGGGCATCGTCTCGGTCAGTGATCTGGCAAAGCGTTATTTCCAAGAGCTCGGCATGACAAATCTCTCAGATATGCGTGTGCGCTACCGTGATATCATCCGTGCAACGGACAGCAATGTGCTTGTCTCCGGAGAAGAAGGCGAGACGATCAAGGGTCAGATCCGCATTGCCGCCGGCAGTGTGGAGACGATCCACAAGCTCATCAAGGAAAATGATATTGTTCTTGTGGGGGATCGTCGTACGGAGACGATTCTGGCCTGTATCCGACAGGGAATTGCCTGCCTCATCGTCACGGGCGACGGACGCGTTCCCGCCGAGGCACTGGAGGAGGCGGAGGCGCGCGGTATTTTTGTCCTGTCGACGCCATACGATACCTATACGGTGGCACGCCTCATCAATCAATGCGTACCGATTCGGCGCATCATGCACGACAATCCCGTCTGCTTCAAGCCGCTTGATCTCCTCTCGGACATCAAGGGAACGATGGAGGAGACGAATTTCCGCAACTATCCCGTCCTTGAGAATGGGCGCATCGTGGGGCTTGTGAGCCGTGACCGTCTCGTTGTCTCGGAGCCGGCACAGGTCATCCTCGTGGATCACAACGAGCGCAATCAAGCGGTCGAGGGCATCGAGGAGGCGAAGATCGTCGAGATCATCGATCACCATCGCTTCGGCGGGATCAGCACGAGCGAGCCAATCTATACGCACGCTGAGCCGGTGGGCTGTACCGCGACGATTGTCTCCAATATGCACTGGCAGAACGACATCGACATTCCGCCGTCGATTGCGGGTCTTCTGCTCTCTGCGATCATCTCGGATACGGTGCTCTTCAAGTCACCGACCTGCACGCCGAAGGACAAGCAGGCGGCAGAGCGACTTGCGGACATTGCAAATGTCGATCTCAATGCGTATGGCCTTGAGATGCTCAAGGCGGGCTCCAGCATCGGCAATATGTCGCCGATGGAGATTGTGCGCAACGATCTCAAGGAATTTACGATCGGAGCATACCGTGTTGTCGTGAGCCAGACCTCCGTCATGGATACAAAGGAAATCATGGCGAAGGAGGACGAGCTGCTCACCGCGATGAAAACGATATGTGACACAGAGGGATTTGATCTGAGCCTTGTCATGATTACGGATATTCTTGAGGAGGCGACCTATCTGCTCTTCACGGGGTCTCCACGCACACTGATCGGTGAGGCGTTCCGCAAGGATACGAGTGGAACACATCTCTATCTGCCCGGTGTCATGTCGCGCAAGAAGCAGATCATCCCGCCGCTCTCGGAGGCGGTCAAACGCATCAAGACGTAAGGTGCATCGATATAATAACGGCAGGGGCGGAGTTTGCCATAGCGGCGGCCCCGCCTTTCTTTATTGGAAGGAGTTTTCATGGATTTGTTTCAGGGGCTGAACGAGCCGCAGCAGAGAGCCGTAGCCTGTCTTGAGGGACCTCTCCTCATTGTGGCGGGCGCAGGCTCCGGCAAGACACGCGTGCTGACCTTCCGCATTGCAAACCTCTTGGAGCACGGCGTTCCACCGTACCGCATTCTTGCCATTACGTTTACAAACAAGGCTGCACGCGAAATGCGTGACCGTGTGGATACACTGATCGGCGATGCGGCACACGATATATGGCTGAGTACATTCCACTCCTTCTGTGCCCGTTTTCTCCGTACGGAAATCGAGCATCTTGGCACGTATGCCAAGAATTTCGTCATCTACGATGCCTCGGACAGCAAAAGTCTGATCCGCGAGTGCCTCAAAGAGCTAAACATTGACGAGAAACACACGGCTCCGGGGGCTGTGCAGTCGCATATCTCGGACGCAAAGAACCGTCTGCTCGATGTCAAGGCATTTACGGCACAGGCGACAGATTTCTTTGCGGAGCAGGTGGCGAAGATCTATGAGCTCTACCAGTCGAAACTGCGTGCAAACAATGCGCTCGATTTCGATGACCTTTTGATGTTGACAGTGGAACTGCTCTCGAACAACGTGGAGATCCGCGAAAAGTACCAGAAGAAATTTCAGTACATCCTCGTGGACGAATATCAGGACACGAACGGCGCACAGTACGCGATCACGAAGCTGCTTGCCGCAGGACATCGCAATATCTGCGTCGTCGGTGACGCGGATCAGTCCATCTACGGCTGGCGCGGTGCGGATATGCGAAATATCCTGAACTTTGAGCGTGACTATCCCGAGGCGACCGTAATTCTGCTCGAACAAAACTACCGCTCAACAAAGAATATCCTTGCTGCGGCAAATGCCGTCATCGAAAACAATCTGACACGCAAGAAAAAAGATCTCTGGACGGATAATCCCACGGGCGATCCAATCACAGTCTATGAAGGCGGTACGGAGAAGAACGAAGCCGCGTTCATTGTGCGTGAGGTGGAGCGTCTGCACACCATGTTCAATACGAAGTATGGCGATATCGCCGTGCTCTATCGGACAAATGCGCAGTCCCGCAACATTGAGGAAGCCTTTTATGCAACAGGTATTCCATATGCTATGGTAGGCTCCGTACGGTTCTATGACCGCCGTGAGATCAAGGATATCATTGCGTATCTGCGCGTGATCTACAATCCGCGCGACACACTGAGTCTCCTGCGTATCATCAATGTTCCCAAACGCGGGCTCGGACAGACCACGCTCGGACGTATGATGGAGAAAGCGGCAGAATATCGCCTTTCCCTCTTTGAGCTCATTACAGATATGCAGCTGCTCGACACGATTCCAAAGCTGTCGGCAAAGGTGAAACTCGAACTTGAGGATTTTTCCGCACTTGTATTTACATACATGGGACAGCTCGGAACACGTCCGCTTCATGAAATTGTTGAGGATATCATTGAGGAGTCCGGCTATGCCGCAGCTCTTGAGGACGATCCGAAGGAGGACAATCGCGACCGTCTCGAGAATCTGCGCGAGTTTATCAGCGTGGCAAAGAACTTCGAAGACGGTGCAGAGGAAGGGCAGAACGGACTAGAGGACTTCCTCGCCCAGATTTCACTCATCTCCGATGTGGATGAGACAGAGCAGTCTGAGGGAAATGTGACCCTCATGACCTTCCATGCGGCAAAGGGATTGGAGTTCCCGACCGTATTCATGGCGGGCATGGAGGAAGGGCTTTTCCCACATTCGCGCACGCTGCTCGACGATACGGAGATCGAGGAGGAGCGCCGTACCTGCTATGTCGGCATCACGCGTGCCGAACGACGGCTTTATCTGACCTATGCACGTCAGCGGACGATCTACGGACGAACGGAGATGTCGCGCCCATCGCGCTTCCTTGCCGAGATTCCGGAGGAGCTGCTCGAGCGTAAGACAGCAGATGTCTATGCAGAAGCAGGTGTACGAGGTCGTGCCGATGTCTGGGGACGTGGTTCCTCGGGGGGGAGGCGCTCCTATCTTCCGCCGCCTCCCCAGCATACAGCAGAGGATGGGAGTGTCATCCGCCCCGATACCGCAGCCAAGTTCACGGCGGGGGATGCCGTACGTCACAGCAAGTGGGGAGACGGACGCATCGTTGCCATCAGCGGTGAGGGAGAGGATGCAGAGCTCACGATTGCATTCCCAGGGGAAGGAATCAAGAAGTTTGTGCAGAAATATGCACCAATTTTGAAGCTATGAGGGAAATATGAGCGATATCAAGGAAATCAAGAGCGAGCTCACGGAGCTACGGAAGAAGATCCGCAAGTATTCCAAGCAGTACTATGATGAAAATGCGTCCGACATTTCGGATTATGAGTTCGATCTGCTCATGCAGCGGCTCAAGGCGATCGAGGCACAGTACCCCGAGCTCATCACAAAGAATTCGCCGACGCAGAAGGTGGGCGGCACTGCCCAACGTGAGGTGGGCGTACTCGTTCCGCATGATGTTCCGATGCTTTCGCTCCAAGATGTGTTCAGCGAGACGGAGATTCGCGCATTCGTTGCAGGTGTTCTTACACAGTTTCCATCGGCAGAGTTCGTCGTGGAAGAAAAAATCGACGGTTTGTCCCTTGCCCTGCGGTATGAGAACGGTCTCCTTGCACGCGCGATTACACGCGGCGATGGGATCGTGCAGGGAGAGGATGTCACGCTGAACGCACGCGCTATTGACGACGTTGTAGAGACGCTGCATGATGATATCCCATATTTTGAGGTGCGCGGAGAGGTCTATATGGAACGCGCGGCATTCGCAGAGGTCAACGAACGGCAGGAACTGCTCGGTCTGAAAATGTTTGCAAATCCACGCAACTGTGCCGCCGGAACACTGCGGCAGCTGGATGCACGCGTGACAAAGGAGCGAAAGCTCTCGATGTTTGTATTCAACTTGCAGCGTGCAGAGGGCCATTCCTTTTCTTCTCACACCGAGGCATATGATTTTATGCGCGCACAGGGCATCAAGATCATTGCAAACTATAAGGTCTGCCATACAGCAGATGAGGTCTGGAACGCAATTACGTCGATTGGTGCACGGCGCGGGGAACTTCCCTACGACATCGACGGTGCCGTCGTCAAGGTCAACGACTTTGCGCAGCGTGCGGAGCTCGGTGCAACGGCAAAGGCACCGCGCTGGGCGATTGCCTACAAGTATCCGCCCGAGGAAAAGGAGACGATTCTCCGTGATATTGAGCTCTCTGTCGGGCGGACGGGGCGCATTACGCCGACAGCGGTATTTGATCCCGTGCAGCTCTGCGGAACGCGCGTCGAGCGCGCGACCCTGCACAATCAGGACTATATCGACAGTCTGGATGTGCGGATCGGCGACACGATTCTCGTCTACAAATCGGGGGAGATCATACCGCGCGTCAAAGCAGTGGTGTCTGACAAACGTCCACAGGATGCGCAACCCTATGTGATTTCTGATGTATGTCCTGTCTGCGGCTCCCATGCCGTACGTGAAGCAGATACGGCGGATATGAAATGTCAGAATCCGGCGTGCCCCGCACAGGTGGAGAACCACATCCTGAACTTTGTCAGCCGCAATGCAATGGATATCAAGGGCTTTGGAGAGTCGGCGATCATTGCACTGACACGCGCAGGTTATCTGCATGATGTTGCAGATATATATTCACTGCATTTACATCGGAATGAACTCATCTCATCAGGGCTGATTGGACGGGAAAAGAGCGTCGACAACCGCCTTGCCGCCATCGAGGCAAGCAAGGCAAATACACCGGATCGTCTCCTCACGGGACTCGGGATCTCGGGCATCGGACGTGCGGCAGCAGTCTCGCTCGTGCAGGCATTCCCGTCCATTGATGCCTTGCAGGAGGCAGCGTGCACAGATCCCGAAAAAATCCGTGCCGTTCCCGACATGGGAGAAATCAGTGTGCTGAAACTCACGGAGTTCTTCACCTCGGAAACGGGGAAGGCATTGCTCGACAAATTCCGTGCCGCGGGCGTGAACTTTGCGAGTACCCCGATGGAACTCGCAGGTGCGGCACTGGACGGCAAATCTTTTGTCATTACGGGTACGCTTCCGACGCTTTCCCGTGAGGAGTGTGCCGCTCTGATTACGTCTCATGGCGGTACGGTAAAAAACTCTGTGTCGAAGAAAACCGACTATCTTGTCGCCGGTGAAGCAGCAGGGAGCAAGCTGCAAAAGGCGGAAGATCTCGGCATTCCCATCTTGGACGAGGCATCACTTAGAAATATGATTGCCGCAGAATGAAAGGATCAACGATGAAACTCAGCAGATATATCGATTCCTCTCCTCTGAATCCTGCGATGACCTCCGATGAGGTGCGTGCGGCGATTATGGAGGCGGTACGACAGGAGTGCTGCTCGGTCTGTGTGCAGCCGGCGGATATCCCGCTTGCCGTTCAGCTTTGTCAGGGTACCGATACACGTGTGTGTACGGTGCTCGACTTTCCGCATGGGAAAGCCCCCGCCGCAGTCAAGGAACTTGAGGCACGCTATTATATGGAATACGGCGCGGAGGAGCTTGACATGGTGATGAACTATGGGCTTGCCCGCTCCGGGAAATGGGACGAGGTCGAGGCGGAAATACGCGCTGTCGTCAACGCTGCCCATGCGCGTAACGTGCTCGTCAAGGTCATTTTCGAGGCAAGCCAGCTGACATCGGAGGAGATTGCACGGGCAACAGAAGTCAGCATTGCAGCGGGAGCAGACTTCGTCAAGACGGCGACGGGATTCCTCGGCACGGGAGCAACGGAGGAGCAACTGCGCATCATGCTGGATACGTCGCACGGGCGATGCAAGGTCAAGGCATCCGGCGGCATTCGGGACTATGCTGCCGCAAAGAAATTTTTGGACATGGGTGTGCATCGTCTGGGCATTGGCAGTTCGTCTGTCGCAAAAATTCTGGCTGAAGCAAATTCATGAGATGAGGGGATGTCATGCGGTTCATCCATACGGCAGACTGGCATTTGGGAAAACTCTTCGGGCAGCGGCATATGACAGAGGATCAGGCGTATGTATTGGAGGAACTGCTTGCACTGTGCAAGGATGTACACCCCGATGCCCTCGTCATTGCCGGTGATGTCTATGACCGCGCCATTCCACCTCCTGAGGCGGTCGAACTCTTCAACGAAATATTGACACGGCTCGCTGCGCAGAGAATCCGCGTGCTATTTATTGCCGGAAATCATGACAGTGCTGTGCGCCTCGGCTTTGGCGCACAGCTTCTTCGTGCGTCCGGCATCTATCCGGCGGGTATTGTGCGCGCCGAGGAGCCGCCCGTCATCCTCTCAGATGAACACGGGGATGTCTATTTCTCGCTCATCCCCTATGGAGATCCCCCGCATGTACGCGAGGCATTTGCGCTCGATGAAAACGTATCCTTCGATGGTGCGCTTGCCGTACAAATTGCGGCGGCACGCGCACAGATTCCATCATCGGCTCGCAGTGTGGCAGTCGCGCACGCCTTTGTCATCGGCGGTCAGACCTCGGAGTCCGAGCACGCGCTCTCCGTCGGCGGCAGCGATCAGGTCAGCACGGAGCACTTCGCTGCATATTCCTATACGGCACTCGGACATCTCCATGCACCCCAACGGGCGGGTGCGGAGAACGTACGCTACTCCGGTTCATTGCTGAAGTACTCCTTTGATGAAGCGCACCAGAAAAAGGGCATCGAGCTCGTCGAACTCGATGCCGCGGGTGCAGCATCTCAGACGTTCTACCCGCTGACACCGCGCCATGATGTACGCATTGTACGCGGCATGATGGATGAGATCATGACGGATACGTTCGATCCGCTTCCGCATGATGACTATATCTGTGTGGAGCTGCTCGATACGGATGCCGTGCTCGCCGCACATGAGAAACTGCGGCGAATCTATCCGAATCTCTTTACCATCACACGTCCGAACATCAACGTCAACCGACTTTCCTCCACGGAGCGTAGCTATGAACGCGGGAAATCCGACCTGCATCTCTTTTCCGATTTCTTTGCGGAAGTAACAGCCGTGCAGATGACAGAGACAGAACGGGACGAACTCATTCGTATCATTGATTCGATGGAGCAGGGGGAGCGTGCAGAATGAGACCTCTGAAACTTCGCCTACAGGCATTCGGCTCCTATGTTGAGGAGCAGGTACTGGACTTCGAGACGGCACTGGCAAATGCGCCGTTCGTTCTCATTCATGGAGCAACTGGGACGGGAAAAACGACAATATTGGATGCGATTGTATTTGCACTGTATGGTGAATCCAGCGGCAACATTCGTGAGGGGGCAACACTGCGTTCCTCCACCGCCCCCCCGGAGAGGGTCACGGAAGTAGAGTATGTCTTTGCGCTCGGTCGCCGTCGCTTTCGTGTGCTGCGCTCCCCTGCATACGAGCGTATGTCGCGCGGCAAGATGACACGTCGTGCGGCAACGGGGCAGCTCTATCGGCTTCCCGATGAGGGAGAAGATGGGGAGGAGACGCTGCTCGATTCAAATGTAACCGAGGTGTCGAAGCGCATCGGTCAGCTCATCGGCTTTGATGCAGATCAGTTTCGTCAGGTCGTTCTGCTGCCGCAGGGACAGTTTCAGCGTTTTTTGCTTGCCGAGGTCAAGGATCGCAGTGCCATCATGCAGCGCATTTTTCGCACGGAGCGGTATCAACGTCTTGAGGAGGCTCTGCTGCAGGAATCCATACGTCTGGAAAATGCAGCAAAAGAGGAACGCGCCCAGATCGACCAGATGCTGCATACAGAAAATCTGAACACAAGCGATGAACTGCGTGCGCGTATTTCTGAGCTGAAAGAAGCAATCGACCGCCATGCCGAAGAGCTCAAGGTATTTGAGACACAACAAAAGAATGCGCGTCGTGCGCGTGAGCTTGGTGCGTCGGCAGAACAAAAATTACAGGAGCTTGCAGCTGCAGAGAAACACCTCGCAGAAAAGCAGGCGCAGGAAGAGGATGTGCGGGATTTTCGCATGCGTTTGGAGCGTGCACAGCGCGCACATCCTGTCCTCTATGCGGAACGCGAAGCAATACAGGCAGAAGAGCTAAAAAAGCGTCGGACAGATGAGCTCAATGTGGCAGATGCCCGTTTTATCGCTGCAAAAACAGCGTTTCAAACAGCGCAAGAAGCACGGGAGGCGGCAGAGGAACAGGAGCCGGAACGTGCGAAGAAGGCACAGCAAATGCAGCAGCTTACGGAATACGCGGAGCGTGCAGCACAGCTCCAAGACTGTCGAAAGGTCGTAGAGGGGCTTCGCGCCTCCAATGCACGCGCCGAAGAGACGGCAAAAAGCAACGCGCACACGATCGAGAATCTGCGTACGGAGCAAGCAGAGAATGCGGAGCGCATCGCTGCGCTTGAAAAAATTTTGGCATCACGCGAGGCATTTCAGCATGAGCAAGATCTGCTGAAACGCTGTCAGAATACCGCCGCCCGCATCGCCAAATGGAATGCACAAATAGCTGAACTGAGCAAAAGGGAAGAATCGGCACAGCAGACATGGCAGACTGCCGCCGAGACATTGACCGCAGCAAAGACAAAGATGCGGCAGATGCAGACACTCTATGACCTCGGCAGTGCCGCACGTCTCGCCGAGATGCTTGCAGATGGTGCGCCCTGTCCCGTCTGCGGTGCGCTTTCACACCCAACCCCCGCCATCCACACGGAGGATATTCCATCCGAGCGAGTCTTGGAGCAGTGCACAAAATCCGTCGATCTTGCAGAGAAATCCGTGCAGGAATCCGCCCGCAAACTGGAAGATGCCAAAGCGGCTCATGCGAACGCATTGCAGAGCTATACCCGTGAACAGGAGCTGCTGCGCGAATATCTTGCTGCTGATACATTGGAAGGATTCTCTCAGCGCGTTGAGCAGCGCGGGACGGAATTGAACAACGCCGCACGAGAGCATCAAGAACGCGCAGCGCAGTGTGCCGCGCAGAAGACACGCCTGGAAAAATTGCTGACCGATCAACAGAGGCAGGAAGCGGAAGCACAGGAAAAACGCGATCTCCTGCGCGTGCGCGAGGGAGAGCAGACTGCGCTGGAGGCACAGATCCCCGAGGAGTACCGTGACCGCGCGCTCCTTGATGCACACATTTCTCGTCTGAAAGAGGAAGTGGAACGGGAGAAAAAAGCATATGCGGACGCGCTTCAAAGAGCAAACGAAACATCCGCAGAATATGCACGTGCGGAAAATGGAAAGAGTACCGCTCAGCGTGCTGCAGAAGAAGCATCGCAGAACGCGCAGACGGCACAAACGGCATATGCAGATGCACGTACATCTGCCGGATTCTCCTCGGAGGAGGAATACCATGCGGCTGTCGAGGGGAAATGGGCAGACAGCAAGCATCTGGACGTAGTGCGTGAACGACTGACACTGTATGACAGCGAGCGCAAAGCCACAGAGGAGGTATTCCAAAAGGCAAAAGATGCCGCTGACGGGTGCGTCGCGCCCGATATAGAAGCACTAAAGGCCGCAGAGGCGGCCGCCGATCAGGCTGTGCAGGATGCGGCGCAGGAGCAGGGCAAGCGTACGGAGCGTTGGAATGCGCTGAACCGCATGATGCAGAGCATCGTTGCGCTCGAACAATCCGGCGCAGTGCGTGCACAGCGTTACCGCATCATTGGCAAACTCGCCTCTGTTGCGGCAGCAAAAGCACCCTATCAGGTGCATTTTCAGACCTACGTACTGCGCTCGATTCTGAGCGATGTCATCGAGGCGGCGAATGCACGTCTCATCGTGATGAGCCGTGGACGCTATCGCCTCATCCACGGGGAGGGCGGACACAAAAACAAATGGTGGGGGCTCGAAATTGACGTATTCGATGAGTACACGGGTCTGCCGCGTGTCTCGCGCACACTGTCCGGCGGCGAGACCTTCCTCGCGTCCCTTGCACTGGCACTTGGACTGTCCGATGTGGTGCAGCACTATGCGGGCGGGATGCACCTTGACATGATCTTCATCGACGAGGGCTTTGGTTCGCTCGACAGCGAGACCCTCGACATTGCGATCCGTGCGCTGCTTGAGGTACAGCAGGAGGGCGGGCGTCTTGTCGGCATCATCTCCCACGTGGAGGAACTGCGCGCACGCATTCCCGTCCATCTGGAGGTATTGCGTACGGCAAACGGCAGCAGGGTGCGCTTCACACAGGGCGGCTTGGAGGCATTATGACGGCAAAACTCGAGTTCATCATCGGACGCGCAGGAACGGGCAAGACATACACCTGCCTTTCCGCGATGAGACAGGCACTGGAGCATGAGCCGCTCGGCAGACAGCGCATCCTCCTCGTTCCGGAGCATATGACCTATGCCGCAGAGCGCGCACTGGCAAAGACGCTGACGCACAGTGCGGGATTTTTACAGGCCTATGTATTCGGCTTCCGCCGTCTCGCACGGCAGGTACTCCTTGAGACCGGCGGTGCGCACCTGCCGCGCATCAGCGACATCGGCAGACGCATCCTCCTAAAAGACATCCTGCTCAAGCACGAAAAGGAACTATCGGTCTTTGCACGCTCCGTCGGCAAGCGCGGATTTACCGAGACATTGGGACATACCATCGCTGAACTCAAACGCTACCGCCTGAGCACCGATGTCCTCCGTGCTGCCGCCGATGATGACGCACATACGCAGGGACGGCTCTCTCAAAAACTCAGAGAGCTCGCCCTCATCATGGATGATCTCTCCGCACGCATGGAGGGACGGCTGACCGATCAGACCGATCGTATGGAGCGTCTTGCCGCCCAGTTGAAGGACGCACCGTTTTTGCGCGGAGCTGAGATCTGGGTGGACGGATTTGATTTTCTTAATCCGCAGGAAATGGCAGTTTTCGTGGAACTCTTTCACACTGCGGATACGGTTCACATCAGTCTGACAATGAACGGGCAGCGCGAGGAGAGCCGCGTGCAGGTCAATCTCCCCGAGAACACAAGGGATACGGGGCTGTTCGCGCGTTCTTATCAGACCATGCAGGCACTGACGAACCTTCTTGTCGAGATGGATCCAACTGCTGCGCCGGAAATACATCTTACGGAGGAGCAGCAGCGTGCAAAAAAACCATCGCTTGCAGCGATTGAACGACATCTGTTCGGACACGCACGTCTTGCTCCCATCACGGACAATGCACTCAAGCTCGTCGAGGCAGCAAACCCGCGCCTTGAGGTGGAGGCGGTCGCGTCAGATATACTGCGCCTGGCACGCGAGGAGGGATATCGCTATCGTGAGATTGCCGTTCTCGTACGCGATATGGATACCTATGCGGATCTCCTGCTGCCGGCATTTGCCGACTGCGGCATCCCATGCCATCTGGATGCAAAGCGTCCGAGCACCCATCATCCTCTCGCAGAGCTTCTGCGCGCCGCCGCACAGACGGCATGGCGCGGCTGGGGGTACGATACCGTATTCCGTGCCCTTCGCACGGGATTTTTTCCTGTTGTGGCAGAGCCAACAGATGATGGTGGCTTTTCCTGCGGCGATTGGCAGGAAGCGGTCGACCGACTGGAAAACTACTGTCTGGCGTTCGGCATCCGCAGCGAAAATCAGTGGATGGCAACGGAGGACTGGGATTTTGTCCGCCGTACGATCCCGGAGGATGCGCGGGAGACTGAGCAAAATGCCATGCGTATTGCCGAGGAGATTGCCCTCGATGACATTCGTCGGCGCATTGCGGCACCGCTCTCACTGTTGACACAGAATCTTCGTCGGGAGGGGGGCTCTGCGCATGAGCGTGCCCATGCACTCTACGGATTCCTCACTAAACTGGAAGCACCACAGACGCTGGCGATGTGGAGAGCGGAAGCAGATGCCGAAGGGCGTCTTGCGGATGCGGCGGCACACCGACAGATCTGGGCTTCCTGCATGACACTCCTGGAGCAGCTGGTCGAGGTCAGCGGCGACGAGAACCTCTCTGCCCGTGACTTTGAGGAGCTGCTGGAGGACGGTCTGGATGCACTCGAAATTGCTCTGATCCCGCCGGGGCTGGATCATGTCACGATTGCCGCCTTCGATGAGAACAGTCTCGCGGGCATTCGTGCCGCCTATATTGTCGGTGCAAATGCAGGGACGATGCCGCGTGTGGGGGCACAGCAGGGCGTGCTGTCGGATGCAGATCGCCTTTCCATCCGCGAGTCGCTCGCACATACGAATCATACGATCTTCGGCGGCGGCCATGAGCAGAGCTTTCTGGAACGCTATCAGCTCTATCGTGGTTTTACCGAGGCACGGGAGTATCTGTGGGTTTCGTATGCACTCTCCTCTGCCGATGGAGCGGCACTCGCACCGTCGCCCCTAATCGCTCGTCTGCGCACGATTTGTCCGACGGTGCTCTCCATCCCGCTCGCCATGGTAGAGCGTACGGATGATCTTGTGCTCTCCGCGCCGCATCCCGTACTCTCATCGCTGGCAGGGGCTCTGCTCGGACAGAAGGAGCGCGGGAAAATGCTTCCTCTCTGGGGCGATGTCTACAACTGGATGCGCAGCAATGCCGTGATGCATCCGCTGCTTCGTCTGATGGTGCGCGGTCTGGTTTCATCGCCGCGCGAGGAGGAGCAGCTGTCTTTGGCGACAGCAAAGCAGCTGTTTGCGCGTGACGGGCGGATCAGCGGCAGCACGACACGTCTTGAAACCTTTCGTCAATGTCCATTCCGCCACTTTGCAATGTACGGTCTCGGTCTCAAGGAGCGCGATGTCTATGAGTTTCAAGGCAATGACTTTGGCACGCTCCTGCATGAGATCCTGCATGGATACGGTGAATGGGTGCGTACGAAACACGCGAACGACTGGTGCGCGGCAGAGCCGGACAGCGCGGCAAAGATCGATGCGCTGATGCACGAGGTCATTCCGCGCATCCGCAGCTCCGTCCTGATGAGCCGCGCCAGCTACCGCCATCGGATCGAACGCATTCGGCGCACCGCGCAGCAGGTCATCCGTCACCTGACATCGTGGGCAAAGGCATCGTCATTTCATCCGCTTGGATTTGAGATCAGTTTTGGACGTGGCATGGATGATGTCCGCTTGGAAGAGTTTCAGCTTGCGGGCGGGGCAACACTCTCCCTGCGCGGGCAGATTGATCGCTTTGATGTGACGAAGGCGCGTGACTACTACCTCGTCCTCGACTACAAGACGGGAGGAACATCCCTGCTCCTGCCCGAGATTCGCCACGGGCTGAAGATGCAGCTGCTGCTCTATCTCTTTGTCATACGCAGTCTCCTCCATGATACAGACAGTTTTCCGGCGGGGATGCTCTATGCGCCTGTCGTGAATCCCATCATCAAGAGCGATGTGCGTCTGGATGACAGCGACCTTCACAAGATGGTTGCAAAGGACATGGTACTCACGGGGATGCTGATCGATGATCCGGAGATCACACAGAGCATTGACGCGATGGGGGAGCATCTCTGCATCACCTTTAACAAGGACAAAAGCATTTCCAAGGCATCGGCAAGGCATATTCGTTCACGCGAGGAGTTTGAACAGCTGCTTGCCTATCTGCCACAGCTGATCCGCACGACTGCCGAGGAGATCCTGCGGGGCAATATACAGGTTGCGCCCTATCGTTTTCGGGATCGCAATGCCTGTACCTTCTGTACCTATCGCTCCATCTGCTCGTTCGATCCTGAGCTTGGACAGGGGGATCATTATCGTGAGATTGCAGACAATGCACAGGTAGCGATGGAGGAGATTGCACAGATGGTGTGTGGAGAGGTGAAGTCCGATGGCTGAACGGATGCAGTTTACCGCCGATCAACAAAAGGCGATTGAGACGCGTGGACAGAACATCCTCGTCGCTGCGGCAGCAGGGTCGGGAAAGACGCGCGTACTGGTCGAGCGCATCATCTCACAGGTGCGTGCGGGGACGCTGTCCCTCGACCGCATCCTCGTCCTCACCTTTACCAAGGCTGCTGCATCGGAGATGCGTGAGCGCATTGAGGCGGCGCTCAACGCCGAGATTGATGCCATTGTCGAGAAAGGCGGAGCACTCGAAGAGGTCGCTGCGCTCGAACGGCAGCGCGTCCTCCTTACGGGGGCGGACATCTCGACATTTCACTCCTTTTGTCAGCGTCTGATCCAGTCACACATCGATGCAACGGAGATCCCACCGACCTTCCGCATTGCAAGCGAGCAGGAGATTCGGCTGCTGAAAAACGACGTGTTTGAACAGATGATTGAAAGCGAATATGAGAACGCGGCAGCGGACGCCCCCGAGGGCTTTCTTCCCTTTTCCGATGCCTATGGAGGCGTGAAGGGAGACGACGAGAAACTGCAGGGGGAAATCCTCGCACTGCACGCCTTTTCGCTCAGTCAGCCCTCGCCCGTGACATGGCTTGCGGCACAGGGAAACGAGCGAAGCGATGCGCCGTATTGGGCGCGCAACGGATTTCAGACACTTGCAGATGAGTTGGAGCACGGTCTTTCACAGGTCTGCACGAACTATACGGCGGCAATCGAGCTTCTCAAGAGTGGCGGAAATGACCTGCGTACGCCAGCAGCCAAATGTCTTGAGGCACTTGCGCATAACAGGGGGATCTATGAGGATTTGCACGCAGAGCTCAATGGATTTGTGAATGGCAGACAAGACAGCGCATGGGAAGCATTTCTGACGCAAGCGGCTGCGGCAAAAAAGGCGAAAAAAAATATACCGCGCAAAGCGGTCGAGGACTGTGATCCCGAGGTCGGAGCACAGCTCAAGAAGCTGACGGAAAAGATCCATGCCCCGTGGGACGGCTGCATTGCGCGTCTGCCCGCGACAGCACAGGAGCTATGCGATACCGAGAATGCTGCAAATGCCGCCATCCGTCAGTACGCACGCCTGACAACAGCATTTCACAATGCGTTTCAGCAAAAGAAAATGGAGCGTGGCATCCTGGATTTCAGCGACCTTGAACATACGGCACTCGAACTGCTCTGTCGCGATCCGAAGCAGCTGCAGGAGGATCCTACCATTGCCGCACCGACGGAGATTGCCGATGAGCTGCGCGCCCATTACGACGCAATCATGGTGGACGAATATCAGGATACGAACGGACTGCAGGAGGGGATTCTGCGGCAGATTGCACGCGAAAACAACCGCTTCATTGTCGGTGATGTGAAGCAGAGCATCTATCGGTTTCGCCTTGCCGATCCGTCGCTCTTTCAGCATACCTACGAGGTATACCGTGGCGACAGCGCAGAGGGCGAACTCGTGACGATGTCCGAGAACTTTCGCAGCCGCGCCGAGGTGCTTGAGCCCATCAACGAGATCTTCTCACAGATCATGAGCAAAGAAGCGGTCGACATTTCCTATGATGTTCATGCGCGTCTCAATCCGGGACGCGTATTTGCAGAGCCAACAAAGGGAACGTCACTTGCAGGGCCGCTTGAGATCAACCTCCTGCGTGCAGACTATTCCTCTGACGCGGAGGAGCAGGGGGAGGAAGAGCGAAAAGCATTTGAAATTGAGGCGCATTTTATTGCACGCCGTATTCAGCAACTCAAATCCGAGGGGTACGTTCTGCACAACGGGGCTCCCGTCCAAAACAAGGATATTGTCATTCTCCTGCGTGGCGCGAAGGAGCGTGCGGGGATTCTGCTCGACGCGCTGCGAAAAGAGAACATCCCCGCGTATGCGGACGATACTGCCGGCTATTTTGAGGCAAGCGAGATTCGCATGATGCTCTCCCTGCTTGCCATATTGGACAATGCCCGTCAGGATACGCCGCTCACTGCCGTACTCGTATCACCCATGATTGGCATGACGATGGAGGACATGGCGGCACTGCGCATACATACACCGCTTGGCGGTATCTATGACATCATGACAGGTGCAACAACAGGGGAAGGACTTTCAGACAATCTCACAGAAAAGGCGGCAAATGCACTGGAGCGCATCCGACGTTGGCGACGCTGTGCCCTCGTGCAGAGCGTTCCCGAACTGCTCCGCCTGCTCTATCGTGAGACGGGCTACTATAACTACGTCGGGGGACTCCCCGGCGGCATCCTGCGGCAGGCAAATCTGCGTATGCTCATCGACCGTGCTGCCGATTTCGAGCGGACAAACGAGCGCGGACTATTTCGCTTTCTGCGTTACATCGATGCACTGAAGCGGCGCAGCACAGATCTCTCTGTTGCGCGTACCCTCGGTGAAAGCGAGGATGTCGTGCGCATCATGACGATCCACCGCAGCAAGGGGCTGGAGTTTCCCATTGTCTTTCTTGCGAACATCTCAGGTGCATTCAACACGCAGGATACAAGGGGCGATTTGCTCTACCACGCACACGAGGGCATCGGTCTGCGTGTCTATGAGAACAGCATGACCGGACGGCAGAAATACGATACCATGTCGCGAAGGAAGATCAAAGCCGTCATTCAGCGCGAGACGATGGCGGAGGAGATGCGCATTCTCTACGTCGCCATGACACGCGCACAGGAAAAGCTCATCCTGACGGGCACACTGAACATCACGCGTACGGGCAAGGACGCATTGGAGCAGCTGCGCGAGAACTGTCTCAAATATGCACAGACGGAAGACACTGTATTTCCAAAGGAGGCTGTTCTCGGTGCGAAATGCTATCTCGACTGGATTGCACTTGCCCTGATGCGACATCCTGACGGGGCGGCGCTCTTCGATGATGCGGACGAGATTGCTCACCGCCCGCCAACCAATGAAAAGGCACGTTTTGATCTGCGTCTCCCGCATGAGGATGTGCACGTTCCGCAGAATACGTTAGAGGAAAAGGAAGACAGCGTTCTTTCTGCCGTCCGCGCCGATGAAGTGCTCCCGTCGGGCAAGGATGCCGACCGTGTTGCAGATGTGCTGAACTGGAAATATGATCTGCGCGGAACAGCGCAGATCCACGCCAAGACCAGCGTCACCGAGCTTAAGCGTCAGCAGGCAGCCGAGGAGGAGCCAATCGCTCCATTCCTGCCGGCTGTTGGGGATTCGGCAGATACACAGCAGGAATGGGAAGTGCCACGCTTCCTGCGCTCATCGGAACGAGAGCATCTAACGCCGATGGAGCGCGGCACGGCGATGCACACCGTCATGCAGCAGCTCGACCTGTCGGATATCGCAAACATCTCCGCCATCGAGCGTCAACTCGACCAACTCGTCGAAAAGGGAATTCTCACGGAGGCGGAGCGCGGCATCATCGACATTGGGAATATATGGATATTCGTTTCGTCCAAACTCGGACGACGTATGCGTGCGGCAAAGGCAGTCTATCGCGAACTTCCCTTTGGCCGACTTCTTCCTGCACATCGCTACTATGCAGAAGCAACAGATGAAGACGATCAGATTTTTTTGCAGGGCATCATCGACGTTCTCTTTGAGGAGGAAAATGGTGACTACATCCTGCTCGACTACAAGACCGACCGTAAAATCTCCGCCACAACTGCGCGAGCCCGCTATCAGTTCCAAATCGATCTTTACTGCGATGCCGTGAAGACCATCCTTGGAAAATCAGTAAAAGAATCCTATCTCTTCCTGCTTGATACAGGTACGGAAGTAAAGATGTGGGACACCTAAAAACAGAGCAGTGACGCACAATACGTCACTGCTCTGTTTTTAGAAATCGCTGATAAAATGAAGTCCGTCAGATTAGCATAGATTTTTTCGTCCGATTGAGGCAGCAAATCCTCCACATAGCCAAAGCTAAGGAAGCGCAGTATTCTTCCACTGCCCGGAAACGCCGACGAGCTTATCCGGCGCAATGGCAAAGAGCGCCATCTGTGCCAGCCCCCCCGAGGGGGCAATGCGGTCAATCCGCTTCGGGAACTCGACCGTGCGTCCTACAGAAGCCGTGAACAAATAGGTTTCGGAGACAGGATTCTCCGCCGCCTCTTGCCCGCATCCGACGAGCAGAAGAAGAAGGAGAAACAATGCGGTGAGCAGCACATTTCTTTTTTCATAAGCATTTTCCTTTCCTAATTGAATCCTCCGAATTGCTGTGTTATCCTAGAATCAATAGATCTGTGAGGAGGTATTTTCGTGAACTACTGGGATCTTTACAATGAGATCATCGAGGGTCTCCCGCAGGATATCTGCATCGACGACTATGCCGTCAGCCGCCCGTGGACGTACGTGCGTGCAGGAAGTCTGGTCGGTGTCTGCATGACGATACCCGCATACAGCCGTCCTCGGCTGCGCAAGGAGAGCTTTCTCGGCTGTTCCCTGCGTGAGGCGGGGGAGTATGTGCGTTCGTGGCATGGGCAGGAGGCATCCATCGCCACGGCCGCCATCAACGCCTACTATAATCAGCCGTCGAAAGTACAGGCGATGCAGGGGTTTCACGGCGAGGATGCATCCGCTGAGACCCTAGATGAGCGCAAGAAACTCGAAGCATTCGCCATGTATACGGAGCAGATTCGCGGGAAGAAGGTTGCTGTCGTTGGGCATTTTCCAAACTTCCAAAAGAACTGGGAACCGATCTGCGATCTATCTATCCTTGAGATGCAGCCCGAATGGGGGGACTATCCTGCGGAGGCGGCTGAGTTTCTTCTGCCGCAGCAGAACTTCGTCTTTATGACGGGGGCGACCTTTGCCAACAAGACCATGCCGCGCCTCTTGGAACTCTCAAGGAATGCCGTGACCGTCCTCGTCGGTCCCTCCGTGCCGATGCATCCATGTCTTTTTGACTACGGAGCAGACGGACTTTCTGGGTTCACCGTAACCGATGCCACACTTGCCGCCGATCTCGTCCATTTCGGTTATGGAACCGATATTGCAAGCTGCGGCAAGATGGCGGATGTCCTTCCGCATGCCAGTTGAATAACATAACAGAGTTGCCGTACATTTTTGCAACATACAGCAACTCTGTTTTATTTGTATTGATTAGAACGTCATATCAACACAGAGAAGGAAGTTCGTGCCGTTGGCAGAGCTTTCCCATCTGTACCGGTAGTCCGTAAGTTATGATGAAATGCAGGAATTATTTTCCTCGCATCGAATTAATCATAATAAAGAAAAGGAAGTGAATCAAATGGCAGACTGTATCTTTTGCAAGATTGCACAAGGAGAGATTCCTTCGACGAAGGTCTACGAGGATGCGCAGGTACTTGCGTTCCGCGATCTCGAGCCGCAGGCTCCGGAGCACGTTCTTGTTATACCAAAGAAGCACATCGCGAGCGTTTTGGAGTTCAGCGCAGAGGACAGCGAACTGGCAGCCCACATCCTAACAGAGGTGATTCCGAAGATTGCACGCTCACTCAGCATTGATGCCGGAGGGTTTCGGCTTGTAACAAATACAGGTTCGGATGGTGGGCAGACGGTCGGACATCTGCACTTTCATCTTCTTGGTGGACGTCCACTCACTTGGCCGCCGGGCTAAAGGACAATATCACATCGCATTAAGGCAGTGTTATGTCACGTTATATTGTGATAAATACTGCCTTTTTTGTTTAAGTTCCGTTGTGGGTAAACGATATTCTTAATATAAGATAGAATAGTGTGGCAATATTGATAGGAGGTGTCAGCAATGGTAGAACGTATTGAACGAGTGATGCGCATAAAGCGGCTTCGGTTCAACAACGATGAGTTGTTCGAACGGAGAAAAGGCTTCGAGGAGCGGGAACAGGGAGAATCGTTTGCTTCTATTTATGAAGATGAGATAGAGAAGAAGAAAAAACGGCAGGCGGAAGACTCCTCCTCAAATCGCGCTTATCAACTTGAAGTGGGACGTCCTACGCAGTCTTTGTTCTATCAAGGGAAAGCTGATATTTCAGAGGTGAAGGGAAAACTGCCCCATGCCGGATGACGTGCATGGAATGCGGCTTGCTCTCGCAGAGGCAGAACGGGCCTATGCACTTGGTGAGGTTCCCATTGGTGCCGTCATATTGGACGAGACGGGAACAGTCATTGCCAGTGGATATAATCTGCGTGAAATACAGCATGATGCAACGGCACATGCCGAGCTGATCGCCATACAGCGTGCGTGTCAGCGTCTCGGTCGATGGCGGCTCACGGGCATGACGCTCTATGTAACGATCGAGCCGTGTCCCATGTGTGCCGGTGCGATTGTTATGAGCCGCATCAGCCGCGTTGTTTACGGCAGTATGGATACAAAGGCAGGAGCCTGTGAGTCACTCTTTAACATCACAGGATGTCCCGCATTGAACCATCAGCCCGAAATGCGTTCCGGCGTATTGGCAGATGAGTGTTCCGAGATCATTAGGCGCTTTTTTCGCGAACGTCGAAGCCGATCGCTGATCTGAAATATAGATTCCCCCCATGTAAAAGCCGTCCGCAGCATTTTGCTGCGGACGGCTTTTACATGGGGGGAATCTAGTTGAGTGCTTCCTTTAGTACCTGCATATTCTTCTTCATGGTGTCAATATAGGCGTTCTTCGCCGCTGGTGTCGCTTCTCCCGTTACAACAGGATCCAGTGTATAGATCTTAGCTCCCGTCTCCCGTGCGATGGTCTCAGCGGCAGCAGGGGAGTACTGCGGCTCCGTAAAGAGAACCTTTGTGGGAAGGGCATTGACCTGTTCGATGGTCTCCTGCAGCTCCGTCGGGGTCGGCTCTGTTCCGGGTTCACGCTCAACAACGCCGATGATGTTCAGATTGAACTCCTTTGCAAAGTAGGGGAATGCCTCGTGGAACGTGACAATATCCTTGTGCGGAACAGTATCGAGTGCCGCATGCATTTCACTCTTGAGCGAGGTGAGCTTTTCGATGTATGCTGCAGCGTTCTTCTCGTATGCCGCTGCATGCGTAGGATCGGCTTCCTTGAGCTGATCGGCAATGTTACGTACCTGTGTGATCGCATCCGTGACACTCAGCCAGACATGGGGATTGTCCCCCTCCTCGTCATCGTGAATGAGTTCGATGCCGCGCGAGGCATCAATAACCTTCAGCTTCTTCTGCTGCTCGGTCACCTTGTCCATGAAGTCCTCCATACCGGCGCCGTTGATGACAAAAGCATCCGCCTTTTCAAGCGTTTTCATATCCTCTGTCATAAGCTGATAGTCATGCAGACAGCCCGTCTGCGGCTTCGTCATATTATATACTTCGACGCCGTCCACGCCGTCTGTAATGTTGATTGTCGCAACATACATGGGATAGAACGAGGTGACAATGCGGAACGGCTCTGCCGTTTTCTTCTCTGCAGGCTTGTCCGTGCCGCCGCAGCCGACAAGGGCAACGGAAAGGACAAGGAGCAGGAGAGATAAAATCTTGCTTGTACTACGCATGGGTAACAGATCTCCTTAAAGCAGTTGAACATTATGTGAATTTGGTGAAATTTCACGAGTAAAATAATACCGCACACTGAGAGGTAATGTCAATATAAAATATAAAAAATTTTTATCATTGCATACTATGTATAAATAGATGTTCAAGCGAACAGTTGATGATATCCTCAACTGTTTTGTGAAAATTTCATTACGCGATTGACACGGATTATCCCTATGGAGTATAATGTGCTTGCATCATTTATCGGTGCAACATTACTCCGCGCGTGGAGGGAGGGGAAATGCATGGCAAATGAAATTAAGGTCGGCAAGAATGAGTCGATCGACAGTGCTCTCCGCCGCTTTAAGCGTATGTCACAGAAGGCCGGCACTCTTGCCGAAGTTCGAAAGCGTGAACATTACGAGAAACCGAGCGTTCGCCGCAAAAAGAAATCTGAGGCAGCGCGTAAACGCAAATACAGGGGCTGATTGCAAAGAGACATCCGTGGACGCTGTGCCACGGATGTTTTTCTATTTTACATCTTCCATGAAAGGATGAAAAGCGATGTCATTGATGGAGAAATTGACCGCAGATATGAAGGAAGCCATGAAGCAGGGGGAGAAGGAGCGTCTCTCCGTCATCCGTCTCGTCCGTGGTGCTGTCCGTCAGGCTGAAATTGATGGGAAAAAGATACTGAGTGACGATGAGGTCATCGGTGTTATTACGAAGGAAGTGAAGATGCGCCGTGACTCCATCGAGGAGTTTGAACGCGGCAAGCGCGCCGATCTTGTGAAAAAGGCGGAGGAAGAGATCTCCCTTCTGATGCCGTATCTTCCTTCGCAGCTCAGCATTGATGAAGTTAAAAAGATCGTTGAAGAAGCCGTTGCTGAGGTTGGTGCGACGACGACAAAGGACATGGGAAAGGTTATGGGCGCTCTCATGCCACGTGTCAAAGGCCGCGCAGACGGAAAGCTCGTAAATGAAATTGTCCGCTCAATTCTAAAATAATCGATGTATTCCCTGTGGAAATCCCCGTACATTCTTTTTGACAAAGGTGCGGGGATTTTCGTATAATTGGGAAGAGAATAAAACCTTAAAGGAGTACATAATATGGCAGAGAAGGACAATAAAAGAGATAAGCCGATGACGCGTGAAGAGGCTTTGGAAAATGCACTCAAGCAGATTGAGAAGGCGCATGGAAAAGGAGCGATCATGCGCCTTGGCGAGGCCAAGGCAAACATGAATATCGACGTCATATCGACTGGTATCCTGCCGCTTGATATCGCTCTCGGTGTCGGTGGCATTCCACGCGGACGTATTATCGAAGTCTACGGGCCGGAATCCTCCGGCAAGACAACGGTCACTCTTCACATGATCGCCGAAGCCCAAAAGGCCGGAGGACTTGCTGCATTCATCGATGCGGAGCATGCACTGGATCCGGAGTACGCACGTAAATTGGGCGTGAATACGGAGGACCTCCTGATTTCGCAGCCCGATACGGGAGAGCAGGCGCTTGAGATCGTAGATGCGCTTGTGCACAGCGGTGCCATTGATATCATCGTTGTGGATTCCGTCGCAGCGCTCGTGCCGAAATCTGAAATTGAGGGGGATATGGGAGCCTCTGTGGTCGGACTCCAAGCGCGGCTGATGAGCCAAGCAATGCGAAAGTTGACGGGCATCATCAGCAAGACCCGTACCGTTGCCGTCTTTATCAACCAGCTGCGCGAAAAGATCGGTGTCGCCTATGGTAATCCAGAGACCACAACGGGCGGCCGCGCACTGAAATTCTACGCATCTGTACGCATCGACGTGCGACGTGCGGATTCCATCAAACAGGGAACGGAGTCCCTCGGCAATCGCACGCGTGCAAAAATTGTCAAAAACAAAGTCGCACCGCCCTTTAAGACGGCTGAATTCGACATCATATATGGTGAGGGGGTCTCCCGTCTCGGAAGCATTATCGATATGGCAGTGGAACTGGATATTGTGAACAAGAGTGGCGCATGGTATTCCTACGAGGGAACGCGTCTCGGACAGGGAAAGGAAAATGCAAAGGCGACCTTGGAGGAACAGCCGGAGCTCATCGCAGAACTTGAAGAAAAGATTCGCACAAAAATTCTTGTCGAAGGTGCAAGTCCCAAAAAGAAATCATCATCAAAAAGAACCTCTAAGGAAGCCGATCAGGATACAGCAGATACGCCGGATGAGGACATTATCCCGGAGATGGATGAATGATCGGCACACACGATGACACGGTTAAGCGCCCCCGCAAAACAGCGGATAAAACAGCGCTGATGACCGCAGTCGATTATCTTGCACGGCAGGCACACAGCGAAAAGAGACTGCGTGAGAAACTCGAACACAAAGGATTCCCGGCAGAGGAAATCGACAAAGCTATTGCCCGCCTCATCGAGCGCCATTATCTCGACGATGCCGACCTCTGTGCACAGCAGTTCATGTATCTCTACAACGAGAGCCGAAACTCCGTTCGTCAGATTTGTACGAAGCTCATGCAGCGCGGATTTGACCATGATCTCGTATGGAGCGTTGTACCGGAGGATACCTTTGAGCGTGAGGTTGCCGCGGCGGGGCGTGTACTCACAATGAAGTACAAACCGACAGACAAGACGCAGAAGATGATGGCAAACCTTTATCAGAAGGGATTTTCGGTCGATGTGGCACATGCTGCCGTACGGAGCTTTACGGAAGATGCAGAAGAGTACTAAGAAAGGGACTTCCATGATGAACAGACCCGAAGCCACGGAAATGATTTTGGTGCTGGATTTCGGCGGACAGTATAACCAGCTTATCGCACGACGCGTACGAGAGAATCATGTCTATTGTGAAGTCCATCCACATACGTTGTCCATAGACCGTATTCGTGTGCTTTCCCCACGCGGCATTATTCTGACGGGCGGTCCGAACAGCGTCTATGGCGAGGAAGCCATCACCGCGCCGAAGGAACTGTTTGCCCTGGGGATTCCTGTCCTCGGGATCTGCTACGGTGCGCAGCTGATGGCACATCTCTGCGGCGGACGCGTCGAAACTGCGCCCACGAGCGAATATGGAAGGACAGAAGTCAACATCACGGACAAATCCGCTCTTCTGTTTGACGGCATTCCGGGAAAGAATATTTGCTGGATGAGCCACACAGACTACATCAGCAAACTGCCCGCAGGATTTCACACAACAGCAAGCACGCCTGTCTGCCCAATTGCGGCGATGGAGAATCCTGCACAGCATCTCTATGCCGTACAGTTCCATCCAGAGGTCATGCACACGGAACACGGAACGGAAATGCTGCGAAATTTTGTCTATCATATCTGTAAATGTACGGGAACGTGGCGCATGGATTCCTTCGTGCAAAAGACCATCGACGAGCTGCGCGCAAAGATCGGTACGAAACGCGCCCTCTGCGCACTTTCTGGCGGTGTTGACTCCTCCGTTGCCGCCGTACTGCTCTCCAAGGCAATCGGCAATCAGCTCACCTGTGTCTTTGTCGATCATGGTCTCCTGCGAAAGAATGAAGGGGATGAGGTCGAAGCTGTTTTCGGAACATCCGGCACATACGATGTCAACTTTATCCGCATCAATGCATGTGATCGCTTTTACGAAAAGCTCAAGGGTGTAACGGAGCCGGAGCAGAAACGCAAGATCATTGGGGAAGAGTTTATCCGTGTTTTTGAGGAGGCTGCGCACGAGATCGGTGCAGTGGACTTCCTCGTGCAGGGAACGATCTACCCCGATGTCATCGAAAGTGGTCTTGGAAAATCTGCTGTCATCAAGTCGCACCACAATGTCGGCGGCCTACCCGACCATGTTGACTTTAAGGAGATCGTAGAACCCCTGCGTCTTCTCTTTAAGGACGAAGTACGCGCTGCGGGGCGCGAGCTTGGGATTCCGGACTATCTCGTTGACCGTCAGCCGTTCCCCGGCCCCGGTCTCGGCATCCGCATCATCGGCGAGGTGACAGCCGAGAAGGTTCAGATCGTGCAGGATGCAGATGCCATCTATCGCGAGGAGATTGCAAAGGCGGGCATTCAGAAGAATCTCGGACAATACTTTGCCGCGCTTACCAATATGCGATCCGTCGGTGTCATGGGCGATGGGAGAACGTATGACTATGCCGTCGTTCTGCGTGCAGTCGAAACCAGTGACTTCATGACTGCAGCGGCTGCACAGCTCCCGTGGGAAGTTCTGTCAAAGGTGACCACGCGCATTGTCAACGAGGTACGCGGTGTCAACCGTGTCCTCTATGACTGCACAGGAAAACCCCCGGCAACCATCGAACTCGAATGACCTAGAATCCTATCTCACCTCCATCGTTATGAATCTTATATGTATTATGAAATGAGGGCATTATGAGCATACGAGGTGTAGTTTTTGATGTTGACGACACGCTGTACGATATGGCACAGCCTTTCTATGCGGCTTTGAGAAGACTTTTTGGGGAGCGCGCCGAGTTCGACCTGCCTGCACTTTTTTTGGCGTTTCGTCAATACAGTGATGAGCGGTTTGAGGAGTCGCAGACCGGAAAAATCAGTATGGATGAGTTCTACATCTATCGCATTCGTATGACACTCCAGGAGGCCGGTGTTCAGACGACGGATGCACAGGCGCTGGCATTTCAACGTGTCTACATGGGGCTTCAGTATCAGATTAAACTGTCACCGACCATGGTTCGTCTATTGAATGATCTCCGTACACGTGTGAAGCTCGGCATCATCACAAATGGCGAATCCACACATCAGCGAAAAAAAATCGAATCCCTCGGCATCTCCAAATGGATGAAGGAGGAGGCGATCATCATCTCAGGCGATCATAAATTCCGCAAACCGGATCAGCGTATTTTTCAGCTGATGGAGGAGCGTCTGGAGTTGGATGGGGCACAGCTTCTCCATGTCGGCGACTCCTTTGATCTTGATGTCGCAGGTGCGGTAGAAGCAGGATGGAACGCTGTCTGGTTCAACCGGCGTAGCCGGAGTGTACCCCAAACCGGAGCAAGCCTTTCCTTTTCCGAAGTTCCCTCAGAGGACATGCTGCTCTCGGTGGTTATAAAGGCCGTACGCGGGTAGTCAATGCTTTGGGAAATAAAAGGGGCTGCTGTATGAGGTAACGCGCAGTGGCCTCATGTTGATTCAATTTCCATGAAACCACCGTGGATCAAGGGTTGACAGCACTACACGAATGTGCTATTATGCTCTAACGTAGGCGTATAGCCTGTTTGGGCGTGAGCCCATCCCCAACCGCACGGCGAGGTTATCAATTCGGCGTTGCCGAACCGTAGTCGGCGAGTAACGATATAGGGAGGTGTTTACATGTATGCAATCGTAAAGACAGGCGGCAAGCAGTACAAGGTCGCAGAGGGCGATACCATCTTTGTGGAGAAGCTCGATGCGGGCGAAGGCGAGACTGTCGTATTTGATCAGGTTCTGACTGTTGTGAGTGATGCCGATGTCAAGATCGGTCGTCCGATGGTGAACGGCGCGAAGGTGACGGGCAAGATCATGTCACACGGCAAGAGTAAGAAGATTCTGATCTTCAAGTACAAGGCGAAGTCCAACTACCGTAAGCGTCAGGGACATCGTCAGCCATTCACGAAGGTCGTCATCGAGAAGATTGAGGCGTAATGCGTGATTTCGGTTGAGATCTTCACGAACACGGACGAGATGATTACAGGGTATTGTGTCAAGGGACACAGCGGTACGGCAAAGCGCGGTCAAGACATTGTCTGTGCAGGCGTATCGGCTCTGGCTCAGTCCGCACTGCTCGGAATCATGGAGCACCTGCATCGCACCGTTGACTATGACATTGCGAGCGGAAATCTCAAAATGCGGCTCTTGGAGCCGCCTGATGATTGTACCGAAGCGATTCTGCGCAGCATGTATATGGGGCTCGCAGAAATTGAGAAGCTCAGCCCAAAGGGTATTCAAATCCATGAAGTAAAGGGGTGAACAGATTGTTCTCGTTTGATTTGCAGCTTTTTGCACATAAAAAGGGTGTCAGCTCAACCCGCAACGGCCGCGACAGCCACTCCAAGCGGCTTGGTGTGAAGGAGCAGGCAGGCACACATGTGACGGCAGGCAGTATCATTGTCCGCCAGCGTGGAACGCATTTCCATCCGGGGCACAATGTCGGAATCGGTAAGGATGATACGATCTTTGCAAAGATTGACGGCAAGGTTGCCTTCGAGCGCAAGGGGCGTCATCAGCGCCAGATCAGTGTGTATCCGCTCGCGGAGGCCGCTGTTTAATTTTGTTCTATGCGGATGCCTGTACCTTGGTGGTGCAGGCTCTTTTCTATAGGGGGACGTATGCAGTTCATTGACCGCGCACAGATCACAGTAAAGGCAGGAGACGGCGGACATGGAAAATCCGCATTCCGACATGAAAAGTTTATGCCGAAGGGTGGTCCATCAGGCGGAGACGGCGGACGCGGCGGAGATGTCATCTTTCGCGCCGACCGCAATCTCAATACGCTCCTCTCATTTCGATTTCACCGCAAATTTATTGCGAAAAATGGAGAAAACGGAGAGCACAAAAATCAATATGGCCGTAACGCGCAACATCTCTACGTCGATGTTCCTCCCGGAACGATTGTGACAGATGAGGCGACGGGAGAAGTTCTTGCCGATCTCACGGAGGTCGGCATGGAGACGGTAATTGCACGTGGGGGACGTGGGGGACGCGGCAACGCCAAGTTTGCAAATGCGGCAAACCGTGCCCCATCCTTTGCCGAGTTCGGTGAACCGGGTGAGAGCCGCAAACTGCGGCTTGAACTCAAACTCCTTGCAGATGTGGGACTTGTCGGCTATCCGAGTGTTGGAAAGTCGAGTCTTGTCGCCTCCTGCTCTGCGGCACGCCCTGAGATTGCGGACTATCACTTTACAACGTTGACCCCCGTGCTTGGTGTTGTACAGACGGACTATGAGAAAAGTTTCGTCATGGCGGATATTCCAGGGCTCATTGAGGGAGCGGCGGACGGCGTGGGACTGGGACATGATTTCCTACGCCATGTCGAGCGCACACGCCTCATTCTGCACATTGTGGATGCCTCCGGCATCGAGGGACGCAATCCCGTTGAGGATTATCATAAAATCAATGCAGAGTTGGCGCGTTATAGTGAGAAAATCGCAAAGCGCACACAGATCCTCGTGGCAAATAAGATCGACCTCCCGTCCGCAGAGGAACATCTCCCTCGCCTGAAGGAACTCGCCCAACAGGAAGGGATGGAGTTCTTTGCCATTTCGGCGGCGACGCGTGCCGGGGTACAGGAGCTGATTGATCACGTCGGCGCATGGCTGGAGGCGTACGTCCCGGAACCCGAGGCAGAGGAAGAGGACGTTGCGGTCTATGACCAGAATGCCGAGGATGATGAGAAGGTGACCATCTCGCGCAATGATGCGGGCGATTTCATCGTTTCCGGCAAGGCGATTGAGAAGCTCGTCGCGATGACGAATTTCAACAACGATGAGGCGGTACGCCGATTCCAATATATCTGGCGCCTCAAGGGACTGGATGAAAAGCTCCGTGCGCGCGGCATCAAAGAGGGTATGACCGTTCACATTGGGGATATGGCATTCGACTATCAGGACTAACGGAGGAAGAACGTTGCTGCGAAACTCGCTGACAAGCAAACAGATTCGAAAACTGCGCTCCCTCGGCATGACGGAGGAGGCCATCGTCATGATCGGCAAGGAGGGGGTAACGCCGACCGTTGTTGCTTCTGCACGTGAGGCGATCAAGAAACGCGAGCTCATCAAGGTGCGTGTGCTTCAAAATGCGCCGGATGAGCCGGAGGATGCGATCACCGTACTTGCCGAGCGGGCGGATGCGAATCTCGTTCAGGTAATCGGCAGGAACGGACTGCTCTTTCGACGGAATTTCGAGAAGCCAAGGATCGAGCTATGAGTGCGAGAGAGCGTCTGCGCGAGGCAAAGCGCATCGTTGTGAAGGTGGGGACGAGCACGCTCACACACTCGTCTGGGGGTATGAATCTCCATCGGATCGAGCATCTCGTGCGTGAGCTGATCGATGAGGCAAATCAGGGGAAGGAGATCCTACTGGTCTCCTCCGGTGCGATTGCGGCAGGGATGAATACACTTGGGCTGAAAGAGCGTCCTGCAGGGATCCCCGCACGGCAGGCGCTGGCGGCGATTGGACAGGGGGCGCTCCTGCACATTTACGAAAAATTTTTTCATGAGTATGGACGCACAATGGCGCAGGTCCTTCTCACAAAGGAGAATGCCGCACGCCATCACCAGTATATGAACTCACGCAATGCGCTCCTCGCACTCCTCGGGATGAATGTCATCCCCGTCATCAACGAAAATGATGCTGTTGCCGTCGATGAGATAAAAATCGGAGACAATGACAATCTATCTGCCGTTGTCGCAGCACTGGTCGATGCAGATGCACTCATTATTCTATCGGACATTGACGGTGTCTATACAGCAAACCCGCGTACAGATGCGTCGGCACGGCTCATTTTCGAGATTTCGGAGATCACCCCCGAGATCGAGCGGATTGCCAGCGGTGCCGGATCTGCGCAGGGAACGGGTGGTATGCAGACCAAGATTGAAGCCGCAAAGATTGCCCAGAACGCAGGTGTGACGATGGTGATTGCACAGGGCAATGCGGATGGTGTCATTCGAGGAATCCTGCGCGGTCAAGAGATCGGAACTCTGTTCCCCGCGCGTGAAGCACATCTCAAAACACGCAAAAGTTGGCTCGCATTCGGAAAGCGTCTCATGGGGGATCTGTCTGTCGATGACGGCTGTGTCGCCGCCATGCGGCATGGCGCAAGTCTATTAGCAGTAGGTGTAACCGGTGTTTACGGTGATTTTGCAGCAGGGGAGACCGTCCGCATCCTCGGCCCCACGGGGCAGGAGATTGCGCGCGGTATCGCAGCATACAATGCAGCGGATGTTGCACGACTCATGGGACACCAGACAACGGATTTTCAAGAGCTCATAACCGATGCGGCGCATGAGGAGATCATCCATCGGGATAATCTGGTACTGATGACATAAGGGGGGCGAATATGCTCGAGCAAGAGATTCGCACACAGGCAGAAGCCGCAAAGGAAGCATCCTATACACTCGCAGGACTTCGGGCTGACGTACGGAATGCAGCACTCTGCGCAATGGCAGATGCACTGATGGCTCATAGGGATGAGATTCTTCATGCAAATGCCGTAGATGTAGAGGAAGCAGAAAAAGCAGGCATGCGTCTCTCCTATCTGGATCGTCTGTGCCTCGATGATGGACGCATTACCTCCATGGCAGATGGGCTTCGTCTGACCGCAGCGCTCCCTGATCCCCTTGGACGAGAGGATTATTCTGTGCGCCGTCCAAACGGGCTTGAGATCCGCCGCGTACGTGTCCCACTTGGTGTAGTCGGCATGATCTACGAGGCACGTCCGAATGTAACGTCCGATGCGATCGGTCTCTGTCTAAAGTCTGGAAATGCCGTCCTCCTGCGTGGAGGCTCCGATGCACTTCGCTCCAACCGTTCCATTGCTGATATTCTCTCACGCGCTGCATACGATGCCGGTATCCCGACAGGCGCAATCCAGCTGCTCGCAATGAAGGATCGTGCTGCCGTCGATGTCATGACCCATCTGACAGGGCTGCTCGATGTCGTCATCCCGCGCGGCGGGGCGGGGCTGATTCACCGCATTGTCGAGAGCAGTATTGTTCCTGTCATAGAGACCGGTGCCGGTGTCTGTCATATCTATGTGGATCGTGCAGCGGATCTCTCGATGGCACTGCGCATTGTCCAAAATGCAAAGGTTTCGCGCCCCTCTGTGTGCAATGCGGCAGAGACCCTGCTCATCCACGAAGAAATTGCGACAGACTTTCTTCCGCAGGTGGCAGAAATGCTTGTCACTGACAGCGTGGAGCTGCGCGGCTGCCCGAAAACCTGTGCCATCCTTCCGAACATTGTTCCGGCAACTGAGAAGGACTGGGATACAGAGTATGGTGACCTCATCCTTTCGATTCGTATTGTTCATGATCTGGAGGCGGCGATTGCCCACATCAATCGCTATAATACAGGACATTCGGAGGCGATCATCACAAATGACATCCGCACAGCCCATGACTTCCAGCAGAAGGCAGATGCGTCGACAGTGTATGTCAATGCGTCGACACGCTTTACGGATGGCTTTGAGTTTGGCTTTGGTGCAGAGATCGGCATCAGCACACAGAAGCTCCACGCACGCGGGCCGATGGGGCTTGATGCTCTGACGAGTACGAAATACCTTGTCTATGGGGAAGGACAGATCCGTGAAAATGCATCTTCTCCACAGAAAAAAGAAGCCCACGAATGCGGCGGCTGATCGGCTATCTGCGTACACTGCATCAATATGCAGGAACCACAAAGGGACGGCACGATATACTCGATTATGTGCTTGCATGCGGTACATTTCTTCTCGTCGTGGCCATCGCATTCGTGATCCTCAGTCTTGTGAGGTAAGATAAAGTGGAGAAGCGAATTGGAATTATGGGCGGCACCTTTGATCCAATCCATATGGGGCATCTGATTACAGCGGAAATGGTACGCTGTGCAGCCTTTTTGGATAGAATTTTGTTCGTTCCGTCCGCACGACCGCCGCATAAAGACGGAACACGTACGGCATCTCCTGAGGATCGACTCATCATGACAGAGTATGCGGTTCGAGAAAACCTTCATTTCTCTGTATCGGATATCGAGTTGCACAGAAACGGACCTTCCTATACGGTAGATACAATCGCAGAACTCCAAAGTCGGTTGGATGGGGCGGATCTTTTTTTCATCACCGGAGCAGATGCAATGAACGATCTCTATCTTTGGCATGAACCGAAACGTCTGCTGCGCTCCTGCCGCTTTATTGTCGCAACGCGGCAGGGAGTTCCGCTCAATGAGCTTTTACTTGCGGAAAAATTTACAGAAGAAGAACGCCGTCATATTCAGGTATTGCCAACACCGCATCTGGAGATCTCATCGAGTTCGATTCGTGCGCGGATTCGGTCGGGACTTTCCATAAAATATCTTGTACCAAGTTCAGTGGAGGAGTATATTAAGAAAAGAGGGCTGTATCGTGAGCATGTCAAAGAGCTATGAGGAGATGTGCGCCATTCTTGAGAAGCGCTTGAAACCAAGCCGCTATCAGCATTCTCTTGGGGTCGCGAATACGGCCGCAGCATTGGCACGGCGCTTTGGCATGAACGAGGAACGTGCACGCGTTGCCGGCCTTCTGCATGACTGCGGACGCGAATACGAGACTGCAGAACTATCCCATGAGGCCCGCAGCCGCGGAATCCCAATCGGAAAAATTGAGTCAGCGATGCCGTTGCTGCTCCATGCCTATGTGGGGGCTTATCTGATCTACGAAGTATATGGTGTCAACGATGCGGCAATTGCACAGGCGATCTGGCGCCATACCGTCGGCGGTACGAATATGACAGCGCTCGATAAAATTATCTATTTTGCAGATATGATCGAACCAGCGAGAAACTATCCCGAAGTAGAGCACCTGAGAGCACTCTCTTGCAGCGCCTCTCTTGATGAGATGATGTTGGTCGCACTGACGGAGTCTATTATCTTTGTGGCGCAAAAAGGCGGCCTCATCCATCCTGATACGATTATGGCACGAAATGAGATTCTTCTTGAGAAGTACTGAACAGCATGGTATTTTATAAAGAGAGGGGGAGGCGATGTCAGAATACAATGCGGAAGAACTTGCTGCTCAATTACAGAGTGAAAATTCGCGTGAAAATATTAAGAAACGCCGCAAAGAGCGCGCACGCAAACGCCGCATTGCGGTCCTGAAGAGCATCGTTCGCCTAATCTTTACCGTTTTTCTCATGGCGGCCATCTGCACAGGCGGCTACTATGTGATTGGCTTTGGAATACAAGCATATCGTGATGTACGCGATATGTACGAAGCATATTTAATTCGTCAGGAAGCAAACCGCGGTGAAATCGATGTTCGCTTCGACGGTTATACGAACGTTCTGGTGCTTGGTCTGGATGATGCCGTTAATATGGACAACGACGAAGAGAAGCGTGCCGACGCAATCCTGCTAATCAGCATGGAAAATGCCACAGGAAAAGTACGTATTCTTAATATTCCACGCGATACATGGGTTGAGATGCCACAGAATAAGGGCGAGACCAGACTATCCAATGTCTACGCAGTCGGCGGAGCACCATTGATGGTGCGGACAATCAATCAAATGTTCGACATCTCCATTCATCAATATGTTGTTATCGACCTTGCGACATTTGGTCGAATTGTGGATGCCGTCGGCGGCATCGATCTCTATGTCGAGCAAAACATGGACTATGACGATCCTGAGGCAGAACTTTCCATACATATGCGTCAAGGCTATCGCCATCTGGACGGAAAGGGTGCAGAATACTATCTGCGCTATCGAAGCGATGATCTTGGCGATCTTGGACGTACGCAGCGACAGCAAAAATTCGTTAAAGCCTTCTATGCCAAGCTTCTGCGCGTTGATACACTGCCTAAGATACCTGCAATAGCGGATATAATAAAACAAAATGTCACAACGAGTGCAGAGCTCTTTGACTCCGTACACATTGGAAATGTCATTCGAAAGCTGAGCATAGAGCCACCGCGTACAATCATGCTGCCTGGAGATTTCTCACGTAATGATGATACCGTTTGGATCATGGATCGTGCAGCAACAGACGAAATTATTCACGAGCTTTTCCCGCCGGAGGAGACGGGAAAAGAGTAACAGGAGGGAACAGCTTGACAGAGCAGGAAAAATGCCGCGTGATTTGCAGCGCAGCAGATGAGAAAAAGGCGCGCGATATTGTGCAGATGGATATGATCGGGCTTATGTCGACAAATGATTACTTTGTCATCTGCTCGGCGAATACCGCAACACAGGTGCGTGCAATCGCAGACAATATTGAAGAGAAAATGGAAGAAGCAGGGATTTCGTTTCTCCACAAGGAAGGCTATCGCGAGGGCGAGTGGGTTCTGCTCGACTACGGTGATACGGTTGCGCATATATTCCAGCAGGAAGCGCGTGAGTACTACGCATTGGAGCGCCTGTGGGGCGACGCAAAGCTGACGCCATACGAGGAATAAAGCGCATGCAGGATAAAACCCGAACACGGTATCCTTGTAAATACGGACCAAGCCAGGTTGCCGAACTCACCGCCGTACGCGAGAGTGAACTAGGTGTATTTTTGGATGCGGAAACCGGCAATACAAGCGACGATATCCTGTTGCACAAAGTTCAGCAGACAGCCCCCGTCAAGGTCGGTGATCGCGTCCGTGTCTTTCTCTATCTCGATCCAAAGCGCCGCCTCACCGCAAGCATGCGTACACCGCGCATGAAGGAGGGACAGGTTGCCCGTCTGCGCGTTATCAATGTCACAAAGGAAGGTGCCTTCCTCGATGTTGGGGCAGAGCGCGGCATCTTTCTCCCCTACGCGGGAATGCGCGGACGCCCGCAGGTCGGCGAAACCGTTTGGGCAAAACTCTACACGGACAAGTCCGGGCGGCTTGCCGTAACGATGGAGGTCGAGGACGAACTGCGCCGTGCCTCACGCCCTGCAGAAGGAGTACGCATAGGAGACCGACTGAAGGGATCGGTCTACAACATCACCGAACGGGGCGCTTTTCTCTTCACTGAAGAGCGTTACATCGTCTTTATCGATCATCGCGAGATTCCGCACCGTCCGCGTGTCGGCGAAACCGTCGAGATGCGTGTCACATATCTGCGTGAGGATGGGCGACTGAATGCCTCACTACGACCGCCTAAAGAAGAAGCACGCCGAGAGGATGCGGAGCGGCTCCTCGCTCTCCTGGAGGAACACAACGGAAAGATGCCCTATACGGATTCCACCGCGCCGGAAGTCATTCAGGATCGCTTTCATATCAGTAAAGCCGCTTTCAAGCGTGCACTCGGGAGATTGCTCAAGGAAGGTCTCATCGAACAGCGTGATGGTTGGACATATTTATCTAAGGAAAACAAAAAGTCTTAGTTTTTTATAAAGACAGGCAGGATTTTTTTTCCAAAGAGCGAATAGAGAGCATAGCAAACAATGTTTACAGGCATGGGGGAGAGAGATAAATGGCAGAGACGGTTACCGAAGAGAGAAAAGGAATCCTGCTTGAGACAGGAACGAATGAATTTGAGATTGTCGAGTTCAGCATCGGGAAGGTAAACTACGGCATTAACGTCGCTAAAGTGCGTGAGGTAATTACGCGTACACCTGTCACGGCAATGCCGGAGGCACACCCTTATGTCGACGGACTCTTCACTCTGCGCGGCAAAGCGATCCCACTTGTCAACATGGCTCGCTGCCTCAATCTCCAAACACAAGATGAACTTCAGAACATCATTGTCACGGAGATCAACAACTATGATATCGGTTTCCTCGTTGGAAGTGTCTATCGTATCCACCGCATTTCATGGAAGAATATGGAGCCTGCACCGAACGTTGGAGAAGGCTCTCGCGTGGTCGGAATCATCAAGATGGAAGACCGCATCGTTTTGCTGCTCGACTTTGAGACCATCATTGCCGAAATCAACCCGGAGATCAATCAGAAACTCACGACGGTTGCCGAGGCGACCCAGGATGCTAAAACACGCCGCGGTACGGCTCATGTCGTGGTTGCAGAAGACTCCAAGATGCTTCGTGACCTTTTGGTTACAACCCTTCATGAGGCTGGTTACAAGTTTATCCGTGACTTTGGCAATGGGCAGGATGCGTGGGAATATCTGCAAGATCTTGCGCGTAAGAACGGGCCGATCGAAAACCACGTTCGCATCATTATCTCTGATGTCGAAATGCCAAAAATGGATGGACATCGCCTCCTAAAGCTTGTGCGTGAGGATAACCGTCTGGGCGAGGTTCCGCTTGTGCTCTTCTCCTCTCTGATCAGCGAGGAAATGAAGCGCAAGGGAGAAAGCCTCGGTGCATCCGGACAGGTTTCCAAGCCGGAGATCAATCAGCTCATCGATCTCTTGGATACGCTTACATTTGGTGAACCGCTGCATGACATCGTCGAAGAAAACTAAAAATAATATGATAGAGGACTGCCATACTTGTATATGGCGGTCCTTTCTTCGTTCTATTGACATGACCATAAAATCTCGTTATCATAGAGATCAAGGAGATGGTAAAATGAAGGTAGCAATCCTCATGGGAAGCGATTCCGACTGGCCAATCTTAAAGCCCGCGGTGGAGCTTCTGAAGCAATTCGGCATTGAGCCTGTGGTCAAGGTAGCCTCCGCACACCGTACACCGTCAAATGTTCGTGACTTTGTCATGGAAGCGGATCACAACAAAGAGTTTGCTGCATTTATTGTCGCAGCTGGAGCAGCAGCACATCTTGCGGGGGTTGTGGCAAGCTATACGATTAAGCCTGTCATCGGCATTCCGGTCAATGCAACACCTCTGAATGGGATGGACGCACTGCTCAGCACAGTACAGATGCCCTCTGGGGTTCCTGTCGCATCCATGGCAATTAATGGTGCAAAGAATGCCGCCATATTTGCTGCTGAAATTCTTGCTGTATATGATTCTTCCATTGCAGAAGCACTGATGGATTATCGAGAGAAGATGGTGCTTGATGTCGAGAGAAAAGCAGAGCGGGTTGCCGCACAGCTATAAACGTAGAAAGACAGTATTGAGGAACGGTGGAAAGGTAGGCCTATAATGGAGCGAAAAGAGTCTCTCTACGAAGGTAAGGCAAAGATTATCTATGCGACGGATCGTCCGGACGAATATCTTGTCTACTACAAGGACGATGCTACGGCAGGGAATGGAGCGAAAAAGGGGACGATTACAGACAAGGGCATCATGAACAATAAGATGACCGCGTTCTTCTTCGATCTGCTCGCCAAGGAGGGCATTGCTCATCACTATATCTCTATGCCGAGTGAGCGTGAAATGATTGTGAAAAAGCTCACGATTATTCCGCTTGAGGTCATCATTCGTAATGTTGCGGCCGGCTCGCTCGCCAAACGACTTGGACTCGAAGAGGGCATTCCCATGCCATTTCCGGTCATTGAGTACTGCTATAAAAATGATGATCTCGGCGATCCCATGCTCAACCGCTATCATATTCGAGCGATGAAGATTGCAACGGATGCAGAGTTGGATGAGATCGAACGGATGTCACTGAAAATCAATGACGTGCTCACAAAATTTCTCAAGACGAAGCGTGTCGATCTCATTGACTTCAAACTTGAGTTCGGTAAAGATGCCGATGGGAAGATCATTCTTGCTGATGAGATCTCACCGGATAACTGCCGTTTCTGGGACAGTGATACCAAGGAAAAGCTGGATAAGGATCGTTTTCGCCGCGACCTTGGCAATGTAGAGGACGCCTATAAGGAAATGCTCCACAGGTTGACGGGAGAAGCATAAGCACAATGTACGAAAAAGTGCCAAAGTGGAAGGAAGAGTGCGGTATCTACGGCGTATACTCCCATGCGGAAGATGTATCCGAGATGACGTATCTTGGTCTTTTTGCGCTCCAGCACCGAGGACAGGAAAGTGCCGGCATTGCACTCACGGACGGATATTGGATCGATGTAAAAAAAGGTATGGGACTGGTTAGTGAGGTCTTTCGGGAGCATCTCCCACACCTTGACAATGCAAAAATTTCCATTGGTCATGTGCGTTACGCAACGACAGGCTTCAGCCTCGCCGCAAATGCCCAACCGCTGCGTGTCAACTATGCGGGAGGTGCACTTGCACTCGCGCACAATGGCGACCTCACGAATGCTGCCCTAATTCGCCGCGACCTCGAGCGAAACGGTACGGTCTTTCAGACGACGATTGACTCTGAGGTCTTTGTCCATCTCATTGCACGTTCGCATAAAACATCCATCGAGGAGCGTATCCTCGAGGCAGTCGGGGTTGTACGCGGCGCCTACTGCCTTTCAATTATGACAGAGGATAAGCTGATCGGCGTTCGCGACCCGCAGGGATTCCGCCCGTTGTGCATAGGGAAGACAGCAGAAGGAGGGTGGATCCTCTCTTCAGAAACATGTGCTCTTGATGTCAATGGCGCTGAATTCGTACGTGATGTACTTCCTGGAGAGATGGTTGTCATGAGCGGTGACGGTCTTAAATCCTATCGCTTTTCCAATGGAGAGGATGCTGCTTCCTGTATCTTTGAATATATATATTTTGCGCGCCCAGACTCCATCATCGATGGACAGAGTGTTCATGCGGCGCGTTTTGAGATGGGGCGTGTTCTGGCACGAGAGTCCGGGTTCCGCGGGGATGTCGTCATCTCAGTCCCGGACTCCGGAACCACAGCAGCAACGGGTTTTGCCTATGAGACAGGGATTCCTTTTGCCGAGGGGTTGATCAAGAACCGTTACATCGGGCGCACCTTCATTCAGCCAACGCAGAAGCAGCGTGATGCTGCGGTCAAGCTGAAACTAAGTCCCGTACGATCCGTTGTCGCAGGAAAGTCGGTCATCATGGTGGACGACTCCATCGTGCGCGGAACGACAAGCGGCAAGATCGTTCGTCTGCTGCGCAATGCCGGAGCACGCGAGATCCACGTCTGTATCAGCAGTCCGCCCATTACAGACCCATGTTACTATGGCATTGACACCTCCATTCGCAAGGAACTCATCTCGGCGACCAAGAGCGTGGAGGAGATTTGCAGTTTCATCGGTGCCGACTCCCTTCACTTCATCTCGATAGAAGGGCTGCGTCAATGTGTTCCTGCACTCAATCCAGATGGTATGTGTTACGCCTGCTTCAACAATAATTACCCCGTTCCGGAAGAGGATGCCACACTCGATGAGCACGACAAGATCATTCTCGAACGGCGGCGGATTGCACAGCGTGAAAGGGGGCTCTAAGAGCCGATGGAGAAAATGACCTACCGTGATGCAGGGGTTGATATCGACGCTGGAAATCGGTCTGTGTCCATGATTAAGGACGCTGTACGCGCAACCTACCGACCTGAGGTGATAGGGGACCTCGGCGGCTTTGGGGGCCTGTTTGCCCTAAACACAAAGGCCTATCAAGATCCTGTGCTCGTATCCGGCACGGATGGCGTCGGAACGAAGCTGCGTCTGGCATTCTTGCTCAACAAGCACGATACGATCGGACAGGATGCCGTTGCGATGTGCGTCAACGATATTCTCGTACAAGGAGCGGAGCCTCTCTTCTTCCTGGACTACCTTGCCGTAGGAAAACTCGATCCTGCGCAAGTCGCCGAAGTGGTTACGGGCGTGGCAAATGCCTGCAAGGAGTCGGGATGTGCCCTAATCGGCGGTGAAACCGCTGAAATGGCGGGCTTTTACCCGATCGGTGAATATGATATTGCGGGTTTTGCTGTCGGTGTTGCGGAGCGCTCAAAACTCATCGCCCCTTCCCACGTGAATGTCGGAGATGTGCTGCTTGGTCTGCCCTCATCGGGGGTACATTCAAACGGGTACTCCCTCGTACGGAAAATCATCTTTGAGCATAAAGGCTGCAGCGGCAATGAGTACATGGAAGAACTCGGGCGCACAATCGGCGAGGAACTGCTGATACCGACGCGTCTCTATCCGCGGGTATGTCTGCCTCTGATTCGGGACTTTGATATACACGGGATGGTGCATATCACCGGCGGCGGCTTCTACGAAAACATCCCGCGTGCACTGCCTGATCACATGGGGGCGGAAGTGAACGGCGGAGCATGGGAGATGCCGACCATCTTCCGGCTTCTGCAGGAATGGGGCAATGTAGACTGGACAGAGATGTACCGCACATTCAACATGGGGATCGGTATGATCCTCATTGTGTCACCCAAGGAAGCCGCACGAGTGGAATCACATCTGCAAAATATGGGCGAAGCGGTCTATCGCATCGGCCATGTCACCGAAGGAGCACACGACGTTGTCATCAAGGGCGGTGTCTTTGATGCGTGAGGAGAAAATCGGAGTACTCTGCTCCGGACGTGGTTCCAATTTGGCCTCCATCATAGAATCGATTGAACGCGGGGAAATTCGCGCCGAAATTTCCGTCGTGATTGCGGACAAGAGCGATGCGTACGCACTGGAACGCGCTCGGGAAAAGGGAATTGCGGCCGTTGCCGTTGTCTATCGAGACTATACAGACCGTGCAGACTTTGAGAGAGCCCTGCTCCAGGAACTGCACGCACATGGTGTAACCCTAGTTGTTCTCGCGGGGTTCATGCGCATCCTGTCCCCCGTATTTGTTCATTCCTATACGGGGCGTATACTAAACATCCATCCGGCACTCCTGCCGAGCTTTCCGGGGGCACATGCCCATCACGATGTCCTTGCTTACGGTGTGAAGGTCAGCGGGTGTACCGTGCACTTCGTGGATGAGGGCATGGATTCCGGCCCCATCATCATGCAGGCTGCTGTTCCCGTTCAGGAGGGGGACACAGAGGAAACACTTGCTGCACGGGTGCTGGAGCAGGAGCATCGGATATTCCCCGCGTCGATCAAACTCTACGTCGAAGGACGGCTGCATGTGGATGGGCGAAAGGTACATATTCTGCCCACTGCCGAAGGAGAATCATGATGAAGATAAAACGTGCTCTGATCAGTGTATCCAACAAGACCGGTGTGGTAGAATTTGCGCGCACACTGCATAAGGCAGGGATCGAGATTGTCTCCACGGGCGGGACGATGAAGGCTCTGCACGAGGCTGGTATCCCCGTCATCTACGTCAGTGATGTGACGGGCTTCCCCGAGATCATGGATGGCCGCGTCAAAACGCTTCACCCCTTTGTTCATGGTGGAATTCTGGCTGTGCGTGGAAATCAGACGCATGAAAAGGCTCTGCGTGAATTGAAGATTACGCCGATTGACCTTGTTGCCGTCAATCTCTATCCATTTAAGGAGACCATTGCCAACCCAAATGTCACGCTTGCCGAGGCGGTCGAGCAGATCGACATCGGAGGCCCTGCGATGATTCGCGCTGCAGCAAAGAATTTCAAATTCGTTACTGTAATTACAAATCCAGCGCGCTATGCGGAGATTGCAGAGAAGATTGAAAAAGACGGCGCAGTTGATGGTATGACACGCATGAAGCTCGCCCATGAGGCATTTGCACACACAGCAGACTATGATAGTGCCATCAATGCATATCTTGCACAGCAACTGGAAAAATGAGGAATACAACGTGAATATTCTCGTAATCGGATCGGGCGGGCGTGAACATGCACTCTATTGGAAACTCATGGAGAGCCCACAGACAGAAAAAATCTATGTGCTCCCAGGAAATCCAGGCATGGGGGAGACGACCAACATCTCCGTCACAGATAACGCTGCAATTCTGCGCTTTGCCAAGGAGAAGAAAATTGATCTCGTTGTTGTCGGACCTGAGATTCCTCTGATCAACGGACTTGTGGACGAGCTTGAGACGTCCGGGATACGCACATTTGGTCCGCGTGCAAATGCAGCAGAAATTGAGGGCTCAAAAGCCTTTGCAAAGAACCTCATGAAAAAATATGGGATTCCAACGGCTCGCTATGAAGTCTTTACCGAAGCAGAGTCTGCGCGTGCGTATATTCGTAAGGAAGGTGCACCGATCGTTGTAAAAGCAGACGGACTTGCGGCAGGGAAGGGGGTCATTGTCGCTGAGACCATCCAGGAAGCACTGGATGCCATTGATGCAATCATGGAGAACAACTCCTTTGGCGACGCTGGAACGCGCATCGTCATCGAAGAGTTTATGGAAGGAGAAGAGGCATCTCTCCTTGCTTTCACTGACGGGAAGGTCATCCGTCCCATGATTAGCGCACAGGATCATAAGCGTGCTTACGATGGGGACAAAGGGCCGAATACTGGTGGTATGGGGACATACGCGCCGGCACCTGTCATGACAGCGAAGATGACTGAGCGTGCTGTGGAGGAGATCCTAAAGCCGACGATTGCAGCTATGGCGAAGGAGGGACGGCCCTATCACGGTTGCCTCTATCTAGGTCTGATGGTAACAAGCGAGGGTCCAAAAGTCGTTGAGTTCAATGCACGCTTTGGCGACCCCGAAACGCAGGTCGTGCTTCCGCTCCTGGACGGGGATCTCGTACAAATCATGTGCGCCTGCACTGACGGAACACTTTCCGATGTGCCCATCCATTGGAAGGACAGAGCAGCCGTCTGTGTGGTTCTTGCAGCGGGTGGATATCCGGCATCTTATGAAAAAGGGCATGAGATTCATGGGATTAGAGATGCAGAGGACACGGGGGCACTTGTATTCCATGCGGGTACGGCGAAACGGGATGGGAAGATCGTCACAAACGGCGGGCGCGTACTCAGTGTCGTTGGCATAGGAGAGGATATCGCGTCTGCGGTAAAAAAATCCTATGCAGCGGTCGAAAAAATCTCCTTTAAGGACGCTTATTACCGTAAGGACATTGCACACCGTGCATTAAATCGCTAGTTATAAAAAAGTTGGGATCGCCGTTATCTTTCGGCGCCCCTTATTTTTATGCAAACTTTATCAGCGATTCCCTAGATTCATATTCATAAATTGTTGACAAGTATTATCATTCTGTGATAGTTTTGTTGAATTGGAATATGGGGATAAACAGGGAGATGGTAGCGTGCTGACATCTTACGACAAAAATTATCTGAGAATCGGTCTGCCTGCAGCACTCGAGGGTGTTCTCATGATTTTTCTAAGCAATGCGGACATCATCATGGTCGGAACATTGGGGACAGGCGCCATTGCTGCCGTCAGCATCTTTACGCAGCCGCGCATGATGCTCCTTACCGTTGCACGCTCTGTTGCCGCTGCTGTGACTATACTGATTGCGGAGCGTTTTGGTCGGGATCAGCACGATACATACGGTGATATTCTCAAAAAGACAATGGTCCTGGTTGTCGTTTTCCTGGGACTTGCACACGTCGGCTTCTTTCTCTATCTCGATTCCATTCTTCTCTGGATGGGGGCACAACAGGACTATCTACCCGATGCCATGATCTACGGGCTCTGGACTCTGCCGGCCGTATTTCTTACATCCGTTACAACGCTTATGCAGGCTGTAATGTTTGGACGCGGGGAATCCATGCGTGTTCTTTCCATTAACCTGCAAGGTAATGGCGTCAATGTCGTACTCAACGCTCTCCTGATCTTTGGACTTGGTCCCTTTCCAGAGCTCGGTGTGCTTGGTGCGGCACTCGGCACTGTAGGCGGTTCAGTATGGTCATTGATCCGAACTGCACAGACCATGTATACGTGGGGAATATTCAATCAGGGGAATTATTGTCTGACACGTGAATACCTCCATGAATTCCTCGGCGTTTTTGGCGGTATATTCAGCGAACAGGGCTTTGAACGGATCGGTATGGTCGTCTATACGCGCATGGTTGCCGAACTAGGCACGATTCCATACGCCGTACACGCGATTGCAATGAATTTCTGCGATTTCTATTATAGCTTTTGCAATGGTATGGGCAAGGCAAGTACAGTCCTCGCGGGGCATAATCGGGACATGCATAAGCAGGATGAGTGGAGGCGCTATCTCTGGAGTGGAATGCGCTGGAGTTTGATTTTTTCCATTGCAGCATTTCTCATAACATTTCTCCTGCGTGAGGAAATCTTCGGCATCTATGCCCATGATCCGTCACTCATGCCGCTCGGAAGTCTGATCATCGCATATGTCGCTGTCGTGAGCTTTCCGGAGGCATATCAGATGGTATGTGCGGGAATTCTGCGTGCCAGTGGAAAAACAACGCAGGTTGCTGCATACTCCTTTGTGAGCATTACGGTACTTCGCCCTATCATTACGTATATATTCCTCTATGAGCTAAATATGGGACTTGAGGGAGGATGGATGTCCCTCGTACTGGATCAAAGCATACGTGCCACCTGTGCCGGGCTTCTCTTGTACAATGTATATCAAAAAATTACCACGGCACATGGAAGCTATTCTAAGCAGGTATAACAACAGTAGATAAAGGACTTATTGACTATCCATAAAAAATAATCTGGAATAAATGTATTGACAAGTATACCCGATATGGATATACTAGATTTTATATTATTATAGAATTAAATAATACGTTGCGAGTGTCAATGGACAATGTACTTTGAAAATGTCCGTTGTGCGATGAGAGGAAAACGGGTGCAATGCCCGTGCTGTCCCGCAGCCGTAAATAGGGAGCGTTTTTCCACAGGCACAGAGCCTGTGCCCGTAAAGTCACTGGTGCAAACCGGGAAGGCGGAGGAACGCGCTGATCTATGAGCCGGAAAGCCTGCTCGCAATAGGATTCATTGACGGACTCACGAGAGATGGGGAGATGAATAAGGCAATGATGTGTCTTGCACAGAGGCATATTGTTGCAGTTTATTTGCGCCGCTTTCTCTTTTGAGATAAGCGGTTTTAATATGCAACAATAAAGGAGTTGGGGATTTGAGTGCAAAAGCCTTGCTGATGCGTCTTGGCCAAATGCTGCTCACGTTATTGGGTGTAACGTTCTTAACATTTGCGCTGACATTTTTTGCTCCAGGTGATCCTGTGGATGCGATCCTGGAGACGGGCGATACCATTGTTTCGCAGGAGACAATCGAGCGAACACGCCATGAGCTCGGGCTCGATCTTCCGTTTCATCAGCAGTATATTCGCTGGCTGGATGGGGTTGTACATGGCGATATGGGAATGTCCTATTCTGCGAAGATCCCTGTGAAGGATAAACTCCTGCAGAATCTGCCGGGCACACTTCTCTTGGCAGGAACAGCAGTTATTATGATGCTGCTGATTTCCATTCCGGCAGGCGTTGTGTCGGCGCTCTACCGCAACCGCTGGCCCGATCAAGTCATCCGCGTCTTCACCTTTCTCGGTGTCTCGATGCCGAGTTTCTGGGTGGGACTCATTCTGCTCTATGTCTTTGGTCTAAAGCTGGGGCTTTTCCCGATTGCGGGCGGCGAGGTAAGTCTGGATCGTATGATTCTCCCTGCCTTTACGCTTGCGATCCTGCTCTCATCGAAGTATACGCGGCAGGTGCGTACGGCCGTGCTTGAGGAGCTCGGACAGGACTACGTGACGGGTCTGAAGGCGCGCGGTATGTCGATGCAGCGTATCCTCTGGCGCCATGTTCTGCCGAATGCATTTCTGCCGCTCATCACACTGCTCGGCCTTGCGATTGGCTGGCTGCTTGGCGGTGTTGCCGTTATTGAGATTGTATTCTCGTGGCCGGGCATCGGACGTCTTGCTGTGCGTGCGATTGAGACACGCGACTACCCGCTCCTGCAGGGCTTTGTCCTCTGGATTGCAACGCTCTATATGATTGTGAATCTGATTGTTGATATATCCTATACCTATCTTGATCCGAGACTGCGGAAGGGGGCGAAGGTATGACACGGGATCAGCTGCTGTTTCGCATCTATACAGGCATCATCCTCCTGATTGTGCTTCTCGCCATCTGTGCGCCGTTGATCTCGTCGTATGATCCGTATGAATCCCAGATTCAGATGTCTCTGCTCCCGCCATCTGCCGAGCACTACTTCGGAACGGATAAGCTGGGGCGTGATCTCTTTACTCGAGTGCTCTATGGTGCACGGGTTTCGTTGACAATGACACTGTTTGTTGTCGTTCTCATTGCGGGGCTTGGCACGCTGATCGGTGTCATCTCCGCCTATGTCGGCGGCAAGGTCGATACAGTAATCATGCGGCTTGCTGATATTTTTCTGGCATTTCCGGGCATTGTGCTTGCGATTGCAATTGCAGGTGTGCTTGGCGGCAGTGCTGTCAATGCAGTCCTGGCCCTTGTGGTTGTCGGTTGGACGAAGTATGCACGCCTCGCACGCAGCTTGACTCTGAAAGTGAAGCAGCAGGATTATTTGGCTGCCGCCATTACAAACGGTACACGACAGGCGGATATGATTCGGCGGCATATCCTGCCGAACATCCTGCCGATCATCATTGTGACAGCGGCGCTCGATATTGGGGCGCTCATGATGGAGCTTGCGGGGCTCTCCTTCCTCGGATTCGGTGCACAGCCGCCGACGCCGGAATGGGGCCTCATGCTGAATGAGGGCCGCCAGCTGATTCAGACGGCGCCCTGGCTTATGATCTTCCCCGGACTGGCGATTGTCATCGTCGTTGCGGTATTTAATCTTTGGGGAGATAGTCTGCGGGATATTATGGACCCGCGCAAGGCGAATTAAAGGAGGAACAAATGGGAAAGAAAAAAAGATGGCTTGCGGCACTTCTGACTGGCTGTATGGCAGCGGCGCTCCTAACGGGCTGCGGCGGCGGAAATCAGTCCGCAGGCGACAAAACGACGCTGAAGGTCGGCGTTACAAATTTTGCGGATTCTCTTGAACCCACGGAGAATGCATTTGGATGGGTTGTTGTACGCTATGGCATGGGTGAGACACTGACGCAGTTTGATGAAAAGATGAACATCCAGCCGTGGCTTGCCGAGAGCTGGGAGATCAGTGACGATAAGCTGACGTGGATATTCAAAATTCGTGATGTTAAGTTTTCGAACGGCAGGCCTCTGACAGCTGCAGCGGTCAAGGCATCCCTTGAGCGTACATTTGCGAAGAATACACGCGCAGCAACCTTCTTCAAGTATACGAATATGGAGGCGGACGGACAGACACTCAAGATCACGACAGAGAAGCCGGCACCGAGTATGCTTGGTTATCTCGCAGACCCCCTCTTCCTCATCGTCGATGTCGAGAGCGAAAAGGAACGCAATTTTGCAACACAGGGGCCCATCTGCACCGGTCCGTATATCTGCGAGTCCTTCGTGAAGGAAAAGGCCGTCATGAAGAAGAACCCGAACTACTGGGGCGGAGAAGTTCCCTTTGAAACGATAGAGATTCCGTCCATCGACGATCCGAATACACGCGCGATGGCTCTCCAATCGGGTGAGGTCGATATGGCAGTCAACATCGCTGCTGGTGATATTGGGCTCTTCAGTGACACTGCGAAGTTCCATGTTGACCGCATTGCATCGCTGCGTACGGTTTTGGCGCGCATCAACCAAAAGGGGATTCTTGGCGATCCGAAGGTACGCGCTGCGTTCATTTCGATGACGGACCGCAAGGCGTACAATGAGGTTATCCTCAAAGGGACCTTTATCCCGGGAAAGGCTCCGGTTCCGCCCTCTCTTGACTATGGTTTCGATCAGCTGACCGATCCGAATGCCTACAATGTCGAGCGTGCAAAGCAGCTTCTCGACGAGGCAGGATGGAAGGATACGGACGGCGACGGCATTCGTGATAAGGACGGCAACCCACTGTCTGTGGACTTTATCATCTACAACAGCCGTGCTGAGCTGCCGATCTATGCAGAGGCAGTCCAGGCGGATGCGAAGAAGGTCGGCATTGATGTGAAGGTCAAGACGGTTGATTACAATCTTCTTGACAAAATTGGAATCAATGGTGAGTATGACCTGCTGATTTCCAACATCACGACGGCAAATACGGGTGACCCCGAGATTTACCTCAACTGGTACTGGCGCACGAACATCAACGGCAACAACCCGCAGAACGGCTCCGGTTACAGCAATCCTGCATACGATGCGCTCTGTGCTGACCTTGCTGTTGAGTTTGACCGTGGAAAACGCCGTCAGCTGATGATCGATATGCAGCAGATTCTGCTGGACGACGGCGCAGCGCTATTCCTTGGTTATCCCGAGACGAACATCATCAGTTCCACGAAGATCACGGGCGCGATTATGCATCCGGCAGACTACTACTGGATCACGAACAAGATCAAACCTGCGAAGTAATAAGGAGGAGAAGCCCGAATGTTAGTTGAGGTGCGAGGGCTCAAAATCGCATACGAAGGCACGGAAATGGTGCACGGCGTGGACTTCACCCTCAAGGACGGGGAAGTGCTGACCATTGTCGGCGAAAGCGGCAGCGGAAAGACCACCGTCATTCGGGCGATGCTCGGCTGCCTGCCGCATGTCGGCAGGGTGACGGCCGGCGAGATCCTTTATGACGGAAAGGACATGACGAAGTGCTCTGCAGAGGACTGGCGCCGCGTGAGCGGAAAGACCGCTGCGATGATCTTCCAGGACAGCGGCAGTATGATGGATCCGATTCGGACCATCGGCGAGCAGTTCGTTGAGTACATTCAGACACACGATGATATGGGCGTGAAGGAGGCTGCTGCGCAGGCGCAGGATATGCTGGCGCGCATGCACCTTTCCAATCCCGCTAATGTCATGAAGTGCCATCCGTTTGAACTGTCGGGCGGCATGCGTCAGCGTGTGGGGGTTGCCATGGCAATGTTCTTCAAGCCGGCACTCCTGCTCGCTGATGAGCCTACATCGGCACTGGATGTGACGACGCAGGCACAGGTCGTCAACGAAATGATGGATATCTGTCAACTAGATGGGACATCCATTGTGCTCGTGACGCACAACCTCGGTGTCGCTGCCTATATGTCCGACCAGATCATGGTTATGCAGAGCGGCAATGTTGTCGAGCATGGCACCGCCGAAGAGATCATTGAGCACGCACAGCAGGCGTATACAAAGGAACTCCTGCGTGCCGTACCACAGATTGGAGGAGAGCGTTATGACAACATCGGAGCGTGAGGTTATCCTGCGCATCGATCACATCACGAAGCGCTTTCCTCTGGAGGGTGGTAAGGTACTTACGGCATGCGATGACGTGACGTTCCCCGTCTATCGGGGAGATATTCTCGGCATCGTTGGTGAGAGCGGCTGTGGAAAGAGTACGCTGGTGCGCACATTGATGCAGCTGCATCCGCCGTCGGAGGGACAGATCTTCTTTAAAGACCAGGAGATCACCGGCCTCAAGGGCGAGGATGCGCGCAATATGCGGCGCAACATCCAGATGGTGTTCCAGGACCCGACGACCTCGTTCAATCCGAAGATGAAGATCAAGGACATCATCTGTGAACCGCTTCGGAACTTCGGTCTTCTCGAAGGCAGTGCACGGGACAAGGCAGCAGAACTGCTCCGTCTCGTCGATCTGCCCGAGGAGTTTGCTGAACGCTACCCCGCGAATATGAGCGGCGGGCAGCGGCAGCGCGTAGGCATCGCGCGTGCACTTGCCCTCGAGCCTGAGATTCTGGTCTGCGATGAGGCAACGAGCGCACTCGATGTTTCCGTCCAGGAAACGATCGTGGAGCTCCTTGTCCGTATCCAGCGCGAGCGGAATCTGACGATTCTCTTTATCTGTCATGATCTCGCACTTGTCTCGCGTCTCTGCACCCGCGTCGTCGTTATGTACTTCGGCAAGGTTGTGGAGGAGCTGGAGGGGAAAGATCTCGCACAGGCGAAGCATCCGTACACGCAGAAACTGCTAAAGTCTGTGTTTACTCTCCTGCCGAAGGGAAAGGCACCGCGCATTATTCTCCCGGATGTCGAAATCCCAGCATAGCAGTATTCAAAACAGTAAATATATAATACGTACCATAAAAGGGCAGCGATTTTTCGCGGCCCTTTTATAATTCTGTTCTATTGCCATACACTGTATAAATATTGAATCACAACACGAACACTTCTCAAATTTTATCTTGCTGTCAATCTGAAATGATGATATTATTGTGATGTGAGTTTTTGTTATCCCTCCAACTTGACTTCTTCTTAGGGAGGAATCTGGATTTATGTTTAATTTCAAACAGAAAGATGATGAATTCTTTGACTTGTTCCTTGAGAGCGCAAAATACTTTCATACAGGTGCATTGGTCTTAGATGCAGTCATGAAGGATTACACTTCCGCAGCTGCCAAGGTGGAGGAAATCAATCGCATTGAACATGAAGCAGATGCGATCAATGACCGCATCATAGACAAGTTGAATCTCACCTTTATCACACCGATTGACCGCGAAGATATCTATGCTCTGGCTAATAATCTGGACGATGGTGTCGATCTCTTGCAGGGGATACTGCAGCGATACGAAATGTACCGCATGGGAAAGCCCATGTCAGGTGCAGTTAATCTGACAAAGCTGCTGATTTCCGCCACGGAAGAAGTTGTATGCGCCGTTTCCTATCTCGAAAACATACGAAAAAATCAGGTACAAATATTGGATGCTTCGCATAAGATCGAACGTTATGAAAGCGAAGGAGATCTCATCTATCGAAGCGAGGTCGCCTATCTGTTCGATAACGAGAAGGATCCCATCGAGCTCATCCGATGGAAGGATGTATTAGAACAGTTGGAAGATACGCTGGATCACTGTGAACTCATTGCGGATATGCTGCGGGGAGTGGTAATGAAATATGCCTGATTTCCAGCTTTTGATCTTCCTTGTCATACTCCTTGCACTTGTATTTGATTTCATTAACGGGTTTCATGATACGGCAAATGCAATCGCTACCTCTGTTTCAACAAGAGCAATTCATCCACAGCATGCGATCATCATGGCGGCCGTCCTCAATTTCTTCGGTGCCATGTACAGTACAGGGGTCGCAAAGACCATTGGATCGGATATTGTCAAATCCGCCTCTCACGTTGATGAACATATACTGATTGCGGCGCTTTTCGGCTCCATTATATGGAATATCATTACATGGCGGATCGGACTGCCGTCCAGCAGTTCCCATGCACTCATTGGAGGATTGATCGGCGCTGTACTCATGTCGGCCGCCGGAATGGATGGGCTGAATTTTTACGGCATCGGTAAGATTATTCTCTCTCTGATTCTATCGCCGCTTGTGGGCATGGCACTGGGATGTGTCATTATGCTTCTCTTATTCCGTTGCTTTGGTCGTTTCCGACCTACCGCAATCAACGGAAAATTCAAGAAAATGCAGATTTTAACTGCGGCCACGATGGCATTTTCCCACGGGTCGAACGATGCACAAAAATCCATGGGAATTATGACGCTAGCCCTCCTCGCGGGTGGATATATTGATGTTTTTGAAGTGCCGACATACGTCAAGCTGCTCGCAGCGACTGCTATGGCTTGTGGAACGGCCGTAGGCGGCTGGCGTATCATCAAGACGATCGGCGGAAAGATATTCAAGCTTCAGCCGATTTCCGGATTTGCAGCAGATCTGAATTCCTCTATTATCATATTCGGCGCAACGCTCTTACATCTACCCGTAAGTACAACACATGTAGTCTCCGGCTCCATCATGGGGGTTGGTGCAGCAAAACGCATCAATGCAGTTCGCTGGGGTGTTGCTCAGCAGATGGTTATCGCATGGGTGATGACAATTCCATGTACTGCTATCATGGGGGCTATTACATATCAGTTTGTTATCTTCTTTATCTAATGCATGCTTTGAAAATCCTGCTCGTAAAGGGGGCAGGATTTTTATATAGAGAGGAAGAGAAGGGGATTTTCTATGGAAAAAAATTTGATTGCAATGGTCTCCGAGGCACAGGCATCCTATCAAAGTCAAATTGTGGCGGCAAAAATCAATGGTGAAATACGAGATATTCAAACTCCATACACGGATACGGATACGATTGATTTCATTGAATTGGACTCATCTGTAGGATGGAGTATCTACCGGCGTTCTGTACTTTTTCTCTTGATCACGGCAGTAGATCATTTGGAAAAGAATGCGGAGGTAACAGCAAAGTTTACGGTAAATAAGGGGCTCTACTGTGAAATAAAGCGTCCCAACAGAGCTGTTGATATTCATTTCATACAGGAAGTAGAGTCTAAAATGAGGGAGATGATCGCTGCCAATCTTCCCATCATCAAACGGAGTATTCCACGTCAAGATGCCATTGAACTCTTTCGAAAACAAGGACGTGTAGGAAAGGTAAATCTGATCTCTGCTCTGCAACAACCGATCATCAGCATATATACCTGCGAGGACTATGTTGATTATCTATACGGTCCAATGCTTCATGAGACAAAAGATTTGGGTCTATTTGCGTTGGACCATGAATCAGACGGCGTATTGATTCGTACCCCGGATGAAAGAACGAATGGACGCATAAGAGAGCGTGTCAATCAGCCGAAGTTTGGTTCAATCCTAGCAGAATCAAAAGCATGGGCTGATATCTTAGAGTGCCGCTTTATCTCCGATTTGAATCGCCTCAATAAGGAAAATGCCATTGGAGAGCTGATCCGTATCTCAGAAGGATTGCAGGAAAAGCGCATTGCTCAAATTGCAGACCATATTTCTGCACATAGAGAGCATATTCGGCTCATACTGATTGCGGGGCCATCCTCATCCGGAAAAACTTCCTTTGCGCAAAGGCTTCAAGTTCAACTGCGTGTTAATGGACTTCACCCGATTATGATCTCTTTGGATGATTACTTCCTCAACCGAGAAGATACTCCACTGAATGAAAAGGGACAATATGACTATGAATCTCTGGAGGCACTCGATACGAAGTTATTTAATCAAAATATGATCAGCCTTTTGGCAGGGCACAAAGTTCAGATTCCACGATATAACTTTATCTCAGGGATGAGAGAATGGAAGGAGGATGCATTCCTCTCAATCAATGATGACCAGCCGATCATCATTGAAGGAATTCATGGACTAAATGAGTACCTAACAAAAGATATTCCACGTATTAATAAATATAAAATATACATTAGCGCGCTGACACAGCTAAATATTGATGCACATAATAGGATTCCAACAACAGAGGTTCGATTCTTGCGCCGTCTTGTACGGGATTATCAATTCCGTGGGGCAAAGGCACTCAAGAGCATCCGTCAGTGGCCAGATGTGAGAGAGGGAGAGGAGAAATACATTTTTCCGTTCCAAGAGGATGCGGACGTTCTCTTCAATTCGGCCCTGATCTATGAAATCGGTGTCTTAAAAAAATATGCAGTACCACTCTTGGAAGAGATCAAGTGTGGGGAGGAAGGGTATACAGAAGCTCGTCTGATCCTACGATTTCTCCAATACGTCGATGAAATCGACGCCATTGATGATATTCCGAACAACTCCATCCTTCGTGAATTTATCGGGAAATCGGTATTCTTCGCATAAAAAATGCTGTGGCTCTATCAATAGAGTCACAGCATTTTTAGATGTAGTCTACAGATTACTCTTTAACATAAGCGGTGATCGGCTTATAGTGTTTCTGGAAGAACTCCTCTGCAACCTGCGGGAAGAGTGCATAGGAGAGGACATCCTCATCGGACGGGTTAAGATAGCCCTTATTCTTGAGTTCCTCTTTAAACTCTGCAAACGTCGTTGCCTTCGCATCCTCAATGGAGCAGTCCTCAATAATCTCCCCAGGCGCAATGCCAAGTGTATCGGTCAAGAACTTGCGATCGATCTCAACAGGGGTTCTGCCGAACTTGCCGCGTGCGAGATCCTTGAACTCGGTCGGCACCATCTTGTAGCGCTCACCGGTCATAACATTGAAGGTTGCCATCGTACCGACAATCTGCGAGGACGGCGTAACGAGCGGGGGATAGCCGACATCCTTGCGCACGCGCGGCATCTCATCCAACAGATCCTGATACTTGTCCTCCATACCGGCTTCCTTGAGCTGGTTCGCAAGGTTGGAGAGCATTCCGCCGGGAATCTGGAAATCCAGCACATTCGGATTCACATCGAAGTAGCCCTTGAGGTTAAATGTCTTGATGAGATCCTGCTTGACCCCAAGGAAGTATTTCGAGATTGGCGTCATCGCCTGACGGTCAAGCCCTGTATCGCGCTCCTCGCCTTCGAGCATTGCCACCATCGTCTCTGTACACGGCTGCGAAGTATCGCTGGAGAAGGGGGCAAGTGCCGTATCAATGATATCGACACCTGCTTCGATCGCTTTCAGATAGGTTGCATGACCGAATCCCGAGGTGCAGTGCGTATGAAGATCAATGGGAATCTTTACCGCAGCCTTGAGCTTCTTGACAAGATCCTCTGCCACATACGGCTTCAGAAGGCCCGACATATCCTTGATACAGACGGAATGACAGCCCATTTTCTCGAGTTCAACAGCCAGCTCGACAAAGCTCTCATTCGTGTGAACAGGGCTGATCGTATAGACCAGGCAGCCTTGAACATGCGGCTTCTCAGGACACTTGAGCGCCGCGTCAATCGCAACTTTGAGGTTGCGAATGTCATTGAGAGCATCAAAAATACGGAATACACCAATGCCATGCTCAGATGCCTTCTGGACGAACTTTTCCACGACATCATTGGAGTAATGATTATAACCAAGCAGGTTCTGACCACGGAGAAGCATCTGGATCGGAGTTTTGAGATTCTTCTTCAAAATATCCAAACGCTCCCACGGGTCTTCATCAAGGAAGCGCAGGCAGCTATCAAACGTAGCACCACCCCATGCTTCAAGAGAATTGTAGCCAATGGCATCAAGTGCCGCAAGCTGCGGAAGCATATCCGAAATTCTCATGCGGGTTGCCAGCAGTGACTGGTGACCATCACGGAGGACAGTCTCAGTGATTTTGACCGGATTCTTTGCCATAAAAGAACACTCTCCTTGATTAAATAGTATAATCAAAAATTATATAACCCAATATCTAAATTATAGAATCAAATTGCGTTATTGTCAATGACAAGTTATAAAATTCACATATTTTTAGACATCGTTTCCCGTTAAATTTTACTCTCTCCAACTATCCATAATTACCATTATGGATAGTTGGAGAGGAAATCAATCTAACTAAAACTACATATCAGGACGCATTCCGGTTTTTCCGGCAAATTTATGATAGCTGCCGCCGTTGTGTCTGCGCTTCAATTCTTCAAGCAAATCCTCCGGTGTCATATTGTGATAAGCCAACAAGACCAAACAGTGATACCAGAGATCACCCATTTCATAAAGCACATCTTCACGAATGTTATTTTTGGATGCGATGATGGTCTCTGCTGTTTCTTCGCCAAGTTTTTTCAGGATCTTGTCTTGCCCTTTATCGAAGAGATAGTTTGTATAAGAGCCTTCAACCGGATGCAGTCGGCGGCTTTGAATCACTTGATAGAGATCGGATAGAATCTCCGCAAGCGGCATATCATCTTTTGCATCAACAGGAACAATGCTGTTTTCACTGGCACGATAGAGTTTCCGCCCGCTAAAGCACGAATACGATCCGGTATGACAGGACACGCCGGTCTGTTTGACACGAAGAAGAAGCGTATCACCATCGCAGTCGTATGAGAGTTCCTGAACACGCTGCACATTTCCCGATGTTTCTCCTTTTTTCCACAGCTTCTTACGGCTGCGACTGTAGTACCACGCAGCCCCGGTTTCAATCGTTTTTTCAAGAGCTTCGCGGTTCATATACGCGAGCATAAGAACTTGATTGTTTTCTTCCTGAACAACGACAGGTACAAGTCCATGCGCATCAAATTGAATCATAGAAAGATCAGCATTCATCAGAATCGAACCTCCAGTCCGCGTGACTTCAAATACATCTTCACTTCATTTATGGAAAGTTCTCCATAGTGGAACAACGACGCAGCCAATACGGCATCCGCTTTTCCCTCAGCAAGCACATCATAGAAATGCTCCAACTTGCCAGCCCCTCCGGAAGCGATTACAGGAACATTGACGCTTTCTGATACAGCGCGGGTAAGTGCAATATCATAACCATTTTTCGTGCCGTCAGCATCCATACTGGTTAGCAAAATTTCGCCGGCACCGAGCGCAACAGCATCCTTTGCCCACGAAATACAGTCCAATCCCGTAGATATACGTCCCCCATTCATATAGACTTCCCACGAATTCTCCCCATTGCGTCTAGCATCGATGGCAATGACAATACATTGCCTTCCAAAACGCATTGCTCCTTCCCGGATAATCTCAGGATTTTTGATTGCGGCCGTGTTCACAGAAATTTTATCTGCACCTGCATTCAACATACGCTGCATATCTTCCGTGCTTCGAATACCGCCTCCAACCGTCAATGGAATAAATACTTTTGAGGCACAGTCGGATACAACGTCTACCATTGTATTTCGCTCTTCATTGGATGCCGTGATATCCAGAAATACAAGCTCGTCTGCCCGTTCTTTGTCATAGCGCTCGGCTAAATCACCGGGATTTCCTGCATCTCTTAATCCGATGAAATTTGTCCCCTTAACGACACGCCCGTCTTTGACATCAAGGCAAGGAATAATACGTTTTGCAAATGTTTTTTTCAAGATGGAACTCCCCCTTTTCAAAAGATGGATTCATCTTAGCGAGCAGCAGCAATCGCCTTGGATAAAGAAAGCGTCCCTTCATAGATGGATTTTCCGGCAATCACACCGATGATTCCATCCGCTTCCCGTTCTTTCAGTGCGTGAATGTCCTCCAGCGATCGCACTCCCCCGGAGGCAATGACACGGACACCAGATTCCAATGCCAGTTTAGCGGTTGCTTCTACATTGACACCGGAGAGAGTTCCATCCCGCGCTATATCGGTATATATGATGATTTCCAATCCATACGAGGAGAGCTCCTTCGCCAGAGCAATGGCAGAAATACCGCCCGATATGCCCCATCCTTCTATTGCCGCGATCCCATCCTTGGCATCAATTCCGACAGCGATGCGCTCTCCATAACGTTGGCAGGCTTCCTTGACGAGGCTGCGATTCTGGACAGCGGCAGAGCCTAGGATCACGCGGGATACACCAAGAGTCAATGTGCTTTCTATGGCTTCGAGCGTACGTATTCCACCGCCGACCTCGATCGGAATGTGGATATTGCTGAGAATGTTCTTTATCGCGACACCGTTGCATGGTTTTCCCGCAAGTGCTCCATCAAGGTCAACTACATGCAGGAATTCAGCCCCTTCTCGTTCCCAGCGGAGAGCGGCTTCCTCCGGCGCGGTGCTGTATACTGTTTCCTGTGCAAAATCTCCTTTGTACAGACGGACACATTTCCCATTGCGCAAATCGATTGCAGGAAGAACAATCATACACTTACCTCCAATCCGTGACGGATAAAGTTATGAATGATGCGCAGCCCGATGTCCCCAGACTTTTCGGGATGGAATTGTGTTGCCATAATATTTCCTGCGGATATGGATGCTGTAATCTTCTCACCGTAGAAGCATGTCGATGAAGTGACGGACACATCATCAGGAATCGCGTGATAGCTGTGCACAAAGTACACATAGGAAGACGGAGAAATCCCACGGAACAGTCCAGTCTCTCTATGATGTTCCGAAATATCCAGTGCGTTCCATCCCATGTGTGGAATCTTTTCATGCGGTGCGGATATTTTGTGCACATGGCCACGCAGTAGATTAAGCCCTTCTACGCCGGAGGATTCATCACTGCCCTCGAAGAGAATTTGAAGCCCGACACAGATACCAAGCAGCGGAACCTCGTGCGCAATGCTCTCTTTGATTGCAGGAATCAGTCCGGATGCTTTTAGCTGCTTCATGCAGTCCCCGAACGCTCCCACGCCTGGAAGTACAACTTGATCCGCAGAGAGGATGTCTTCACTTCGAGAGCTGACACGTACTTCTGCCCCCAATGCGGCAAATGCTTTTTCAACACTGAATAAATTTCCCGCACCGTAGTTTATTATCGTAATCATAATGACCCCCTCACAGAAGTCCCTTAGTCGATGGGATGGCATCCCCCAATCGCCCATCTTTTTCTGCGGCAATCCGAAGGGCGTGTGCAAGCGCCTTGAATACAGCCTCTACCTTATGATGCGAGTTCGTTCCATAGAGAATCTTCACATGCAGTGTGATCCCAGCATGCACGGCAAAGGCACGAAGAAACTCCTCCGTCAGCTCTGTATCATAGGAGCCGATCATTGGCGCCATGGGAACATCCCCGGGATCATAGACGAGAAATGGGCGGCCGCTGATATCCAGTGCTACAAAGGCAAGGGTCTCGTCCATCGGAAGATAGAAAGAGCCATATCGCGTTATGCCGCGTTTATCGCCAAGAGCAGCATGAAATGCCTGCCCCAGCGTAATGCCGATATCCTCAACGGAATGATGTCCATCGACTTCAATATCGCCATCACATTTTACAGTCAAATCAAAGAACCCATGAGATGCAAAGAGTGTCAACATATGATCGAAGAAGCCGATGCCCGTATCAATCTCAGACACGCCCGTTCCGTCCAGTCCGACGGAGACATGCACATCGGTTTCCCCTGTCTTTCGATGTATGTCTGCATTGCGTGTACTCATGGATTTCCCTCCACAAAAGACTTCATAACACGATATACCGCATCATTTTCATCCGGTCGGCCGATGGAGATACGCAGCATATTCGCTAACTGCGGTGCTTTTCCAAAACTACGTACCCCGATGCCACATTGGATGAACTCTTCATTGAGTTCCTCTGCATGAGAATAATGAAGCAGAATAAAATTGGTATGAGACGGATAGACCGTTACCCCCACGAGACGTTCATATTGTTCCCGCATACGCTCGCGCTCTGCACAGATCATCTGAATCTGCGGCTCAAACTCCGACCTCATTTGGAACACAGTATCAGCTGTCACCAAGGACAGCACGTTCATATGATATGGCATATAGGTCTTTGCAATCATCTCGATCACATCCCCATGCGCCAACATATAACCGACACGGCATGAGGCAAGCGCATACGCCTTTGAAAAGGTGCGCGCAATCATCATATGCGGATATTTTTTCAGAAGAGGAATGGACGTGTCTCCATAAAACTCGACATATGCTTCATCAATCAGAAAGGCACATGAGATATGCGCCGCAATGTGCTCAATTGCTTCGAGCGGCAACACGCCCCCCGTTGGATTATTCGGGTTGCAGATGACCGCAAGCGAAGCATCGTTTTGATTGACCGTCTGAATAAACGCATCTACATCCAGTGTAAAATCATCCCGCAGCGGAACAGCAATCCCCTCTGCATCTGCTGCAGCTGCATAGATTCCATACATGGAGAACGAAGGCGTTGGATAGACAATCTTATGCGCTTTGTTTCCACCAAATGCATGAAATACCTTTTCTATGATCTCACTGGAGCCATTTCCTATGATGACGTTTTCCTGACGATATCCATACGTCTCTCCGATCTGTTCACAGAGCAAATTGTATTCCTCATTGGGATAGCGAGCAAAAGCAACACGCGACAAGCGTGACAGGATACGCTCCTCGACCAAGGGAGGCTGTCCGATATTGGACTCATTTGCATTGACTTTGATGCGCCAGTCCAGCTCACACGTGTCGTACTTTGGCATAGAAGCCAATCCATCACGGTAGTTCAGCATGTTCTCCCCTCCTGATCTGAATTGCACGCGCATGGGCATCAAGGCCTTCCGTCTCAGCGAGACGGATAATATCATCGCTGACCTCATCCAGAGCTTTTTGCGTATAAGAGATGATACTCGTACGCTTCATAAAGGTCTCAACGTTCAAAACAGAATAAAAGCGTGCAGTCCCCCCCGTTGGCAGCACATGATTTGGACCCGCAAAATAGTCCCCGAGCGGCTCCGGAGAATATTCTCCGATAAAGATGGCTCCGGCACATCTAATCCTGGGAAGTGTATGGAACGGATCTCTAAGGAGCAGCTCAATGTGCTCGGGTCCAGATACATTCGCAAGATGAATCGCCTGCTCCATATTCTCTGTTACGATAATACGTCCGTTGGCTTCCAGAGATGCACTTGCGATATCCTTGCGCGGAAGTGTTTCCATCTGGCGCTGCACCTCATTCATGGATCGCTCCGCCAACGATTTGTCATCTGTGATGAGAATGCTCGATGCAAGAGGGTCATGTTCTGCCTGACTGAGCAAATCTGCGGCTATATATGAAGGGGACGCACTATCATCCGCCAGAATCAAAATTTCGCTTGGTCCCGCGAGCATATCAATATCGACGTGACCGTATACTTCCTTCTTTGCAAGTGTCACAAAAAGATTTCCGGGCCCCGTGATCTTATCGACACGGGGAACACATTCTGTCCCATAAGCCATCGCTGCAATTGCCTGTGCACCGCCCATTTTGAATATCTTATGAATACCGAGGAAGCGAGCGGCAACAAGAACGTATGGGTTGATCGCGCCATCCTTGGTCGGAACAGACATAATGATCTCTCCAACACCTGCAACAAGAGCGGGAATCGCATTCATAAGAACCGACGAAGGGTATGACGCTGTTCCTCCCGGGACATAGATACCGACACGAGCGAGTGGAAGAATCACCTGCCCGAGGATCGAACCGTGTGCTCGGTAGGTCATCCACGCACGAGGCTTTTGCTCCTCATGATAGGAGAAGATATTGTCAGCTGCCTTTTTGAGCGAGGCGACAACGTCCAGGTCAGCCTTGCGCTCAGCTTCACAAAATTCCTTCTCCGACACCATCAAGCTGTCCGGTGTCAGATCAACACGATCCAGTAATTTGGTGTAGTGAAAGAGTGCCTCATCTCCCTTGTCCCGCACATCTCGAACAATGCGATGAACAAGCGCCGTCGGCGAAAGATCCTCCCCGAAGATTTTCATATTGCTCTGTCGTATACGGTCACTAAGCGTCAGCTCATCAAACGCCTTCTTTTTGAGCAGATCTTCGGCAGCACCTATGCCAATATCTGCAACAGAAACAATATTCATCGGACTTCCCCGCTTTCTAAAACTTGTTTCAACTCGTTGACGATGTTATAAATACGATCAAACTTTAGCTTAAAGCTCACGCGATTGGCAATGAGACGGGCACTGACATCCATAATGTGTACGACTTCTTCCAAGTCGTTCTCTGCGAGTGTGGTTCCGGTCTCCACAATATCTACAATACTCTCGGAAAGCCCCACAATCGGCCCCAATTCAATTGATCCGTTCAGCTTGATATACTCCATCTGCATTCCCTGCTGCGCAAAGAATTGCTCCGCAATATGTGGATACTTCGTTGCCACTCGCGTGTGTGCATAATCGGTGAGATGTGCACGTTTCTCCTCGCGCGGCACAGCCATCATGAGCCGACATTTTCCGAACCCGAGATCAAGCAGCTCATAGACATCCTGCTCAGATTCCAGCAGCACATCCTTACCGATGATACCGATATCCGCTGCGCCATACTCCACGTATGTAGGCACGTCCGATGTTTTTGTGATGATGAATTGAACCTTGTGCGCATCATTTGAAATGACAAGTTTACGAGATTTCTCACTGAGATTGTCTGCTGTGATTCCAATTTTCTGAAATAAATGTGCGGATAGAGAGAACAGTTTTCCTTTTGGCAAGGCGATTGTCAAATAATCAGCAGCATATTTTTCCATATAATCCCCTCTTATCCTTTAGCCAATTAAAGAACTAATATAATCGTATACTACCACGTTGGAGATAATAGGTCAACCAATCAAAAAGGATTTTTACCTCTTACCGCGAATACTCTGTAAGTATATAGAAAATTCATCCATACAAAAGGAGTCGCAGATGGCACTTCAAATATTATCATTTGTAAGATTAAGCGATAAACAAATAGGTCTCATCCATCAAAGCTATCCGCATTGTCAATGCAGATGTATACGTCCATCGGAAGTCGGTGACGTTCTTTCCGAGGTAGATATTCTGTTGGGTTATGACGCGCAAATGGATATGGAGAAGTATCTTCCCAAAATGCCGCGCCTCCAATGGATCCATACGTATAGTGCGGGCGTTGAAAAACTTCTGTCGAACGTGACGTTCTCCCAGTCCGATATACTGCTGACAAATTCGCGCGGCATTCATGGCATCCCCATGGCTGAACATGTGCTTGGGACAATGCTTGCGTCCGGCAGGTGTCTCATCGAGGCATGGGAAAATCAAAAGGCACATACATGGAAGCGTTTGACGGAGCCGGACGAACTGTTCGGAAAGACTGCAGCCATCATCGGCTTGGGCAGCATAGGCAGAGAGATTGCGAAACATCTCAAAAATATGGGAATGCGCGTTGTTGCAGTAAAGCAAACAACATCTACCGAGCCGTTTGTCGATCAGTTATTTACGATAGATCATCTGCCAGCGGCACTGTCCTGTGCGGACTACATAATCGTTACGCTCCCCTTGACACCGCAGACCAAAAAATTATTTAACCGCAAAACATTTGACATGATGAAAGAAAATGCATTCTTCATCAATGTATCCAGGGGCGATGTCGTCGAAGAAACCGACTTGGTGGAGGCTCTCACGACAAAGCGCATACGCGGGGCCTCCCTTGATGTTTTCACGACCGAGCCGCTTCCCGAGGATTCTCCGCTGTGGGATGTGCCGAATTTGTTTATCACACCGCACCACTCGGCGATATCCCCCATGTATCTGGATCGATCCCTCAAAATCTTTCGCAATAACTTACAGATCTTCCCGCAACGCATCGGGATGCTCAATGTAGTGGACAAGCAACGCGGTTACTGAGCCGCACATGCTCAATTCCATGCATCTGCCTGTTTTAATATGGACAGCACCAGAGAATCCTCTGGTGCTGCTTTTTTTTGATGATATTGAATGATTTCCGCTTCTTTCACAGCGCTGATTGCACGCAATTTATCTGCACCGATATACGGATGACTGGCGTAGACGTATAGCGCCATTCCGATTCTACCACGAATACGCCGTGAATCTTTCACGCGGGTGAAATAAGGGATAACGGATGGAACAAATCGATATAGGAGAACGGCGAGCACCTTTCCCCAGATATCAGCCGTCCCTTTTGTACGTCCAATATCATGGAGCAATGCGCAACGCGTGAGCAGGAGATACTCAGCCGTATCTGTGCGTCCATGTTCTGTATAGAGTTCTTGTGCCGTAAGTGCGACACGAAAGGCATGATACTGATCTGCCGCATGCATATCATAGAAAAGCTTTTGCTCCGCAGGGCTAAGATACGACCGCACAAAGTTATGTCCTCTCGCATCAAGTCGCCCAAATAGAGCACGTATAAACTGATGAATTCGCTGTCTCATCCAAAATACTCTAACAATTCATATCCCCGTGCCGCGCAGGATTGTTCGGCACATGCACGGGACTGCCCCTTCATCCCAAGTTCCGCAACCTTGCCCTCCCGACGGAGCTCTGTCGCTCGTCGGATCGCCTGATCAACGCAAGCATCTGCATAGCCAATATACACATCTTTAGAGGAAGGAAGAACCTGTCCTCCTTGGCGGGAAAGTGCAAGCAAGATTCTCTCCACACCGAGAGCAAACCCCGTTGCCGGCATTGGATGTCCATATTCTGTCAAAAGATGATCATAACGACCGCCACCGCATAACGGAAATCCCAATCCGATTGAATAGCCCTCAAAAACCATTCCTGTATAGTAGTTAAAATCCCGAATGGTACCAAGATCAAAGCGAACATAATCCTCATAACCGTATGACTGGATCAGCGCATAAATTGCGGCAAGATTGTCAACAGCAGATCGGCTCTGTGTATTGAGCGGAAGATCATAGAGATATTTCAGCAGGTCTTTTCTTCCATTCAGTAGCGGAAGGCCTTTTAGAGTCTCTTTGTCCTTCGTCGAAAGCGGCAAGGCATCAATCAAGCGGTTTAGAATGACAATATCATGACGTTCGATCGCAGACTTGATCGCTCGTCGCTGTTCCTTCCCGACTTCATAATAGTCCAACATTCCATCAAGGAAATTAACCTGACCCATGTGAATTTGAAAATCTTTGATTCCACATGTCAAGATGGACTCGATGGCCAAAGCAATAATTTCAGCGTCTGAGGCAGGTGTATCACTCCCCATCAGCTCTACTCCCGCTTGATGGAATTCACATTGACGCCCCATCTGCGTTTGCTCCACACGAAATACGTTGCCCAAATAGGACAATTTCAAAGGAGTGGGCGCATTCTTCAGCCGGCTGCTGACCAGTCTTGCAATCGGCGTTGTCATTTCGTTGCGGAGAGCAAGAGGCTTGTTCTGATTCCCCAACAGCATAAAGAGAGAATTCTCCTCCGATATGCGCGGTGCCAATGTTTCCAGATGTTCGATGGTAGGCGTGACAACCTCATCATATCCCCACAGCCGAAACAGACCAGACAGGTTATTTTCCACGTGTCGCATTTCTGCTGCATCTTCGGGCAGGAGATCCCGTGTTCCGTACGGTGTTTCCAAAATAAGTTTTTCAGATTTCATCGAAGGTTCTCCTTATCAATCAACGGTTCAGAAATCCCCTTTTCAAGCACAAGCGTATATCCGTCTGCACCGTAATTCAGACATCGTTTGACACGGCTGATGGTCGCAGTACTAGCCCCGGTATGTGCCACAATATCATCATACGTGCTTCCGGCATACAGCATACGTGCAACATCAAGACGCTGTGCCATTGCACGAAGTTCTCCGATCGTACAGACATCTTCAAAGAATTGGTAGCACTCCTCCATGGTATCCAGCGAAAGGATGGCACGACACAGTTGATCGGTTAGATCATCTCTCAATTTTTGATTTACCATTACAGATCCCTCTCATGAATACTCCGACTCATTTGCTTATTTGCTCACAGTATAGCACAGAATCAAGCATACGAAAAGTTGAGACAACGATCCCCGTATCAATCAAGAAGAGAAATGCAGCACAATCTCCGTTCCATCCCATGTTGTTTGATCGGATTGAACGGAGATACGAACCATCTTTTCCTCATTGTTTTCCGTGTCAGTGCCAACGATCTCCTCTACCGTCCCCTGCTCAGGAAAACCGTTCAGCTCATATTGAACAAATTGTCCCGGATAAATGCGATCTGCAAACTCGCTCGGTATTTCCGCCTCGATCCGACGGTTATCCATAGTATGCAAAGAGAGAATATCGTCCCCGCTCTCAATACGATCTCCTTCTTTTACAAAAATCTGTGACACCGTACCTTCGCGCACGGCAAAGAGTCCTGTCGTTCCTGTATGGTCACGCGCTTTTGCAAGGAGGTCCTCCGCTTTCTTCAGCTGCTCCTCTGCCGCCCGTATTGCGACAGGGTTTGGTACTCCTGCACTTTGTCCCCTGCCCGCAGTCAGTGCATTTTTTTCCTGCTCGTATGCCGCAATGGCTTCATTCCTTTTTGCTGCACTGACTGCCCCTATCTCATATAGCTCATTCATGCGCGCCATGCGCACACGTGCAGTTTCTACAGCCTCTGTTGATGCGTGGATATTCTGCGCCTCCACTGCTCCATATCGAATTTGTTCGATGTTCTTTTGTGCGAGTTCCACATTTTTTTTCAGGTGCTCAAGTTCCTCGTCTGAGAATACGTTCTGTACTGTGACAAGGAGCGTTCCCCGCACAATAGATGCACCTTCCTCTGTATGTATTTCTTGAACAATCATTGGGTTTGCCGCCTGTAATATGCTTTGCTCGTAGACAAGACGCGCATTTGAAATTGTAAAATGATCCGATTGCCTCATCCCATACAGCAAAAAAAATGAAAGACAGAAAACAACAAACAGAAAAATGGTAAGAAACAGATATGTTCTCCTTTTTAGGAGCTTGGTAATGTCGTTTTCCATAGCAGCCTCTAAAAAATATGGCTGTCAGCAATGTGACAGCCACAAACAAATGTATAATATTAGGGAAGCACTGATAAATTCAGCCGCGCCGTCTTAGTGCATCTTTTTTCCCGCACTTCGTCGGCAAATCTTCCACATAGCTCTTGCTATGCGTCTGGTTTGCCTCCTTGTTCGGACGAAAAAACTACGCCAATCTGAAGATCTATTTTATCAACCATTCCTTAGACAGATGTCTGCTGACGTATGACCGCAACTGCTTCTTCAAGTGCCTGCGGGAGTTGTTCCGGATCCTTGCCGCCGGCCTGGGCCATATCGGGGCGTCCACCACCACCGCCGCCGACGGTTTTTGCTGCCGTCTTGATGATATTGCCCGCATGTGCGCCCAGCTTCACTGCTGTCTTATCCGCCTTGACCACCAGACTGACCTTATCGTCAATAACAGCACCGAGAACCACAATCCCGCAATCCAGCTTCTCACAGGTAAGATCCGCAATGTTGCGAAGTTCATCCATGGAGTCGACATTGGCTTTTCCCACAACCACATGGAACTTTCCAATCTCTTGGACACTCATAAGAAGCTTCTGTGCATCCGCCTGATCACGGAACTCGGCAAAACTCCGCAACTGCTCCTGCATAGACTTTCTCTCGCTCATGAACTTATCAATTTGTGCAACAAGCTCCTCGGATCTCGTCTTTAGTTTATGCGAGAGTTCCTGCACGGTCCGTGCCATTTCTGTCGCATAAGCACACGCAGCACGGCCGGTAATCGCCTCGATGCGGCGCACACCGGCCGCAACGCCCGATTCACTGACAATCTTGAACAGGCCAATCTGTCCCGTGTTGGTCACATGAGAGCCACCGCAGAGCTCGATGCTGAAGTTCGGGATACGAACGACACGGACCATATCGCCGTACTTCTCTCCGAAGAGAGCCATCGCGCCAAGTGCCTTTGCCTCATCAATCGCCATCGTGGAGATATGGAGGTCAATCGAACGAAGTATCTCTTCATTGACAAGCTCCTCGACATCGCGAAGCTGCTGCTCGCTCACAGGTTCAAAGTTTGTGAAATCAAAGCGAAGTCGTTCCGGTGTAACAAGTGAGCCCGCCTGCTGTACATGATCGCCGACCACGCGCTGAAGTGCCGCCTGCAAGAGGTGGGTCGCCGTATGGTTTCGCGCAGATGATAGTTTTTTCGTTGTATCAAGGCAGATTTCCACGGAGTCACCGCGTTGGATCTGTCCTTCCTCGACGTACGCCACATGATAGACCGTTCCATCTGGCAGACGCTTCGTGTTGCTAACGGTGATATATCCCAGATCACTGCGCAGAACACCCTCGTCCCCGACCTGCCCGCCGCCTTCTGCGTGGAATGGTGTCGTGCTCAGAATGATTCCGGCACTCTCTCCATCACGGAGCGAGTCGACGAGTTCTCCTTCACGCCAGATTGCGACAACGGTCGCTTTCGTTGCCGCTGCATCCTCTGACAGGCTTTCGGTATCTATTCCCGAGAGATCGGGAACAGATACCGCCTGATTTTCTGCACGTGCACTCCTTGCACGCATGCGCTGCTTCTCCATCTCCCGCTGAAAGCCCTCACCATCCAAGGTGATTCCATTTTCGTGGAGAATCTCCTCCGTCAGCTCACGCGGGAATCCATACGTGTCATAGAGTTTGAAACCGACTTCGCCGGGGAGAACAGTCTCATTGGCAGACTTCAGTCGCGCAACTTCATCATTCAGAAGTTCGATGCCCTGTGCCAGTGTGGACGCGAAACGATCCTCCTCCACGCGGATCACACGCTTGATATAGTCCTGTTTTGCGAGGAGCTCGCCAAAATCCTTTGCATCACGGAAAATCTCAACAACAGCATCCACCGCACCGTCAAGGAATGGCTTTGTTATCCCAAGCATGCGCCCATGGCGAATTGCACGACGGAGCGTACGGCGCAGAACATATCCACGTCCTTCATTCGACGGAAGAATGCCATCCATAATCATGATGGCGACGGAGCGCGCATGGTCTGCAATAACCTTGAGTGAAATGTCTTTTTTCGGATCTGTGCCGTATGGCACATCCGATACTTTAGACATATACGCAATAATCGGATAGAGAAGATCTGTCTCAAAGTTTGTTTTCTTGTTCTGCACAACGGAGGCAAGGCGCTCCAATCCGCAGCCCGTATCAATATTTTTGTGTGCGAGGAGATTGTACTCTCCTGCCTCCGTACGATCATACTGGGTAAAGACAAGATTCCATATCTCAAGAAAGCGGTCACAGTCGCAGCCAACCCCGCACGTCGATTCACCACAACCGCGTTCCTCACCAAGATCGATGTAGATCTCGGAATCCGGCCCACAGGGACCTGGACCAATTTCCCAGAAGTTATCCTCCAATGCAACAATATGATCCGGCGACACATCAGTCTGTTCCAACCATATTGCACGTGCCTCATCATCCTCCGGATAGATGGAAACCCAGAGCTTGTCTTTTGGAAGTTCGACGACTTCCGTCAGGAATTCCCAGGCCCACGGAATCGCCTCCCTCTTAAAGTAATCGCCAAAGGAGAAGTTTCCAAGCATCTCAAAGAAGGTCTGATGACGCGCCGTACGTCCGACATTCTCGATGTCTCCGGTACGAACCGAACGCTGACAGGTAACGATACGGTTTCTGGGAGGTTTCATCTTTCCTGTAAAAAAAGGCTTCAACGGTGCCATACCCGCACCAATCAGAAGAAGCGTAGGATCGTTTTCCGGCACAAGGGAGTAACTTGGCAAACGAAGGTGGCCCTTTTTTTCTGCGAAAAACTGCAAATAGGCTTCCCGCAGTTCGTTTCCTGTCATATATTTCAACGTAATCGCCCTCCTAATACCATATTCGCAAAGAACTTGAGTGTGCGTAAGTATAGCATAAAATCATGGAAAAATATAGGAATCTAGAATTGTCAACTCGGTATACATGCATCTGTATTATGTACTACATGATACTTTTTACCAGTTCCTTTGCCTGCTCCTCCGTCATCAAGATCTCGCGCGGCTTATTGCCGCCGGCGCTTGGTCCGATGATGCGTAGCTCCTCCATCGTGTCGACCAATCGTGCTGCTCTTGTATACCCCACACCCAATCTACGCTGAATGTTGGATGAGGATGCCTGCCCTGTAGACATGACAAGCTCAATCGCATCCGGGAGAAGCTGATCCTGCTTGATCTGAACGCCATCATCCTCCGCGCTGTCATTTTCTGTCGCTTCGCTCTCCATGAAGTCAATGAGTTCCTCATTCTCATTGATCTCCTGGCCTTGTGCGCGAATATAGTCCAGAAGCATTTCAACTTCCTCGTCACTGATAAACGCCCCCTGCACGCGAATAGGCTTAGCTGCCCCCTGCGGGGAGAACAGCATATCGCCCTTCCCAAGCAATGTCTCCGCTCCGCCACGGTCCAAGATTGTGCGTGAATCTACCTGAGACGAGACGGCAAAGGAGATTCGGGACGGAAGGTTCGCCTTGATGATACCCGTGATAACATTGACCGATGGTCTCTGTGTCGCGAGAATCATGTGGATTCCTGCGGCACGCGCTTTTTGCAGAATTCTGCAGATTGCATCCTCCACATCTCGTGGTGAAACCATCATAAGATCAGCCAGCTCATCAATCACAATGATAATGAACGGGATCTTCTCCTCCGGATAGCGGCGATTGAACGTCTTGATGTCGCGAACTCCATGATTTGCAAAGATCGAATAGCGTTTTTCCATCTCCTGTACGGCCCAATTCAAGACGGAGGATGCTTTCTTTGGATCGGTCACGACGGGGACCATGAGATGTGGAATCCCATTGTAATTGGAGAGCTCCACCATCTTGGGGTCAATCAGAATGAACTTCACTTCATCCGGTGTCGCTTTGAACAGAATACTTGATATGAGCGTGTTGATACACACGGATTTACCGGATCCGGTTGCACCAGCGACCAAAAGATGCGGCATCTTCCCGATATCCGCGAAAATTGCATGACCGCTGATGTCCATGCCAAGACCTACTGTGAGTTTGGAAGTGGCTTCCTGAAACGCAGGATTCTCCAATACCTCTCGAAGCTGAACCCCCTCCAGCGTACGGTTCGGAATCTCAATACCAATTGCCGCCTTGCCGGGAACCGGTTCGATGCGTACCGAGGAGGTTGCCATCTGCAGAGCAATGTCCTCCGCAAGATTCGTAATCTTGCTCACTTTCACCCCGGGAGCAGGTTCCAGATCATAACGCGTGACTGCAGGACCATGACAGGTGCTGACAACCTTCGCATTTACATGGAAACTTTCGAGTGTCTGTTGTAAAATCCGCGCATTATCCTTGATTTCCTGCGCAAGCATCTCGTTCGCTTTCTTGATATGCTTGGAAAGAATCTGTGTGACTTTGGGAAGTTCGTACGGATGCTGCCCGTTCTCGTCCACAGCAGACACAGATGGAGCTGTGGGTGCTGAGTAAGAAGATATCTCCGTTTCTGCTGCCGAAACGGCCACGGGAGGAAGAACATCCTGAATATCGTCCGTCACGTCCCCTATTGCGGGCGGATCAATCATCGCAGACTCTTCTGCAATACCTTCCTCCTGCATGGAAGATATGTCTGTCTGCGTCTCTTCCCTTCGTCCACCGTCAATCTCATCATAGTCTATGGGAATAGAAATAACTTCCTCCGCCTGAGTAAGTATCGGCTCTTTCAGCACGATAGGACACTCCAATTCCTCGGAGGCAGACGCGATATGTTCTGCCTTGTCCAAAGACGGCACTTCTGGTTCACGCATTGGGACTTCCAAATTTTTTGCAATATCAACGGACGTGATTGGTTCATCTTCCTCTAAAAACATCGGATCGTTTGCCTGATTGTACGGAGTTGCCGAGAGTGTATGATGAACAATCGCGGCTGTTTTTGTTTCAACTTTTTCTGCCGCAACACTTACTTTGTCGTACGTTGTACTGATAACAGCCCCTGCAGCAGTTGCCCCTTTTTTCGCCTGTTCTTTTGTCTTCATATACCCGGAGGCAAGCGACCATGTTGTCGCCAAGAGTACAGACCCCACGATGATGGTGCTCAGCAAAATGATCGCACCGTCCACCCCAAAACAAGTACGCAATATGAGGAGAAAGCCTCCGCCGACCAATCCTCCGCCGTCTGCGAGATTCTGCGGAAGGATTTCCTCATCAATGGGCACTACAAAATGATGCCATACAGCAAGAAGTGCAATGTATATGCCAATGACGCCGAAGAATTTTTTTGTATAGAGCAAACCGCGATGATGAATAATGTATTGCAGGCTGATGAGGGCGATGACTAAGACCGCAAAGGGGGCTCCCCAGCCGAACAAGTAGCGAAAGAAATCTGCAAAGAAAAAGCCAACAAAGCCAACGTTCCATCCGAGAATACCTACTGCCGAAATAAGAGCAAAAGCAAGAAGGATAAGACCGATGAGTTCATACTTCCGTCCTGATTCGTTCGGTGTTGTACTCCTCCGTTTGGTGGAGACAGACCGCGACGTTCGTCGTCCGGAACTCTTCTTTCCCAAAAACAATCCCTCCATATCACATTATGCCCCCGCTCTGGGAGAGCGGAGGCATAGCAAATAAATCACCGTTGTCTACAATACAGCAGTATACTATTTTGTCAGCCGATCTGCAACTTTTTGCGCTTCAAACAGAATGCGCTCTTCGTCCAAGGTTTTGATCATACCGCGTTCCATGAGAACTTTTCCGTTCACCATCACGGTATCAACCGACGAGGATTTCGCAGAATATGCAAGGAGTGACACAGGATTATAGCACGGTGTCCATGCGGCTCCGTGCATGGAGAAGAGTACAATATCTGCTTTATCACCTGCCTGCAGTCGGCCGACACCGTGGAGGGAGAGTGCTTGTGCGCCGTACTCCGTCCCCATCTTAACTGCAGTAAGTGCCGGTACGGCAAGCGGGTCGAGCGTATCCACCTTATGGAGCAGTGCCGCAAGCTGAACTTCATCCAGCATATCCAGATTGTTATTGCTGGATGCACCATCTGTTCCGAGAGCGACACAGATGCCTTCTGCCAAAAGACGCGGAACAGGTGCTGTTCCACTCGCGAGTTTCATATTGCTGCCGGGATTGTGCGCAACGCGAATATGATACTTCTTGATGATATCAATATCCTCATCGTCCAAATGAACACAATGTGCGGCAAGTGTACCGTTTTCAAACAATCCCGTCGAAGCGACATGAGCAAACGGCCGCTTGCCATATTCCTTCAGGCAGTTCTCGATCTCACCCACAGTTTCCGACATGTGAATATGTACCTCTGCCCCAAGCGCCTGTGCCTTTGCGGCAACCTTCTTTAAGTAGTCCGGCGGGCAAGTATAAAGCGCATGAGGACCAAACATGACGGTAATACGGCCGTCTGCAGCACCATGGAAATTCTCATAGAGAGACGCATTTTCCTCCAGCTTCTTCTCGCTGTCCGGCACAACACCTATAAGGCCTCTCGATAGTACACCGCGCAGCCCGGATGCCTCGACAACTTCGGCAACGCGCTCCATATCCGGCCCATACATGTCGGCAAACGACGTTGTCCCGCTACGGATCATCTCGACGGCAGCGAGCATAGCGCCCCAATAGATATCATCCGGGCGCAGCTTTGCCTCGATCGGCCAGATCATCTGCTCCAGCCAATCCATCAGTTTCATATCGTCTGCATAGCTGCGCAGGAGTGTCATAGACGCATGCGTATGTGCATTGACAAATCCAGGAATCGCAAAGTGATCCGTTCCGTCTATCGTATGATCCGCTTGAAAAGCGGCAGGAATATCCCCCACTGAGGTAATCCGATCATCAGTGACGGCAATATTGGCCAGCGCCGTAGTGCCATTGGGCAAAAGTGCCGTGACATTCTTAATCAGCGTATTCAATGCAGTCTCTCCTATGCCAAGCCGAGGTACTCTCTCTGCTCTGCACTCAGTTCATCAATGGAAACACCGAGGGAGTTTAGTTTGATGTTTGCAATCTCAACATTGATCTCATCCGGCATGAGATGTACGCCCTTCTTCATTTCTTTTCCATGGCGTACCAGATGAAGTGCAGAGAAGAACTGCACCCCAAACGAGAGATCCATGATCTCGGCAGGATGTCCATCGCCTGCCGCGAGGTTGACCAATCGACCTTCCGCCAAGAGATAGAGCCGGCGCCCATCCGGCTGCACAAACTCTCTGATATTGTCACGTACGACTTCATTGGACACAGAGCCCTCGGTCAGTTCGGGGATATTGATCTCAACATCGAAGTGACCGGAGTTCGCCATCATCGCGCCGTCTTTCATCACATCGAAGTGGCGTTTGCAAAGGATGTCCTTATTGCCCGTAAGTGTCAGGAAAATATCGCCAACCTTGGCGGCCTCATCCATCGGCATGACGTAGAAACCATCAAAGACTGCCTCAATCGCCTTGATCGGATCGACCTCCGTAATAATGACGTTTGCACCAAGCCCGCGCGCACGCATTGCTCCACCCTTGCCGCACCAGCCATATCCTGCAATGACGACCGTCTTGCCTGCAATGACGAGGTTCGTTGTGCGCATAATGCCGTCCCATGTGGACTGACCGGTTCCATAGCGATTGTCAAAGAGATACTTGCAGTATGCGTCATTTGCTGCAATCATCGGGAATTCAAGTTTGCCCTGGCGTTCCAATGCCTTGAGCCGATGTACGCCCGTTGTGGTTTCTTCCGAGCCGCCAATGAGCCCGGGAAGAAGATCGCGCCGCGTTGTGTGAAGCATATCAACCAGATCTCCGCCGTCATCAATGACAATATCCGGCTTGATATCGAGCGCCTTGTTGAGGAATACGGCGTATTCTTCCTCGGTACATCCATGCCATGCAAAGACATGGATTCCCTCTTCCACGAGCGCCGCCGCAACATCATCCTGCGTAGACAGCGGATTGCTGCCCGTAACAGCGACCTCTGCACCGGCGTGCTTGAAAATTGTCGCCATATAGGCGGTCTTCGCCTCAAGATGCAGGGTAATCACCATCTTGATGCCGGCAAACGGCTTTGTGACCGAATACTCCTTGTCAGCCGCCGCCATTACTGGCATAAAGCGCTTCACCCAGTCAATCTTTGCGTGACCAGACGGTGCGAGTGCAATATCTCGAATCATTGATTCCATGTAAACTCTCTCCTTCAGTTTTCAATTCCCTTACGCGCAGGAATGCCCTGTTCATAGTAGTGGCGTACTTCCCGCATTTCTGTAATGAGATCTGCGCGATCCATCAACCATTGTGGGGCATTTCGCCCTGTACAAACAAGCTCCATTTCGGCAGGAAGATTTTGCAGAAGTTTCTCCATTTGTTCCCGCTGAAGCAACCCAAAAGACAATGCAATATTGATTTCGTCAAGAATGACGAGATCAGCATCCCTTTTGAACAGGACCTCCATCGCACGCTCAAATCCGGATGTGAGCAGGGCAACATAATCTGCCGGCGGCTGTCCTTTGGGGAAAATAACAACATCATCGCCTAGCAGGGCTCTCGCCTTTTCATCCATCATCCCCTCTTCTGCGACAAAGAAGGGCTTTCCACTCGTTTCAAGCGTCATATTGGGCATTGCTCGCAGGAGCTCCTGCTCACTGTAGGCAAGCCCCTTCATAAACTGCATCATGAACACGCGATGTCCTGCCCCAAGTGCGCGTATGGCAAGACCGATCGCAGCCGTTGTCTTGCCCTTTCCATTTCCGGTATAGACCTGAATCATCAGAGAAGCGCCTTGTGGCTGACGTTGATGCGTCCCTTTTCATCAATTTCGACGACCTTGACCTCAAGCTGGTCGCCGATCTTGACAACATCCTCAACATTCTCCACGCGATGTTTTGCAAGCTGTGAGATATGGCAAAGTCCCTCTTTGCCGGGCAGGAGTTCAACAAATGCACCAAATTTCAGGAAGCGTGTGACGCGTCCCGTATAGACCTCTCCGACCTCGACTTCGCGTACAATGTCCTCAATCATCTTGCGGGCACAATCCATCGCCTCCATATTTGGAGATGTAATAAAGATGTTGCCATCCTCATGAATATCAATATCTACGCCTGTTTCATCAATGATCTTACGGACAACCTTACCCCCCGTTCCAATGACATCTCGAATCTTGTCAATGTCAATGGTGATAACCTCTACGCGCGGTGCATACGGTGAGAGTTCTGCCGCCGGCTTGTCAATGCATGCGAGCATCTTTTCAAGGATGAACGCACGTCCCTCCTTTGCCTGTGCGAGAGCCGAGGCAAGAATGTCCCGCGTGATTCCGGCGATCTTGATGTCCATCTGAATTGCCGTAATTCCTTTTGATGTACCGGCTACTTTAAAGTCCATATCGCCGAGAGCATCCTCCATCCCTTGAATATCCGTAAGGATAGAGTAGTCATCACCATCGCGCACAAGCCCCATCGCCACACCAGAGACGGGACGCTTGATCGGAACGCCTGCACACATAAGCGACAGCGTACTTCCGCAGACACTCCCCATCGAGCTCGAGCCATTTGACTCAAGAATCTCCGAGACGAGACGAATCGTATAGGGGAAATCTTCAATCGAAGGAATCATCGGAAAGAGTGCGCGTTCCGCAAGTGCCCCATGCCCGATCTCACGCCGACCGGGACTGCGCATGGGACGCGCCTCGCCGACACTGTATCCGGGGAAATTATAGTGATGCAGATAGTGTTTCGTTGTCTCAGGACCAAGTCCATCGATGATCTGTTCGTCTCCAATCGAACCAAGCGTCGTGACGGTAAGCACCTGCGTCTGACCTCTCGTAAAGAGACCCGAACCGTGCGTACGCGGCAAAATACCAACCTCACAGCTGACCGGGCGCACCTCATCCAACGCACGTCCATCCGGACGGATTTTTTCGTGCGTAATCATGTGACGGACGATCCCCTTTTCGATCTTGTAGAGGATCTGTCCAATCTCTTTTGCAGCATCCGGATATTCCTCGACGAAATGCTCCACGGTCTCCGCCTTGATGGCAGAAATATCTGCATCACGCGCAAGCTTGTCGCTGTTCCGTGTTGCGGCATCAAGGCGCTCCTCTGCATACGCACGCACCTTGAACTCCAGTTCCTCGGAAACAGCAAAAATCGCGGGAGCGATCTTTTCTTTTCCACAGGCACTCCGAATATCGTTCTGAAACTCGACAAGACGACGAATCTCAGCATGACCGAACAGGATCGCATCAAGAACGATCTCTTCGGAAAGTTCGTTTGCACCCGCCTCCACCATCATAACAGCATCGTGAGAACCGGCCACGGTGAGATTCAGCTCCGAAACAGCACGCTGCGCCTCCGTCGGATTGATAACAAACGCACCATCAACATAACCGACACGCACGCCCGCAATCGGTCCCATAAAGGGGATATCCGATACGGTAAGTGCACAGGAGGCACCGATCATCGCAGCGATTTCCGGTGGATTGTCCTGCTCCACGGAGAGAACGGTAGCAACGATTTGGACATCGTTCCGAAAGCCATCGGGGAAAAGAGGGCGAATGGGGCGATCAATCAGGCGCGCACAGAGCACGGCATCGCTGCTCGGACGTCCCTCTCGCTTGATGAAGCCACCTGGAATCTTTCCTGCAGCATACATCTTTTCTTCGTAATCTACCGTCAGCGGAAAGAAGTCAACGCCCTCACGTGGGGCACTGGAAGCTGTCGCTGTGACCAAAACAACAGTGTCGCCATAGCGAACCAAGACAGCTCCATTCGCCTGCTTTGCCATCTTCCCGTACTCGATGGTCAGCGTTCGTCCGCCCAACTCCATCTCAAAGCATTGCATACATATCCTCCTAGGTTTCTTCGGATCATTCTATACTATAAAACCATTCGACAAAACATGTTGGAATCCTTGTCCCTATAGCAAAAAAGCGGGGAAGCCCCCGCTCTTTTCTCTCCGTATCTGAGATATCACTTACGCAGATTGAGCTTTGCAATAATCGAGCGATAGCGCTCAATATCTGTCTGATACAGATAGCTTAGAAGGCGGCGACGATGTCCGACCATCTTCAAAAGCCCACGGCGTGAATGGTGATCCTTCTTATGTTCCTTCAGATGTTCCGTCAGGTACTGGATGCGTGCCGTCAGAACAGCAATCTGAACCTCGGGAGATCCCGTATCTCCCTCGTGTACTGCATGTTCCTTAATGATTTCTTGTTTCTTTTCCTGTGTGAGCATATTGAATCCTCCTCATAAATTTTCACCACTGACCAAGAAAGCGTCGGATTATTCGCTATCTGAGTCATGGTTTGGTTGCGTCCATCATATTACCATAGAAATATTTTCTTGTAAACGAAAACTTTTATCAAAAATACGTTCGACAGTCTCCTTATCTTTTGCAATCTGATGAATTAAATCATCAACCGAAGAAAATCGCTGCTCATTCCGTATCCTCTCATAGAAGGAAACCATGATCTCTGCGCCGTAAAGATCGCCGGAGAAATCCAAAATATGAACTTCCAAACGACGGTCACAACCATCGAATGTTGGGTTGTTTCCAATATTCGCAACCGCGCGGTAGACCTTCTCCTGATACAGAACGGTTGCGGCATAAACCCCATTCGGCAGACGCTCATACGCTTCGTATAACGCCAGATTTGCAGTTGGGAAGCCAAGTCTGCGCCCACGTGCCTGCCCGTGTATCACAATGCCGTTGATGGAAAACGGATAGCCGAGGTATTCGTTAACTCTATGCAGGTCACCGCTCTCAATAAGGGCACGAATCCTTGTGCTGCTCACGGGTGCTCTGTCTCGCATGACCGACGAACAGACGATCAATCGGAACCCGTATGTCCGGGACGCTTCATGCAGGAGTTCCGGTGTCCCGACACCACTGCGTCCAAAGGTATAGTTCTCCCCCACAACAATGTACCGCGGTGAAAAATAACGTCGAAGAAGCCGAATAAAATCATCCGGCTCTATCTCGGCGAAATCCGAGGTAAATGGGATCTCGACCAAGGCATCTACACCGAGGTTCTTCAGAATGCGGAGACGCATTGCATCACTTGCAATGCGTCGAGGCGTGTGCTCCGGCGCAATGACGGAGCGCGGGTGATTTGCAAACGAAAAAACAAGCGCAGTGCCTTTGATCTCCTGCGCCTTTTCGACTGCTGTACGTATGATCGCTTGATGCCCGATATGAATCCCATCAAACATACCGAGAGCAACTACGATATTTGGATGCTTTGATGGAAAATCAACCAGTTCTTTATATTTTTCCATAGGGAAGAAACATTCTCCTCGTATGTATATTCCGTCGTTCAAGGCTCTCCAATCACGCGCAGCTCTGGGAAAAGCTCGACAGCGTATTTTGCGTAGACACGTTTCTGCACTGCCGCAATCAGTCGTTGGACATCGGATGCACTCGCATTGCCGATGTTGATAATAAACCCCGCATGTTTCTGCGAAACCTGCGCACCACCAACGGTAAGCCCTTTTAGTCCGGTCTGCTCGATCAGTGTCCCGGCAAAATATCCGGGCGGACGCTTAAACGTACTTCCCGCACTCGGATAAGACAATGGCTGCTTGCTCTTCCGACGGTGATTCAAGTCTGTCATGCGTTCCAGGATCCTATCCTTGTCCGCTTCCCGCAAGTGCAGACGTGTTTCGCAGATGACTTCGTCCCCGCGCTGAAAAACACTGTGACGATAGCCAAAATCAAGCTCGGCCGCAGAATACAGACGCTCAACTCCGTCTCGAGAAACCGTTCGGACTGAGACGACAACAGATTTCATCTCATCATCATACGCGCCCGCATTCATGAAGATTGCACCGCCGATGCTCCCAGGAATCCCGCAGGCAAACTCCAAGCCTGAAAGCCCATGTTGCTGCGCAAACGCAGCAACATCACGCAGCAGAGCGCCCGCGCCGACGATGAGATCTGTACCATCACGCGTAATATCTGCCATCTTTTTCCCAAAGCGTATGACAAGCCCGCGGATACCACCATCACGAACCAATATATTGGAGCCGTTGCCAAGCAGGGTAATCGGCTCCCCATACTCCTTTGCCATACGGATAATCTTCTGCACTTCTTCCGTATTCTGTGGATAAAAGAGCAGATCTGCAGGGCCTCCGATCCGAAACGTCGTATGAAAGCGCAGGGGGGCATCTGCAAAGAGCTGCGCAGCGTCGAATGCACGCTCACAGGCTCGTACAAAATCCTTATTCATATCGTATCTGTTCCCCCATGACATCCTGTTCCGCTCAAACACAAATCGGCAAATGCATTTTGACGCAGTGCTTCATATGCAACAACGGCAACGGCATTGGACAGATTCAGTGAACGCGCCCCTGCCTGCATTGGAATGCGAATGGTACGTTCCTCGTTGGCAGCCAGCAGTGGCTCCGGCAATCCCGCCGTCTCCTTCCCAAAAACAAGAATGGAATCTGACGCATATGCAATATCAGAGTAGCTGTGTTTCGCCTTGGTCGTACAGAAATAGAACGGCGATCCCGTATATTGCTGTTGAACATCTGCAAAACTGTCGTGATAGTACACCTTAACGAGATGCCAATAATCCAGTCCCGCACGTTTCAAATGTTTATCATCTGTCGAGAATCCAAGCGGCCGCACAAGATGAAGCTCAATCCCCGTTCCGGCACACAGGCGCGCAATATTTCCTGTATTTCCCGGAATCTCCGGTTCGACCAGGACAATGTGCATGAGATATAAGCCTCCACTCTTCCAGAAATAATGCAACGTCATTATAGCGAATTACACATATAAAAACAACCCACAGGAGCAGAAACTCCCGTGGGCTGCAAGAACGTTCTTCTTATCGCAAAACGGCACCTTCATTTGCGGACGTTGTCAGCTTCGCATAGCGGGCTAGATACCCCGTTTTGATTTTAGGTTCCGGCTGTACCCAATTTGCACGGCGCTTTGCAAGTTCTTCGTCACTGATCTCAAGCTCAAGTTTACGATTTGGAATATCAATCGTAATCATATCGCCATCCTCGATCAGTGCAATCGGCCCCCCCGACATCGCCTCCGGCGATACATGTCCGACACATGCGCCCTGACTTGCGCCGCTGAATCGCCCATCTGTTATGAGACCAACCTTCAGCCCCATTCCTGTGATGACTGCTGTCGGGTTGAGCATCTCCTGCATCCCGGGACCACCCTTCGGCCCCTCGTAGCGGATGACAACCACATCGCCATCGTGAATCTTTCCCTCCATGATGGCGTTGACACCATCTTCCTCGGAGTTAAAGCACCGTGCCGTACCACGATATGTGAGCATATCGTCCGCAACCGCCGAGGCCTTGACAACAGCATAATCCGGTGCGAGGTTCCCGCGCAGGATGGCAAGGCCGCCCTCGGGACGATATGGATGCTCGACACTGTGAATCACCGTCGGATCCAGAATCTCTGCGTGTGCGATACGGTCACGTACCGTTCCTGTAACGGTCAGCGCGTCCAGATGCAACAGATTCATCTTCGACAGTTCCTTCATCACTGCCGTAATTCCACCCGCTTCATTCAGATCCTGCATGTGGTGTGTTCCTGCAGGGCTCAGCTTCGTAATATACGGCGTACGTCTACTGATCTCATCAAACAGCGGCGGCGGCAGCTCAATTCCCGCCTCATGTGCAATCGCCGTGAGATGCAGAACGGTATTCGAAGAGCCTCCGATGCCCATATCGACCGTGATCGCATTTTCAAAGGCTTCACGCGTCATAATATCCCGCGGGCAGATATTCTTTTTAACAAGTTCAAGAATAACCGCCCCTGCATGCTTTGCCAGCAAACGACGCTCTCCTGTGTAAGGAGCGGGAATCGTGCCGTTTCCGGGAAGCCCCATACCGAGCACCTCGGTCAAGGAGTTCATCGTGTTCGCCGTGAACAGGCCGGAGCAGGAACCGCAGCTTGGGCAGGCATGCTCCTCAATAGCAGCCATCTCGCCGGCATCCATCTTGCCGGCGGCAAACATCCCCGCTGCCTCGAATGCCTGACTGACACTGATGTCGCGTCCACGATGACGTCCGGCGAGCATGGGGCCGCCACTGACGAGAATGGCAGGGATATTGAGACGTGCCGCTGCCATGAGCATCCCAGGTACAACCTTATCGCAGTTTGGAATGAGGACAAGCCCATCGAATCCCGATGCCATGGCAACAGCCTCGATGGAGTCCGCAATGAGTTCACGGCTCGCGAGGGAATATTTCATCCCCGTATGCCCCATGGCAATACCGTCACAAACACCGATCGACGGAAATTCAATCGGCGTTCCACCGGCTGCTGCCACTCCAAGTTTCACGGCTTCCGCAATTGTATTCAGATGAAAGTGCCCCGGGATAATCTCGTTGAACGAATTGCAAACTCCGATCAACGGTTTTCTCAAATCCTCCGAACCATATCCGTTGGCATGGAACAGTGAACGATGTGCACAACGTGTCGCTCCCTGTTTTACAACATCACTTCTCATAAAAAACTCTCCCAATCTACTATGTTTATGGATAATACACACATCCATAAACCAACTACAATTTACAAAGATATGACAGAGATTGTAGCGCATTCCATGTTTTTTTTCAATAGCCTAGCGAAAGAGAGTTTTTCTTGCATGGCATACACATGGGGAATATGTTATAATCTGATTGTTTCTTAAAACTCAATTCCCTTCTGGGCTTTGATTCCCTTTTGAAAGGGGTGCTTAACCAGGCGCATCTCCGTAACAAGATCTGCCCGATCAATGAGTTCTTGAGGCGCATTGCGCCCTGTAAAGATTAGGTGCGTTCTCTCGAGCCGTTTGGAAATCAGCATCTCCAAATCGTCCAAGGAGATAAAGCCGAAGGAGTAAGCGTAGTTGAACTCATCGAGGATGATCATATCCCATGTGTTCTCACAGAGCTCATCCATTGCTGTTTGAAGAAGTGCATGAACAGCACTGCGATGTTCATCCTCTGCGCCGGCTCCTCTCTGCGAAAAACCAAGCCCCCCCTGACGAATTTCAATGCAGGGGCGCACAGATGAGAGTGCCTTAATGGCTGCAAGCTCGCCGTACTTCCAGCTTCCTTTGATAAATTGCAGGATGAGCACGCGCATCCCATTTCCCCATGCGCGTACTGCCATACCAAGAGCTGCCGTAGTTTTTCCCTTTCCCTCACCGGTGTGAACAATAACAAGACCTTTGGTTTCCATATGAAATCCTCAACTTTCTAAAAGACAGATGATATTTTGGGTGAATGAATGAAACATTATTTTTTCTTTACGGCAATCATTTTCCTCGCCGTCCTCGGTTGTATTTTTGCCATTGAAAAAACAGATCTTTTGAACCTTAGAAAAATCGACATCACCGCCGAAATTCATGAGAACGGTGGAAGTTCTGTACTCGTGTGGGAGCGTCTCCCCTATCCCTGCTATTATCGTATTGATACCTACATTAAGACAACTGGAACGGTCACCGAGGAATCCATCTACGAACACGTAAAGACAGAGTTTACTACCACGCCGTCCTATGCGGTCTCCTCCGCGCCGATCCCCTTTTATTATCGAATTACGGCTTATGGAATGTTTGGCGCGGTAACAGCTCCATCGACGCCAATTGCCACTCCATATTTTATGGCGAAAGCGCCCATTTCCATCAGTCATTATACCGAGGATCACCCTGCCAGTCTCATGCCCTTCCTTGTTTGGCACAATCTCCCGAATGCCGTACTCTACGAGGTAGAAATTCTCTCCGCTCCCCCTGCACAGGAAGGAGGCACGGAATTATCCTCTACGAACCACATAATGAGTACGCGCAGTATCTTTACAAACGGATGGCAGGCAGATCTACGTCCCTATGGAGCTTATGAAAAACTGTTCTGGCGCGTGCGTGCCCTCGGGCTCAAAAACGAGCCCATCGGAGAATTCTCAGCCGCTGAACCGTTATATTTGGATTCATCTGCAGATTTTCCAAACAGCCCGATTCCAAATACATACGATCAGGTGATGAATTTCCGTCAGCCAATCTACCCCGTATATCAGTGGATTCCACTGAACAACATCACGCGTTATGAAGTCGAACTTCTCACAGACCCGCCCGAAGTAGACCATGGAACGGAGCCGGATCCAAGGCGTGCATGGGCACAGACAATTACCGCGACCAATGCCATCTATGACGAATATGCACGCCCTTACGCCGGCACCTATTACTGGCGCGTGCGTGGATTAGATCCACAAGGAAATACTGTGGGTACATGGTCTGACATCGCGTCATTCACCGTTGATACACCGACTGAAAAACGGATCTATGCAGCGGCACTTGGTGACAGCATTACGCACGGAGGCGGTGCAATCTCGAGTTCTCCCGCGTTTCTTGAGTACAGCTATACAACCTATCTGCCCTTTGACTGTATCAATCTCGGGCGCAGTGGCGATACATCCCATACAACTCTGGAGCGCTTCGATCAAGATGTGCTTCCCCTCCATCCCGTAAATCTTCTGATCCTGACCGGATCGAACAGTCTGCGGGCAACTGGTGTAACAGCGCAAGATATCATTGATGATCTGGATGAACTGCAAAAAAAGTGTCTTTCACACAACATCCGCCCGATCTTCCTAACACTCCTGCCACTTAATCCGGATCGCATCTCGCTCGCTTTCCACTCGGAGACAGATCTCTCGTGGCGTTGGAAAATGACCGTTGTCAACACCTGGATACGTTCGCAGGAATTCTATGTAGATATAGAACCGTACTTCTACGATGAGCAGAAACACATTCTAAACCCACAGCTCTCCACCGACGGTCTGCATCCCGATATTGATGGGAAACGGATGATGGCGGAGATCATCAACGAACACCGCGACCGTTTCCACGAACTCCCGTAGATCAGAAGGGGCTGTTGCACGAAGCTAAAAACTTCGTACAACGCCCTTTCTTTGTGCCCCTTCCATCGCTTATGCGGTCCCCCTTCCCCGTCAAACGGGGAAGCCTTAAGAAGGATGCGGCATAATCAGCTTCCCCCTGTTTACGGGGGAAGTGGCGAGCATAGCAAGCCGATAGAGGGACATGCACCCCCCCTTTTTCATTCTTTCGACTGAATCAACATTGCATCACCAAAGGAAAAGAAGCGGTATTTTTCTTCAACTGCTGTTCGATATGCCTCCAGTGTGAATGCACGTCCGGCAAAGGCACTGACCAACATAATGAGCGTGGATTTGGGCAGGTGGAAGTTCGTAATGACAGCGTCGACAACGTTAAACCGATATCCAGGATAGATAAATATATCCGTCCATCCCGTCCCTGCCTCAACACTTCCTGTCTGTGCAGCCGATGCTTCCAGTGTACGAATGGATGTCGTGCCGACAGCAATGATACGTCGCCCCTCTTGTTTTGCCTTTTGAATCAACTCCGCTGTTTCCGACGGAACAGAGTAGAACTCTTGGTGCATGACATGATCTTCGATCACGTCGACATGAACAGGTCGAAATGTCCCAAGCCCGACATGAAGGGTAACAAAGCCAAATTGGACGCCCTTATCCCTCAGTTCCTGCATGAGTGATTCTGTAAAGTGAAGCCCCGCCGTCGGAGCGGCAGCCGAGCCCTTGACACGGCTGTATACGGTCTGGTAGCGCTCTCGGTCCGCGAGTTTCTCGTGGATATAGGGCGGAAGCGGCATCGTTCCCAAACGATCCAGAATTTCCTCAAACACACCGTCATAGAGAAACCGTACAATGCGTCCGCCAAAATCCGTATGGGCAAGAATCTCGCAGGAGAGCTCGTCACCAAAATGAATGATGGATCCAACGCGCACTTTCTTCCCCGGCTTTACCAGCGCCTCCCACTGGTCTTTATCGATCTGACGCAGGAGAAAGACCTCAGCCTTCCCGCCCGTTTGACTGCGTACGCCGATGAGACGTGCAGGAATGACACGCGTATCATTGAAGATCAGAACGTCACCTGTTTGCAGGTACGCTCCAAGTTCATAAAAACGTCGGTGCTCAATCGTACCGTCTTTGGGATGCAAGACCATAAGACGAGCCGCGTCCCGCGGCTCGATCGGTGTCTGGGCAATACGCTCCTCCGGAAGATCGTAGTCAAAATCCGAAATATCCATCTAGCTGTACACCTTGCCTAGTATAATTTCTCAAGCGTAACGCCTGTATAGTAATGAAAGAGGATGTCCTTGTAACTGCTCCCCTTTTCTGCAAGAGCCTTCGCTCCCCATTGGGAAAGTCCAAGCCCATGACCGGAACCATATCCACTGAATACGACATCCGTTCTTCCGACATGCATATCAAACAGCGTACTTGGTAAAGAAAAGAATGTGCGCAGATTATTGCCAGAGAGAACGATACGCCCTTTCGTTCCGATCAACTCTGCTGAACGTACGCGACCGGACGGACTTCGATCACCGCTCCCCTTGCCCACAACCAGCGAAGAGAGGTGTATTTCCTTGAGTGTTCCAAGCACAGTTCCGTTCTGTTCCACCTTTTGCATGAATTCACTCATCGGAATCGCACGTATCCATGGCTGCGTCTGCGTTTGCAGATCGGACACAGCGCACAGATAGGGCACAGAGCTCCCCCACACGTACTCGCTGAACTCCGTCATACCGCCGGAATCCGTGTGAAACAGCGCGTCAATGACACTGCCGTTGTAAAAGAGCACCTCTCCTCTCGTATGATTGACCGCATCTGTTGTTGTACGCGTCTCTGCTGCCATGCCTTCATAGACTTGACAATGTGACGTATTACAGAGGTCAAATCCATCCGTACTGTGCCGCTTTCGATTCTTCAGAGCGAAGGTACGCGCCGCAACACTCTGTGCCTGCAGCGCCTCTGCTGACCAGGTCGGCGGCATTTCTTTCGGGATAACACCGTAGAGATAGTCCTCGACCAGTACATTATTGATGACGGTAATCCCATTCTTTTTCAGCAGTGTGACAGATCCTCGGTATGGTGCATCATTGATCTTGACAAATCCCACGGCATCCGACCGAATGAGCAACCGTTCCCCTTTGATTTCCTGACCATTCACAAGAAACTGTGCCTGCTGCATGCGAATGTCAAGTTCTTTCCACGATGGAACTTCTAAAATCGGTGCTTGGTCAGTATCTGCGTAGACATGGAGAGCACCATCGGTTGCTGCAAGCCGAACCTTGAATACGCCCTGGCTGAGCCCCACAGTGATTTCCGGTGGCCATGAAGCAATGCCCCGCTGAGGCAGAAAGGCAAGTACCACAAAGAAAAAAAAGCCGCAAAGCCAACGACAGAGATTCATCACAATGCCTTCTTTCCCAATTATGCCATCAGGCGCAGACGTTTCTTCTCTTTGTTTTCCTTGCGCTGAAGCTTACGAAGTGCACGACTGTAACGCTCCTCCTCACTGAATACACAGCCGCAGTAGGACTGACGGTAGAGCCCCAGTTCTTTGCTGAGATCGATCCCCTCCTGCCAGCCGTCACGAAAATCCTCGTAGTAAAAGGAAATCCCATATTCTTTGGCAAAACGTTCTGCAACGGAGCGCATGAGATCATGCTGCTGATAGATGCTGTAAAAAAGTGTCGAGGTAAAGCTGTCAAAGCCGTGTTCTGCCGCATATTGCGCCGATTCTTCCAGCCGCCATATATAGCACATACGGCAGCGCCCCTTCTTTGTTCCCTCTGCCGGAAGCGCTTTCTTTAAGAACTCGCGCATCGCATACGTCTCGTCTGCGATAAAATCCATCTGCATAAGTTCCGCAAACTTTCTTGCGTTCTGCAGACGCTCCTCCCATTCCTTGTAGGGATGGATATTCGGGTTGAAGAAATACCCTGTGGGTTCAATGCCGTCGCCGCGTAATTTTTTCAGAGGATAGCAGGAGCATGGTCCACAGCACATATGCATGAGTAATTTCATCTCAGAGCAGTTCTCCTTGTCTGTCATCATTTTGCGGGAACGGGATCCCGATATGCTCGTATCCGCCGCGCGTTACGACCCGACCGCGTGCCGTACGTGCGATAAACCCCAACTGAATCAGATACGGTTCGTAGACATCCTCGATGGTCTCCACCATCTCACTGAGGGCTGCCGCCAACGTTTTTAGCCCGACAGGGCCGCCGGAGAACTTTTGAATCATGACTTCCAGCATGTAGCGATCCTTGTTCTCGAGCCCCTTGTCATCGACCTCGAGTGCTTCCAGTGCCTCAATAGTAACGGTCTTCGATATCGTACGCTCACCTGCCACCTGAGCAATGTCACGAACACGCTTCAAGATGCGGTTTGCGACACGCGGCGTTCCCCGCGAGCGGCGTGCAATCTCAAGAGCACCCTCACGCTCGATCTGTACAGAGAGGATCTCGGCCGTGCGTTCAATGATGAGCAGCAAGGCCTCGGGTGTATAGTATTCCAAACGCGATTGGATGCCGAAACGGTCACGCAAAGGAGCCGAGAGTGCGCCCGTCTTTGTCGTTGCGCCAACGAGTGTAAACGGGGCAAGGTCGAGACGCAGAGAGCGTGCGCTGGGTCCCTTGCCGATGATGATGTCAATGGCATGATCCTCCATCGCAGAATAGAGAATCTCCTCTACATGATGCGAAAGGCGATGAATCTCGTCAATAAAGAGAACATCATGCTCCTGCAGATTCGTGAGAAGGGAGGCAAGATCTCCCTGCCGCTCAATCGCAGGTGCTGAGGTTTGACGGAAATTTGCCCCCATTTCATTCGCAATGATCGCTGCGAGCGTTGTCTTTCCAAGTCCGGGCGGTCCATAGAGAAGGACATGATCCAATGCTTCGCTGCGCGAGAGCGCCGCTTGTATGAACTTGGACAAATTTGACTTTACCTTGTCCTGTCCGATGTACTCATTCAAACGCCGTGGGCGCAGACTGTACTGCCAGCCGTCTGTCGTCTGTTCCTCAAAGGAAACAAGCGCCTCATCCTCGTACATATCCAATATTGACCCCCTCCTTTCTCAAAATCGCTGCAGCTCTGCCAACACATAACGAATAATCTCTTCCGTACTTGCCCACTCGGTCTTTTTTTTCAGCACAGATTGGATTTCGCTCTGCCCAAACCCCAGACTGAGAAGCGCTTCCGTCGCCTCAGAGATTTTATCTCCTATGTCGCCAGCTAGACCAGCTGTCTGATCTGTGGAAGAAATATCGTCAAACATGGTGGGCGCAAGTTTATCCTTCAGCTCTAAGATAATTCGCTCGGCAGTCTTTTTGCCAATCCCCGGGAGCTTTGTGATTGCTTTGACATCCTTCTGATGGATCAATCGATAAAACTCGTTTGCCGTAATTGCCGAAAGAATGCCCTGCGCAACCTTCGGCCCTATGCCAGAAATACCGATTAAATGCTGAAAGAGATCATACTCCTCCTGCGAAAAGAATCCATAAAGGAGGATCGCATCCTCGCGCACATGTGTATGAATATAGAGCATGACTTCTTCGCCGATACCGATATGATTGCGCGTCTGATGGGAGACAAACACACGATAGCCAACATCATGAACATCTAAAAAGCAATAGTCCGGAAATGTGTAGGCAACTTTTCCACGTAAAAATCCGATCATTGATTCTATGCTCCCCATCTATATCCGATTGCGCCATGCTATACTGTCCACACAATGCGCGGCACTGATCGCGACCGCAAGGGCATCCGCCGTATCATCAGGATGTGGCGGTGCGGGCAGATTCAGAAGTTTCGTTACCATGTATATGACCTGTTCTTTGGTCGCCTTCCCATAGCCAGTCACAGACTGCTTGACCTGCAGCGGCGTCCGCTCCACGATCGGAATATTGTTCTGCGCTGCGGCAAGGAGTGCGATGCCGCGTGCCTGTCCAACCGGAATCGCCGTCGTCACATTTCGATTGAAGAAAAGCTGCTCCACGCCCATGGCATCGGGAGAATATTTTTCGATGAGCAATGTAAGCTCCGTATGGATTTTCAAGAGGCGCTTTTCCACCTCCATTTTCGATGGTGTTGTAATCGCACCATAGGCATGAGGGCACAGACGTGAGCCCATCAGCTCCACAAAGCCATAGCCGCATATAGCAGTCCCAGGGTCGATACCGAGTACTAACATCTTCTTATTCTTAAAAGAGTGCAGACATCACGTCTGCACTCCGATAAGCAATCCTCCGCTTATTCATCCATCTCATAGTTGCTGTAGACGTTCTGGACATCATCGTTGTCCTCGAGTGCGTCGATCAGCGTCTGCATCTTCTCGGCATCCTGATCGGCAAGATGAACCGTCGTATCGGGAACCATTGTTACCTCGGCAGATGCTGTCTCGATGCCCTTTTCTCCGAGAACCGCCTCAATCGACTCAAAGGCTTCCGGTTCGGCAACAATCTCAAAGACATCGTCTTCCGAACGCATATCCTCTGCACCGGCCTCCAAGACGATCTCAAGAAGCGCATCCTCATCGTCAAACGCCTCACGCTCTACGACAAAAACAGCCTTCTTCTTGAACATCCATGCAACACAGCCATCCTGCCCGAGATTGCCGCCATACTTTGAAAAGAGATGACGGACATCCGCCGCCGTACGATTGCGGTTGTCGGTCAGAATATCGAGCATGACGGCTGTACCGCCTGGCCCATACCCCTCGTAAAACAGCTCCTCATAATTGCTTCCCTCAGTGGCGCCAAGCCCCTTCTGAATGGCTCGATTGATATTGTCCTTCGGGATATTGTTTGCCTTTGCCTTGGAAAGGGCAAGTTTCAGGCGCATATTCCCCGTGGGATCAGCGCCGCCCATGCGGACGGCAATTGTGATCTCGCGTCCAATCTTCGTTGTAATCTTGCCGCGAATCGCATCATTTGCGCCCTTTTTACGTTTGATGTTTGCCCATTTTGAATGTCCTGACATCGTTCCGATCTCCTTCTCAATATACAAGCTGGTAGTGCTTCTTTTTTCCTTTTTTAATCAATGCTGCACCATCCGTGAAATCCCCTTCACCGAGAATATACTGCTCGTCGGCGACACGCACATCATTGAGCGTGAGCCCGCCCTGTTGAATCATGCGGCGAGCCTCGCTCTTCGAGGGAAATACATCCCCGCGCACAAGAACATCCACAAGCTTTTCCCCCACAGCGGTACGGATCTGTGGAATCTCAGCCGACATACCACCGCCGAAGAGAGCTTTTGCTGTCTCCTGTGCCTTCTCAGCCTCATGCGCTCCATGAACGATCTTGGTCACCTCGTATGCGAGAATCTCCTTGGAGCGGTTGATCTCCTGCCCCTCGGCGGCAGCAAGGCGACGAACCTCATCCATCGGGAGATATGTGAGCAGCGAGAGACAGGTCTCGACATCGGCATCATCGATATTGCGCCAATACTGGTAAAAGTCATAGGGCGACGTTTTTTCAGCATCGAGCCATAGTGCACCGCCTGCCGTCTTACCCATTTTTGTTCCATCGCTCTTTGTAAGCAGCTTGTTCGTAAGGCCGAATACCGTGATGTTCTTCTTGCGACGGCAGAGTTCTACCCCCGCAATGATATTCGACCACTGATCATCGCCGCCCATCTCGAGCTTGCAATTGTAGCGCCCATTGAGCTCCATGAAGTCATACGCCTGCATAATCATATAGTTGAACTCAAGGAAGGTCAAGCCCTTTTCCCAGCGCTGCTTGTAGCTCTCGGCAGCGAGCATGCGATTGACGGTAAAGTGTGCGCCAATATCACGGAGCAGATCGATATAGTTGAGCTTGCGCAGCCAGTCTCCATTATCCACCATGATCGCCCGATCATCCGTGAAGTCGATGAAACGGGAAATCTGCCTACGGAAGCAGTCACAATTATGACGGATAATCTCATCGGTCATCATCTTTCGCATATCCGTACGCCCTGAGGGATCTCCAACGGTACCCGTGCCGCCGCCGACAAGACAGATCGGACGATGTCCCGCTCTCTGCAGATGAGACATTGCCATGAGCGCAATCAGATGCCCTGCATGAAGGCTGTCTGCCGTTGGGTCAAAACCGGTATAAAAAGAGACCTGCTCCTGTCCAAGGAGTTCGCGCAATCCTGCTTCATCTGTGCACTGGGCAAGAAATCCACGTTCCTTCAGTATATCAATGGCGTTCAATCTGCTACCTCTTTCTTAGTTCTGCCCTTTTTCTACGCCCATGCCCGGCTCAGGAGCCTCTGCTGCAGATGACGACGTATTCTCTGAGGACGCAGTATGTGCGGCAGTACTGCTCTTTCCTGTGTCGGCAGTTCCCTTCGTCCCCGTATCTTTCCCATGCGCATCCGGTTTTTTCTTTGGATCTTTATCCTTCTCATGTTCATGATCTTCGATGGGGAGATCATCCGATGCGTCGGCATAGGAGGGAGCTCCCTCAAAATGACGTACAGGAAGACCCATATGAGCTTTCAGCATAAATGTCTGCCAGATGACAGCAGGGGTCAGTCCTCCCGCCATTCCATGCAAATCACCAACGCTGTCATTGCCGATCCAGACACCTGCGACCAGATCCGGTGTATACCCGACAAACCATGCATCATGATAGTCGCTTGTTGTTCCCGTTTTTCCTGCGGCAGGACGACCAATGTTGGCACGCGTTCCTGTGCCGCGTCGGATAACATCCTCCATCATTGCGGTCATGGTGGCGGCATTCGCTGCAGAAATAACACTTTTTTCCTTCCGCTGCGCCTCTTCGAGCACCTTTCCCGTACGCGAAACAACACGGATGATAGCGACCGGATCAACATGAACTCCTCGATTTGCAAAGGTACCGTATGCACTTGTGAGCTCCAGCGGGGTGACGCCGCGTGTCATACCACCGAGTGCAATGGCAAGATTGCGGTCATTCGTCGCCCCGTCGAGAACAAAGGTCGATATGCCCATCTCCTGCGCATAGTAGATCGCCTTGTCGATGCCGATGTCCTGTGCGATGCGAACGGTCGGCACATTAAGCGACCAACGCACAACATCCCGCAGGCGCACCTTCCCAGAGAAGTTGCGGCTATAATTCTGCGGCTCCCATCCGCCGATCTTCAGCGGCTTATCATCAATGACGGAATCTGCTGTATATTTATTCTCGAGAGCAGCAGCGAAGACAAACGGCTTGAATGCGGATCCAGGCTGACGCACCGCCTGTGCCGCCCGGTTGAACTGATCTGTTCCACGTCCGCCCACCATGGCTTTGATGTATCCCGTATGCGGGTCAATGGCAACGAGTGCCCCCTGCGGCTGCACAATGCCGTTTGCATCGGTAAAGTAGGTTGGGAGTTTCTGCATAGCAGCCTCCGCCGCTGCCTGCAAGTTCATATCAATGGTCGTATATATTTTCAGTCCATCTTTATAGATGGCATCATCGCCATACTTCTCGGCAAGCTGTTGAAGTACATAATCAACGAAATAGGAAGGCCCCTTGATGCCATCGTTGTTTGTCTTTACGATGGAGAGTTCTTCACGCTTTGCTGCGGTTGCCTCCCCCTCGCTGATATAGCCGTATTTGACCATCTGGTCAAGTACAACGCCCTTACGTTGGTTCGCTGCCTCCATATTATTAAGCGGGGAATAGTAGTTCGGACTCTTTGGAATGCCCGCCAGCATCGCGCATTCATTCAGCGTCAGATCCTTGACATCCTTGCCGAAATAGGTGCGTGCTGCTGCCTGAACTCCATAAGCCCCCTGTCCAAAATAAATCTGGTTCATATAGAGTTCAAGAATTTCATCTTTCGTATACTGACGCTCAAGCTGAAGCGCGAGAAAGACTTCCTGAATCTTGCGTTTCAGCGTTCGATCCTGTGTCAGATAGGCATTCTTCGCAAGCTGCTGCGTAATGGTAGAGCCGCCCTCCGTAACCGTGCGTCCGCGTATATTCGCCCAAACGGCACGCACAATCCCGCGCGGATCGATACCGATGTGCTCGTAGAAGCGGTTGTCCTCAACGGCGATAAATGCATTCTGAAGGTTTTTTGGTATCTCATTGATGCCGACCGGTCTGCGATTCTCAGCCGCATGGATGTTCGCGATCTCGTTGCCATTGATATCGTAGATCTGTGACGATGCCGGCGGGACGATATCCTCCGCCAGATTCGGTCTTGTATTCAGGCTCGCCGTGAGAAATCCACAACCGACACCGATAATCATGACAAACAGGATCAGCCCTATAACAAGAATAGCTTTTCCAAGAACGGAGCCACCTTTTGACTTCTGTGTCGTTTTCTTTTCGCTTTTCTGCATAGATACCTTCCTGTCTGGACGTTTCTCCAATGCGCTCTGTCTGCAATCCAATTTCTTTATTTTATCACAAACTGAGAATTTTGTAAGGGTATTTTGTCAAAATTGACGTGTTCCTATGACATAATTGCTTACTTCAATTCCACAACCGTGGCCCCGGTCCCCCCTTCGGATATATCGGCAAACGAAAAGGTTCGGACAGAACGATGGTTTTTCAAATAGTCCTGCAGACCTTGCCGAAGCGCACCCGTTCCCTTTCCGTGAATCACGAGAATTTTGGACAGTCCGGTGAACACCGCATCGTCAATAAATTTTCCAAGGACAGACTCCGCTTCGAAGACAGTCATCCCACGCACGTCGATTTCAGGACGAATTTCTGCCGATTTTCTGGAAATCGAAGTCCCCACATGAACCTTTGTACTCTTCTTATTTTTTTTATGCCCCACAAGCGTACAGGCACTCATCTTGACAATCGTACGCAGTCCACCGACCTGAACCGTGAGCTCGTTGCCCTGAACGGCGAGCACCGTCCCCTCCTGCGCAAGGCTCTTGATGCAGATCATGTCCCCCACCCGAACTTCATTCGGGCGCACCGGCTTTCCATGGACTTCATTCCTTGGAACATCCCCTTGGATATACGCTCCATCCAGACGTTCTCGAGCTTCCTGTATGGCTTTGCGGCGTTCCTTCACACCGTGATCGTCAAACTGGTCCTTGAGGGATTTGATTGTCTCCTCTGCACTGCGCCGCGCCTCCCGAACAATGTTGTTTGCCTCCTCACGCGCCTTGTGCATGAGTTCTTGACGTGATGCAGAAAATGCATCGCGTTCACTGCGAAGACGCATTTCAATGGCTTTTATCTCGGACTCTCTGTGACGAAGTTCACGGTTTCTTTCCTCGTAGTCCTTCTTTTCCTGCTCGAGTTCATTGACGATTCGCTCAAAATGCGTATGTTCTTCGTTGATATAGATTTCAGCACGCGCAACAATATCCTGCGGCAGACCAAGCTGTCGGCTGATCGAGAAGGCATTGCTCGCTCCCGGTATGCCAATCAGAAGCCGATAGGTCGGCCGCAGTGTCTTGAGATCAAATTCGACCGAGCCATTCTCCACGCCCGGCTGTGTGTAGGCATAGGTTTTAAGAGCAGCGTAATGCGTGGTTGCAACAACAGCGATCTTGCTGTGTAAAAAATATTCGATGATACTGCGTGCAAGGGCAGCTCCCTCATCCGGGTCGGTTCCTGCTCCGACCTCATCGAGCAGAATAAGGTCACCACACTGTGCCTTTTCGATGATGCGGACAATATTCCGCGTATGCGCCGAAAAGGTGGAGAGACTCTGCTCTATGCTCTGCTCATCACCGATATCTGCATAGATATTGCGATAGACAGGGAGCTCCGAATCCGGTGCTGTCGGCAGAAAACAGCCAATCTGCGACAAGAGCGCCAACAGGCCCAGTGTCTTCATACTCACCGTCTTGCCGCCCGTATTCGGTCCCGTCACCAAAAGGATGGAAAATGTCTTGCCCAGTTCTATGTCAATCGGGACAACCGTATCTCTCGGGAGAAGCGGGTGCCTCGCTCTCTTTAAGTGAACGACTCCATCTCGATTCAGTGTCGGCGGATATGCCTCCATCTCATGTGCGAGCCCGGCACGCGCAAAAATAAGATCAAGCCCTGCGAGAACCGTGCAGTTCTCCGCGAGGATGGCACTGTGCGCGGCAATCTCGGCCGACAGTTTCTGCAGGATTCGCTGAATCTCCTGCTCACGTGCGAGCCCCATCTGACGCACTGTATTATTTAGTTCCACCGTTGCAAGCGGCTCGACAAAAAGAGTTGCACCGCTGGCGGACTGATCGTGAATCACACCTGGAAAATAATTGCGATATTCCTGCTTGACCGGAATTACGTAGCGCTCATCGCGCACAGTGACAATCGCTTCCTGAAAGTATTTCTGATTTGCTGCATCATGCAGGATTGCAGACAGGCGATCCTTCACACGTATCTGCGCTGTATGTAGTTCCCGCGTAATCCTTCGCAGTTCCGGACTGGCATCATCACGGAAATTTCCATGCGCGTCGATGGTATCCTTCAGATGACGTTCCACCATCCCGAGGATCTCAATCGGCCTTGCTTTCTCTTGGAGAATCGGCACATCCAACGTGAGATCACGAAAAAAATACTTCACATTCCGCATCCCGCCCATCGTGCTCATGACGGAGCGCAGTTCATCAATCTCGAGGACAGAGCCCATGGCTGCCGTCTTCAATATATGCCGCAGGTCATAGATCCCACCGAAGGGAGGTGCTTGCATTTGCAGTACCTGCACCGCCTCGGCCGTCTCCTGATGAAGCCTTACGACCTCATCGTAATCTCCGGAAGGCACGACACTGCGGCAGCATTCTTTGCCCTGCATCGTAGCGGCAAATGCTGCAAGCCAATTTGTGATCTTCTCGTATTCCAAAACCTTGAACGACTCAGTGTCCATACATACCTCTATAAGATGCCGCGGAAATAATGCCCACGTGTGATATCATTGCCCTCCTGCAAACGAAGGTACTGCTCATCTTCTTCCTTCAGCGGCGCTTTGCGGTCCATCGCATGCCGATACATACGAACCGTACGCTGCAATTCGCCGGTCGAAAGCCCACGCCCCTCAATCCGCAGAGTAGCCACGCCCATCCCGAGAAGCTGATGCACATAAGGCAGCAGCGATAGTTGTTTGCTGTTGAGGATGTGCATACGGCAAAACTGATCGGTCATTATGGGGAAGTCTACATTCTTGCGGTCACGAAGGAAGAATTGATGCTTGCGACATGGCATGGAACATTTTCCCGTATCCAGATCCCCCAGAAAACTCCCCAAAACACAGTACTCCGAAACCATGAGCGGAAGTCGTCCGCTGACAAGGACAGTCAGCGAAACGGGGCTTTTCTTTACGAGGTACTCCATCTGTTTTCCGTTGAGCTCCGGCGATAGGGTCGCCTCACTGAAACCATGCGTATGCAGGAATGTGAGTGTGGACGGATTGTAGGAGATCATCGAATAGTCTGCATGGAGGGCCACGGGCAAACGTTCACGTGCAAGATATGCCGTCCCAATGTGGTGAACGTGCAGAGCTGCAGGCAGTTTACCACTGAGCTCCACAAACAAGCGGAGCAGTGCTTCCTGTTCATCACCTCTGACAATGCGCGGCGTATTATAGTCAATGCGAATACCGCATCCGCCCGCATAATCCCACGCTGCCGCATAGTCCTTCTGTTGGAGCACTGTGCCACGGAAGGACTCTCCGCCGAACAAGATCCCGTCTGCCCCAGCAGCAACGGCGACCTTCATCGCCTCCATATCATCAACGGCAACCATCAGTCTCGCCGGCCGCGGAGGTGTGATGTCCCTCCCATGGAAAAACGAAGCTGCGATATTCTCCCGAGTAAAACGGGCGACGGAGATGCGCTGCTGCGCAAAGCGCTGCATGCGCAGATCTTCCAGTGCGGAAATGGCCGAACGTCGCAGATGATTGAGTTCACTGACCGGAACCATCACTGCATCATCCATGTCGCACGAAAATTCTGCGAGCGAAAATATCGTCGTACCGAGGCGCCCCATCTGCTTTTCGGCAGTTTCAACCGTGAGTGGACGATTGTTCGCCGAAACAACGATGTAGTCGCTTTCTGTCGTCGTTGTGTTCCCCTCATCGTCCGTAAGTGAGAGGCGCAGCCTTTCTCCAAGTCGCGCATAGAGAACAGCGCGAAGCGGGATGCGGTCGCAGGAGTCGGCATCATAAGATTGCCTTGCCGCATTCATGAGTTTTTCATCATAGACCTTAAATACGCGATCGTGCATATGAATCTTTCCGCGAATAGGGAAGGACACGATATCCCCCGCAGCTGCTTCAAAGAGTTCCTTCCCGCGTCGATCATACAGATGCTCGATTTCGACACTGACGCGCCCGCCTACCTTCACCCAGAAATCCACCTGGTCGCGGACAGAAAGTCCCTCGGACAACTTCACGGTGACCATATGGGAGGAACGGTCATAGGCTGTGACACGTCCGATCAGAAGTCCGCGATTGTTTGGACGGCGGTCACTCATCATATACCTGCCCTGCCGTTTTTCCATATATGCGGTTGTAAAATCACGATTGAATACCTGTGCCAAATGTGCACGGTCGGCATCGTCAACGGCTTCTCGCCGAACACCAAGGTGATGGTCAATCGCCTTACGGTATGTACGTACAATCGTCGCAACGTATTCCGGCCGCTTCATACGCCCTTCAATTTTGAGCGAGTCAATGCCCGCATCAAGCAGCTGCGGGATGAGTTCAATCGCATTCAGATCGCGCGGGGAAAGGAGAAAGTTGCCCGCAGTGTCACCAAGCACATCATTTCCCTGTGCATCTACCAATGTATAGGGCAGACGGCAGGGCTGTGCACAGCGTCCGCGATTCCCACTGCGACCACCGATCATGCTGCTCATCAGACATTGTCCCGAATAGCAGACACAGAGCGCACCATGCACGAAACACTCGATCTCCACACGGCTTTTTTTGCAAATCTCACGAATCTCCGGAATGGAGAGTTCGCGTGCCAACACCACACGTGAAAATCCAAGTTCCTCAAGCGCCTGAACACCCGCGATATTGTGTACCGTCATCTGCGTACTTGCGTGAAGTGGCATCTGCGGCACAATCTCCTTTGCCAGCCGCACTGCACCAAGATCCTGCAGGAGGACGGCATCTGCTCCTACATCATAGAGGAAGGACAGATACTCTCTTAATTCTGGAAGTTCATCTCTATCGACAATTGTATTGACAGCGACATGTACCTGCATGTTTCTCAAATGTGCATGTCGGATGACCTCCGCCAGTTCATCCTCCTCGAAATTAGAGGCATAGGCGCGTGCACCAAACTTCTTCCCCGCCAAATAGACTGCATTTGCGCCGTTTGCAACAGCAGCGAGAAACGCTTCCTTTGTTCCCGCAGGCGCGAGTAATTCCACCAATGAATTCAATCCTTTATATCGTATGTCTCCATGGATTCATCGTTCAAGATCGTTCCAATGGCTGCATTCGCATCATATTCAATCGCATCTGCAGCCGCACGCATTTCCTCGAACAGGCGCAGCTGATCATCATCGAGGGTATCCTTGATATCATCCACATTGGGAAGCGCCGGAAGATCGGCGATCTGCTCCAAGCCAAATGCACGCAGGAACAAATCTGTCGTTCCGTAGAGAATCGGTCGTCCGACAACCTGTTTGCGCCCCATTTCACAGATCAGCTCCAGCTCCAACAGACGGGTAATCGAACGCTCTGCACGAACGCCGCGAATATGCTCTACTTCCTGCTTCGTAATGGGCTGCTTATAGGCAATGATCGAAAGCGTCTCCATCGCAGAGGCAGAGAGCGTCGGCTGCACCTGTTCCGAGAGCTTCTTCACCCATGGAAAAGCATTTGGATGCGTCACCAACTGATAGCCACCCGCAGATCTGCGCAGAAATATACCGCTCCCCCGTTCCGACAGAATGTGTTCCAGATGCGTTAAGGATTCCTGCACCTCCCATTCGGGGGCCTCGATGATTTCGGCCAATTTCGGCAATGAGAGCGGAATGCCGGAAGCAAACAGGACGGCTTCCAAAATACTTGCCCGACTAAGAGACGGCATGGCTTTCCCCTTTTTCTGAAATGATAATTTCATAGTAGAGATGTTCCTGCAGGAGGCAGACCACCTGCATCTTAGCAAGCTCCAACAGTGCTAAAAATGTCGAGAGAAGCTCCTCACGCGTTCCTGTGGGAAAGGCATCGTTCAGCTTCATCCTGCCATGCCTGCGGCGCAGCAGAATGAGGATATCCGTCATCTTGTCCTGCACGCGGTATTCCTCTGCCGACACAACGACAGCCGGAATGATCGGCTCCTCCCGTATGCGCTGCACGTCCGAAAAGATGCGCATAAGCGTCTCTGCCGACAGCCCCACAACGGGAAGTCGATGTGCAGGAAGCGGCATCGGTGCCCGCTCCACATAAGGGCTCTGCGCATCATTCAAGGAGAAGAGGATAGATGAGACCTCTTTGAAGCGTCGGTATTCGAGCAAACGCTCCACTAGCTCCATGCGCGGATCTTCTTCCTGCTCCTCTTCTCTGTCATTTTTCGGCAGAAGCATACGCGACTTGATCCGCAGAAGGGTTGCTGCCATCACCAAGAACTCGCTTGCATACTCTATATCAAATTGATACAACGTATCGATATGGTCAAGATACTGTCGTGTCAAATCAGCGATCGGAATATCATAGAGATCAATTTTGTTCTTTTCGATCAAGTGCATGAGGAGATCCATCGGCCCCTCAAATGCATCCAATTTCACCAGATAATCTGCTGCCATAAAGTGCCCTTAGAACAGGAGAATACCGCCAACGATCTTGTAGATCCCGTATACCAGCTGAAAGAGTGGTGTCAAGACAACACCGAGCAGCGGCGTGGCAATGAACACAATCATAATCAGCAAACTATATCGTTCAATGGCTTGGTAGCGATAGGAAAGATCCGGCGGCAGGAGATTCCTCAGAATATGCGAGCCATCGAGCGGTGGAATGGGGAGCATATTGAAGATTGCAAAGTTGACATTGTAGATGAAGATCATCTGAATGATGCTGTAGGTGATCGGTGAAATATCCAGATGATGCGATCGGATGAAGATCATGACATAGAAAGCAAGAAACCCCAGCAGAAGATTCATGGCGGGTCCCGCAACGGATACGAGAATGTCATCCCGTTTGGGCTTACGAAAATTGCTTGGATTCACCATAACTGGCTTTGCCCAGCCAAAGCGAACAAGAAACAGCATAATCAGCCCAATCGGATCGATGTGTGCACGCGGGTTCAGCGTCAGTCTGCCCATCAGTCGCGGCGTAAAATCCCCGAGCGCTACGGCAGCACGCGCATGCGCGTACTCATGAAAGGTCATGGCAATGATGAGCCCAGGAATGCCGAGCAGCATCTCTTCAAAATTAAATCCGAACATATATTGATCTCCCATGCGTCAGCCGCTCAGATGCTCTTGTGCCATCATGAGCGAAATCATCGTCTTCGCATCGATAATCTCCCCCGATCCGATCATCGCAAGTGCATCGGAGAACGGCATTGAAACAACATTGACAAATTCGTCTGCATCGGTATGCTGTGCACCGACCGTGAGATCCCGTGCAAGATACAGATGTATGTACTCGTTGGAGAACCCGACCGTCGTTGCAATCATTGTCAGTTTCTCGTACCGCTCCGCCGTATAGCCGGTCTCCTCCGACAGTTCACGTTGTGCACAATGCAGAGGATCCTCTCCCACCGCGTCGAGCTTTCCGGCAGGCACCTCAAGTGTCACCTGACCGATGGGATAGCGAAATTGGCGTACCAAAATTACATTTCCGTTTGGCAGGACGGGCAGCACCGCCGCCGCCCCAGGATGATGAATCCACTCGCGCACCGCCTGCTTTCCGTTCGGCAGACACACCGTATCGCGGCGCACATGCAGCAATGTCCCGTCAAAGATATTCTCACTGCTGCGTTTCACTTCGATCAGATCCTCATACACGGCAGATCCTCCTTTCATCAAACATAGATGGCTTACTCCTGTGTTTCATCCGTGCGTTTTACAAACAGCGCACGGACAAAATCCTCTGCACGGAAGGGACGAAGATCATCCATCCCCTCTCCGATACCGATCCATTTAATCGGAATCGAGAGCTGTGACTTGATCCCAATGGTCACGCCGCCCTTTGCCGTTCCGTCCAATTTTGTAAGGACAACCCCCGATACGGGTGCTGTCTGCGTAAAGAGCTCCGCCTGGCTGATTGCATTCTGCCCTGTACCGGCATCGAGAACGAGCAGCGTTTCATGCGGTGCCCCCGGAATCTCGCGTCCGATCACACGGTAGATTTTCTCAAGTTCCTGCATCAGATTGGACTTCGTCTGAAGCCGTCCCGCCGTATCGACGATAACGATGTCGGTATTGCGTGCCTTTGCCGCCTGCATTGCGTCAAACACAACGGCAGCGGGATCCGAGCCCTCACCGTGTTTGATGACCTGCGCGTCGGCTCGCTTGCCCCAGATCTCGAGCTGGTCGATGGCAGCGGCGCGAAAGGTATCGGCAGCCGCCAAGAGAACCGATTTCCCCTGCCTGCGGTAGTAGGCGCTCAGCTTCCCGATGGTTGTCGTCTTGCCGACACCGTTCGTACCGACCACAAGGAGCACTGTAGGTCCCTGCTCCGCCATATGGAAGGTGTTCTCCCCCGCTTCAAGGATGCGAACAATTTCCTGCTCCAAAAATGGAATCAGATCCTCGGGCGTACAGATCTCCTTTTTCTTGATCCCCTTGCGCACGGCGGTGATAAGCGTCTCCGTTGTCTTGACACCGACATCCGACATCAGCAGGGTTTCTTCGAGATCATCAATTAGTTCATCGTCAATGTCGGCATATCCGATAATCAGCCGTTCGATATTATGGGTGAAATTCTCCCGTGTTTTCGTCAAGCCCTTTTTAAGCCGATCAAAGAATCCCACAATAGCTCCTTCCCATTCAATACATCAGGCACTCTGCTGCGTCTCATAATCCTTCATACGAATGGACAGCACCTTTGAGACCCCAGCATCCTCAACGGTAACGCCGTACATTGTATCTGCCGCACGCATAGTTCCCTTGCGATGCGTCACAACAATGAACTGCGTATTGGCAGCAAATTCTTTCAGAAAATCACCGAATCGCGAGACATTCGCCTCATCCAGCGGCGCATCGATCTCGTCCAAAATAGAAAACGGCGAGGGACGATAGCGCAGAAACGAAAAGAGCAGGGCGATGACCGTCAGCGCACGCTCACCGCCGGACAGCGCAGACAGATTCTGCCGCTTCTTATCCGGAAGTGTCACCAGAATCTCGACGCCACTGCTTAGTATATCCTCTTTGTCCGTCAGGCGCAATTCAGCAATGCCTCCGCCAAAGAGCCTTACAAAAATCTCGTTGAAATATTCTTGAATCTGGCGGAACGCCTCGCGAAAGGTACGCGTCATATCCTGATCGATCTTTTGGATGATCTGTTCAATGTCCTGCTTTGCAGCCTGCAGATCCGCGACCTGCTTCTCTTCCTCTTCATGCCGTGCTTTCTTCTCCGCATACTCCTCAACGGCGTTGGGATTCACAGAGTCAAGCGCAAGGATGGCATTCTCAAGAACACGCAGATGTTCTTCTAGGAAGTCCGCTGCGACATCCTGCATCATCTCAGCAACTGCCGCCTCGGGTGTGAGACCAAACCCCGACAGGAGTTTTTCCCTGCAATCGCTTAAGCGTATGCGAATGCCCTCCAAACGCTTGTCACATTCATGCTTCTTGGCACTGATATTCTCAAGCCGCAGGGCGGCACTCCTAATCGCAGTGTCTGTCACACGGCTCTCCGCCTCATGTGCCAGACGCTGATCCTTCAATACGTCGCTGCGTTTTTCTCGTGCTTGGACGACTGTCTCATGACGGGAAATCCCGTTCGCCAGGTCAGAAAGACGTATCTCGTCCCGCTGCAGTTCATCCGCGAGCTGTGTGTCCTGTTCCGTAATATTTTTCAGAGTCTTTTCCGCATCTGCAAGATCCAACGTGCGCGTTTTGCGATTGCGTGAGCGCGCTTCAATTTCTGCCGACAATGCTGCAATCGCAACATCCAATTCGTGCAGCCGCATCTCATCCCCCTGCTGTTTGCCCCGCAGTTCCGCACAGCTTTTGCCAGTCTGCTCAATGATCTGTGCAAAGGTATTCTCATGTACCTCACATTGGGAAATGTACTGTTCTATGCGCGTGCGTTGCCGGCGCAGCTTCGTGCCGCTTGCGATACGCACCTCCTCTGCATGCTCCAGCTCTTGCAGATGGTGTATTTGATCCTCGATGCGCTCTTTCAATACATCGCATTTTCCGCGCAGCTCCATGAGTTCCTGCGCCACGCTCTCTGCCGCGGCCCTCTTGGACGCATGACGGTCATTTGTCTCTTTGAGCAGTTTCCGATTCTGCTGCAAGGAGGAGTTCCGTTCCTCATGTGTTTTCTCTTGTGTACTTAGGCTTTTTTTGAGTGCATCAATCTCCGTGCGCCGATTCAGCAGCGAGGACTGTTGTTTTTTGCGTCCGCCGCCCGAGAGCGCGCCGCCTGGATTGAGCAGCTCTCCTGTCAGCGTCACGATACGGAGGCGATAGCCCTCCTGCTTCGCCGCAATCAGCGCCTCATCCAGAGTCTCCATGACAAGCGTCTGGGAGAGGAGATGATCGACAACCTTCCGAAATCTCCCCTCTGCCTGAACCAGAGTGTTCGCCCAGCCGATTACCCCTTGATAGCGTCCGAGGTTAATCTCACGCGGAGGACGCACGGTAATCGTCGTCAAAGGAAGGAAGGTAACGCGCCCTCCATTCTTTCGCTTCAAGTAGGATATGGCGGCCTTCGCCGTATCCGTATCCTCCGTAACGATGTTCCGCACACTCCCGCCGAGTGCCACGTCGATTGCCGCAAGATATCGCTCTGGAATGCGGATGAGGTCGGCGACGGTTCCGGCAACCCCGCCGCGCCATCCCTCCGCTGCCTGCAGGATGGTCTGTACGTCACGCCCGAACCCCTCATAGCTGTCCTGCACACGTCGCTGAAAGTCAAGGCTCTGACGGATGCGAAGAAGCTCTGCATCCGACTTCCGCAGCTGCGCTTCCTCACGCTCGATTGTACGGCTCAGCTCCTCAGCCTCCGCATGCAGGCGCTCACATTCCTCCGACAAGCCCCGCATATTCTTTTCCGCAAGAGAAATTGCTTGCCCCTTGTCTGCGAGTTCACGTTCCGAAGACGCAAGGAGGGCACGGCGGCGCTCCATTTCAACTTTCTGCTGTGCCTTTCCCGCATCCCCTTGCTGCGCAGCGGTCCGAGCCACGGCAAGCTGCTCTCTCAGCCTCGCCAATACACGCTGTACGGCAGTGCGTGAGGCATTTTGCTGCGCAAGTTTCTGCTCCCCATCGGAGAGGGCCGCCTGCAGGCGCTCGATGTTCTTCCGCAGGTCTTCCTGCTCCGCTTGCTTTTCCTGCAGTGCAGTGCTTTGCTGTGACAGGAGTGCATCGATCTGAGCAATCTCCTGGACCATTGCAGTCTTTTGGGCGGAAGCAGATTGGTGCATCCCCTCAAGATCTGCTTTGCGCCGCGTTCCTTGATCTTGCCGCCCTCTGATCAGGGATTCCTCCCGACGGAACTCGTCGAGTTTCTCCTGTTGTCTGCGCAGCTTCCTGTCATTCTCCTGTATGCGCTCGTCAATCCCGGCAATATCTTCCTCGAGCACACGTTTTTTTTCCTCGAAATCTCTGCGCGTACGCATTTCTCGCGACTCCTCATCGCGATGCTCGTTCAGCGCTTGATGGAGGCCGGTCTGCTCCCGTACAAGCCGTTCATGCTGCTGTGCGAGCGCGGTGAGCTGATATTTTCTCCGCTCCTCGTCAAGCTGCCGAAACTGCGTCGTCTTTTCCGCCTGTACAGCAAGCGGCTCCAGTTCTTCCGCATGGGCATACATGATATCGTTCAGGCGCACGAGATCCCCCTCGTTCTCACGCAGCTTACGAAGCGCCTCCTGCTTGCGTGTCCGATATTTCGTGATGCCCGCTGTTTCCTCAAAGAACACGCGGCGATCCTCGGGACGGCTGTCCAGGATATCGTTTAATCGGTTCTGACCGATGATGCTCATGCCGTCATGTCCGATCCCCGTATCTGCAAAGAGCCGGTAGATGTCCTTGATGCGGCAGCGCGAATCATTCAGATAGACCTCGCTGTCGCCATTCCGATAAAGGCGGCGTTTCACGACAACCTCATCGTAGTCAATGGGCAGCTTCTTGTCCGTGTTGTCAAAGACAAGAACGACCTCGGCAACACTGAGTGCGCGGCGTGCAGCAGAGCCGGCGAAGATGATGTCTTCGGAACGCAGTCCACGCAGCATACGGATGTTCTGTTCACCGAGAACCCAGCGAACGGCATCCGTGATATTGCTCTTACCGCTCCCATTCGGTCCCACGACAGCAGTAATCCCCTGATCGAATTGGACGACAATCCGCTCGGCGAATGACTTGAATCCGTACGCTTCCAAGCGCTTTAACTGCACACAACGCACCTGCCTTTACAAATTAGTTCACTCATTATAACAGAACGGATGGGAAATTTCAAAAAACGGTATCTTCCGTAAATAAATTATGTTATAATGAGAGCATTCGTGAGATGTTTTTAGCTTTTATAGGGGGTAATCACATGCCACTTGTCGGAACAAAAGAAATGTTTAAGAAAGCCTATGAAGGCGGCTACGCCATCGGTGCTTTCAACGTCAACAACATGGAGATCGTTCAGGGCATTACCGATGCTGCGGGAGAGCTCAAGTCCCCTCTGATCCTGCAGGTCTCCGCAGGTGCACGCAAATATGCGCGCCATGAGTATCTGGTTCATCTCGTCAAGGCAGCTCTCGAAATCAATGATATCCCCATCGCTCTGCACCTCGATCACGGCGCAGACTTCGATATCTGCAAATCCTGCATCGACGGCGGCTTCACGTCCGTCATGATCGACGGCTCTCACCTGCCGTACGCCGAAAATGTTGCACTGGCAAAGCGCGTCGCCGAATACGCACACGCGCATGGTGTTGTCGTTGAAGCAGAACTCGGTCAGCTCGCCGGCATTGAAGACGATGTCAACGTCTCCGCCGAGGACGCATCCTATACGAAGCCAGAGGAAGTGCAGGACTTCGTCGAGAAGACGGGCGTTGACTCTCTCGCAATCGCGATTGGCACCTCGCACGGCGCGTTCAAATTCACGCCGGATCAGTGCACGCGCAACGCAGACGGTGTTCTTGTGCCGCCGCCGCTCCGTTTCGACATCCTCGAGGAGATCGAAAAGCGCATCCCCGGTTTCCCCATCGTCCTCCACGGTGCGTCCTCTGTCATTCCGAAGTATGTGAAGATCATCAACGAGAACGGCGGACATATGCCGGATGCCGTCGGCATCCCCGAGGATCAGCTGCGCCGCGCAGCAAAGTCCTCCGTCTGCAAGATCAACATCGACTCCGACCTCCGTCTTGCGATGACGGCCGGCATCCGCGAGCACTTCAAGAAGGAGCCGTCGCACTTCGACCCGCGTCAGTATCTGACCGATGGCCGCAGCTACATCAAGGAGCTCGTCACCCACAAGATCAAAGAGGTTCTTGGTTCTGATGGGAAAGCGCCGGAAATTCAGGCGCTTCTCAACAAGTAACATCGCCTCGCTGACATAACGAAGAAAACGTGATATTGGGCTGTTGCACGAAGCTTGGAAACTTCGTGCAACAGTTTTTTTATCTCTGTCCATTCCCATGCCATTCTGCTTACTGGACAGCACCCTATTTTTACGCTATAATGCGTTCAGCATTCACCATGATGGGAATCATATCAACCATAGGGGGACATTATATGGCACTCATTGTAAAGAAATTTGGCGGCAGTTCCGTCGCAACGCCTGAAAAAATCAAAAATATAGCGAAGCGAATCCTGAGCGAGAAAGCCCCCGATGATCGTATTGTCATGGTTGTTTCGGCCATGGGCGACACGACGGATGATCTCATCGCCCTCGCGGGTGAAGTTGTGGAGAGCCCCTATCATTATGCGCGCGAGATGGATATGCTCATGACGACGGGCGAGCAGGTCTCCATCGCACTCCTTGCGATGGCATTCCGCTCCCTGGGACAACCTGCTATCTCCCTTACGGGCGCAATGGCGGGCATGAGGACCGACAGCGCACATACGAAGGGGCGTATTCTAGGTCTTGAGCCAAAGCGTGTGCACGAGGAGCTGGACAAAGGCAATATCGTTGTCATTGCGGGATTCCAAGGAACGGATGCGGAAGGCAATCCCGTAACCCTCGGACGCGGCGGCTCAGATACCTCTGCCGTTGCAATTGCGGGTGCCGTTGGCGCGGATACCTGCGAGATCTTCACGGATGTCGACGGGATCTATTCTGCAGATCCGCGCATTGCAAAGGGTGCACGCCGTATGCGTGAAATTACCTACAACGAAATGCTTGAGATGGCGCGTCTTGGTGCAGGTGTCATGCAGCCACGCTCCGTGGAGATGGGACAACTCTATGGTATCCCCATTCACGTCCGTTCAACCTTCACGTCAGAACCGGGAACTATCATTAGGGAGGAATACACAGTGGAAGAAAAATCCTTTATCATTCGCGGCGTTACCCATGACGAACACGTCTCCAAGATCACCGTTCTCGGTGTCTCCAACGTCCCCGGGGTTGCACACAAGATCTTCTCCGCACTTGCAGATGCCAACATTGACGTGGATATGATCGTGCAGAGCATTCGCAGTGCCGAATCCAATATGACCGATATGGTCTTTACCGTCGCTACCATCGATGCGGAGGAAGCAAAACAGGTCGTCGAGGGCATCTCTGCAGAAATCAAGGCCTCCGCCGTCGCCATCGACAACGACGTCGCGAAGATCTCCATCGTTGGTGCCGGTATGCTCGGCAGCCCCGGAATTGCCTCTCGTATGTTCGGAGCTCTGTCGAGTGCTGATATCAACATTGAGATCATCAGCACCTCCGAGATCAGCATCTCCTGCCTCATCAAAGGCGGCAGCGTCAAGGATGCGGTCAACCGCATTCACGACGAGTTCTTCCCGAACGCATAAGAATACTTGTATACACCCACATATCCTGTGGACATAAACAACACAACGCGCTATCATCATAGTGCATTTTAGGGAAAGCACGGATCATTGAAGCTCTGCCGTTGCATCGGGGAGTTTCACACGATTCGTGCTTTCAAAACGAAAAGGAGAGCGTATACACATGGCTATTCAGATGGCGGCATCGCACGCGGCATCAAGGAGACTGAAGGACGCAATTTTCGGTGCTGCTGCAGCATGCCGCGCCGCAATCGCCGAACACGGCGAGGAGCGTGTTGTGAACGCAACCATTGGTGCGGTGATGGACGACGCAGGAAAACTCGCCCATCTCCCCACGGTCGAACGCGTCTTCCGCTCCCTGCCCATTGAGGATTATATTGCCTATGCACCGATCTCTGGGCTTCCGGAATATCTGGAGGCAGCGATCGACATCACCTTTGCCGGAAACCGTCCCGCAGGATACCTCGCCGCGATTGCAAGTGCAGGCGGAACGGGCGCCCTGCGCACCGCTGTCGATAATTATGTCGAAAAGGGCGATCAAGTACTCACATCGGATTGGTTCTGGGGAACGTACAATGTCATCTGTCAGGAACTTGGCTCCTCTGTGACGAACTTCCAACTCTTTGATGAGGTGAACCACTTCAACCATACGGCATTTTCCGCATCGGTCGACGCACTCCTCAAGAAGCAGGAGAGCCTGCTCATCATCCTCAATACGCCGGCGCACAACCCGACGGGGTACAGCCTCTCCTCCGAGGATTGGGATCATGTGCTGGACTGCGTGAAGAAACACGCCGCCGCAGGAAAGAAAATCCATTTGCTTGTCGATATTGCCTACATCGACTTTGCAGGCGAAAAGCACGAAACACGCGCCTTTATGCAGAAGTTCTCCAATCTGCCGGAAAACATCCTGACGCTCTTTGCCTTCTCCATGTCCAAGGCATACACCTTCTACGGACAGCGCTGCGGTGCGCTCATCGCACTCTCTTCGAGCAAGGCGGTCATCGACGAGTTCGGCGAGATCAGCAAGTACGCAGCACGCGCGACGTGGTCGAACATCAACCGCGGTGCGATGACCCTCCTCACACGCATTCAGCAGGACAAGACTGCCTATGCGTCGTACGAGGCGGAACGCGATGCGCTCTATCGCCTCGTACAGGAGCGCGGCGATATCTTTATGCAGGAAGCGGCACAGTGCGGCCTTCCCGCACTCCCCTATAAGGGCGGTTTCTTCCTCGCCATTCCTTCCGCAGATCCGCAGGCGGTCTGCAACCTGCTCCACGAGGATCTCATCTTCGCCGTACCTCTGAAAATGGGCGTGCGTATTGCGGCTTGCTCCGTGCCAAAGACAAAAATGCACGGAATCGCAGAAAAAGTAAAGTGTGCGATGGATAAAATGCCTTGACATTCCGGTCAAAATTTCTTAGAATAGTGACGTGTGATATTTTTCATGTATCCATTAGCCCCGGAGGCATGAGAGGATATTGCATCAACTCATCATATTGAATGCTCTTACTCTCTAGGGGGGAATTACGTGAAAACTACGGTTATGGCAAAGGCCGTCGATATTGAACGCAAGTGGTATGTGGTAGACGCTGAGAACCAGACGGTTGGCCGTCTGGCAGCGGAGATTGCAAAGGTTCTGCGCGGCAAGAACAAGCCCATCTACACGCCGCACGTCGACACCGGCGATTATGTCATTGTCATCAATGCTGAGAAAGTGAAGTTCACGGGAAAGAAGCTGACGGACAAGACCTACTTCCGTCATTCCGGCTATCAGGGCGGCACAACCTTTACAACCGCCGGTCAGATGCTCGAACGCTTCCCCACCCGCGTCATCGAACATGCTGTCAAGGGTATGCTGCCGAAGAACAGCCTCGGCGCTCAGATCTTCCGTAAGCTGAATGTTTACGTCGGTCCCGAGCATCCCCACGCAGCGCAGAAGCCCGAACCGCTGGCGTTTGATATTCGCTGAGTTTCGTAAAAGGAGGAATCTGTTCGATGGCACAAGTCACTTACTACGGCACGGGGCGCCGCAAGACCTCGGTCGCACGCGTCCGCCTCGTTCCCGGCGACGGCAAGGTTACAATCAATGGTCGTGAAATGGCAGAGTACTTCGGTCTCAAGACGCTTGAACTGATCGTTCGTCAGCCGCTCAACCTGACCGAGACAGTCGATAAATACGATGTTATTGCCAACGTATCCGGCGGCGGTGCATCCGGTCAGGCGGGCGCAATCCGCCACGGCATTACACGCGCACTCATTGAGATGGATGCAGAACTGCGTCCTGCCCTCAAAAAGGCAGGCTTTGTCACGCGTGATCCGCGTGAGAAGGAACGCCGCAAGTACGGCCTTAAGAAGGCACGTAAGGCATCCCAGTTCTCGAAGCGTTAATATACACGCAATACAAAATCCCTTCTTCATATTGCGAAGAAGGGATTTTTATTTGACATTTTCACATATTTAACATATTATATTGCTATAAAAACTATGTTTTATGGAAAGAAGATGAGTCTATGAAGATTTCTGCAAAAGGCCGCTACGGTATTGCAGCGATGGTATATCTCGCACGCAATTACGATACCTCCTCCCCTATCACGATCATCAGCATTTCAGAGCACCTTGGCATCTCCAAGATCTATCTTGAGCAGGTCTTCTCCCTCCTCAAGCGCAGCAAGCTGGTCAACTCGATCAAGGGCTCACAGGGTGGCTATCAACTCTCCCGTCATCCGCGTAAAATCAGTGCTTATGATATCCTTGCCTCGATTGAGCTTTCACTGATTGAAAAGACCGGCGCTGCCTCGGAAAAGATGGGTCAGCTCAATGAAATACTAGCACGCAAGGTCTTTGATGTGCTGGACAATAGCATCTATGAGGCACTGAACGCAATCTCACTGGAGGAACTTCTGACCGCGTTAAATCATGCGGAGAGCAATGAAAACCTCATGTACTTTATCTGAGAAATGGCTGCTTATGCTAGGAGATTCATACCAACAAAGATCAGCAGGCCGATGCAGCCGCCCACAAGGGAACCATTGACGCGGATCCAAAGGAGATCCTGCTCGACCTTGTCATAGACGAGATGATTGAGCTCCTCATCGGTAAGGCGTGACAAGACATTCCCGACAATGACACCGACAAGAGTCTGAGCATGGAGCGCAGAACGCGCCAAGAGATCGTAGAGGACTTTTGTGATAATCTTCTGCAGTTCCGACCGCTCCTCGATCAGGAAAAGCATGTGCTGATATTCGACGTGAAGAATGCTCTGCAGATGGGTATAAAATACCGGCATATGTTCTGCAATCGGGTCGACCTCTCGTTTGAGATCCATCTGAAAGTGGTTTCGCAGCCCTTGAAAGAGCCGCGCCAAGGTTTCCTCAATGGGAAGTTCACAGGCAAGCCGCTCCTGCAGATCACGTGCAAGACGCAGAAGCTCAGAATCCTGTCGCAGATCTCTGAGACAGTCATGGAGAAGCGCGATGGCATTTTCCTGCAGAGGAGAATGCGCCCTTCCAAGTTCGCTTAATACGTGACAGGTATGACGTTGGATCAGTTCCGCTCCTTCATCCAAGTTGACCGTATTGGTCACCTCGAGCAGACGTGATAAAAATCCATCGCCTATTTTCTCATGTTCCAACCGTGCCAGTTCATCTCGAATGGACTGACGGGTCTCATCGGCAGCAACTTCTTGGGCAAGAAGCCGGGAGATACGGACAAGTGCCTTTTGATCCCATTCATTTGTGTGGGAGAGCATATCAAAGCGACGCATGAGTTCGGAGGGATCTTCACGCAGGAGGATATTCTTGAGGCGCTCCGACAGGTAGGCAATCGCCTTCTTATTTTTTTTTCGCAAAAATGCCGCACGAATGAAGTGAAGAACCGTTCCCGTCATTCGTGCTTCCGTTTCTTCTTTGCGCAGATAATCCTGAAGCATGGGGAATAGGTGAATTTTCTCAATATGACGGAAGATCTTTCGCCGTGAAAAGAACTCCTTTTGCACCATGACGACAATCGCCTTGATAAAACTGTCCCGTCGACGCGGCAGAATCGCCGTATGGTATGGAAATCCGAGAGGTCTGCGGAAGAGCGCCGTTACCGCAAACCAATCCGCGACACCACCGACCAGAGCAGCCTCGCTGACCATGAGCATCCCGTCCGTCCAGATCACAGACGGATAATGCAGATGCAGATATAGAGAGAGCAAAAAAAAGAAAAAGGATGTTACGAGAGCCGCATCAGCCTTATTCCATGCTCGGGTCATAGCGCCCACATCCTTTCTGCAAATGCTACGAGAAGCGACAGTCCCATACCGACAAAAGCGCCGACAATGGCACCATTCACGCGAATCATCTGCAGATCGGTCTGTACCTTCCCCTCGACAAAGGCAATGAGTTCGTCATCCGATTTCCGATTCAGATAGTCACGAACAAAGTCTGCGATCATTCCGTGATGTTTCTCTACCTCTTCCGCAGCCAGATTTTTCATCCATCGGTCCGCACGATTCTGCCAGCTTTCCGAATGTGCAAATACGTCCATCTTTTCATTTAAGAGTTCTTTAATATACGGAATCCAGAAGGGATGACTGCCCTTCATGCGGTGCTCGATAAAGTTGGTCAGAATGTTTTCGAGCTCAATATGCTCAATCACATGAATTTTGTACCGGTGGAGTGCTTCGCGCAGATTCGGATTGGTACGAAGCGTTGTCACGAAGGAAACAAGCGCCTGTACCCCATCTCTATGGCGGCGATCATCATGCTCCATCGCCGATTGCAGGATATCCGCCAACCGATCGGTCAGCCATTCTGCAATCATCTCATCATCAAAAAAGGACAAAACGAAGGCGCGAAACATCCCATCGCCCTCATACTCCGTACGTATGGAGGCAATATTTTCATGGAGCATTTCCTGAAATACCTGTGTCCGAATCAGCTGCAGCCCCATGCGGATCAGCATATTGAAAATGCGGTCTGCATGGGGCTCTTCGGTCAGTACGTCCAGCAGTTCGACAAAGCTGTCCTCCAAAGGAAGTGCATGAAGCGCCTGCATTACGTATGGTGTAAGCTCTTTTGAAATACGACGGCTGTCCACATCAGCGGCGACATGGCGCAAAATATCTACCGTTGCCTCGATGAGCCGTTCACGTCCGCCGCGATGTTCCAAATACTCCACGAGAAGTGCGCCGATGTTCTCCCGCTCGATCACTTCCATGATATTCTTTTTGCTGAGCAAATCGTCGGCGGAGAACTGAACCAAGGACTCCATAATACGGGCGCGATTGCGCCGGAGAATGTCCGTCCGATGCGATATGCCAAGCGGACGCCCGAAGATTGCCTTTACCGCAAACCAATCCGCAAGTCCTCCGACTGTCGCCGCCAAAAAGCCGTGATGAATCGCTGTCCAAACGAGGGAAGCCCCCCCCTGCCCTGCTGCCGTCCCTACTGCGCCGAATACACTGACAGCAAGTGCAAGATTTGCCTGATTTTCCTTCCGCAATCGGATCGCCTCACAATGTCTTCACAAGATTTTTCAGATATGACTGAAAATCTGTGCCGAGATCTGCACGCCTCAGTGCAAACTCAACGGTTGCCTGCAAGAATCCGAGTTTATCCCCCAGGTCATAGCGTTTTCCCTCAAAGTCGTAGGCATAGACCGCCTCACGCTGCGCGAGGACCTTAAGTGCATCCGTCAGCTGGATCTCACCGCCTTTGCCCGGCTTGGTCTCACTGAGAATTGCAAAAATCTCAGGGCTGATGATATAGCGTCCGAGAACCGCCATCCGACTGGGTGCTTCCTCAAGCGCAGGCTTTTCCACCATATCAAAGACGCGCATGAGACGTGGATTCTCCAGTGTCTCTCCTGCAACAATGCCATACGAGGAGACCTGCTCATCCGAGACCATCTGACAGCCGAGGATGGAACCGCCGCACGCCTCGTAGACATCGATCAGCTGCCCCAACGCCGAACGCTCCGGATGATAGACAACATCGTCGCCGAGAAGGACAGCGAACGGTTCACTGCCGACAAAACTCCGTGCGCAGAGAATGGCATCGCCCAGACCGCGCATATATTTCTGCCGCACATAGTGCACATTGACATCGGTAGTCTCCCGTACGAGATCCAGTAAGTCCTGTTTGCCCTTGCGTTCAAGTTCGTGCTCAAGCGCCGGAGCCGAGTCAAAGTGGTCCTCGATGGCACGCTTTCCATGTCCGCTGATGATAAGGATGTCCTCGATGCCGCTTTCCAACGCCTCTTCTACAATATACTGAATGGTTGGCTTGTCTACAATGGGAAGCATTTCCTTTGGCGTTGCTTTCGTTGCGGGAAGAAAACGAGTTCCATAACCTGCTGCCGGAATGACCGCTTTACGAATACGTTTTTCTTTCATCTCATCTGCTCCATCCGTTATGTAATAAAGCGCGAGGCACATTCTCGCGCTTTTTCTGATTCAGCGTCCCAAAATTTCAAGAATCGCTGCACCGATCTCCGAGGTCTTTGCTCTGCCGCCGAGATCCGGTGTCAATGTCCTGCGCTCCACGAGCAGTGTCTCGACTGCAGCAAGGACACGCTCCGCCCATTCATGCTCACCAAGGAAGTCGAGCATCTGGCTGATCGACCAGATCGAAGCAAGCGGATTTGCAATCCCCTTCCCTGCTATATCCGGTGCACTCCCGTGGATCGGTTCAAACATCGAGGGGAATTTCCGCTCCGGATTGAGGTTCGCGCCTGCCGCAAGCCCCATCCCACCCGCAATCGCTGCACCGAGGTCGGTGAGGATATCGCCGAACAGATTGCTTGTCACAACGATCTCGAAGCGCTTCGGATCCTTGACGAAGAACATACTTGCCGCATCGACGAGGAGACTGTACGTCTCTACATCAGGATATTCCTTCCCAACCTCTGCGAAGATATCATCCCAAAATACCATCGAATAGCGCAGTGCATTTCCTTTGGAAATCGACGTGAGTGACCGTTTTTCACGGCGTGCAAGATCGTATGCGTAACGGATGACACGTTCACAGCCATGCCGCGAAAAAACACCCGTTTGGAGTGCCACTTCGCGCTCCGTCCCTGCATACAGATGCGCACCGACATTCGCATACTCACCCTCGCTGTTCTCACGCACGACAATCATATTGATATCATCTTCGGATACATCAGCGAGCGGGCATGGGGCACCCTTAAGGAGGCGGACAGGACGCAGATTTATATACTCGTCGAACCCACGACGAATCTGAAGCAAAAGTCCGCCCAGCGAAACATGATCCGGAACACCGGGATATCCAACCGCACCGAGATAGACGGCATCGAACGGTTTCAGAATGTCCAGCCCGTCTGTCGGCATCATCTCACCCGTTTTCAGATAGTACTCGCAGCCCCACGGAAAATCCTGGAAGGAGACCGAAAAACTGCCGTCCATCTTTGCGATACCGTCAAATACTTTTTCCCCCTCGGCAATGACCTCGGGACCGATTCCGTCCCCCGCGATCACCGCAATATTAAAATGCTTCATGCACGCTTCCCCCATATCCTATACGTGACAATCAGAATGCTTCTGCAATCGTCTTGATGAGAAGGGCCTCCTGCTGACGCGGGAGCCCGCTCTGATGAAGCGCACGCCCAAATCCGATGAGAAAGTCAATCTTCTGAAGCCGCGTCAGCGTCGTATTCTCCCGCAGAACCTTCGTAATCGCACGCATCCCCGCAACGCTCGGATCGCGCTTAAGCTGAACCTCCATCGCAAGTTGTCCCGCCAGAATATGACGACGGACCTCATCCGAAATTCCTCTAAGATCGTCTACATGCTGCGCTTCCTGTCGTGAGGACAGCTCCGGAACGCCTTCCGGACGAACGGAATACGCTGCCGCCGGAATTCGATCTTTGACAGGGGCAACCGTAGGATGCTGTGTTGACACATTACCTAAAGATTCAAAGCGCTCCGGCTGTTTCGGTGCCGCTCCATTTTCCGCAGGAGGAGTTAGGGAAAACTCGCTATGCGGAAGCTGTGGATAACGGGGACGTGACGGAGGCTGCTGGTTGCCCGCAACACTGCCGGCGGACTGCGTACGGCTGGAAGAGTTTGCTGCGGTATGCTCCGCGGAGGAGGACACATTGGAATCCTCCTTGGAGGCTGTCAGCATATTGGTATGCGCAGACATACCAGAAGGATTTGTCTGCATCGAGGCTCGCTGGTCCGAGGCAGGCCGCTGTACATTTCCTCTGCTTGATTCACCGGGGATCTGTACCGCACTTTTCCGTTCTTCCTGCACAGTTACAGAAGCATCCACGCCCTTCTGGGACACAGAATTCTTTCCCCTTCCGAGAACAAGGAGACTCTTTGGCGGCGGAGCCGGCCGATTCATGTTTACATCACCGACCAGCTCCTGTACAGGGCGTCCCTCTTTCTCCGCCAGCTTCTCCTCACGTCGGATATCATCAGCCGTAATGATCACAGGCTTCGCTTTCTGCGCAGAAAGGCTGAATGATGGATCGTTATTACGTGCGGCAAGGCGTGCATCAACACTGTCCCAGCGCAGACGCGCGGGCTGAGAGGTCTTCGCAGCTGGTGCTGCAGGCGGCGGAGTATGCGCACTCCCTTTTTTCTTCGCAGAGATCGAGGCTTCATACTGATCGGGGGTGCTTTTTTCTTCCAGTGCAGGATTTTTTGCAGGGTCTGTGACCAGTCGGTTCGCGCGGAATAGTTCCTGTGAATCCACCGTCCCAGGTGTCGCCGCAAGTGCGGTGCTCGAGGAAAGCGTCACAAGTACCGCCGCCGTCAGCATTGTTTTCTTTGATGACATCTTCATTGATATTTCTCCTCCAACTCTCCCTCATTACGAAAACATCTGCTCACGTCCGCGTGTGCAGCGTACCTGCTCCCGCCAGAAACGCAGCGACAGAGGATGCGCGCAGTGCGGGGTTGTCGATGAGTTCAAAACCATAGCATGCGCCGTTTTCACCACGGAAAAAGAGTGCCGCCATCTGGCTGTTTGCCGTCGCTGTCGCATCGGGAGTTCCATCGCCATTCTCATCGATCTCGATCTCCTTTGCCGTCACTGCAAAGATCCCCTTATTTTCCTCGGTCACGTTCACCAACATGATTCCCTCATAGGCATTGCTGCCCATGATCCGTTTTAGAAGCTCCGTTGCTTCCTCGGGGTTGATGGTGTTTAGATTCGGCAGGGCTTCCTCGGGGAATGCATGGACGAGAACCACCCACGCGTACTTGATATGGTATTCCTCGTTCTCAAAGATCAGGATCTCGCCCTCACGATTTTCAAAAAGTGTACTGGCAGGGATAACACCGACAGGTTTCTGAGGACACATAACGCGATAGTTGTATGCACTGCTCTCATACAGATAGGAGAGCGCGGGCACTTCGGCTGACACTGTCTGCGCCGGCGCGGGGGATTTCTCCGCTGCCGCAAACGCATACGGCGCAGCAGATAATACGGCTGCAGCACCGATGCCGGCAAGGATTTTCTGATAGTTCTTCATTCGTATGTACTCCTTATTATATCCTGTATCATAACAAGCGCATGGTTCACCGCAGCATATTTGTTCTCACTTCTTGTTCCGTAAAAATTATTCTTATGGACAGTGACCTTCGCTTGATTTGCTACCGCAATATAGACCAGCCCAACCGGCTTTTCCGCAGACCCGCCGTCCGGACCTGCAATCCCTGTGATGCCGACCCCGAGATCCGTCTGCATGAGGTTCCGTATCCCTTCCGCCATCGCCCGCGCAGTCTCCTCGGAAACAGCGCCGCAAACAGAAAGTGTCTCCGCCGAAACGTGCAGAATACGATTCTTCACCTCGTTGGAATAGGAGACAACACTGCCCATAACGTATGCGGAACTTCCGGGCACATCCGTCAGTACGCTTGTAAGCAACCCGCCTGTACAGGATTCTGCACAGGCTATCGTAAGCCCTGCCGCACGGAGCTTCCTGCCCATCTCCTCAGACAGCGATTCAACCCCAAAGGTCATCAATGCACCCTCTCACCCACAATATCGTATGTGAATCCTTGTAACAGGCGGACGCGAACAATATCGCCTACGCGACTCTCCGTATCCCCCTCGATGTAAATCTGCCCGTCTACCTCGGGGGCCTCACGATAGGAGCGCCCCACGGCAATCGACTGCTGCTCTGCATCGCGCCCCTCAATCAGGACATCCAGCTCTTGGTTTTCGAGACCAATATTGATTTCCTCGGAGATCTTGCTCTGCAGGCTCATAAGATCATGGTAGCGCTCCTGCATGACTTCCTCGGGAACCTTTTGTGCCATCATGGATGCAGGTGTATCTTCCTCCTCAGAATAGGTGAAGATCCCAACTTTGTCAAACCGCTGTGCTTCGACAAAGGAGCGAAGCGTCTGATAGTGCGTGTCCGTCTCGCCGGGAAATCCGACAATAAAGGTCGATCGGATGGTCACCCCGGGGATACGCTCACGCAGCTTTTGAATCAATTTCTCCACACCTTCGCGCGTGTCTGGACGGTTCATCGAACGCAGCACTGCGTTATGCGCATGCTGAAGAGGAAGATCGACATATTTTACAATCTTCGGCTCAGTTGCAAATACCTCGATGAGTTCATCGGTAAAGTATTTCGGATAGCTGTAAAGAACACGAATCCATGCGAGCTTCTCAATCTTCGCCAGCGCGCGAAGGAGCGCGGGAAGCATTGGCTTCTTGTAGCGATCCAGCCCATAGTTCGCACTGTCCTGCGCAATCAGGACGATCTCACGTACACCGCTCTCTGTAAGTGCCCGCGCCTCGGTCACAATATCCTCCATGGGGCGGCTGCGGAAACTGCCGCGAATCAGCGGAATCGCGCAAAACGCACAATGATGATCGCAGCCTTCCGCAATCTTAAGATATGCAGTATAGTTCGGCGTCGTGCGCAGACGCGGTGTCTTGGCATCGTAGATGGTCTCGTCCTTCCCCGCAATCAAGAGCCGCCGCCCCTTCAGCGTCTCCTGAATGACCTCCATGATACGTCCCCACGCCCCTGTGCCGATGATGGCGTTCGCCTCCGGAATCTCATCCAGCAGCTGCTGCCCATAGCGCTGCCCAAGACAGCCCGCCACGATGAGACTGCGGCAACGTCCGATCTCCTTATAGTCTGCCATACCAAGTACGGTCGTAATGGACTCTTCCTTCGCGGACTGGATAAATGCGCAGGTGTTGACAATCAAAATATCTGCCTCTGCAGGCTCATTCGTGATTTCAATGCCATGCTCCCGCATAATGCCGAGCATGACCTCTGTGTCCACGAGGTTCTTTGCACAACCGAGACTGATAAAACCTGCTTTCACTGATAAACTCTCCTCCGGCTTTCGTTATCCTTCATGGAACCGTACCTCTTTGACCCAGCGATCCAGGAGGATCTCCTTTTCCTCCTTGCTGAAATACGGTCTGCTCTTAAAAATATTGATATTCTTCCCCGCAAACATCTGATAAGACAGGGTCATCGGATTCGTGGTCAGGAAGTAGAATCGATGCTGTGCAAGTGCTGTCTGTGCCTCATCTGTCAGCAGCCAATCCGCGAAGCTCTCCGCTGTGTGAGCATCACGCTCCGATACGCGGAACGCAATCCCTGTTCCATAGATAACTGCGGACGTACCATCTATGGGATAGAGGATACGAATCGGATACTCATCGTGTATATAGCGCAGGGTTTCACTCAGAACAGCGACCGAGAGATCCACCTCGCCCATCCCCGCCTGTCGTACCGGCGTATGCAGATATTTCGAGTACTGCATAATGTTCGGCTGTATTTTGCGCCAGATCTCAAAGGCACGTTGATCGCCATATTCGGCAATCATGCTGTAGAGCAGATTCGACGAAGCATCTGCCGCCATAAAGTCTGTCGTACCGATGCGGATATCCCGCTGCTGTGTAAGCAGCTGCCATGAGTTCGGCAAATCAAGATGCGTACGCAGATAGTCCTGATTCACAGCGAAAACAACAGGATCATACCACACGCCCGTCCAGTAGCGATCGGGATGTCGAAACGTATCTGCCACTTGATCGCTCTTCTCTGAGATATAGGGAACAAGATACCCGGCTGCCGCCGCACGATCCAACGTTTCCCGATCAGTCAGGACAAGGGCTGCCTTTCCGTCATTCTCCTCAAATGCCTGCTCACGCAAACGGTTCAGGATCTGCTCCGGCGACAGCTGAACAAAGCTGACACGTATATGATATTCTCTTTCGTATTCCTCTGAAAGCACCGCTGCGATCTCTGCCGGAAGTGATGTGTATGCGGTAATTTCCTGCATGGGGTGACGCAGTGTGCGGGATGAATCGGATGATGCAAGATAGGCGGAACCTGCCGCGATGATACTTACGAGAAGGGCCGTCACTATGATGAACAGCGTGTACCGCTTCATAAATAATCCTCTTTTATGCCAATGGACTTCTTACATTATAAACAATTCATCCGAAATCTACAAGCCATTTTATCCGTACCACACAAAGGCCTTCTTCACAGCAAAAAGACGCCTTTACAAAAAGTAAAAGCGTCTTTCCGAATGTATTTACTTTCCTACGAGGGCCTTCGTCTGCTCAACAATATGATCTGCTGTCAGACCAAACTGTTTGAGCAGTGCCGCGGCAGGGCCCGAGTGACCGAACTCGTCCCGCACGCCGATGCGGTGAATGGGAACTGGTATGTGCTCCGCAGCAACAGCTGCAACCGCCTCACCAAGCCCACCGAGAATGTTGTGCTCTTCGACAGTCACAATTCTGCCGCATTCCTTCGCCGCGCGAAGCACCAACTCCTCGTCAAGCGGCTTGATCGTTGCCATATTGATGACGCGTGCATTGATTCCGTCTGCAGCAAGACGTTTTCCCGCCTCGATTGCCTCCGGAACGAGAATCCCTGTGGCGATGACGGCGACATCCGTCCCTTCCCGCAGGACTTCGCCTTTGCCAATCTTAAAATCAAACGCTTCATCGTGATACACAGGTGTTGCCGCGCGGCCAAAGCGGATGTAGACAGGTCCCTCCATCTCGTATGCCGCATGCACCATCTTGCGCGCCTCTACATCATCCGACGGGCACATAACCGTCATGCCCGGAATCGTACGCATGAGGCCAAAGTCCTCGCAGCACTGATGCGAGGCTCCATCCTCACCGACGGAGATGCCGCCGTGCGTCGCACAGATCTTGACGTTCAGATGTGGATAGCCAATCGTATTGCGCACCTGCTCATAAGCGCGTCCTGCCGCAAACATGGCGAAGGTCGAGACAAACGGGACAAGCCCCATCGTCGAGAGCCCTGCACCAACGCCAACCATATTGCACTCCGCAATACCGCAGTTGAAATGGCGGTTGGGAAATGCCTTCTTGAAGATTCCGCTCTTCGTCGCACCTGCGAGATCGGCATCCAACACAACAATGTCTTCGTGCGTTTTACCGAGCTCTGCCAATGCGTTTCCGTAGCTGTCGCGCGTTGCAATTTTCGTTATGTCTGCCATGCTCATGCCTCCTCAATCGCCTTGCAAATCGCAGCAAGCTCCGAAAGTCCCTGCGCGAGTTCGTCGTCATTGGGTGCCTTGCCATGCCAGCCGGCATTGTTCTCCATAAAGGAGATGTCCTTCCCCTTCACGGTTTTCATCAAAATGACCGTAGGTTTCCCCGTTCCCTTGTTGGCATGGAACGCCTTAAACGCCTCTTCGAGTGCATGAAAGTCATGTCCGTCAATCCAGAGAACGTCACAGCCGAATGCCGCAAACTTTGCATCGATCGGCGCGGTGTTCATAACATCTGTCGTCGCGCCGTCGATCTGAAGTCCGTTCACATCCACCGTAATGCAGAGATTGTCCAGCTTGTAGTGTGCGGCAAACATCGTCGCCTCCCACACCTGCCCCTCGGCAAGCTCACCGTCTCCAAGCAGTGTATAGACGTTGATATCCTTCCCCAGATACTTCGCTCCCTTTGCCATGCCGACCGCCGTTGAGATCCCCTGTCCGAGCGAGCCCGTGGACATATCCACCCCCGGCGTGAGGTTCATATTCGGATGTCCCTGCAGACGTGCATTGATATGACGTAGCGTCAAGAGTTCGTCCACGGGAAAGAAGCCGCGATTGGCAAGTGTCGCATAGAGCCCGGGTGCCACATGGCCCTTGGAGAGGACAAAGCGGTCGCGATCCGGATCGTGTGGATCCTGCGGATCCACGCGAATTTCTTTATTGTAGAGATAAGTAAAATACTCCGTTGATGAAAGAGAGCCGCCCGGATGTCCGCTCTTTGCCGCATGTGTCCCGCGCAAAATACCCTCACGCACTTTTACTGCAAAGAGCCGCAGCTCTTTCTGTTCAGCTGTCGTCATGAAACTCCTCCTCGCCCCAATCAATACATCATCGAACTCATCACATTCTACCCCTTTTTCGTTTTGCCCGCAAGGTACACCATGCTACATTTTCTCCAGAATATTGACAAACAAAAAAGTCGTCCCGAACGAACGACTTTTTACAAAATATCCTCAGATCTCCATGATAATGGGGAGGATCATCGGGCGACGGCGCGTCTTATCGAAGAGATAGCGGCTGAGTGCGTCTCGTACGTTCGACTTGATCGCCGACCACTCGCGCACATTCTCATCCTCGCAGCGGTCGAGTGCCTGTTGGACGCGTGCCCGGGCCTCATCCATCAGCGCCTCGGACTCGCGTACATAGACGAAGCCGCGCGAGACAATATCGGGTCCCGAGACCACGCGGTTGTTCTGTCGATCCATCGTCACCACGATGATGAGAATACCATCCTGAGAAAGCTGGCGACGGTCACGCAGAACAATGTTGCCCACATCGCCGACACCGAGGCCGTCGACCATGACCATGCCGGACTGCACGCGTCCGACGACCTGTCCCTTCTCCTTCGTGAACTCGAGGATCTGCCCGTTCTCGCTGATGAAGATATTCTCCTTCGGCATGCCGAGTTCGCGTGCAAGGTTCGCATGCTGGACGAGATGGTGATACTCACCATGTACGGGCATGAAGAACTTCGGGCGCACGAGATTGTGCATGAGCTTGAGCTCCTCGCGGCTGCCATGTCCCGAGACATGGATCCCCTTGTCACGACCGTAAATGACATTTGCACCGAGTTTCATCAGATTGTCCACGGTCTTGGAGACCAGCTTCTCATTTCCGGGAATCGGCGTTGCCGAGATAATGACCGTATCCCCCGGCACAATCGTGATCTTGCGGTGGTCCGATGCAGCCATGCGTGAGAGCGCAGACATCGGCTCCCCCTGACTGCCCGTTGTGACGACAACGATCTGCTCGGGGCGGAAGTTGTTGACCTCGTCAATACCGATGATCGTTCCCTCGGGTGCATTCAGATAGCCGAGTTCGAGAGAGATGCCGACCACGTTCTCCATGCTGCGGCCGAGAACGGCGACACGGCGTTTATACTTCACCGCGGTGTCGATGACCTGTTGGATGCGGTGCACATTTGAGGAGAATGTCGCGACAATGATGCGTCCGCGTACATTGTGAAACGCTTTGTCAAACGCTGAGCCAACCGTACGCTCGCTTGCCGTATGCCCCTCGCGCTCCGCATTCGTACTGTCGGCAAGGAGAAGCAGAACCCCCTTGTTGCCGAGCTCGGAGAAGCGGCGAAAATCCGTCATCTGCCCATCGACCGGCGTATAGTCGAGCTTGAAATCGCCCGTATGGACGATCATGCCGATGGGGGTCTTGATCGACAGCCCAACTGCATCGGGGATGGAGTGGTTGACACGAATAAAACCGACGCTGAAGCAGCCGATGTTGATGATATCCCCCGCCATCACAGAGTGCAGATTGCTCGAATCAACGCCGTTTTCCTTGAGACGCCCTTCGAGAATCCCGAGCGTCAGACGCGTCCCGTAGACGGGTACGGGAATCTGCTTCATCACATACGGCAGTGCACCGATATGATCCTCGTGCCCGTGCGTCAGAACAATCGCCTTGACCTTATCCCTGTTCTCGATCAGATAGGTAATATCCGGAATGACGAGGTCGATGCCGAGCATATCCTCCTCCGGGAACATGAGCCCGGAGTCCACAACGAGAATCTCATCATCCACGCGGATGGCAGTCATGTTCTTTCCGATCTCGCCAAGACCGCCGAGCGGTATGACCTGTACCTTCTGCACATTTTTCCCATGATTGCCATTACGATTTAACGACAAAAAACACACCTCCATAGAATATGGGACATTTGCATTGTGTCCCTCTTATCAAATTATGCTCATCCATTCGATCATGAAATCAGAATTCATCCACACGAAAATACAGCGACCAGAGTTGCTCGCCTCCGTTGTCGCCACATGGAAAAGTGCTGTTTTCATTATGATTGCTGTATAAAAATACGACCGCACAGCAATTTGAAAACGGCAAGAAAAATGATCCGATCCATTCACTTGGGGATTATTTTACCATCCCATCTCAAACAATGCAAATAAAATTTCAAAAGGCACCCCCTACATCTCGTAGAGAGTGCCTGCATTGAACCGTGTCTGCAATCAAAAGCGCATCGTCAGTCCGACACCGATGCCGTTCTCACGACTGCCGTGATCCGGCTTGAAATTGTGATAGTTCACATTGAGATCCAAATTTGCAATCAGGGATTTGTTCAGCCCCACTTGGGACTCGTTGAAGTCCTTGCCCGCGATGTAGGATGCGTACGCATTAAACCCGAGTACCGTCGGTGTGCTGAGGCCAAGCCCCGCAAAGACATTGTTCCTGCTTTCCTGCTTCATGCCCCAGCGATAGCCGCCGAGCAGACGGATGTTCTGATCGAAGACGTTGTACTGCACATAGGCATCCTTCGGATTGCCGTACTCGTCACGGTCATTGCGTGCCACACCGACCGTGATCTCATCCGTTGCCTTATGCTCGATGTATGCTTCCTTCGTACCGACACCGACAGCCGTATCATGCGTACCGAGATGATTGAGCGGAGCCGCCATTGCCGCCGAGGAAACAGACAGAGCAATCGCCGCAGCCAGAGCTGCATATTTCTTCATCGGAATTCCTCCTTTCAGATATATTTGTATTATCCACTGAACATATTGGAAATATATTATTTTCTATTTAGGATACAATGAAATTTTAACCGCTGGTGACAAGTTCTCAGAGAATTTCCTGCTTTTGCGCCCATGCAGAGACGATGCGCGCCTCCTCCGCCATCAGATCACGCGCTGCCTCCAGCTGCATTTCCACCTGCTTGTACGAGGTACCTCCGTAAGAGTTCCGATATGCGACGCAAGTCTCGGGACGGATTGCCGCATAAATATCCTCCGCAAAGAGCGCGGAGAGTTTTTGATAATCCGCGAGCGGCAGGTCTGCGAGCCAGATACCGCGCTCGATGCAGAGCGCGACCGCCTGTCCCGAAACGCTGTGTGCCTGACGAAACGGCATCCCCTTACGTACAAGATAGTCCGCGAGGTCGGTCGCATTCGAGAAGTCCGCCGCGACGGCATGGCGCATGACATCCGCACGTACCTTCATTCCACGGATGAGCTGTGCGTAGACGGCAAGGCTGAACTTCACCGTGTCAATGGTGTCAAACAGCCCCTCCTTGTCCTCCTGCAAGTCCTTGTTGTAGGCAAGCGGGAGCCCCTTCACCGCCGTGAGCATCGCCATAAGATGACCGACGACGCGCCCCGTTTTGCCGCGCACAAGTTCGGAGACATCCGGATTCTTCTTCTGCGGCATCATGGACGAGCCTGTGCAGTGTGCATCATCCAGTTCCACGAATGAGAATTCGCGCGAGCACCAGAGGATGATCTCCTCCGAGAGACGTGAGAGATGAACCATGAGGATGGATGCCGCAGAGAGGAATTCGAGAATATAGTCACGGTCGCTGACCGCATCCAGACTGTTCGTATAGATGCGCTCGAAGTTCAGCCGCTTCGCGACAAAGGATCGATCGATCGGCAGTGTCGTTCCTGCAAGAGCACCTGCGCCGAGCGGCATGATGTCCGTCCGCGCATATACTCCTTGAAACCGCTCAAAGTCACGCACGAGCATCCCAAAGTATGCCATAAGGTGATGAGCAAAGAGAATGGGCTGAGCACGCTGCAGATGCGTGTAGCCCGGCATGATGACCTCCTTGTTCGCCACTGCTGATTCAACAAGTGCGTGTTGAAGTTCCCGGATACGATCCAGCACGTCCACAACAGCGTGCCGCACAAACATATGCGTATCGAGGGCCACCTGATCGTTGCGGCTGCGTGCCGTATGAAGACGGCTGCCCGCCTCCCCAATCGCATTTGTAAGGCGCTTTTCGATATTCATGTGGATGTCTTCGAGTTCGACACTGAACGCAAAATCTCCGCGCTCGATCTGCGCGAGGATGTCACGCAGCCCCTTCTCAATCGCCGCACGATCCTCCTCTGAGAGGATGCCCACTTTCGCCAGCATTTCGGCGTGCGCGATCGATCCCGCAATGTCCTCGCGGTACATCCGACGATCGAACTGAATGGAGGCTTGGAACTCGTTGATCATCTCATCGGTTGTCTTGGAGAAACGACCGCCCCAGAGCTTCTCGCTCATTTATTCAGCCCCTCCTGCATGAGTGCACGCACCTTAAGCGGCAGACCGAAAAGATTGATGAAGCCGCCTGCATCTGCCTGATTGTAGACGTCGTCATGCTCGAACGTAACGAACTCCTGACTGTAGAGCGAATACGGCGACGTGGCTCCTGCGGAGATGATATTGCCCTTATAGAGTTTGAGGCGCACCTCACCCGTCACGGTCTCCTGTGTGCTGTCCACGAACGCGGCAAGTGCCTCACGCAGCTGGCAGAACCACATGCCGTCGTAGACGAGCTCACCGTAGCGGATCGCCATTCCTTCCTTGTAGTGATAGGTTGCACGGTCGAGGCAGAGGTATTCGAGTTCACGGTGCGCATAGTAGAGGATGGAGCCGCCCGGATTCTCGTAGACACCACGCGACTTCATGCCGACGAGACGGTTCTCGCAGATGTCGACGATGCCGACACCGTTTCGCGCACCGATTTCGTTGAGTTTCGTCAAGAGTTCGACTGCACCGAGTTTCTCTCCGTTGACAGCAACGGGAATACCTTTCTCGAACGAGATGGAGACGTATTCCGGCGCATCCGGCGCAGCCTCCGGTGCACAGGAGATGAGGAACATGGAGTTCTTCGGCTCGTTCGCGGGATCCTCAAGATCAGAGCCCTCATGGGAGAGATGCCAGATGTTGCGATCCATGCTGTACGTCTTGTTCTCCGTCGCAACGGGGATGCCGTGCTTTTTTGCATACGCGATCTCAGCCGTACGGGAATCGAGATCCCACTCGCGCCACGGGGCGATGATCTGGAGGTTCGGTGCGAGTGCCTTCACGGTCAGCTCGAAGCGTACCTGATCGTTGCCCTTGCCCGTCGCGCCGTGTGCGATTGCGTCCGCACCCTCACGCTTGGCGATATCGACGAGTGCCTTTGCGATCACGGGACGCGCAAACGATGTACCGAGCAGATACTTGCCCTCGTAGACAGCTCCCGCCTTGAGCGTCGGCCAAACATACTCCTCAAGGAACTCCTTCGTGAGATCAACGATGTGCACCTTCGACGCGCCGGAGGCAAGTGCCTTGTCATGCACGGGATCGAGTTCCTCCCCCTGCCCGACATCTGCACAGACAGCGATGACCTCGCAGTTGTCATAGTGTTCCTTCAGCCACGGGATGATGACCGACGTATCAAGACCGCCGGAATATGCCAGAACTACTTTTTTGATCTGCTTTGCCATGTTTGAAACATCTCCTTAGAAATATAAATCAGTCACCCATAACGAGTGCCATGATCGCCTTTTGGACGTGGAGGCGGTTCTCCGCCTCGTCAAAGATCACATCGGCAAACTCCTCAAAGACATCCTCCGTGATCTCCTCTCCCCGATAGGCAGGCAGACAGTGCATGACAATGCAGCGTGCATTGCCTGACTCGGCAACGAGTTCCCAATTCACCTGATAGGGACGGAACACCGCCGTACGCGCGTCGTGCTCTGCTTCCTGCCCCATGCTCGCCCACGTGTCCGTGACGATGATATCTGCGTCCGCAACCGCTTCCATCGGATTGTGTGTGATTGTGACCGTCGCTCCCGTTTCCGCTGCATCTGCCTTTGCATTTGCAACGACTTCGGCATTTGGCTCGTAGCCCTCGGGCGTTGCCGCCGCGAAATTCATGCCGACCTTTGCCGCCGCATACATGAGCGAGTGCGTCATATTGTTGCCGTCGCCGACGTACGCCATCTTGAGGCCCGCGAGATTCTTGCCCTTGTACTCACGAATCGTAAGCAGGTCGGTAAGTGCCTGACACGGATGCAGGAGGTCGCTGAGCGCGTTGATAACGGGGATGTCTGCATAGTGAGCCAGCTCCTCAATGCGTTCATGCCCATAGGTACGGATCATGATGCCGTCGAGATAGCGCGAGAGCACGCGCGCCGTGTCCTTGATCGGCTCGCCGCGCCCAAGCTGCAGGTCGCGGCTGCTGAGAAAGAGTGCCTGTCCGCCGAGCTGGTACATCCCAACTTCGAACGACACGCGCGTCCGCGTCGAGGATTTCTCAAAGATCATACCGAGCGTCTTTCCCGCAAGCAGTTTATGCGGAATGCCAGCCTTCTGCTTTGCCTTGAGATCAGCGGCGAGCGTCAGAATCTCCTCCACATCGTCCGCACTCAGCTCATGAATGGAGAGTAAGTCCATGCCCTTGTTCATCATAATCCCCCTCGGTCACATATGTCAAGGATACAGTGATCCAGTACACGGATGAGTTCATCCACTTCATTCTTCGTAAAGATCAGCGGCGGGATAAAGCGCAGGACATTCCCTGCCGTGCAGTTGATAATAACGCCCTGCTCCAACATCCGTCGTGCGATTGCCGCCGCATCCTCATTCCTCTGCATCTCCATACCGAGGATCAGTCCTGCACCGCGCACCTCCACGATGTGTGCGGGATATTGGCTCTGCAAATCCGTGAGTGCCCGCTTGAAATGTGTGCCCACGTCCCGTACACCTGCGAGAAAATGATCATTTGCAACCGCATCAAGCACGACATTTGCCGCCGCGCACGCAAGCGGGTTCCCACCGAACGTCGACCCGTGATCGCCCGCGTGAAATGCCGCCGCGACCTTCTCCGTGACGATAAACGCGCCAATTGGAACGCCGCCCGCAAGGCCCTTGGCAAGCGTCACGATGTCAGGTGTGACACCACAGCTCTCATAAGCGTAGAAACTGCCCGTGCGCCCCATGCCCGTCTGGATCTCGTCGAAGATTAGGAGCGCGTCATACTTGTCACAGAGTGCCCGTACCTGCTGCAAATATCCGTCCGCAGGGGTACGCACGCCGCCCTCGCCCTGAATTGGTTCGAGCATGACCGCCGCCGTATTCTCGCTCATCCGTGCTTCGAGTGCCGCAATGTCGTTGAACGGCACATAGTCAAACCCCTGCGGCAGCGGCGCGAAGCCCTTGTGAAACTTCTCCTGCCCCGTTGCGGTCAGGGTCGCGAGCGTACGCCCGTGAAAGCTGCCCAGAGCCGTGATGATCTGCGACTTCTCGGGATGAATCGTATGCCCGTATTTGCGTGCTGCCTTGATTGCCCCCTCGTTCGCCTCGGCGCCCGAGTTTCCGAAGAACACCTTGCCGCCCGCCGTAAGTCTCGACAACTTTGCCGCCGCATCTGCCTGCGGCTCGGTATAGTAGAGGTTCGACACATGGATGAGACGCTTTGCCTGTTCGGCAATCGCATCCACGAGCGGCACATAGTTATGCCCGAGCACGTTGACTGCGATGCCGCCGAGCGCATCGAGATACTTGCGCCCGTTCACATCCCATACATACGAACCTTCCCCGTGGTCGAGGACAATCGGATAACGGGAAAATACTGGCAGATAACTCGCCGTATCCCGTGCCATAATTTCATGTTCGTTCTTCATGCTCGCTCCTGCCTACGGAAGCACCATTGTGCCGATACCGCGTGAAGTAAAGATCTCCAAAATAATCGAATGCGCCAAACGCCCGTCGATGATATGCGCCTTATGCGCCCCCGCCTCAAGCGCACGGAGACACGCTTCCACCTTTGGGATCATGCCGCCCTCGATGACACCGCTGCGGATGTATTCCCTTGCCTCGGCCATGCACAGCTGGGAGATCAGGCTTCCTTTGTCCGCGAAATCCTTGTAGACCCCTTCCACATCTGTAAGGAGCAGCAGTTTCTCCGCGTGCAGTGCACCCGCAATCTCCGCCGCAACATAGTCTGCATTGATGTTGTAGCTCTCGCCATGCGCGCCCATGCCGATGGGGGCAACGACGGGAACATAGCCTTGATCGAGAAGATCGGTGATGAGTCCCGTGTCGATCTCCGTGACTTCGCCGACATAGCCGATATCGACCTGATGTGCCGTATCGCTTTCATACACTGTGGCGAGCTTCTTCTGCGCCTTGATGAGCCCTGCATCCTTACCGCTCAGGCCAACCGCACGCACACCGCGCAGGTTGAGCAGCCCCACAATCTCCGAGTTCAGCTTGCCGTCGAGCACCATCTCGGCGATCTCCACTGTTTCCTCATCCGTTACGCGAAGCCCCGAGACGAACGTGGACTCCTTTCCAACCTTTTTGAGGAACCCCGTGATCTCAGGTCCTCCTCCATGCACGAGAATCGGACGGATGCCGACGAATTTCATCAACGCCACGTCGCGCATGACATTTTCCTTGAGCGCATCGTTGATCATGGCGTTCCCGCCGTATTTGATGACGACGGTCGTTCCGTAGAACTCTTGAATGTACGGGAGCGCGTCTACGAGAATCTCCGCCTTGTCCTGATCGGAATACATCGAATCCCTCCCTCAGGTGTGATATTCACCGTTGATCTTCACATATTCATAGGAGAAGTCACAGGTCCAGACCTTCGCCTCCTCCGTGCCATTCTTGAGGTCAATCTCGACAACAATATCATGCGCCGTCATCACCGTACGCAGTGCATCCGCATCGTATGATACGCCCATGCCATCCGCATAGACGGGGATCCCGCCAAACTTCACCGTTGTATGATTGGGATTCATCGGCACCCCCGCATAGCCGACCGCGCAGATCACACGCCCCCAGTTCGGATCTTCGCCAAAGAACGCCGTCTTGACGAGGGGGCTGTTCGCGACACTCATACCGACCGTCTTTGCATCGGTAAACGATTTTGCGCCCTTCACATGAACCGTGATGAACTTGGTCGCCCCCTCACCATCTGCCGCAATCTTTTCCGAGATGCCCTGGCAGAGTGCGAGCAGGGTCTCCTTGAACGTCTCGTAGTCCGCATTTTTCTCCGTGATCTTCGGATTTCCTGCAGCACCGTTGGCGAGGACGATTGCCATATCGTTTGTACTCATATCGCCGTCGATTGAGATCATATTGAGACTGTGCTCAATGACCTCCGACAAAGCATCCTGCAGGAGCACGCCGTCAATATCCGCATCCGTTGTGATAAAGCAGAGCACGGTTGCCATATCGGGGCGAATCATGCCCGAGCCCTTTGCAATAATGCCAAAACGGACTTCCTTGCCGCCGATCATGACGGAGGTTGCCCCTGCCTTGGAGTAGGTATCCGTCGTGATGATTGCATTGCCCGCATCCACGCTGCCATCCGAAGAGAGCGCCTTTACAGCTGCATGAATCCCCCGCTCTACCTTGTCCATCGGCAGAAGTTGACCGATGATGCCCGTCGAACCGACAATGACATCCGCTGACGTGCAGCCGAGCGCATCTGCTGCGATCTTCTGCATGGCGGCAGCATCCGTTTCGCCCTTCACGCCGGTGCACGCATTTGCACATCCCGCGTTTGCAACAATGGCATGCGCCGTATGCGTTGCGACAACCGCCTTGGAGACGTGCACGGGTGCGGCTGCAACGGCGTTCTTTGTAAACGTGCCCGCAACGGCAGCTTTCTGTTCGGTGTAAATTACAGCAACGTCAAGATTGCCGCTCTTCTTGATACCGGCTTTGACCCCTGCCGCCTGAAAGCCCTTCGGATAGGTAACGCCCATCTTTGCACTTGCTTCGCTAAACATATATATTCCTCCGTTCACTTACGAAACCACTTTACGGATACATGGGCACGAGATCCAGCCCCGCACGCTCATCCAGTCCAAATGCGATATTCATATTCTGAATCGCCTGTCCTGCCGCCCCTTTGACCAGATTGTCGATGGCTGAGAAGACGATCACACGATGCGTGCGCGGGTCGATATGCCACGCAATATCACAGTAGTTTGTACCGCGCACATACTTCGTTGCGGGGTATGCACCGCGCCCAAGCAGTCGTATAAAATATTCATCCGCATACATTTTTTCATAGGCGGCATCGACATCCTCTGCCGTAACCCCCTCGCACAGCGTCGCGTAACAGGTTGCCAGAATGCCGCGCGAGATCGGCGCAAGGTGCGGCGTAAAGTTGATGGTGACGGAAGCCCCCCCCATCTCGGCAAGTGCCTGCTCAATTTCCGGTGTATGGCGATGCAATACGGCACCGTACGCCGTAAAGCTGTCATAGAACTCCGGATAATGCGTGCTCTCCTTCGGAGATCGTCCCGCTCCCGATACGCCGGACACCGCATCGACAAGGATGGAATCGAGCTGCACCAGATGCGCCTTGACAAGCGGAGCAAGCGCGAGAATGCTTGCTGTCGTATAGCATCCGGCATTCCCGATGATCCGCGCCGTCCGCACCTGCTCACGGTAGAGCTCCGCCAGACCATAGGCACGATCTGCATTCGGATCGGTATGTGCCACATGATACCACTGCTCATAGATAGCAGTATCCGCAAAACGATAGTCCGCTCCGAGATCAATGATGCGTACGGGGCACGCAGAAACCTCCTGCACAATCTTCATTGCGTGTCCATGCGGAAGTGCAATGAAGAGCACGTCACTGTCCTCAGCAATGCGCCTTACATCCTCCATTGATTCGAGTTTATTCTCATAAATATTCCTCAAATGTGGATAGAGTTTCGATATGCGCTCTCCTGTATGCCGCTCCGATGTCATATGTACAATCTCGACATTCGGATGACCGTGCAGCAGACGAATCAACTCTTCACCTGCATATCCGGATGCTCCGACGATGCTTGCCTTCATTTCATCCCCTCCGTTTCAGTTTCGAAAAGATTTTATAATTATACATCTTTTATGTATAATTTTTCAAGTGTTATTTCAAAAAAATTTGCCGGTTTTCACAGTCATTCATCCAACGGACTGTGAAAACCGGCAAGTATTATTGTTTTACACGCATCTCCCTGCGGTGCAGAATGCGTGCGCCTTTCGTGTCCAAGCGCAGGTGCAGCGGCCGCGCCTCTACATCGTGTGCACGGAACGCCTCCTGCATAGCTGCCGCCACATCCTCCGTACACTTTCGATGCGCGGGCACAAAAGCGATGAGGCAAGGGCCTGCTCCGCTGAGCGCTGCTCCGTACGCACCGGCCTTCTTTGCCGCCGCAAATACATCGAACATCCCCGGAATCAGCGAAGCTCGATAGTTCTGGTGAAGCGCATCGGCAAACGCGTTGTCGAGATGCTTCTCCGAGCCACGTGCAAGAGCCGCAACCATCATCGCTGCATGGCTGATATTGAACACAGCATCCTTCATCGGGACTTCAGACGGCAGTACCTGCCGCGCGGATTTCGTCGAGAGATAGAAGTCCGGCACCATAACGACAAGGCGCAGGAAGATGCGGGGCAAAAAGGAAAAGCACTCCACATGACCATCCGTCACCGTATTCACCGTAAATCCGCCATAGATCGCGGGTGCAACATTGTCGGGATGCCCCTCAATATCCGTTGCAAGCTGCAAAAGATCGTCGCGGTGAAACGGGCTGCCCACAAGTGCATTTGCCGCCGTAAGGCCTGCGACGATCGCCGTTGCGCTGCTACCAAGCCCGCGCGAGAGCGGAATCCGATTGCTCATACGGATCTTTGCCCCTTGAAACTCGTCCGCACGATCTGCACGCTGCAGAAGATACTGAATGGATTTCCATACAATATTGCGCTCATCCGAGGGGATGAATGCCGCTCCTTCACCGCGTGCAGAAATGTGAAGTCCAGGCTCGTGTGTGAGCGTCAGTGTCATCTCGTTATAGAGCGTGCAGGCAATCCCGAGCGCATCAAATCCGGGACCGAGGTTCGCACTCGTTGCGGGAACGCGAACGCGTACAGACTGCTCACTCATAGCCGATCCTCCTGCCCGTCCGCAACGCGGATCAGACTGCGTACCTCGTACACGACGGAAAGAGCCTCGAGTGCCTCGACGGCAGCGGAGGCAGCTGCGTGTGTTACGACGTGTGTCACGGCAACGATCTCCGCATTCCCCTCCTCTGTCCAACGCGCCTGGATTACAGACTTTAGGCTGACCCCAGCACGTCCAAAGGTCGTTGCAATCTCGCCGAGAACGCCCGGCTCATCCGCGACAACGAGGCGCAGGTAATAGGAAGACTTCGTCTTTTCCACAGGGCAGAGCTTCTTCCGCTCCCCGACCTTATACTTCATCCGCCCCGTCGTACCGGAGACAATATCACGCGCAATCTCGATGATGTCTGCAACGACCGCCGATGCGGTCGGCAGCGAACCTGCACCGCGCCCGTAGAACATCGCATCGCCAAGGATATTGCCGCGCACAAAGATTGCATTGAATACGCCGTTCACCGATGCGAGCGGATGCGTCTTCGGCAGGAATACAGGATGAACGCGCACGTCAACCCCCTCCTCCGTATTACGCCCCACCGCAAGGAGTTTGATCACGTAGCCGAGATTGAGTCCGTATTCGATATCATCCTCGGTGATGTGCGAAATCCCCTCGACAGAGACATCCTCAAGACCGATGACGGTGTCAAAGGCGAGTGAAGCGAGAATCGCTGCCTTGCGTGCCGCGTCGAGGCCATCCACGTCTGCCGACGGATTTGCCTCTGCATATCCCTTTTCCTGTGCGCGGCGCAGAACAGCATCGTAGCTGACGTGTTTTTCCGTCATCTTCGTCAGCATATAGTTCGTTGTTCCGTTGACAACGCCCATGATCTCCGTGATGCTGTTCGCCGTCAGGCATTCCTTCAGCGGCTTGATGATCGGGATGCCGCCGCCGACACTCGCCTCATAGAGAAAGTCCACGGCGTTCTCATCTGCTGCGGCATAGATCTCGGAGAGATGCTCGGCAATGACATCCTTGTTTGCTGTAACGACGTGTTTTCCCGCCGCCATCGCACGCATCATATAGTCCTTCGCGGGGGTAAGTCCCCCCATGACCTCGACGACAACAGAGATCTCGGCATCGTTCAGAATTTCATCGAAGTTATCCGTCAGCGGAATCCCCTCGGCTTCCGGACGATGCTTCTTCGCGTCGCGTACAAGAATCTTCTTGATCTCAATGCGTGCACCACAACGCCCCGTGATTGTGTCTGCATTCATTGCAAGTGTGCGCACAACACCCGATCCAACCGTCCCCGCACCAAGGAGTGCTATCTTGATTGTATTCACCGAATTTTATCCCCCGTTTCAAGCCTGTCCGATCACTTCGAGCTTCTGCACCCCATCGACCGCATCCACTCTTTCCAACAGTGTCTGGAAGTCATTATACAGTTTCGCCGTCTCAAGTGAGATATGCACCGTTGCCGCCCCGCGCGCGGGAATCCCCTGATTGATCGTCATGACGTTGCCGCCCTCCTCGGCAATGACCTTGAGAACCGCCTGCAGGGTGCCGCTCCGATGGCTGATCAAAAGTGCAAGTGTGACAATCTTATCGCGCGTCGCCTCAAAGAACGAATACACATAATCCTTGTACTTGTAATAGGCACTTCGGCTAAGATTCGCCTTGACAACCGCCTCGTTGACCGTACGTACTTCGCCGCGATTGATAAGCTCCTTTGCGAGGATGGTCTTCTTGATTGCTTTCGGCAAAATCTCTTCATGGACAAGATAAACTCCCGTCATATCAATTTTCATAAATGATTCCTCCAATGGATGGAAAGACTTTTATAACGGTCTGAGTATACCATATCTGAGCACAATCAACAAATAAAACACGGACTAAATCTTATTCTCTGTCCCATTCATCAGTCGCTTGATGTTCTCGCGATGGCGGACAATGACAAGCAGTGCCGCAATCACAGTGAACACAACGTACTCCATCGGATATCCAAAGAGCTCTGCAAGAATAGGTGCAAGAACTCCCGCTGTTACCGATCCAAGTGAAACATAGCGCGTCACATAAACAATCGTAAACCAAAGAACAAAGAGCATGAAGGTCACATTCCCCATCAACATACTCAATACACCGAGAGAAGTTGCTACCCCCTTCCCCCCGTGAAATCGCAGAAAAAGAGAGAAACTGTGTCCGATGATGGAAAATAGTCCGCCAATGACTGCCGCAAGAGGCGTACCGACAAGCGAAAGCCCCAGCAAAACACCCGCCTGCCCCTTGAGACTGTCCGCGATGAACACGATGATGCCCGGAATCTTTCCGAGCGTCCGCCACGCATTCGTTGCCCCGATGTTGCGGCTTCCATGCTCCCGCAGATCCGTGTGCCAGAGGAGTTTTCCCAGAATCAGCCCACTCGGAATCGAGCCGATCAGATAGGCAATAACGCCCGTCAGAAGATATTCCATCATCACTCTTCCTCCTTGCGTGCGCGGACAACTAGGCGAAGAGGCGTCCCTTCAAAGCCAAAGCTCTCGCGCAGACGGTTTTCAATAAAGCGCAAATAGGAGAAATGCATCAGTTCCGGATCATTGACGAAGATGATAAATGTCGGCGGCATAATCCCCACCTGCGTAACAAAGAGAATCTTGAGCTGCTTCCCCTTCTTCGTCGGCGGTGGATTGACCGAGACGGCATCCCGAATCAGCTCGTTGAGCACGCTCGTCTTGATGCGCATGGACTGCTGCTCGGCAACGTATTTGACCAGCTCCGTCACACGCTCGACGCGCTGCCCTGTGAGAGCCGACGTATAGAGCACAGGCGCATATTGGAGAAAGCCCAGCTTCTCGCGCAAATCATCCGTGAAGCGCAGCGTCGACTTGTCGTTCTTCTCGGGGAAGATATCCCATTTGTTCACAACAATGATAACGCCCTTGCCGGATTCATGGACATAGCCCGCGATCTTTGTATCCTGCTCGAGAATCCCCTCAGCTGCATTGATGACCATGAGGACGACCCCCGCGCGGTCGATGGCGCGCAGAGAGCGCATCACACTGTACCGCTCCACGGGCAGATTGATCTTTCCCTTGCGGCGCATCCCCGCCGTGTCGATGAGAAGATACTTTGCACCATCACGGGTGAAATGCGTGTCAATCGCATCACGGGTCGTCCCGGGTACATCGCTGACAATGACGCGCTCCTCCCCAAGCAGACGATTCACGAGCGAGGATTTGCCGACATTCGGACGTCCGACCACAGCGATCGCGATCTCATCGGCCTCGATATTCTCCTCTGCCTCTTTGGGAAATGCTGCGACAACAGCATCCAGAAGATCGCCGAGATTCATCGCGTTCGATGCCGAAATCGGAATCGGATCACCAAGACCGAGCGAATAGAAGTCGTAGATCAACGCCTCACGCTCGAAGCTGTCAATCTTGTTGACCGCAAGAATCACGGGCTTTTGTGTACGCCGCAGAAGTCGGCCGACCTCCTCATCCGAGGAGGTCAGCCCCGCACGTCCGTCGACGAGGAAGAGAATGACATCCGCCTCCTCCATCGCGAGTTCTGCCTGACTGCGCATGGATCGAAGAATGTGGTCGCTCTCGTCAAACTCGATGCCGCCCGTATCAATTATTGTAAACTCATGATTCAGCCACTCCGCATCCATATAGATGCGGTCACGCGTCACGCCCGGCATATCATCGACAATTGACACGCGCTTCTTGCCAATCTGATTGAACAGGGTCGATTTACCGACGTTGGGACGTCCAACCACTGCCACAATGGGTTTGCTCATCACTTTTCACTCCTCTCATGAACCATTCAACGTGCAGCAACAGGTTTTGTATATCCTGCATTGCTCTGCCATGTATAGCCTCCGCTCACGCGTTCACGATGATAGTGCGCCCAGTCCGTGAGTGCCTCCCGATAGTCACGCCCCGTCGCCACAGGCTCAATGCGAACGGAGGGAAAAGACGACCGCATGGCATCCAGAGTCATATCGTCGAGGAACACATCCTCGCCCTCACGCAGGGAGGAGGCCGGAATCAGTACGCCGTCCACGGAATGTGAGAACGCACGAAGTGCCGCCGATATATCATGTCCTGTGAGAAGTCCCGATACATTGACCGTTTCTCCAAAATGCTCATTGATAACGGGTAAAACATGTATTCTCTGCACATCAGGGTCGAGCTCACGCGCCAGCCTCTCCACCACAGGTGCGACGGCCGTGCCGCTGATAACCGCAAGTCTGGAGTTAGTATCCAGCGTATTCGCATAGTCAGCCGCAGCCGTCCATTCCTCGATAAAATTACGCGTCAGCCCAATCCCGTTGTCCAGCTGTGGAAAGCCATCGTACATCTCGGCGGGCGGCACATCACGCCCCGCGAGGAAGTAGAACTCATCCCCCAGATAGATGAAGGTGCGCCCCTCCTCTGCGCGTATCCGCTGCTGCCATGCCTCTACCTGATCGATCACGCGTGCAGCACCAATGCGGTCAAACTGGATGAGCGGAAACGGATCCGTGCGATGCTTCGTTAATCCCACAGGAACAATTGCAAGGGAAAGCGCATGGGGGCGACGTTCTGTGATATCGCGGATTGTGCGCTCAAGCTCCTCCCCATCGTTCAGACCGTAGCAGAGCACCACCTGCGTATGGTAGTCCGCTCCTGCTTCTTCAAGCTTCGTCAGCTGTCCGAGGATATCCGCCGCCCCCTTGTAGCGTAGGATCTCGGCACGCAGCACAGGATTTGTGCACTGAACAGAAACGTAGAGCGGTGAGAGATGAAAATGCTCGATACGCTCAAAATCTGCGGCCCCCATATTTGTCAGAGTAACAAAATTTCCATAAAGGAAGGAAAGGCGATAATCATCATCCTTGATGGAGAGGCTATGTCGCATATCCGGCGCAACCATATCGACAAAGCAGAAATAACAGTGATTTGCGCAGGAACGGATGCCGTCGAAGACGGCTCGCTCAAATTCCACACCAAAATCCTCATCATAGTCTTTGTCGAATTCGATGAGTTCCTGCTCTCCATCAGCGTGCTCGACAAGAAGCTCAATCTCCTCGTCAGCCATTGCAAAGCTGAAGTCAATGATATCGCGCAGAGGCATGTCATTGACTGCCAGGATCTTATCGCCCGGCACAAGCTCCAATTCCTCCGCAATGCTTCCCTCTAAAACACGCAGAATAACACCAGGATACGTTCTTTTCATATTCCCTCCTTTCCATGAAAAAGGAGTGACATTTCATCACTCCTCTGTTATCGTATGGGATTATTTGTATCTGAACTTACTTCAGCCAGTCGAGATGCGCCTCAACCTGACCTTCCGTATTCTCGCTGGACTCAGCCTGTTCCGACTGATGCTCGTCCACATACTTCTTGATGTCTGCTTGATCCGCATCGCGCTTCGCCTTGGTGATTGAAAGCGAAATACGCTTGCGCTTCGTGTCAATACGGAGCACCTTAACCGTCACAACATCGCCCGTATGAACGGCCTCATCCGCACGCTCAATACGCTTCTCGGCGAGCTCGCCCATCGGGATAAGACCGTCAAAGCCCGGCTCGATCTCCATGAACGCACCAAAGTCCGTCAACTTGATGATCTTGCCCTCGATGAAGTCACCCTCAGCATACTGCTCCGCCTTCTCCACCCACGGATCCGGAAGAGTGTCCTTGACCGATAAAGAGATGCGCTTTGCATCGCGGTCAACACTCTTGACAAAGACATCGAGCTCCTGCCCGACCTCGAGCACCTCAGACGGATGCTTCACGCGATGCCATGCAAGATCGGAGATGTGGGCAAGGCCATCCACGCCGCCGATATCAATGAACGCACCGTAGTCGACAAGACGCTTGACCGTACCGCGTACAGTCATCTCGGGCTCTATCGCCGAGAACACAGCCTCCTCCTTCTCCGCGCGATCGCGCTCGAGGAGCTTGCGGCGCGAAAGGACGAGACGGCGCTTTTGGACATCGATCTCAATGATCTCAGCCTCAACCGTCTGGTCGACATAGACTGCGAGATCCTTGACGAAGTGCAGTTCCATCTGGGATGCCGGGATAAATCCACGCAGACCCATGACATAAGCAACGAGACCGCCCTTGACCTCTTTGGCAATTTTGGCCTCGACCGTCTCACCCTTCGCCTGAATCTCCTCGATGTCCTTCCATGCAGCCATCTTGTCTGCCTCAACCTTGGACAGACTGCCGCCATTATCGCCGCCGAGCGACTTGATATAGACATCAATCTCATCGCCGACCTTCACAACATCATGTGCATCGTCCGGCGCGGGAACGGCAAGGTCCCTCTTAGAGACAGGAATTTCCTGCTTATAGCCGATATCGACATACGCCTCATCGCGGGATACTTGAACAACGACCCCTTTGACGACCGTACGCTCTTGGATATCGGGCATATCTTCCTGTTCCAAAAGTTCCTTCATGCTCTGTTCTGACACTGTTTATAAACCTCCTTGATAATCCAGTCCGGCGTTGAAGCGCCGGCTGTAATACCAATTTTATTAACATGATCCAACCACTCATCCTGCAGCTCCGCCACAGTTTCGATATGGTATGTTTTGCACTTTGTGGAGCACAGCTGAGCAAGCCGTGATGTGTTCGCACTGTTCTTGCCGCCGACCACAATCATCGCGTCGACACGTTCGGCAAGTTCCAATGCCGCCGCTTGCCGCAGATCTGTCGCTGTGCATATCGTACGCAGGATCTTGATCTCACGCGACTTTTCCAAAAGACACGACACGATGCTCCGAAACTTCTCGCCCGAGAACGTTGTCTGGGAGACAATGCCGAGCTTCCCGATATGGGGCAGTGCGACTGCTTCCTCCTCGGTCTCGATAATACGAGCATCCGGTGTCGTCCATTCGTAGATACTCTTGACCTCCGGATGGTTCTTCTCTCCGACTATAACAACCGTATACCCTTCCTCAGCCAGCAATTTTGCCGAGAGCTGCGCCTTCTTTACATGCGGACAAGTGGCATCCACGACTTCTAAACCGCGTGACTCTGCCTCCTCATACACGTTTGGTCCCACCCCATGGGAACGGATAATGACAAGTCCATCCTCCATCTCATCGAGTGAGCCGACAGTCCCAACGCCCTCCTTTTTCAGACGCTCCACCATCTGCGGATTATGAATGATCGGACCAAGTGTACTGGACGTTCCATCTGAGGAGGCGTTTTGTCTGGCAATTTCAATGGCACGTTTTACACCATAACAAAAGCCCAGATGCTCCGCTAAAATAACCTCCATATACCTCACCGCAACGCGTAATGATTCTCAATGAATCAGCACATACATAATCCCATCCACACAATCTGTGTAACAGTATAACACGCGAATCTCTCTCACGCAAATAAAATTTATTTTTTTATCCTATCTGATACCCGCTGACAAGATTCCGTGCCGCAAGAAGGGAGAACAGTCCGAGCAGGATACTCAGGACAATGTAGAAGATGCCGGCAGTGAATCTGCCATTCTCCAGCAGTGTCAGAGCTTCAAGAGAGAACGTAGAAAACGTTGTAAAGCCGCCGCAGATTCCCGTCTGAAGAAAGAGTACGAGACGCGGGTCAAGACTTCCGTGTCTTCCAATAAAACCGACGATCAGGCCGATCGCAAAACAGCCGACGATATTGACTGCAAATGTGGCAAGCGGAAAGCCACTGCCAAGTTTCGGGATCACCTGCCCGAGCAGATAGCGGCAGACGGCTCCGAGTGCACCGCCGAGCCCGACGACAAGCAGATTCATCGCACATCCTCTGCGTGCAAGTGTGCGGTGTCATTCATAAGCGTAACCACAGCAAAGCCATCATCCTCGAAGCGAATTCTATTGACCGCTGTGTTGAGCTGAGATATATGCCAGATGGAGCGAATCGGCATCGCCAGAATATCGGCAAGCAGGATGCGAATGGATGCCCCATGTGAGACGATAATGACGCGCTTCCCTCGCTGCTCGACAACAATCTCACGCACACGGCCGGCCACACGCTTTTGAAAATCCGGAAAGGGCTCACTGCCCGGAATATCGACGCGTTCCGGATCGTTATAAAAATGCTTCATGGCATCTGGACACGCCGCATTGACATCTTGGAAATTTCGTCCTTCCCATGCACCGAAATTCAGCTCTCGCAGCAGAGGGTCCGGAACGACCTCTAAGCCGAATCGCGCGGCCAAAGGTGCTGCTGTCTCCATAGCGCGCGTGAGATCACTCGCATAGATGGCATCCGCATGCTCGACCGCAAGGTTCCGTCCAAGGGCCTCTGCCTGTGTGCGTCCCTCAGGTGACAAAGGAACATCGGAGTGTCCTTGAAAACGTCCCAGCTTATTCCACTCCGTTTCCCCATGCCGAATGATGATGATCTCTGTCATACGCCCCTTTCCTTTCTGCCGTTACGGTCGAATCTCACAGACAACGCCTCCGGAAATCAGGCGTGCTGTCTGCATATAAGTATAGCTTCCTCTGAACTCTGCGGCCATCTCCTGCCTGCGCATCTCTATATCCGCTGCAGATGTATCCGATGTCCAGAGAGCCCCGACCACTGTTCCGCTGTGCGCTACGAGAACACCAAGCGCTCCTTTTCCTTGCGCTGCAGTAATAAATTCCTCCAATCGGGGCTTTTCCAAATGCATCTGATTGAGGCGTGCGCTCGCTGTAGCTGCTTGACCGAGCAAAATTTCCTGTCGGTACCCATCCGTTCGGAATGCCTGATCGACGGTATCCAGCAGCTGTCGGTATGCCTCATCCTGATTGCCGCTATTCCCCTTGCTTTGGTAGTATGCGATGGTATCAACGGTACCGCCCACATCGAAAATGGAGACGGCAAGAAGCGGTACATTGAAGTGCTGTCCGAAGAGCTCCCCCGTCGTATGGCTGACATGAGAAAGCCCTGTAAACGCAATGCCGTCACTTGGCTCAATAGCAATTGCGATATCCATGATCTCTCGCCCCGTGAGTTCCCGACCGAGAGCACGTGCTACCGCGTAGGAAACGGCTGCAATATCGGCGCTGGAGGATGCCATGCCCTTCCCCTGCGGGATTGCAGAGTCCAGACGTATGCCGTACGGAAGGGAATCCTGGCCGATGTGCGCAAGCGTTCGCGCCACAGCCTCCTCTGCCTTTTCACCAAGCCCGTGCACCCCCGAAAACGTATCGGAAACTGTCGCCACGGCGTACATACTGATGGGTGCGGTCACAAGAAACGGTGTCCCATTGAGGACGCCTTCCACGAGTTCGCCGCAAGATGCCGGCGCTTTTACAATTATCTCCATAAAATCCCCCAAAAAAGTCCCCATATATCCGGACGTATCGATGCAAGCGAAAATACCGCGAGCACAAGTGTCTCCGTGAGCACGGTCACAGCACCGTAGACATCACCTGTCACGCCGCCGAGGGTCTTCGTTATCATACGGCAGAAAAACAGTGCAAAGAGAATCCCAAGTACGAGCGCAATCGACGCAAGCAGCCCACACGGCATTACAAGCGCGGCTGTTGTGACGGCAGCAATCGCAACCGTCCTACGATCCGCCATATCCGCAAACGTCTTCCCCATCCCATCCGCACGCGCATAAGGAAAACATGCAACTGCGAGTACCATCGCAAATCTTCCGATGATCGGCATGACGAAGAGTGCAGTCAGAAGCAGAAACGGATGCATATCGAGGAGCAGAGCGAACTGGAGGAACATCAAGAGGACAAAGGAAACAACACCAAACGAGCCAACACGGCTGTCCTTCATGATCGCGAGCTTGCGCTCGCGTTCACGCCCCGAGAACACACCGTCCGCCGTATCCATAAAGCCATCCGCATGAAGTCCGCCCGTCAGAAGAAGCGGCAGAATGAGCAACAAGACTGCCGTCAGCGTACGTCTCTCAAAAACTCCAAAACTATAGACGAGAATGCACGCGGCAAGTGCGTAACAGATTCCGAGCACAAGTCCGACAAGCGGAAAAAAACGTGTGCTTCGTCCGAAATCCTCTGCCGTCCACGCCGTCTGCCGCACGATATGAATCCGTGTAAGGAACTGCAGCCCGACCAAAAAAGAATTCATGCAACGCCTCGATCAATAGTAGAGAGAAAACAGGTAATAAAGGAGCAGAAAAAGCACGGTCGCCGTGTACATGAGACGGATTGCCCCAAGAATATGCTTCGCCGAAATCTCCATGTGTGCATCACCCATATAGGCACGGAAATGCCGCTCTCCGAAATAATAGTTCACGCCGCCAAGGCGGATGTGAAGAGCCCCCGCAACAGGGGCCTCCGCATGGCCGCCGTTCGGGCTTGGATGCCCCGCCGCATCACGCACGAGTATGTTGAGTGCGTTGCGCCCGTCGTAGCCGAGGAGGAACGCCGCCATCACGAAAAGAGCTCCTGTTATGCGGGCGGGTACAAAGTTCAGCACATCATCCACACGTGCCGCCATGCGTCCAAAGTAAAGGTAGCGCTCATTCTTGTAACCGAGCATGGAGTCCATCGTATTCGCTGCACGATAGAGTACGGCAAGCGGTGCACCGCCGAACGCAAAGAAGAAGAGCGGTGCAATCACACCATCCACGGTATTCTCTGCCACAGTCTCAATCGCTGCGCGCGCCGCATCCGCCTCATCGAGCTGTGCAGTATCGCGCCCGACGATGTAGCCAACGTGCTCCCGCGCCGCCGCCAGATCTCCTTTGACCAGCAGTACATAGATATCCTGCCCCGCCTTTGCGAGCGTACGCGGTGAAATGCAGAAGTAAAGCAGAATCATGCTGACAAGATCCGCCCCCCACGTGACGGGCAGCTGATGCGCCGTGAGCAGCACCCCCTCCGCAAACGCATAAGATATGCAGAGTACAAGCAGTGTGAGAAGCGCTCCCATTGCAAATTTCCGCTGATTGCTTCCGTTTGTGGGATAAAGCAGTCGATCCAACCGGCCAATGAAACGACCAAGCACAGCAACGGGATGCCACCGCGAATGCGGATCACCAAGCACAGTATCGAGAAAGAACGCCGCCATAGCGATAAGGGAGGAAGGGATCATTGATCCCCCTCCACAATTGCCCGCAGCCTCTCCATATCAAGGCTTTTCCGCACAGTTTCCGCAAGGCGGTTGTAGGAGCGCTCCTTTGCCTCACGATAGCGGTACTGCACAGGTGTCTCCGGCCAACCGCGGTGCACACGCAGACGGTTGAGCAAACACCGACGAAAATCATCATCATCGAAAATGCCATGAATGTATGTACCTATGACAAGACCATCCGTCGAGACCGCACCGTCCGCCGCAAAATTATCTTTCTGAACAATATGGAACGGACGGCATGCCTCCTCCAAAAAATCCGTCTGGCCCATGTGGATTTCATAGCCAAGAAGATTTTTTCCTGAAATTCGCGCTCCCAGAAAGCTAAAATCAGCGGATGCCGTGACCTGGCGGAGACGCTTCTGCGCTGCAAATGTCGTCGCAGTCGGAAGATAACCAAATCCCGCTGTCTCATCGTGCTCCGACTCCGTATGAAGCGGGTCGCGCACAACCCTGCCGAGCATCTGATAGCCGCCGCAAATCCCGAAGAGCGGCGTGCCCGCCGTCACACGCTCTCGAATCGCTGCTTCGAGCCCTGTCTCACGAATGTAGAGCAGATCCTCGGTCGTATTCTTCGAGCCGGGCAGCAGGATGAGATCGGGCGAACCGAGTTCATCGGGGGTTGTCACGTAGTAAAGTGCGGCATCCGGTTCACACGCAAGTGCGTCGAAATCCGTAAAATTCGAGAGTTTCGGCGTACGGATCACGGCAATGTGCAGCTGGTTTTCTCCCACGCCGCCGTCGCCGCAGCGCTTCTCATCCAGCGATACCGAGTCCTCCTCATCGATGCCGAGCTGATCGATATGCGGCACTACACCGAGCACGGGCTTGCCCGTCTTTTTCTCGAGAAAGTCGAGCGCAGGTGTCAGCAGCGTCACGTCACCACGGAATTTATTGATAACAAGCCCCTTGATGAGGGCGCGCTCCTCCTCATCGAGCAGTTCGAGTGTCCCCACGAGAGAGGCAAGTGCACCGCCGCGGTCAATGTCTGCGATAAGCAGGACAGGTGCCTGCAAATGTTTTGCTACGCGCATATTGACAATATCATTTGCCTTGAGGTTGATCTCGGCGGGGCTTCCGGCCCCCTCGATCACAAGCAGATCGTAGTTCTCTTGGAGGCGGTCAAGGGCTTCCTCAACCGCTCCCCACGCCTTGAGCGAATATCCCTTGTGGTATTCACGGGCGCTCATGTTTCCAACCGGCTCGCCCATGATGATGACCTGTGATTGGGCACTGCCCGTCGGTTTCAGCAGCACGGGGTTCATATCGACCATGGGAGCAAGCCCCGCCGCCTCTGCCTGTGCGACCTGTGCACGTCCCATCTCACGTCCGTCCAACGTAACATAGGAGTTCAGCGCCATATTCTGTGCCTTGAATGGGACGACACGCCGCCCTTCCTGCCGGAAGATGCGGCAAAGTGCCGTTGTGAGAATACTCTTGCCCACATGGGAACTCGTCCCCATCAGCATGATGCTCTTTGCCATCAGATCGCCTCCGCAAGTCTCTTGATATTCACGGGAATCCCACAGGTGACGAGGTAGACCTCTGCTGCACGCCGCGCAAGCTGCTGATTGGCAAGTCCCGCCATATCCCGATAGAGCCGTCCGAGGCGGTACTCTGGCACAATACCCGCTCCCACCTCGTTCGTGACAAAGATTGTAGTCGCATCCACATCCTCAGCTGCCTGAATAAGCGCATGAATCCGCTCCTCCACATGGAGGGCAAAAGAATCGCGTTCCTGCTCCTCCTCTGGATATTGAAGCATATCGTTGCTCAGGAACATCGTAATACAGTCGAAGAGAATCACGCCATACTCCGCACCTGCCGCACGAACGGCGTTCTCCGACTCAAACGGAGCCTCGTATGTCACCCAGTCGGCGGGGCGGCGTGCCTGATGAAGATCGACGCGCTGGCGCATCTCCTCATCGTAGACCTGCGCCGTCGCAATGTAGGCAACCTTCGCCCCATGCGGTTCGGCACAGTGCGCGGCGTATCGCTCGGCAAATGCCGACTTGCCCGAGCGGACACCGCCCGTGACCAGAACTATCTGCCCCATCCGCGACACGCCTCCACAAAATGCTCGGCAGCCGAACTGCATCCCGCGAAATGCAGATGCAGATAGCTGCCAAGCGCGTTCTTATAGATACATCCTGCCGCATACTGCGCTCCGTTGCGCAGCTTCGTGAAGCGAAATGGACGCACAATCTCAGCCGTCCCATCCGTCTCCTCAACGGAGAAGTGGAACTCATGCCCATGCAGAAGCAGTCCGGCAGAGCCAAGGACGGTATCTACTTTCTGCTCCGCCTCCACATAGCCGACCATCTGCAGTTTCTCCGTCATGCGTGCACGTACGGGAAAAATCCCCGCCATCTCATGTTCGGCACCTGTAAAATCAGCAAGTGACTGCATCAGATACATATAGCCGCCGCATTCGGCGTAGATGGGCATTCCCGCCTCTGCCGCTCGACGGATAGAGGCACGCATGGAGGCGTTTGCAGAAAGCTGCCCCGCAAACATCTCGGGGAAGCCGCCGCCAATGATGATGCCGTTCACGTCGGGCAGTGTTTCATCATGCAGAGGGCTGAACTCTACAATCTCCGCGCCGTGCGCCTCAAGTTCTGCAAGACTTGCCGCATAGTAAAACGAAAACGCCTCGTCACGCGCGATGCCAATACGTACGGGATCGGCTTTCTTCTCGCTTCTGTCCTCTGCAATCGTCAGCGGTTCGGCACTGCGAGCAAGTTCCAGAATCCCGTCCAGATCGAGCCCCGCCTCTACACGCGCCCTCACGGCGCGAACCGTTTCCGCCGCCGCATGTTCCTCGACAGGGGTCAGTCCAAGATGTCGCTCGGGCAGTGCCAATGCGGCATCGCGGCGCAGCGCACCGTAGACACGCATACCGATCTCCGCCATCACCTCACGGATCATCTCCTCATGCGTCTCGCTGCCGAGACGATTGAGGAGAACGCCTGCGAGATTCACCGCACGGTCATATTCACGGAAACCGAGTGCCGTCGCCGCTGCAGAGGCTCCGACCGACTTCGCGTCGATGACGAGGAGCACCGGGGCATCCAGCGCCTTTGCAATCGCCGCGGTCGAGCTGATGCCGCGTCGTCCGCCATCATAGAGCCCCATGACCCCCTCGATGACGGCGATGTCCGCCCCCGCACATTCGCGTGCGAAAATCTCCGCCAACCGTGCCTCGGGGACGAGCCACGTATCCAGATTGTGTCCCGTGCGTCCACTTGCCAGTTGATGATAGCCGAGATCGATATAGTCCGGCCCCACCTTGAACGACTGCACACAAAGACCACGCGCGCGCAGTGCTGCGAGAAGCCCTGTCACGAGCGTTGTCTTGCCGCCGCCCGACTGCGTTGCCGCAATGACAATGCGCGGAATATTCCACTGCATGAGCACAGTCTCCTTAGGGCCTTGTGTTGTCAATGGTATACATGAGTGCGTTGATCGCCGCAGCCGCAATCGGACTTCCGCCCTTCGTCCCCTCAACCGTGATGTATGGGACGATTCCATTCTCCGCAAGCTCCGCCTTGGATTCCGCAGCCCCCACAAATCCAACGGGGATACCAACGATGCACGCGGGACGAATGCCCTCCTCGCGCACCATGCGCAGCACCTCAAAGAGTGCCGTCGGCGCATTGCCGATGGCAACAATGCTGCCGTTAAGATCCTTGCCAAACCGGCGCATAGCGACCATCGATCGCGTAATTCCAAGCTTCTTTGCCTCAGCGGCGACATCGGGATCGGCGACCAGACAGTGGACCTCGCCGCCGAAGGACGCGAGCTTCTTCTTGTTGATGCCCGTACGCACCATCTCGACATCCGTATAGATATGTGCGCCTGCCTTCAGCGCCTCGATGGCACGATCAATCGCCTCGGGATGCACGCGTGTGATCGGTGCATAGCCGACATCGCCGGAGGCGTGAATCAGACGCGAATAGAGCTTCGTCTCACGCTCATCCAGATGCAGTTCCGCCAAATGAGGTGCGATCAGCTCCATGCTGCGGTTTTCAATTGCCATTGGTTCCTTGATAAAATCCATGAAAAACTCCATTTCTACGATTCCATAATCGAATCGACAAATTGCATTACTTCCTCAAAACTGTGTGCCATACGCGGATAGGCGAGCACAGGACGATCAATCACCACGACAGGCAGTCCCAAATCTGCCGCCGCCTGAAATTTCGCATCCGTACCGCCGATGGTTCCGCTGTTCTTCGTCACAATGACATCTGCCTTGTACTTCTCATACATGGCGCGATTCAGTTCGCGCGAAAACGGTCCCTGCATTGCGATGATCTGCGCCGGTGTCAGACCGAGCCCCTCACAGAGAGCGATCACGTCCGCGGTCGGCAGGACGCGGGCGATCAGCGTACAGTCTGCAAGCGGCTTTGCCTTCACAAAGCGTTCCAGGTTGCGGCTGCCGGTCGTCAGGAATACATTTTTCCCAAAATGCGCGGCGATCTCTGCCGCCTCCTCATAGGAGTGAACGAGATGCACATTCTCATACGAAATGTCGGTAAGATCGCGCTCAAATCGAATGTAGGGGATCCCCTCTGCTGCACACGCGGTCATGGCATTGCGGGAAACGTTGACCGCATACGGATGGGTTGCGTCCACAAAGATGTGAACTCCGTGCTCCTTGAAAAAGGCGCACAACCCTTCCTCATCCAGCGGCGCATCATTAATTACGAGCCGCCCGCCGGCATTTTCCCTCTGCTCCGCGAGGAGCTGCTGTCCATATGAGCTGACGACGGATGCCGCGACATCATAGCCCGCCGCACAGAGACGACGAACAATCTCGCGCCCGTCCTGTGTTCCTGCTGCTGTGAATATCAAAGCCCCGGCTCCCGCTTCTGATAGCCGCGCGGCGTAATCATCCAGTCGCCCACCTGCCGCGTCTTCGAGTTGCCGATGATAACGAGCGAGAACATATTGATGTCCGCCTTCGTAAATTCACCAAGTGTAGAGATCAGCGTCTCTTCATTTGCACGGCTCGCCCCCGTCACAATGCCGACAGGTGTCTCGGGTGCACGATGGCGCAGGAAGATTTCCTGCACGGCTTTGATCTGCCCCACGCGCTTATTGCTGCGCGGATTGTAGAGTGCCGTGACAAAGTCGCCCTTGGCCGCCAGTTCCGCACGCTCTTGGATGACCTCCCACGGCGTAAGCAGATCGGAAAGACTGATAACAACGAAATCATGCATAATGGGTGCGCCGAGCAGCCCTGCCGCTGCACTCATCGCGGAGACACCGGGAATGACCCCGCCGAACGCGGGCCGCTGCGCCTCATCCATCTTCACAAGCAGCTCGAGAACGAGCCCCGCCATACCGTAGATACCGGCATCGCCGCTTGAGATCACGACCACCGTCTCCCCTGCAGCCGCTTCTTGGAGTGCCGCACGACAGCGGTCGATCTCCTGCGTCATGCCCGTATCGAGTACCTTTTTTCCCTCGACCAGTTCCGCGATCAGCTCCACATAGCGCTTGTAGCCGACCACCGTCGTCGCCTCTTCAATCGTACGACGTGCGCGGTAGGTCATATCATCCAGACTGCCGGGGCCAATGCCCACAACACTTATTTTTCCCATAGGAGTGCCACCGTCACTTTCCCAAATGATGTTTTTCCGAGCGCCATGCGCCCGCCTGCTTCACCGGCTGCGCAGAGCGCCGCCGCCTCGGATACATTGCCGACACCAATCGTCTGTCGGACAAAATCGGACTCCCTGAGCCCGTATCGTTCAATCATCGCCGCAAGGTCCTCGTTCGAGTAGAAATGAATTTCCCGCCCGAGAGTCTCTGCAGCTGCCAGTAAACCTTCCTCATCCCTCTTGACTATGGTGCTTGCAAAAAGGTCAATCATCGACGGCTCGCGACCGATCATGCTACACGCCTCCGTCAGTGCATGCAGGATCTTTGCCGCAGGTACGCCCGCACGGCAGCCGACCCCCGCGATCAGACGGCGCGGTACAAGGTAGAGCGTGCGCGGCTCATACTGCTTCGGCACATCCTCCGCACACGAGACAACAACGCGGTATTCATTCGCCTCCACGGGCGGTATTTCGCCCCGAAAGAGGCGTGCCTGTATCTCCTCCCCGCGCAGCTGTGCCTCGTAGAACGCTGCATGAGGAAGGTCGCTTGCAATGTAATACGAGAGTTCCTTCCCCTCAAGCAGTGCCGTGTTGAGCACCTGGATCGCAGACTTCGGCGTGGGGCGCAAGGCAAGCCGCGCGGCAATCGCATCCGGTGCAAGAACCCCCGTCACATCCGTCGCCGTCGTGATGACGGGATCAGCCCCCACCGCCGCACAGAGCCTGCGTGTGAGTTCATTCGCACCACCGATATGTCCCGAGAGGAGACTGATGCCGTGCCGCCCTGCCTCGTCGAAGACAAGCACAGCGGGATCATACAGCTTGCTCTCCACATAGGGTGCAAGCATACGTACAACAATCCCCGTCGCCATCACGCAGATCAGCGCGTCATAGCGCGAAAACGCCGTCTCTATGACATCTGCAAGACGCGAAAAGTATACTGTGTCATATTCTGACGAAATGCTGCCGCGCAGACGCTCGGGCAGATAAATCGTTCCACCGCTCTCGGTCGCGTCTGCAAGCCGTACAAGAAGAGCCGCACCGCCCTCCGTCAGTGCAAAGAGTGCCGTTCTCACGACTTCGCTTCCCGAAACATGTGCGAGAAGCTGGGCGCATAGAGCTGCGAGAGATTGTATTCCGTATCGAGGCAGTCTCCGACCACAATCATTGCCGTACGGTCGATCTCCTCCGACTTCACCTGCTCCGCAATTGAGCTGAGCGTACCGCGCAAGATCTTCTGCTCCGGCCACGTCGCACGCTGCACAATGGCAATCGGCGTAGTTTCTTCATATCCGCCCGCGATGAGTTCCGCAACAACGTCCTCGATCATCGAAATAGAGAGGAAGATGCACATGGTCGCATGATGCGCCGCGAGACTGCGCAGCTTTTCACGCTCGGGCACGGGGGTCCGCCCCTCGTTGCGCGTAATAATGACCGTCTGCGAAATCCCCGGCAAAGTATACTCCTGTCGGAGAGCCGCCGCCGTCCCGAGAAAGGAACTGACCCCCGGCACAACGTCATAGTCGAAGCCGCGCTTCTCCCATGCGTCCATCTGCTCCTGGATCGCTCCGTAGATCGCGGGATCTCCCGTATGCAGACGCACCGTCATCTTGCCCTCGGATTCTGCGCGTGCAATGACCTCGACAACCTCGTCCAAGGTCATATGCGCCGAGTTGTGAATCTCCGCACCCGCCTTGCACATATCGAGGAGTGCAGGATTGACAAGTGAGCCGGCATAGATCACGACATCCGCCTCCGCGAGATAGCGTGCTCCCTTCACCGTGATGAGTTCGGGGTCCCCAGGCCCCGCACCGACAATATGGATCATATATATCCCTCACTTTCTCTGTGCCGTGATAATGTAGATGGGATTGAGTGCCTTTGCCATATCGTACGGACCGACACGCTCCAGCCGGCTGATCTGCACCTGTATCGCCTCATAGGTATACTGCTCGGCGTGTGCATGAAAATAATCCAGACAAACAGCGACCGTCTGCATCGTGATCGCATTCGCCACGATGCGCCCATGGGGGTGCAGACGCTCTCCGATGATGTCCAAGATGTCCGAAAGTTTGCGCCCGCTGCCGCCAATCAGAGCCACATCAAGTGCGGGCAGCCCCTCCAGTGCCGCAGGAGCCGCTCCCTCGACGACGGTTATATTCTCCACACCGAAACGCTTTGCATTCTCCGCGATCAGACCAATCCCCTCGGGATTTTTCTCAATCGCATACACATGTCCCTCAGGAGCAAGCCGCGCCGCCTCGATCGAAAGTGATCCGGTTCCCGCGCCGACATCGTAGACGACAGCATCCGGCGCAATCTGTGCCTTGACAAGTGTGAGGATACGAATCTCCTCTTTTGTCATAGGTACTTTACCGCGCACAAATGCCTCATCTTTTATTCCAAGATTCATGTATCCTCCTCATGGGTGCAAACGATGATGACACCGTGCCCGATACCCATATCATCCTTTGCCGTCCCCAATGTCGTCTCAATAATTTTCTCATCTTCATATGAAAGCCGCGTGCAGACATACATACGGTCATTCTCCCGCCACCCGCACGCAAGCAGACGCACAGCAATCGCCTGTGAGTTGTTGCTCCCATCCGTCAGCATACCAAGCACAGCTCCGTCCGTGCGGACAAGTTCCGTTTCGAGAGGTTCGCGCCCGTGAAAGCTGAGAAGACGTGCATTGTGCCACGGCAGAGCCAGTCGTGCAAACGCGATCTGCAGCGAGCTGATTCCGGGAACAACCTCGATCTGTCCAATGGGAAATGTACGCCGCAGGGCATCGAGCAGAGAGTAGTAACCCGGGTCACCAGAGACCATGACCACCACATCATCCTCTGCAAGAGCTTCCCGAATAAAGGCAAGCACGCCCGGGATATCCGCACCTATAGCGCATTCACGCGCCCCACTGTGCGAATAATCCGCAAGTGCACGCCTCCCCCCGACAAGGATACGCGCCTTTTCGATCATTTTCTGTGCTTTTGGCAACAGATAGGCAGGATCTCCGGGGCCTATCCCAACTACAATAATTTTATGCGTCACTGTTCAAGTCTCCATCCATAGGAGCGTGCAAAGGAACGCGCCCGCTCGTCCGCACCGAGAATGTCGCCCGCAAAGTTCACCATTAACGCACCAACCTGAACCTTGCCAAAGAGATAGCGCTCCGCACGTATATGGACGCGCTCTGCGATTACGGAACAAACGCGATCCATCAGCCCTGCGCCGGAGATGATCTCCATCGCATCCTCCGTCGTATTCGATGCGAGGACGGCACGTACATCATCCTGTGGCAGCCCCTCAGCCGCGGCATAGGCGGCAAGCGTCTCAAGGCGTGCATCTGCAATGCGGTTGTGCGTGTGAAATACGCCCGCCGCCACCTTTACAAGTTTGCCCGTGTGACCGAGGATGAGAATACGCTCTGCGCCACGCTCTGCCGCACGATCCAACATGAAGCCGATGAAATTGCTCGTCTCGATGAGTGCCGTCTGCGGTACGCCAAGCGACCGTGCGATTTTCTCCCCAATCTTGCCGGGTACAAAGACAAGCACCGGCTCTCCCGCCGCAAGTGCCACATCGATCTGTGGGACAAGGGAGTCCTTGAACGCCTCCTCCGACATCGGACGAAGCACCCCCGTTGTTCCGATCACGGAGATTCCGCCCTCGATACCAAGTACAGGGTTCAAGGTTTTCTTCGCCAGTTCCACACCGGCAGGAATGGCAATCGTCACGCGTGCACCCGTATCGGTACGTCCCGTCATCTCCTCGATGACATTGCGAATGAGCGTCCGCGGCCCCTCATTGATCGACGGCTCGCCGACGGGGAGACTCATGCCGCGTTTCGTCACCGTACCGACACCCTCGCCCGCACAAAATTCGATCCCTGCCTCATCGCGCAGTACGACCGTTGTGAACACAGAGGCACCATTTGTGATGTCGGGGTCATCGCCCGAAAACTTCACCACTTCGGCTTGAATCCCCTCCGCCGTCTCCGTGACAGACTTCACAGGAATCGTCAGAGATGTTCCATCCAGTGCGGTCAGCTCAACCTCATGCCAATCCGCCCCCGCCATAAAGAGAAACGCAGCCTTGACCCCAGCCGCTGCGCACGCGCCCGTTGTATAGCCGCTGCGTAAATCCTTTGCCATAGTCACCTCTCAAATGACAGAAAAACAGAATTATTATACCATTGTTCCGCGCAAATGAAAAGAGAGCACCATGCTTTTCGCACAGCGCTCCCCATATCAGATATGGCGATAGAGCCCAATGACCTTGCCCAGAATCTGAACATCCGTCTCGTAGAACGGCTCCATCGAGTCATTCTCCGGCTGGAGACGAATGCAGTTCTTCTCACGGAAGAAACGCTTCACCGTCGCTGATTCACCGTCCACGAGAGCCACGACGATATCTCCGTCGTTCGCGGTCGGCTGCTGTTTTACGAGGACGAAATCCCGATCGAAAATACCGACGTTAATCATGCTGTCGCCCTGGATGCGCAGCATAAACACATCCTCTGCCGTACCGATCAGTCCACGCGGGAAGGAAAACACATCCTCGACATTCTGCTCCGCAAGGATCGGCTCACCTGCCGTTACGACACCGACAAGCGGAACGGGGATCGTGCGCCCCCACGGATTCTCACCCATGATGTCAATCGCACGGGGCTTCGTCGCATCCCGACGGATTGCCCCGTTCTCTTCGAGCATGGAAAGATATCGGTGCACCGTCGAACTGGACTTCAGTCCGACCGCCGACCCGATCTCACGCACCGAGGGCGGATATCCCTTCTCCACCAAAAAATCTTTGATATACTGCAAGATTTCGGATTGACGCCGTGTGGATATTCTGGTTTTCTTCACACTAATACCCCCTGACAGGTTTTTCGTACACACATAGCCGCTTTTATCATAGCACATATACGTTCTAAAAAAAAGAGGGTTTCAAAAAAATTCGTCAATTCGTATCAAATTTTTGTTCTGCGTCGTGCAAAATTCCATCGCGGCGTTTCTTTGAAGCAGCAAAATAATCGTGCACCGCCTGCCGATCTCCGGCTTCCACGGCAGTAATAACTTCACCGAGAATTGTCTGCAGCTGACGCAGGGAATCCGCAATCGGTTTTCCATTTGTCATGCAGATGTCCGCCCACATGTCCGCATTCGATGATGCGATGCGTGTCGTGTCCTTGAAACCGCCGCCAATGAGCTTGAGGCAGGAGTCCAGATCATCGCCGCTGCGGTTGAGCAGTGTGACAAGTGCTGCCGCCGCAAGATGCGGAACGTGGCTGATGACCGCTGCACAACGGTCATGCTGTGCAAGGTCGAGCGTGGTAAAGTTTGCCCCCGTAAGTCTCAGAACCGCCATCAAACGCTCTTTGACCTCCTGCGGCACGGTCGGATCGTCAATGATAACATATGCCTTGTGAACAAAGAGATCCTTCGTCGCCGCCTCCACCCCGCTCTTCTCGCGCCCCGTCATCGGATGCCCCGGCACATAGTACACGGTGCGTGGCAGAATCTCGCGCAGAGCCTCGTAGACATAGCCCTTCGTACTGCCCGCATCCGTCAGAATCACACCGTCTTTCAGATAGGGAAGGATTTTTTTCACCATCGGCACGATCTGCAAAACAGGTGGACTGAGATAGACAATATCCGCATCCCCGACCACTGTCACAAGATCAGACGAGGCTTCGTCCACTGCGCCGCATTCCACTGCCGCACGCATGGACGCCGCTGTCCGACAGAGCCCCGTGATGTAGATATCGTCCCCGAGTGCCTCCTTGAGACAGAGACCGAGAGAGCCTCCGATGAGCCCGACACCGATGATGGCAAGCTTTGTCCTGCTCATGCGCGCCGACCGACTGCGGGGGCGATCTGACGCACCTCATCCATCAGCTGCTCGAAGTTGCGCGGAACAAGGCTCTGGTCACCGTCCGAAAGTGCACATTCGGGATGGCAGTGAACCTCAATAATGAGGCCGTCCGCCCCGACGGCAACGGAGGCACGCGCGAGCGGGCGCACCATCTGCCAACGTCCCGTTCCGTGACTGGGGTCGGCAATGACCGGGAAATGCGTGAGCTCCTTGAGTGCAGCAACGGCATTGAGATCCATCGTATTGCGCGTATAGGTCTCATACGTGCGAATCCCACGCTCACAGAAGATGATGTTCTCGTTCCCGCCCGAGGCAATGTACTCGGCTGCATTCAGCCACTCGCTGATCGTTGCGGAGAGCCCGCGCTTGAACAGAATAGGCATCTTCGTTTTGCCGAGTGCCTTGAGCATTTGGAAGTTCTGCATATTGCGCGCACCAACCTGAAGGAGGTCGGCATACTCCGACACGATCTCAATATCGTCCTTGTCCACGATTTCGGTAACGACGCGCAGCCCTGTCTTATCTCCGACATCGCGGAGAATTTTCAGCCCCTCAAGCCCGAGCCCCTGAAAGTCATACGGGCTCGTACGCGGCTTGAACGCACCGCCGCGCAGGAACTGTGCACCGGCTTCCTTGACCTTGACCGCAACATCGTAGAGCTGCTCATAGCTCTCCACCGAGCAGGGTCCCGCCATGATCGCCAACTGTTCCCCGCCAACGGGGAACCCCGCCACGTCCACAATGCTGTTCGCCGGATGAAAGTCACGGCTGACCAACTTATACTTCTCCGTAATACGAACTGTTTTCTCAACGCCATCCATCATATTCATCTCAAGCCCCGCAATGAGCTTCTTATCTCCGATCACACCGATGATGAAGCGATCCTCACCCTTCGACAGATGCGTGCGCAGCCCTGCCTGTTCAATTTTCGCCGTGACCTGGTCTATATTTTCCTGTGTCGCTCTGGAATTCATCACAACAATCATAATGCGCCTCCATCATACCTTAATCATAGCAATTTCATCGCAGTTCGGATATTTCGGACAGTCAATGCACTCCTTCCAGACCTTTTGCGGCAGTTCCTCGCGGCTGATGCGGATAAAGCCGAGTTTGCGAAAAAAATCCGGCTTGTAGGTGAGCGTAAACACGTTCTCGATCCCGAGCGCATCTCCCTCCGCAAGCAGATATCCAACAAGCTCAGCCCCGATCCCCTGCCGCGTACGATCGGGGGCAATCGCCATCATACGCACCTCGGCAAGCCGATCCCACATGATGTGCAGGGCACCGACCCCGACGACCGCTCCCGCGTCCTCTGCAACAATCATGTCGCGCAGATTCTCATAGAGGGTATTGCGCGAACGCGGGAGCATCTCCCCCTGTGCCGCATAGATATGCACGAGTTCGTAGATGGACTCGATGTCATCAAAACGCGCCTTTCGATAGACCATACGCCCACCCCCATTTGTAATCATGCCGCACTCGGACAGATCGGAGCGAGCGGACACTCCCCGCAGAGCGGCTTGCGCGCCTTGCAGAGCTGCCGTCCGTGCAGGATCAACCAGTGATGGGCATCGCTCCAGTCCGCGCGCGGAATCGCCTTCTGCAGTCCCTTCTCCACCTCAAGCGGAGTCTTGCCGACTGCGAGGTGCAGACGGTTCGCCACGCGAAACACATGCGTATCGACCGCAATCGCAGGTGCGTGAAAAGCAACGCTCATCACGACATTTGCCGTCTTACGTCCGACCCCGGGAAGCTTTTGCAGAGCCTCGAAATCGGCGGGAACCTCCCCGCCGTATTCCTGCAAAAGGATATGGCAGGTTTCGAGGATATGCTTTGCCTTCATGCGGAAGAACCCGCAGTCATGAATCGCCGTTTCGAGCTTCGTCTGCCCGAGTGCCGCGATCGCCTCGGGCGTATTCGCATATTGAAACAGCCGTCCCGTTACCACATTCACACGCACATCCGTACACTGTGCCGACAGAATCACCGCAATCAGCAGTTCAAACGGTGTCTTAAACTCCAAAGCAGGCTTCGCGTTCGGATAGAGCTCACGCAAAATACGAAGCTGCTCCGCCTTAATCGTTTTCGTTACTCTCATATCAGTTCGTCAGCGACCGCGTCGGTGCAGGAATCCGCCCGCCGCGTGCAATGAATGCCGCCGAGCTGAATCCGCTGCGTACGGGCACAATCGGCGAGTAGCCAAGGAGACCGCCGAAGGATACGCCCTCACCGACCTTCTTGCCCGGTACAGGGATCACGCGCACCGCCGTTGTCTTATTGTTTACCATGCCGATGGCCGCCTCGTCCGCAATGATCGCAGAGATGGTCGCCGCAGACGTATCCCCCTCGATCGCAATCATATCCAGACCAACCGAGCAGACACAGGTCATTGCCTCGAGTTTTTCAATGGAGAGACTGCCGCGCTCCACCGCGTCAATCATTCCCTCATCCTCGCTCACGGGAATGAACGCCCCCGAGAGCCCGCCGACATGAGAGCTCGCCATGAGCCCGCCCTTCTTCACCGCATCGTTGAGGAGTGCAAGTGCCGCCGTCGTTCCCGGTGCACCGCACGCCTCAAGCCCCATCTCCTCGAGGATGCGCGCAACGCTGTCCCCGACTTCCGAGGTCGGTGCAAGCGAGAGATCGATGATGCCGAACGGTACGCCCAGACGGCGCGATGCCTCACGTGCGACGAGCTGTCCCACGCGCGTAATCTTGAACGCCGTACGCTTGATAGTCTCTGCAATCTCCGTAAAGTCCGCGCCCTTGAGATCCTCAAGCGCGTGCTTCACGACACCCGGGCCACTGACCCCCACATTGATGACACGGTCGCCCTCGGCAACGCCGTGGAAGGCACCCGCCATAAAGGGGTTGTCCCCCGGAGCATTGCAGAACACAACGATCTTCGCGCAGCCGATTGCCTCCTGCTCACGCGTCAGCTCTGCCGTGCGCTTGATCACCTCGCCCATCTCACGCACCGCATCCATATTAATGCCCGCCTTCGTCGAGCCGATGTTCACCGAGGAGCAGACAATGTCTGTCGCCGCCATCGCCTGTGGGATCGAATCGATGAGTACGCGGTCGCCGTGCGTCATCCCCTTTTCGACGAGCGCAGAAAAGCCACCGATAAAGTTGACCCCAACCGTCTTTGCCGCACGATCAAGCGCCTCCGCCACGGGCACAAACGAGTCCGTCTGACATGCGTCCGCCGCAATCGCAATCGGCGTGACGGAGATGCGCTTGTTGATGATGGGGATGCCGTACTCCATCTCAATGTCCTCGCCCGTACGAACAAGATACTCTGCCGAGCGCGTGATCTTCTCATACACATTCTGGCAGAACTTGTCAATGTTCGGGTGCGCACAGTCGCGCAGGGAAATGCCCATCGTGATCGTACGCACATCGAGGCGGTTCTCCGTAATCATCCGATTGGTTTCACGGATGTCGTCAAATGTAATCACTCTGCCGCTCCTCGCTCAAATGCTGTGCATGACCTGAAAAATCTCCTGGTGCTGGAGCTTGATCTCAAGACCGCGCTCCTCCCCCTTTTTCCGCAGAAGTTCCTGCAGCTCCTTCAGGCGGATCTCCGCATCGTCCGGCATCTCGGCAATCATGACCATGTTGAAGAACCCGTCCATGATATTCTGATTCACATTCATGATATTCACGCGCTGCTCCGCGAGAATCCCGCTCACCATCGCCACAATACCGACTTGATCTCGTCCGACAATCGTCACAACCAGCTTCATCGTCGTCACTCCTCAGAAAAATATACACTCACCCAATGCAAATTGTGATAGAGATATACACTAAGTTATAGCAGAAAATACCGAAAGCGTCAATCAATATGCCGCTTTCACCTTATATTACAAACATATATACGCGAAAAAATCCCCATGCGTCGATGAAAGGTTCGTCGCATGGGGATTGATTGTATGGAGATGGTATCAGTCATTCGGACAAATGCCACGCTCATTGAAATCTGCCGCTCTCATTTCCTTCGGCACTTTTACACGGCAGATCGCCTGTGTCATCGTTCCCATCGGACAGATGACGCACCATGCACGCGGACGATAGCGCAGCATCATCAAAATGCCGATGATTGCCGAGGTCAGCATGAGGCTGTAGAAGCCGAAGGCGAACTGTGCAGCCCACGGTGCGCCATCTCCGCTGTACGCCCAGCCCCACGGCACATCAAACAGCCAGAACAGTGTCACCGTCTCCCGCAGAGGAGCACCTGCCGCCGCATGATAGCTTACGACCATCACATTAGCAAACATGGTCAGAAAGAACGCCAAGAATCCATAGCGGAACCGCCGACTGCGCAGCCACGTTGGCAGTTCATTTCGTGCGGAAAGATGCAGACGGCTGCCGAGCAGCTGAAAGAGCTGTCCACGATCACAGTAGTGATTGCAGTAATCCTTGTTTCCCGCCAGCAGGGCAAAGGCGAGCGGTGTGAGAAAGCAGATCATACCGAGCCATGCGAACAGAATATTGACAAAACCCAGTGAGAAATACACGATGGAGAAGATCCAAAAATATTGATACCATCGCTTGCCCCTCGTCCTCATGTGCACACCTCCATTCGTATGATCTCCGCCGGACACTCACGACTGCACATACCGCAGCCGACACAGCGTGCAGGATCGACCACCGCATAGAGCCCGCGCCTAACGGAGATTGCTCCACGCGGGCACACACTCTGACACGTTCCGCAGGCAACGCAGCTTCCGCGTTCAACAACAGGGAGTGGCCGTTTCCTCGTCCCCATGAGCCGCCCCCTCCTCGTCTGCCCCACAGAGCAGCGCACGCAAGATCTTTGCAACACGCGCATCCTTCAACTGATAAGCAACCTCGAGCCCGCTGCGTTCTCCACGGATCAGCCCCGCCTGGCGCAGCTTGCTCAGATGCTGCGACACGGTGGACTGCGGTGCATCCAGACAATCCTGCATATAGGAGACATTACAGCTCCCCTCGCGCAGGAGGCGGCGTACAATACAGAGCCGTACGGGATGCGCCAATGCCCGCAAGAAATCTGCGGCCTCCTCGAGACGTTCCTGATCCTCAAGCACCATATGATTTCTCTCCTTCACACTGCATCTTCATGTAGGTATAGCCGCCGACCAGATTCTTTACAGTGAGACCATGCGCCCGCAAAATCTGCTCTGCAAGATAGCCGCGCAGCCCCATCTTGCAGCAGACGACGATCGGTACCTGCGGATCGAATTCATGCAGACGCTCGCGCAGCTGAGGCAAAGGAATGCGCTGCGCCCCTGCGATCTCGCCCGCATGATATTCCTCCGGCGGGCGAACGTCGATGAGCCTTGCCCCTGCCGCAAGTTCCGCCGAAAGCTCGTGTGGGAGAAGCGGAATACTCCTGCCCTGCAGAATATTTTCTGCTGCATAGCCGGCCATATTCACGGGATCTTTCGCTGCGGAATACGGCGGTGCATAGGACAGCTCAAACTCTTCCAAATCCGCAACCGTGAGCGACCGCCCGATGGCAGAGGCAAGAACATCGATGCGCTTGTCCACGCCCTCCGCACCGATTGCCTGCGCCCCCAGTACAACACCGTCCGAAAGACGGAAAATCAGCTTGAGTGCAACCTCCTTTGCCCCCGGATAATAGGCCACATGATGGCGCGGGAAAATCACCGTAAAGCGATAATCCTTTCCGTACACCATCCCCGCTGACTGGAGGGCTCGCTCGTTCTGCCCCGTTGCCGCTGCCGTAAGACCAAATACCTTGAGCGCGGCAGTTCCAACTACGCCGCGATAGGCACGCGCCTCCCCTGCCATACGATCCGCGGCCAGACGTGCCTGACGATTGGCGGGTCCCGCAAGCGGAAGCGCCACAGCTTTTCTTGTCTGTGTGGAGCATGTCAGCACAGCATCTCCAACTGCATAGACATGGGGAACATTGGTCGCCATATATTCATCGACCAGAATATGCCCGCGCTCCCCGAGCGCAATGCCGCTCCCGTCGAGGAACGATGTATCGGGACGCACGCCGATCGCAAGCGCGACGAAATCCCCATGTACCATACGCCCACTGGAAAGACGTACGCAGATCCCACCATCCTCCTGCTCCTCAAATCCGGCAACTCCATCCCCAAGCGCAAGCTCTACGCCGTGCCTACGCAGCTCATCCTCAAGCAGGGAAATCATATCTGTGTCGAAGATCGGAAGGATATGCGGCATCGCCTCGACCAGAGTAACCGACAGCTCTCGCTCACACAGATTTTCCGCAAGCTCCACGCCGATGAAGCCGCCGCCGACCACAACAACGCTGCCGCCCGTACCGATAAAGGAACGAATGCGATCCGCATCCTGCACACTGCGCAACGTCGCGATACGCGGATGATCGATGCCGGGGATCGGCGGACGCAGCGGCTTTGCCCCCGGAGAGAGCAGAAGCGCATCATAACTTTCCGTGTATACGCCGTCCGCAGAGCGCACCTCTACGGTACGATTTTCCGTATCCACACGTGTGACCTCACTGCACACACGCACGTCGACGTTATACATCCCACGGAACTTCTCAGGAGTTTGGAGGAGCAAGTCCCTCCGCTCAGCGATGACATCGCCGACATAGTACGGCAGCCCACAGTTTGCAAAGGATATATCCTCCCCACGCTCAAAGAGAACGATCTCCGCATGCTCATCCAATCGGCGCAGACGTGCCGCAGCCGTCGCTCCGCCTGCCACTCCACCGACAATAATATACTTGCTCACATGAATTCCTCCTCTTATCTAATCACTATATCCATATATTACGATATAAAGATATTTATGTCAATAAAAAACTGAGAGTACATAAGCACCCTCAGATCAAATCATTTTCTCCTTGTAAAACATATGGGGTTTCGTTCGGATACTAAAGCCCCAAATCCCCCATCTTTATTTCCTCTACACGACCGTGTTCGACCTCAAAGGCAAAACCAACGGTTGGATCTTCCTCGGAAAAGTAGATGTAATCCTCCCCATAGACCATACTCGGCTCACCATAGACGCGCCGCAGCTCCTCGACGGGCGTTCCGATCTGAACCCCCTTGCCCGATGTGAGTGCACTGTGTTTTGACACCTTGACCAAACGCACCACGCCATCGACGAAATCAAGGGAGAGTCCATCTGTATAGTCATATTCGACCACTTCTTTGCCCGCATAACGCATGGAGCGCTCCGTCTCCACCTCAAACGGTGCGCCATAGCGCGCACGCACATCAGCCTCAGACGCCCCGTACGCAATCTCACCGAGCACCAATGCATCATGTACGATACGCACAGCCGATCGCTGTTCCTCCACACGCTTCTGGCGCATCGCATCGGTCTCGCGTTTTGCCGCATCATCCGCCAAGAGGGTCTGATCGACCGAATCTCGTGCAATGGTGATCCGTTTCGCGCCATCTGCACCAGGCGGTGCGGTCACTGCAGCGCGAAATACATCCAATGCTATGCTTCCCACAACTCCGGCAATGACGGCGATTCCAACGAATACTGCTCCCATCCGTATATTCAAAAACGCTCTCTCCCCCGGGTCATATACCTGTCAGCGGCTAACACTCAATATGTCGTTGCTCCATCCCACGGAACAAACTCAGCGGATTAGCCCCATCCTGATTTCGTCAACACGCCCATTCTCGATCTCAAAGGTAAATCCAATGGACGTGTTTCCCTCTGCAAAGTAGATGTATTTGTCCCCACGGATGGCATCCGGCTGCCCATACGTCGCAATGAGCGCATTCACATCAGTACCGACAGCGATATTTGCCGCAGTCTGCACACCGTTGCGCGCGCCAATCTCAACCTGATGAACTGCACCATCCACAAAGACGATGTCGAAGTCATTTCCGTATTCCCATTCGGTCGCCTGTCCGCCCGTGTAGACCGGATTGAACTTCGTCTCAACCTCACGCGGTGCACCATAGACACTACGAACATAGGACTCGGACGCACCGTACTCAATACCGCCAACGACGAGAGCATCCTGCGGAACAGCCGCCTCTGCCGCTCCACCGATAAGAACAGCACCCATTGCAAGACACGCAATCTGTTTTCCATAGCTGAACATGATACACATCTCCTTTGCGCAAAAACATTCGTTGATAAACTTCAGATGTTATGAAGAATTATAAGAAAAAACGCTGAAAAGCCTCTGAATACTTTCATTCAGAGGCTTTTCATAGATGGTTGCCGAATAGGCAACTACAAAAAAGAACTGTTGAACGAAATCTTCATTCAACAGTTCTCTCTCATATAGGCTTACGCCTTTCCTGCAAGTTTCTTATAGTTGTTGTAACGTACCTCAGCATCCTTCTGCGTCTTCTCGAAGAGTGCTTCCGCCGCCTCGGGGAAGTTGCTCTTGAGGCTGATGTAGCGGTTCTCGCCGAGCAGGAATTCCTGGAACTTCGAGAAGTCCGGTTCCTTCGAGTCGAGCATGAACGGATTCTTGCCCGCCTCAATGAGCTGCGGATTGTAGCGGTAGTTCGCCCAATAGCCGCACTCGACCGCGAGCTTACCCTCAAGCTGTGCACAGCCCATGCCCTTGCGGATTCCGTGGTTGATACACGGCGAGTAGGCAATGATAAGGGACGGTCCCGGATATGCTTCCGCTTCGCTGATCGCCTTGAGCACCTGATTCTGGTCGGAGCCCATGTCGATCTGCGCCACATAGACGTAGCCGTAGGACATCGCCATCATGCCGAGATCCTTCTTCTTCGTCTTCTTGCCCGTCGCGGCAAATTCTGCAATCGCCGCCGCAGGAGTCGACTTCGATGCCTGTCCGCCCGTGTTCGAGTAGACCTCGGTATCAAAGACCATAATGTTGACATCCTCGCCCGAAGCAAGCACGTGATCCACGCCGCCAAAGCCGATGTCGTATGCCCAGCCATCACCGCCGAAAATCCACTGCGAACGCTTGACGAAGTAGTCATTGTCCTTGTAGATGCGGCAGAGAAGCTCGTCCGTCCCCTTCTCCTTCTCAAGCAGCTCGCGCAGGAGGTCGGCGCGGTCACGCGTGCCCTCACCGCTGTCGCGCTTTTCGAGCCAGAGCTGCATTGCTGCCTGAAGCTCGGCAGAGCCCTTCTTCTCCTCGAGTGCCTGTGTCACCGCCGCCGCGATGGACTCACGCACTGCCTTCGTGCCGAGCAGCATGCCAAGGCCATACTCTGCATTGTCCTCGAACAGCGAGTTTGCCCATGCAGGACCGTACCCCTTCGGGTTCTTCGTATACGGGATTGCAGGTGCGCTTGCGCCCCAAATGGAGGAGCAGCCCGTTGCATTGGCGATCATCATGCGGTCGCCGAAAAGCTGCGTGACGAGCTTTGCGTACGGTGTTTCGCCGCAGCCTGCGCACGCACCCGAGAACTCGAAGAGTGGCTGCTCGAACTGCGAGCCGATGACCGTCGTCTTCTTCATCGCGACGTTCTTGACCGAGACCTTCTCCGTGTCCACGCCATAGTCAAAGTACTTCTGCGCATCGCGGAGGTTGTCGTCGAGCAGTGTCATATCGAGCGCCTTGCCCGGGCAGACCTGTGCACAGTTGCCGCAGCCGAGGCAGTCAAGCGTCGAGACGGCAATCGTGAGGTTCAACCCCTTCGCCGGACGTGACTTCACGGACTGCATCCCCTCGGGCGCTGCTGCAAGCTCCTCATCCGTCGTCAGCACAGGACGAATCGTTGCGTGCGGGCAGACAAAGGAGCACTGATTACACTGGATACACTTCTCCGGACGCCATACGGGGACGGAGATCGCCGTGCCGCGCTTCTCGAACGCCGTACCGCCGACGGGGAACGTGCCGTCCTCCATGCTGAGCAGCTCGGAGATTTTGAGCTTGTCGCCCTCCTGACGGTTCATGACGTTCTGGATCTTCGTGATGAATTCCGGCGTCTTTGCGTTGACCGGAACCTCCTCATCCACGGCATCCTTCCACTCGGCAGGAACATTCACGCGGTGGAGCGACTCGATGCCGTGATCGATCGCACCGTTGTTCATGTTGACGACCTTCTCGCCCTTGCTGCCGTAGGATGTGATAACTGCGTCCTTGAGATACTTGACCGCATCTTCGATGGGGATGATGTTCGCGAGCTTGAAGAACGCCGACTGCATGACCATGTTGAAACGTCCGCCGAGACCGAGCTCGCGGGCGATATGAACCGCATCCACCGTGTAGAACTGAATATCGTTGGAGGCGATGTAGCGGCGCATCGACGCAGGCAGATGCGTGTTCAGCTCCTCATCCGACCAGAACGTATTGAGGAGGAACGTGCCGCCCTTCTTGAGACCTGCGAGGAGGTCGTACTGACGGACATAGGACTGCTGCGAGCAGGAGATGAAGTCCGCTTTGTTGATGAGGTACGGGCTGATGATGGGTGACTTACCGAAGCGCAGGTGGCTCATCGTGATGCCGCCCGACTTCTTCGAGTCGTATGCAAAGTATGCCTGCGCATACATATCCGTCTTGTCGCCGATGATTTTGATCGCACTCTTGTTCGCACCGACCGTGCCGTCCGAGCCGAGCCCCCAGAACTTGCACGCTGTCGTTCCCTCTTTCGTAAGGTTGACATCGCCGTGGATCGGTGTGAGGCTGCGGTGCGTGACATCGTCAACGATACCGAGCGTAAAGCCGTGCATCGGCTCATCCTTTTTCAGTTCCTCGTAGACCGCGAAGACCTGATCCGGCGTCGTGTCCTTGCCGCCGAGACCATAGCGTCCGCCGACGATGACGGGGTTCATCCCCGAGCTGTAGTACGCCGCCTTGACATCGAGGTAAAGCGGCTCGCCGAGCGATCCCGGCTCCTTTGTGCGGTCGAGGACAGCGACCTTCTGCACCGTCTTCGGGAGATACTTGAAGAAGTGCTCGACCGAGAACGGACGATAGAGGTGAACGGAGAGCAGCCCGACCTTCTCGCCCTGTGCGTTGAGGTATTCGGCAACCTCCTCCGCCGTCTGACAAACCGACCCCATTGCGATGATGACGCGATCCGCATCGGGCGCGCCGTAGTAGTCGAAGAGGTGGTGCTCACGGCCCGTGATCTTCGCCATCTGCGCCATCGCCTCTTCAACGAGCTCGGGAATGGCATCGTAGTAGCGGTTGACTGCCTCGCGGCCCTGGAAGTAGATGTCTGGGTTCTGTGCCGTACCGCGTACTGCCGGATGGTCCGGGTTGAGTGCACGGCGGCGGAACTCATTGACCGCATCCCAGTCGAGAATCTTCGCGAGATCGGCATAGTCCACGACCTCGATCTTCTGAATCTCGTGCGAAGTGCGGAAGCCGTCAAAGAAGTTGATGAACGGAATGCGTCCCTTGATGGCAACGAGATGCGCCACCGCAGCGAGATCCATGACCTCCTGCACGCTCGACTCAGCGAGCATGGCAACACCTGTCTGACGTGCCGCCATGACATCCTGATGATCGCCGAAGATGTTCAGTGAGGACGCTGCAATCGCACGCGCACTGACATGGAACACGCCCGGCAGGAGTTCGCCCGCGATCTTGTACATATTCGGAATCATGAGCAGGAGTCCCTGCGATGCTGTATAGGTCGTCGTGAGTGCACCGGCTTGGAGTGATCCATGCACTGCACCGGCAGCGCCAGCCTCCGACTGCATTTCGATGAGACGTACCTTCTGTCCGAAGATATTCTTCATCCCCTTTGCAGCAAGGCTGTCGACGTGCTCTGCCATCGGCGAGGACGGCGTGATCGGATAGATCGCCGCCACATCCGTGAAGGCATAGGAGATATAGCCGGCAGCTGTGTTGCCGTCCATCGTCTTCATTTTCTTGGCCATGTTACTGCTCCCCTCTCAATGGAAATGCGTCCGCATTCCAAAATAATGTTAAAATATAACCACATGAGCAAAGAATTTGTCCCCTCACACATTTTTGATAAAAAGAATCAAAAAGAATATCTATGGAGGAATACTGATTCAATACTTTCTGTTTATTATACAACGGAACATGGGGGTTGTAAACAGGATAGACCTTCTCAGTGCTGTAAAAGACTGTGTTTTCTCATTGTTTTTTTTGATAAAAATATCCTATTATCCTATAAAAAATGAGCTGCCGATCAGCAGCTCGTTTTTCCAAGCAAAGGGTGTTCCGTTGGTCTGAGATCGCGTATGCGTATGAGATGAAGTGCCTCCGGAAGATCAATGTCGCGTCGGTTCTTCCCCTCTTCATACACATAGACAGGGTGTTCGACCCCGATCTCACTCGCGGGCATATAGACATACTCATTCGTATTCCGATCACCGAAGATAATGCCGCGCAGCAGCTGTGCCTCGCGTATCAAAACATATCCCTCCGCCAGAGCATATAGACAACGGTCGTAGACACACAGACAGCGATGACGACCACGCGCATAAAACCGAGTGGATCGCCTTCGTACGGCACAGGCACATTCATGCCGAAGAAACTCGAGATCACCGTCGGAATCGCGAGGATGATCGTGATTGCCGTCAGGAATTTCATCACGAGGTTCAGATTGTTCGAGACGATCGAGGAGAAAGTATCCGCGAGCCGCGCGAGGATCGTGCTGTACATCTCCACCATCTCGCGTGCCTGTTTATTCTCAATGATAACATCCTCGAGGAGATCCTCATCCTCCTCGTACATCTTGAAGATGTGATGCACCGCAGTATTTGTCCGCAAACGCATGAGACGGTCCAGCACCGCACCGTTCGAGCGCAGGGCGGCATTGAAATACGTCAATCCCTTTTGCAGCTGAAGGAGGCGCAAGACCTCGCTGTTCTTCATATCGTGGCGCAGGCGATCCTCGATCTCTTCGGAGAGTTTGCTGATCTGGCGCAGATAACGCAGATAGAACACATCGGACTTGTAGAGGATCTGAAAGAGGAAGCGCGTGCGTTTATAGGTACGGAAGAGCTTCGCCGTACGTTCGTTGAACTCCGCCATCACAGGCGTTTCCTCGAGGCAGACTGTAATGATGTGCTCGTCCGTAAGGATGATCGCAAGCGGCAGCGTGTCGTAGCTGTCCTCACCGCGATAGACGGGCACATTCGTCAGGATCATGACCGAATCGTCCTCGACATCCGTATGCGACCGCTCCTCATCGTCGAGTGCGGAGCGCAGGAAGTCGGGGTCAACCTCCGTGAGGGTACTGACCACCTTCAGCTCGTACGGGGTCGGATTGACAATGTTGATCCATGCCCCCTTCGTGAGTGTCTTGAGGGACAGCTCCTGCAGAGGGCCGGACTCCATGGATTTATAAATTTGCAGCAAGGGAGAACGCTCCTTTCCGACCGGCCTCCCCTGTCAGCACAGAATGGCGAAACGAAGAGAGGACGGCATACATATGTGAGGGTTGGGCTGCAAAGGTGTATCGTCCATGCTCTTCACTTCCTTTCATAACGTTCAAAATGACCGAATGAATTGTAACGCAAAATGTGCCGCTTGTCCAGAGCGACGCAGAAAATGTTATACATTGAAACGGAAGTTCACCACATCACCGTCACGCATGACGTACTCCTTGCCCTCGAGACGCACCAGCCCCTTGTCCCGTGCTGCCGCCACACTGCCGAGCGCGACGAGATCATCGTAGTTTACAATCTCCGCACGGATGAAGCCGCGCTCGAAGTCCGTATGAATCTTCCCTGCCGCCTTCGGTGCCGTCGTGCCGCGCGTGATCGTCCACGCACGGCACTCATCCTCGCCCGCCGTGAGGAATGTCTGCAGCCCGAGGAGAGCAAACGCCCCGTGAATCAGACGATCGAGCCCGCTCTCCGTGAGCCCCAGATCCTCGAGGAACACTGCCGCCTCCTCCGCATCGAGCTCGGCGATCTCCTCCTCGAGCCGCGCCGAGACGGTCACCACCTGCGCCCCCGTACGTGCGGCGTACTCCTTAACCGTCTGCACGTGTGGGTTCTCCGCGTCTGCCGTTGCGGCCTCATCCTCACCGACATTTGCAATGTAGAGGATCGGCTTGCGCGTGAGGAGGTTTAGGTCGCGCAGCATCGCCTGCTCCTCGTCCGTGAGCTCCACTTCGCGTGCGGGCTTCACTTCATCGAGCGCAGACTTCAGACGCTCAAGTGCCGCGTGCTCCGCCTTTGCCTCCTTGCTGCCGGACTTCAGCAGCTTTGTCACCTTCGCCATGCGCTTCTCCACCGCCTCGAGATCGGCAAGGCAGAGCTCCGTCTCAATGATGTCGATGTCGCGCAGCGGGTCGACCGCCCCCTCCACATGGGTGATGTCTGTACTCTCAAAGCAGCGGACAACGTGCGCCACGGCATCCACCTGACGGATGTGCTCAAGGAACTTGTTGCCCAGCCCCTCGCCCTTCGATGCGCCCTTCACAAGACCCGCAATATCGACAAAGCGAACACTCGCAGGGGTCGTCTTCTTGGAATGGTAGAGATCGGTCAGCACCTTGAGACGCGCATCCGGCACCGCCACCACGCCCACATTCGGCTCAATCGTGCAGAACGGATAGTTCGCCGCCTCTGCACCCGCCTTTGTAATCGCATTGAACAACGTGCTCTTGCCCACATTCGGCAGCCCCACAATTCCAACCTCAAGATTGCTCACGATGATTCCCTCTTTCACAGACCGACGTCATGTTATATTCTTTCAATAAAATAAATATACTCGTTATGTTATAGCAAAAAAAAAGGGGAAGGTCAATCATCACACACCGCTCGCAGAAGGAGAAGTATACATCTTTTCTTATGAGCATACCTGCAAATGTCACAATTGCTACTTCCCTTTTTGAAATCTTGTGTTATAATTTGAGATAATCGGGGGGATTCCCCTTCACAGTCAATTAGCTTCATCATATAGGAGGTTATCATGGCAATTACAAAAGATATGAGCATCGTCGAGATCGTTCAGACGTACCCTGACACCGTTGAGGTTCTGATGAACGCGGGCATGGGCTGCCTCGGCTGCGCGGCTTCGCATTTTGAGAACATCGAGCAGGGTGCAATGGCACACGGCATCGACATCGACGCTCTGATCGAGGCACTGAACGCGACGATCGGCGAGAAATCTGCTGCAGCGCAGTAAGCATACCGGAAGAAGGCCCCCATTCGTGGATATTTCCACGAGTGGGGGCCTTTTGCATCATCTATGCCGCTTCACCGTAAATCGTGCAAGCGCGATTGGCTCCTTCGGCTGGATGCGCGCCTTCTCACGCGCAATGGCGATTTGCTCCTCTGCCGTATCAATACCCATAAGGTCAGGCAAAAGAAGCCCACGCCGATTGTCCGTCAGACTCTTCACGATCACACCGTAGGTCTTTGGATCAAGCTGGGCCGCCGATTCAATCGGCTCGGGTACACTCAATACATCCACGGAGTAAACGAGACGGTTCAGCTCCCCTTCCTCAATCGCTTCAAAACGGCCGTCATGCACGGCGGCAGACACAGCATTGTAGAGAATCTCCTCGGCAAGGCTCTGCTGCGCGGGCAAAAATGTCCCGATACAGCCGCGCAGCTTGCCGTATTTCTTGATCGAAACAAACGCACCCGCGCGGCTCTCCATAAGTTCCTGCGGCAGTTCATGAGGCAGTGTCGCATAACTGTGTGTCCGCACAAAGTGCTCGACGCTCATGCGTGCAAGGCGTACATAATCATCCTCCGCCGCACGCAGTTCGGCAATCGCCGCATCCTCCGCGCGCACGAGCTGCGCCGCGAAGTCATTCTCCTCGTTCCGACCTGTTACGGTGAATGAGGCAACGGCATACCCCACGCCAAACGGTCCCTCGTAGCTGTGCAGTGCTGCATCCATCGCCGCACGGTCGAGTGCACCCGCGAGCACCCACAGTCCGTTCAGCCCACAGTGCCCCGCTGCCTCAGCAAAACTGCCCGGAATCTGCAAGAGCGAGACGAAATCCCCTGTTTTCATGAATGCCGTGCAGAGTTCGTCAAACTCCGCCCCCTCGGGTGCAAAGCCGTTTGCACCGCCCTCGATCAGACGGTGAGAGAGATCGCCGCTCGCGATGCAGACCGTACGCCGACCGAGCCGCTCCGCCGTCGCCGCAATCACCTGTCCGAGCAGGGCATGTGTATGTGCGGGCACCCCCGCGATACCGATGCGGACAAATTTGGTCGGTGTCTCTCCCAGATATTCACTCAAAAAGAAGAGTGGTACCATCGTCCCGTGGTCAAGCGACGGATGTTTCTCCCCGAGTGTTCCCGCAGGAATCTTCTTCTCCCCTGCAAAAGCAGAGAGGACGCGCACAAAATCTTCGTCATACGGAATGCCAACGGAGATCTCGGGATGTCCGAATGCGGCAAAGTTTCCCTCCGCTCCCGCGCCCGGCGAGATGTGAAAAAAATCATCGTATGCCGTCGCGTGTGGACTGATGATGACGACAGTATCGGGACGCAGCTCTGCCGCCGCGCGCATAACCTCATGATATGCCCGAACAGTCACAGAGATCTCCCGCTCCCGTCCCGCGCCAATCGCAGGGATGATGAGCGGCGGATGCGGGACGGCATAGGCGGCAAGGATGGACATTACGATCACTCCCCATAGGAAAAAGGTTCTATGATAAATGCTACGGAAGGATGCGAACAGCGTGCTCCAAAGCAAACCCTAGTGAAGCAAGTGAGTAAAGTGGGCGTTCTGCCCCCTGCGGATTTCTTTCGTTCAAGCGTAGCGCGTTTAAGAAGTCCGCAGGTATTTAGGCAGATAAGCACACGATCACTTGCGTAACTAAGTGTTTGCGTGGAGTACGCTTGTCCGTACCCTTTGACGTAGACCAAAAAAGCCGACTGAAAACAGTCGGCGATATGCCAAGATGGTGCGGATGAAGGGGGTCGAACCCATACGCCTTGCGGCACTGGATCCTAAGTCCAGCGCGTCTGCCAGTTCCGCCACATCCGCATGTGTTTACTCAGCAAGCGTATTCTATCACGACCGCGCGGGGCTGTCAATCCGTGCCTTCGCCCACGAGCACACCGCCGCGCACATTCCCTTTACATCCAGAATCCCGTATGCAAATCCGCGCCGCACAAGTTCCGTCGGCAAATATTCATCGTATTTGTCAAAAATCGGAACCTCATCGGGATAGAGGAGTTCCATCGGGTCAAAATCCCGTGCCGCCTCCTCCGCAAGCACGCGGAAGAACTCTGCGGGATCTGCCTTCATCGTAAACTGCATGAAATACGGGCGCATGGATTCAAAGCCGCGCAGTCCGAGCCGCGCACCGCAGCGAATGCGCAGAAAGCGCTCAAGTGCAAGGAAGGCATAGCTGCCGAGCCACGGAAGAAGCGCGTACATCTCTCCGCCGAGCGGGATGAGCACATCCTCCGCCGCGCGTGAGTGCCGCGCGGTATCGCGTGCCTGTGTAAGGCGTGCGACCGCATTTTTTAGCAGATACGGCGGAATCAGCTCCTCGCGCAGTACCTGCCGCATCCGCCGCAAAATATGTGTGTGAATATCGCCCGGACACTCGCCGAAGTAGGCGGGCACATTCCCCTTCACCATCTCGCAGTATACGAGGTGACGCTTGCGGTCAACCTCGAGCACGCGCCAGACGTGTCCTGCGATCGCAATCTTCTCCCCGACGGGCGGCGGCGTGACAATCGTGCCGATCTCCTGCGACTCGCAGCGGACGGTGTACTCCTCGTTCTCTTGAAAGACACCGTAGAAGCGGAAGGACTGCACGACGCGCTCCCCCGAAAGTCCCACGATCAGCCCACCGCGCTCCGTCTGCTGCAGATGTTCCTGCGCGATCAGATGGCGCAGGAGTGTACGGTAGTCCTCCTGCGTGATATGGTGGAAGACGTGCAGGGAGAGCACACGATCTGCGAGCGCACGCGGCGAGAGTTCCCCACAGGATGCCGCGACGCTCATGGTCTGATGATAGAGCAGGCTGAACGGCAGGCGATCCAGACGCGGCGGCTCAACCCAACGCTCCTCAAGATAGAGCTGGATGAGGGCAATCCCCTGCAGCAGCTTCCACGGGATCGTTGCGGGCAGCAGGGCACGCGCCTCGGGTGCGTCCTCGCGCACGACGAAGTGCATCTCCTGCGGCTGACCGCGCCGCCCCGTCCGCCCCATGCGCTGGAGGAAGGACGAAACCGTCCACGGTGCGTCAATCTGAAAGGCACGCTCGAGCCGTCCAATGTCAATGCCGAGTTCGAGCGTCGCCGTCGTGCACGTTGTAAAGAGACTGTCCTCATCCTTCATTCGCGCCTCCGCCGTCTCACGGAATGCGGCGGAGAGATTCCCGTGATGAATGAGGAAACGATCCGGCTCATGCTGTTTCTCACAGTAGGCGCGCAGCGTCGTTGTCACCGCCTCGCACTCCTCACGCGAGTTGACAAAGATGAGACATTTCTTCCCGCGTGTATGTGCAAAGATATAGCCAAGCCCCGGATCGGCAGCCTCGGGCGGGGTGTCGGTTGGTGCGCCGAGAACATCCGACACGACAATGTCGTCGCGTCCCTCCCCCGCCTGCGTGTCGCGCACATAGAAATGCTCAAGAGAGAGCCGCCACTTGCTCCCCTTTACCTCGATCTGTGGCACAAGGGTCTCCCGTCCCGTCCCTGCCGCGAGAAAATCCCCCGCACGCTTGGCATCGCCAATGGTCGCCGACAGCCCGATGCGGCGCGGCTGCACGCCCGCGATGCGGGAAAGCCGCTCGATGAGACAGAGCGTCTGCCCGCCGCGATCGCCGCGCAGAAGGGAGTGCAGCTCGTCGATGACAACGAAGCGCAGATCGCCGAACAGTTTCGGAATCGCCATGTGTCGATGCAGGAGCAGTGCCTCAAGTGACTCCGGCGTAATTTGCAGGATGCCCGACGGGCGTTTCATCAGGCGTGCTTTATGCGTCTGCCCCACATCTCCGTGCCAGTGCCAGACGGGAATGTCCGCCCTGTGGCACAGCTCCGTCAGACGCTCGAACTGATCGTTAATCAATGCCTTGAGCGGCCCGATGTAGATACATCCAACCGATGTGGGAGGATTCTCGTGAAAGAGCGTAATGATCGGGAAAAACGCCGCCTCCGTCTTGCCTGCCGCTGTGGATGCTGTCAGGAGCACATGATCGTCCGTCCCAAAGATTGCCTCCGCTGCTGCAATCTGGATGCCGCGCAGACTCTGCCATTCCTGCGCGTAGATATAGTCACGCACGAAGGGCGCATAGCGGTCGAACACACTCATAGCTCGAACTCCGCGAACTGTGCGCTGATCTCCGCGCCCTCCACCTCATTCTGTGCGTAGGAAAACTCCTCCGAACCAAGCAAATCGGCGATTTTCAATGTCGGATTTTGGTAGATGATGTCGAGCACCTGAATGAAGTCACGGATAACCTCACGCGGTGTGATATGTGTGTCCGCACCGATCCGTCCGAACTCAATGCGGATGAAGTCCGCAAGATCGTCCTGCGTGACAATCTGTGCATATCCATAGAGCTCCGCATGGATGGCGGCAAGCTTTTCAATAAGCACCAGCATCTCCTCATGCGTAAGCGGCGCGAGCCGTATCACGGGCGAGAGCAGGTCACGGTGCTCCCCTGCAAATCGCCCCTCGGCGAGCCGTGAGCGCAGAGCCTCGTAGCTGTAGACCCCGCGCCGCGTGTCCTCCATGCACGCGGGTGTACCGCAGAGAATCATTCCGAGATACTGTGCACGTCCCTGCATCGCATCGTTATACATCGTTAGGATCTTCTCGTAGTTGTACTGGCGCGTGACCGCGTGCGGGATCTTGTAGATGTTCACGAGTTCATCGATGAGGATGAGCATCCCTGCATAGCCCGCTTGGCGAAGGAATGCGGCAAAGAGTTTCAGATACTCATACCAGTCGTCGTCCGTGATGATGATGTTCACACCGAGATCGTGCCGCGCCTCGGTCTTTGTCGTATACTCCCCGCGGAACCAGCGTGCAACCTGCGCCCGCTTCTCATCATCGCCGTCCCGATAGGCATGATAGTAGAGCGTCAAAAGCCGCGTAAAGTCAAATCCATGCACGAGATCATTCAGCCCATAGATGATGGAGGCAATCCGCCGGTCAACAGCAACGGGAAAATCGGGGTGCTCGGGAGCGATACCGTCCTCCGTCACGATTTCCTGCTGTACGCGGCTGATCCAACGGTCAAGGATGAGCGTGAGTGCCCCACCTTCGGGCGTTGTCTTCGTCGCCATATTGCGGATGAGCTCGCGGTACGTCGCGAGTCCCTGCCCACGCGTCCCCTGCAGGCGTCGCTCGGGCGAGAGGTCGGCATCCACCACGACGAAATTCTTTGCCATGACATAGCTGCGGATCGTCTGCAAAAGGAAGCTCTTTCCGCTGCCGTAGCGTCCAACGATAAAGCGGAACGAAGCCCCGCCGCCCTCGATCATCTCCACATCGGAGAGCAGTGCCTCGATCTCGCTGCGCCGTCCGACGGTGATGTACGGGAGGCCGATGCGCGGCACAACACCGCCCTTGAGCGCATTCACGAGTGTCTGGGCAATGCGGCGCGGGATTTTCTTCGGTTCATTCGCTGTCATGCAGATACCTCTCCACTAGTTCGTCCTGATAGTCGGAAACGACGGCGGGCGGATCGCCCTCGATCACCGTGTCCGCAAAATCATTGTACAGTTTTTCGTTGATGCCATCGACGAGGACGGAGAGCATCCGCCCCTCCGTACGCACCCATGCGAGGTCACCGTCAGCGAGGAGTGTGCGGAGCAGGCGAAGCTCCGATGCATCCAGACCATTGATATCCCCTGCCCCCTCTGTCATCACGGGAGCGGCGGGCAGCGTATCCTCAGAGGATGGCGGAGGAACGACAGGCGAAGGCTCAAAAGAGGGCATCATCGGCGACTCTTCCTCCTCCACGATCAGCCGCTCCTGCGTCACATCGGCATCCGTACGAATGCGCGCAAGCTGCGAAAAGTCGAGTCGGACACGCCGCGTCTCTGCCGCCCTCTGCTCCGCAAGAAACGTGGTAATCTCCTCATCAATTATTTTTGCCTGCCATTTTTTCAGCTTTGGCGGCTGAATCTCCGTGATTCGAAAATGTGCACGCAGCCCCGCATCCACACCGCGCAAGAATACGCCCAGACGCTGTGCCGCACGCTCGGGACGCTCATACGAGTGCAGCGTCCAGTACCCGCTCACGCACTCATAGCGGCGCAGAGGGTGTACCTCATAGACGCGATCCGGCTCCTCCTTGGGCGGCTGAAATACTGCAGAAGAAAAGAGGCGGACGGGCGCAGTCTGCTCCACGGCAATCAAATCGTCAAAGAAACTGATCTGGCGATGCTTTTCATAGTACTCTGCAGTGCGATCCAACACACGGAGCACGACGGCATTCACCTCTGCCGTATGAGCACGGTAGAGCTTCGAACGTTCCAGACGATAGGAGGAGAGAGCGCAGACCGCCGCCATCGTTTTCTCTGTCGTATGCTCCGTGCGATGAAGCACCGTACAGATGGCATCATCCTGTTCCCGATATGAGAGGGCATTCCCACGCCATGTAATCAGCTTTGGATCAAGCCCATAGTAGATAACGAACTCATCTTCCCAATGCACAATATAGCCGCCGATCTGCGGGTCAAGCGCACGATATGCCTCACAGAAGGAATGCAGCTTCTCGTAGCCGTCCTGTGCATCCCTGCACCCGATGAGATGCAGAAGTTCATAGACGTAGAGAGACGCGTAGGACATCCCCCGCTTCTCGACCCGTCCCTGCCGCACCGCCGTCCGCCATGTGAAATAGCCGCGCAGCTGCGCATCCGAGAGCGAATCATAGGTTGGAAAATACTGGTTGACCGTGCCGTTGTAAACGTAGTTGTCCTCGTAAGCCGCCATCAGCCGCGCCTGCCTCAGAAAGAGCTCCGCGCGTGACTGCCAAGCGTCGCGTGTGGTCGTGACCAGCGAACGCATCGCACGCAGCAGCTTCGGCGTCGGTGGTTTTGGCGTTGGCACAGACGCATCCGGAATCGCCTCGTCGCGATAAATGTGCGATGCTAAGCGCTGAAAAATCTCTGCCGCCCATCCGTTCCCCATCACACACCTCCATCTGTCTGTTCGATTTATCTCCCCCATTTTACTACGAATCGCGAAAATAGCAAGCGTACGAACGGCGCAAGAAAATACGCCTCCTGCCGGGCAGCAGGAGGCGTATTTTCGATAGAGAGAAAGAAATGTAGGGAATGTATGTGAATTCCGCGGAAGGGAAGGCCGCAGAATACGCACCGAAAGTCAGAGAGTACGAAAGCATATCTGCATTCTTAATATCTCTCGCTTTCATGGATAATATAACGGAATCGACTTAGAACGTCTTGTGAAGCGCGTTAATGTTCGATTAGCTTAGGAGTAGACTATCATTAGCGAGTTCGCTGCCCGCCACCTGCTCGAACATCGATAGGAGATCGCGCGTGGTGAGCCCCTGCTTTTTCTCCTGCGGCACATCGAAGAGGATGCGCCCCTCATGCAGCATGATGAGACGATTGCCGTAGCGCAGCGCATCCTTCATGTTGTGCGTGATCATGAGCGTCGTGAGTTGATCCTCCGTCACGATCTGTTCGGTCAGCTCAAGCACCTTCGCCGCCGTCTTGGGATCGAGTGCCGCCGTATGTTCATCAAGCAGGAGCAGGTTCGGCTTCACGAGCGTCGCCATAAGCAGGGTCAGCGCCTGTCGCTGACCGCCCGAGAGCAATCCGACGCGCGAAGAGAGGCGATCCTCGAGGCCGAGCTTCAGGCGGGCGAGCTTCTCGCGGAACACATCGCGCATCTCGCTTGTCGAGCCCCAGCGCAGCGTCGGTGTCTCACCACGCCGCGCTGCAATCGCAAGATTCTCCTCGATCATCATACGCGCCGCCGTCCCCATCATCGGATCTTGGAAAACGCGTCCGATGAATCTCGCGCGGCGATGCTCCGGCCACTTCGTAATGTCCTCGCCCGCAATCGAGATCTTGCCCGCATCCACGGAGATCGCGCCCGCAATCGCATTCATCAGCGTGGACTTGCCCGCGCCGTTGCCGCCGATCACGGTGACAAAATCGCCGGGGGCAAGGTGAAGTGTGATGCCCGAAAGTGCCTTTTTCTCCGTAATTGTGCCCGGATTGAATGTCTTTTTGATATCCTCGATCTGCAGCATCACTCTGCTCCCTTCTTCATCGCGTGGTACTTCGACTGGATGAGGGGCAGTGAGAGCGCTATTGCGACGAGAATCGCCGTAAAGAGCTTGAGGTCATTCGGCGGCATGCCGAGCTGGAGCACAACGGCGATGACAGCTCGATAAACAATCGAGCCGAGTACAACGGAGATCAGCCAGTTCTTAAAGCTGCGCGTTCCAAAGAGCACCTCGCCAATGATAACGGACGCAAGGCCAATGACGATCGTGCCTGTGCCCATGCCGACATCTGCAAAGCCGTTGCTCTGCGCCACGAGCGCGCCGCAGATCGCAACCATACCATTTGATAGGAGCAGCCCGAGAACGATCATCACATCCGTATTGACCCCATTCGCGCGGATCATGTGGGGATTTGCCCCCGTCGCACGGATCGCCATACCGAGCTCCGTACCGAAAAACCAGTACGTGAGCAGGATGGCGAGCACAACCACAACCGTTCCGATGAGGAGAATATTCGACGCTGCATCCAGCCCCCAGATATTCCATTGGGTAAAGAGCGTCTCCTGCTGAAGGAGCGGCAGATTTGCCTTGCCCATAACGCGCAGATTGATGGAGTAAAGTCCGATCATGGTCAAAATACCCGCAAGGAGTGCAGGAATCTTGAGCTTTGTGCAGAAAAAGCCCGTGATAACGCCCGAGACGCATCCCGCTGCACAGGCGGCAAGAATTGCCGTGAGCGGCGTATAACCCGCTACGAGCAAAGCAGCGGAAACTGCTGCCCCCAGAGGAAAGCTGCCCTCGACTGTCAGATCGGCAATGTCCAAAACGCGATAAGTCAGATAGACACCGAGTGCATAGAGCCCCCAGAGAACCCCCTGCGCCGCTGTCGCAATGACAAGATCCATAACGTCACTCCCTAAAAAAAGCGGACACGCTGCGTGCCCGCTCCGCTGTGTTCAAAAATAATACTTACGGCACAACCGTCGCGCCGCTTAGTACATCGGCAGGAATCGTCAGACCGATTTTCTCCGCATTCTTCTTGTTGATGACGACGACAAGATCGTGCGCTGTCTCAATCTTCATATCCGACGGCTTTGCTTTGCCCTCAAGGATATCCGCAGCCATATTGCCCGTCTGAACACCGAGCTTGTAGTAGTCAATCCCTTTGGTTGCGAGAGCTCCAGCGGTAACGCCGCCGACATAGCCGCAGATTACGCCTTTTCCCGCAGGGTCGGTAACGCTTGTAAGCGTCGGCATCGCCGATGCGATCACATTGTCCGTCGGTTCATAGAAGACATCCACCTCGTTCACAATGCTCTGTGCAGCCTGCTGGATATCGTTGACCGTCGAGATCGTCGCGACCCGCACGGTCAGTCCCTTCGACTCGGCGTATTCCTTCATTGCCTTGACCTGAATCTCAGAGTTGACCTCACTCGAAGAGTAGATCGTACCGATCGTCTTTGCATTCGGATAGAGCTTCATGAGGAGATCAATCTGCTCGGCGATCGGCGTAAGGTCGCTTGTGCCCGTAACATTGCCGCCCGGTGCGTCGTTTGACTTCACAACCTTTGCGCTCACGTAGTCCGTCACCGCCGTACCGACGATGGGGATGTCCTTCGTTGCGTTTGCCGCCGACTGCACCGCCGGTGTTGCAATTGCACAGATGAGATCCACCTTGTCACTGATAAAGCGCTGCACAATGTTCTGGAGGTTCGACTGATCCGCCTGGGCGTTCTGGCGGTCAATCGTGAGGTTTTTCCCCTCCTCAAAGCCGCGTGCCTTGAGCCCGTCCACAAATCCGCGATTCGCATCATCGAGCGAACTGTGCTCCACGAGCTGAACAATACCAACCTTATGTACCTTGTCGCCATTCGACGCCTGTCCCCCACATCCTGCCGACACCAGAATCCCGAGGGCAGCGATGCCGAGCGCAGCATATTTTGCGAGTTTTTTCATCCGCATCGAATCCCCACCTTTTCTATATCCATATCAGTCCACAAGGGTTGCATCTTTCAGCACATCTTCGGGGATTGTCAGTCCCAGCTTTGCCGCATTGCCCTTACTGATGACGAGCGTCAGATCACGTGCCGTCTCAATCGGCATATCCGCAGGCTTTTTCTTACCCTCGAGAATGTCTGCCGCCATGTCGCCCGTCTGAACACCGAGCTTGTAGTAATCGATGCCGTAAGTCGCGAGACAGCCTCCCGTCACCATAAACGGCTCGGCGCAGATCACCGCCTTGCCCGCCGCATCCGTCACGCCGACGAGTGTCGGAATCGAGGAGGAGATGACATTGTCCGTCGGCTCGTAGAAGACATCCACATCCCCCACGAGACTCTGGGCCGCCTGCGGGATATCGTTGACCGTTGAGACGGTCGCCGCACGTACCTTAAGCCCCTTCGACTCGGCATACGCCGTCATCGCCTTGATCTGAGTTTCGGAGTTGACCTCGCTTGAGGAGTAGATCGTACCGATGGTCTTTGCATTCGGATAGAGCTTGATGAGCAGATCGATCTGCTCCTTGATCGGGTTGAGGTCACTCGTCCCCGTGATGTTTGCACCCGGCTTCTCATTCGTCTGTGCAAGCTTTGCGTTTACGTAGTCCGTGATCGCCGTGCCGACGATGGGAATGTCCTTTGTCGCGTTCGCCACGGACTGCGCCGCCGGCGTTGCAATCGCACAGATGAGATCCACCTTGTCACTGACAAAACGCTGTGCAATGTTCTGGAGGTTCGATTGATCCGCCTGGGCATTCTGTCGGTCAATCGTGAGGTTCTTGCCCTCCTCATAGCCGCGGGCCTTGAGTCCATCCACGAACCCACGATTCGCCGCATCGAGAGCATTGTGCTCAACCAGCTGGACAATGCCGATCTTATACGACTTCTCACCGCTTGCTTTCTGGTCGCCGCCGCAGCCCGCCGTCACACCGAGTCCGAGTACCGCGATGCCTAGAGCGATGGCTTTCATTGCCGTTGTCATCCGCATCGAATTCCCACCTTTTCTATTGTTCTAATTTTACAATACTAATTCATTATACATGGACATCATCAAAAAAGCTAGTATTCATACGATGAAAAATGCGAAAGGACTGTCCTCTGAGGCAAAAACCTCGGAGAACAGTCCCCTGTATTATGACGTTTGTCCTTCTTTTAAAAGATCCTCGAGCGTATGCCATGCGAGCACCGCACATTTTACGCGTGCGGGCATATTCGAGATGTTCTTTAGCGCAATGGCTTCATCCAGCTCTTCAAGCACCTCGTCATCCGTGACCTCGCGCTTGATCATCGCTGTGAAGAGCTGCGCCAGCCTGTGTGCCTCCTCGACCGTCTTGCCGCGCATCAGGTCGATCATGATGTCCGTGCTCGCCTGCGAGATCGCGCAGCCAACACCTGTAAAGGCGGCGTCCTTTATAACACCGTCCGCAATCTCAAGCTCGAGTGTGATCTCGTCGCCGCAGCTCGGGTTGTGCCCGCGCTCGCGTACGGTCGCCGAGGCAAGTTCGCCCTTGTTCTCGGGCGAGCGGCTGTGCTCGCCGATGACCTCCGTATAGAGATCACCAAGCGCCGATCCCTCAGTCGCCATAGCCGAGCACCCCCCGTACCTTTTTCAGAGCCTCGATGAACTGGTCGATGTCCTCGTGCGTGTTGTAGAGGTAAAAACTCGCACGGCAGGTTGCATTCTGCCCGAGATAGCGCATCAGCGGCTGTGCACAGTGATGCCCCGCGCGGATGGCAACACCGTAGCTGTCGAGAATCGATGCCACGTCATGCGGATGGATGTCCTTCACATTGAACGTGATGATGCCCGTCTTGTTGTCGCGTGCACTGTCACAGCCGTAGAGCTCCACAAAGGGCAGCTCGCGCAGCTTCGGCAGCGCGTACGCGAGGAGGTCATGCTCGATGCGCTCAATGCGCTCGAATCCGACCTTCTCCAGATAGTCGATCGCCGCGATCAGCCCCGATGCGCCGCTGACGTTCTGGGTGCCCGCCTCGAACTTCGCGGGCAATTCCGCAAAGGTCGTCTCCTGCTCGCCAACGTAGTCAATCATATCGCCGCCAAAGAGGAACGGCGGCATCGCATCAAGAATCTCATACTTCCCATAGAGCACGCCGATGCCCATCGGGGAGAGCATCTTATGTCCCGAGAATGCGAAGAAATCCGCATTCATCGCCTGCACATCCACCGCAATGTGCGGCACACTCTGCGAGCCGTCCACGACGATCACAGCCCCGACCGCATGAGCACGGTCGGCAATCGTACGTACGTCATTGACAAGTCCGAGCACATTCGACACATGGGTCACAGCAACAATCTTCGTCTTTTCCGTGATCTTTGCCGCAATATCCTCCGCCGAGAGGTTGCCGTCCTCCGCGAGATAGATGTACTTGAGCGTTGCGCCGCGTGCCTTTGCGACGAACTGCCACGGAACAATATTGCTGTGGTGCTCCGAGATCGTAATGACAATCTCATCGCCCTCACGGATATTTGCACGTCCATAGCTGTATGCAACGAGATTCAGAGCCTCCGTCGCATTCTTTGTAAAGATGATCTCCTCGGGACGTGCCGCACCGATAAACTGCTGCGTCCGCACACGCGCCGTCTCATAGATATCCGTCGCCTTGACCGACAGTTCGTATGCCCCCCGATGCGGATTCGCGTTGCAGTAGGTGCAGTAGTCGGCGACCGCCTTGATGACTGCCTCCGGTTTCTGCGTCGTCGCACCGTTGTCGAGGTAGACAATGGGACGACCGTTCATCTTCGTCTGCAGGATCGGGAAATCCTGCAAATACTCGTTATTCCTGCGTTCCACCCAAAAGTCTCCTCTCAAGGTAGCTGCCGATCTCCGTGCGCAGCTCTTCGCTCTCAATGCGCGCCAGTACCGGATCAAAGGACGCCTCGACAATCAGCTGCTGAGCCGCACGTTCGTCGAGCCCTCGGCTCATCAGATAGAAGAGCTTGTCCTCGTCCATCCGCCCGATGCTGACCGCATGATGCCCATCCACATCGCCCTCGTGTGAGAGCATGAGCGGGACGCTGCGATTGCGTGCATGAGGCGAGAGAATCGTGACCTCCTCGTCCTCCTTGCCGACCGAGCCACGCGCCCCCTGAACGAAGTCCAGCGTCCCGCGGAACGTCTTGACACTACGGTCCAACAGAGCACCGCGCACCTGCATATTCGCGTCCGTACGGCGGCCTTCCTGACGGATGATATAGTTGAGGTCAATCTTGCGCTCCTCATCCCCGAAGTACAGTCCCCGGACATCCGCACGTGCCTCATCGCCTGCAAGCGTCACACGCAGCTCCGATGCCGTATGCGCCGCCCCCGCTTCGATAAGCGTACAGGAGAACAGTCCTCCACGGGCTACATTGGCATGAATGCGGCTCGCCGCAGGCGCATCCGTCGGCGCAAACTGGATGTAGATGAGCGAGAGTTCTGCTCCCTCGGCAACATCCACATAAATCTCCCGCGCCCCATTTTCGCGCAGCTCCACAATATGTTTTGAACGCTCCCCCGCAGCGACAGAGAGCCTGATCTCATCGTTGGTATCCGCAAGCCCCGCAGGCACGGGGAGATCATTGACCCCGAGCCAGCGCCATGTCGGCATGGGGATACGGCTGAATACATCCTGCATTGCCATCACCCCATCGTTCCTTCCAGCTCAATATTGACCAAGTTGTTCATCTCAACCGCATACTCAAGCGGCAGCTCCTTCGCAATCGGCTCGACAAAGCCGCGCACGATCATCGCCCGCGCCTCCTCCTCGTCGATCCCGCGGCTCATCAGATAGAAAATCGCCTCGTCGCTAATCCGCCCGATCTTCGCCTCGTGCCCGATGTCCACCGCATCGCACGCGACATCCATCACGGGCAGCGTATCGCTGCGCGACTCTGCATCCAGCATCAATGACTCGCAGTTGACCGAGCACTTTGCCCCGACCGCACGCGGTGTTACCTTGACCCCGCTGCGGTAGATCGCGACACCGCCCGACTTCGAGATCGAGCGCGTGCTGATATTCGCTGACGTGTTCGGCGCGTCAAAGATCACCGTTGCACCCGTGTCCAGCTCCTGCCCCTTTGAGGCGAACGTGACGCCCGTGAACTCACAGGTCGCATTCTCTCCGTGCAGAATGCTCGTCGGGTAGAGCATGGAAACGTGCGAACCAAACGAGCCGGAGACCCATTCGACCGCGCCATCCTTCTCCACCTTCACACGCTTCGTGTTGAGGTTCATCATATTGCGTGACCAGTTCTCGATCGTCGAGTAGCGCAGCCGCGCCCCCTCCTTGACGAACAGCTCGACACAGCCCGCATGGAGATTCGTCACATTGTATTTCGGCGCAGAGCACCCCTCGATGAAATGCAGGCTTGCGCCCTTCTCCACAATGATGAGCGTGTGCTCAAACTGCCCTGCTCCCGCCGCATTCAGTCGGAAATAGGACTGCAACGGGATATCCACCTTGATCCCCTCGGGCACATAGACGAACGAGCCGCCCGACCAGACTGCACCGTGCAGCGCGGCAAACTTATGCGCCTTCGGCGGCACAAGCGTCATGAAGTACTGCTGTACGATGTCACCGTACTCCTGCAGCGCCGTTTCCATGTCCGTATACACAACGCCCTGCTCCACGAGCGACTCCTGGATCGAGTGGTAGACCACCTCGGAGTCGTACTGTGCGCCAACCCCTGCGAGCGACGTTTTCTCTGCCTCGGGAATCCCCAGACGGTCAAACGTATCCTTGATGTCCTCGGGCACCTCGTTCCAGTCTCCGACCATCTTCGCATCGGGGCGCACATAGGTCACGATCTCATCCATATTCAGCTCGGAGAGATCAGGCCCCCATGCGGGCATTGGCATCGCGTGATAAACGTCCAGCGATTTCAGACGAAAATCGAGCATCCACTTCGGATCATTCTTCTTCTCCGAAATGTCGCGAATGATCTCCTCCGTCAGCCCCGACTGCGACTTATACGCCGAGCGATCCTCATTGGTAATATCGTAGATCGTCCGCTCAATGTCGGCGACCTGCGTCTTTTTCTTTGGTACGAAATCCTCCATATGGCTCACCCCACTTTATCCTGATCGGCGAGAATATGGGAAAAGCCCTCATCATTGATCTGCTGAATAAGCTCTGCGCCCCCTTCACGCGCAATCTTTCCCTGCGCGAGAACATGCACATAATCCACCTTCAGTTTGTCAAGAATCTTTGCATTATGTGTAATAATAATGCAGGAATTATCTGCCGTATGGAACTTCGCTACACCCTCGGACACAATCTGTACAGCATCCACATCAAGACCCGAATCCGTCTCGTCGAGCAGTGCCAGCTTCGGCTGGAGCATGAGCAGCTGCAGTACCTCACTGCGCTTCTTTTCGCCGCCCGAGAATCCCACATTGAGATAACGCTGTGCATAGCTCGGATCAATCTTCAGCTCTGCCATCATCGCATTTAGTTCCTTGCGGAACGGCATAAGCTTCACCTTTTCGCCCGTCATCATCTGACGCGACGTACGGATCATATTCTCCACCGTGATGCCCGGGATCTCCTCCGGCGTCTGGAATGCGAGGAACAGCCCACGTCGTGCGCGCTCGAACGCACGCAGTGCGCCAATGTCCTCCCCCTCAAGGATGAGGCTGCCGCCCGTCATCTCATACTTCGGATGCCCCATAATGACATTCATCAGCGTCGACTTGCCGGAACCGTTCGGTCCAAGGATAACATGTACCTCACCCTTGCGGATCGTGAGATCAAGCCCCTTTAGAATCTCCTTGCCTTCCACGCCCGCATGAAGGTCCTTTATCTGCAGCAATACATCTGCCATAGCAAACTCTCCTTATATATCCGTGTGTTTAATCCTTACAAAAATACTCGGGATTGCATTTTCATCATTGTATGTGCTTTCATATAAAAAGTCAATAACCTAAGACACGATCTATAAACAAAACAAATAATTGAGATTCCTTTTCATAGATCAATGCATAGAAAAAAGCCCGTGAATCATCACGGGCTTATCTTTTGCGGCAACTACCTACTCTCCCACGTCGTCTCCAACGAAGTACCCTCGGCCTTTGAACGCTTAACTACTGTGTTCGGAATGGGAACAGGTGGTACCGTTCAGGCATCATCACCGCATACTGAGTGTTGTCCACTCAAAACTTCACAGAAGAAACTTCCTTGCAAATGTATTGGGTAAAACTACCTTAGAATGTAGTCAAGCCCTCGACCGATTAGTGCTGGTCAGCTGCACACA
>CAJPQT010000002.1 GCA_905372865.1 uncultured Centipeda sp.
GAGCTTTGCGGGGTAGCAGAGCGAGTCCGACGGGATCGTCGCCATGCCCTTATAGAAGAGCTGCGGCGAGGATTTACCCGAAACGACAACTCCGTAGCCGAGCTTGTCAAAGAACGTGAACCAAAACGGATAGTCCTCGTACATATTCAGCGTACGCGGAATACCGATGCGTCCGCGGCGCGGCTCTGCGGGCGATTTGTAGTGCTTGAATACACGGCGGTACTTGAACTTGTAGATGTTCGGCGTATCGTCCTCGCGTTTTTCGCCGCCGATGCCGCGCTCACAGCGGTTGCCCGTGAAGTAGCGCTCGCCGTTCGGGAACTGCTGCATTGTGATCAGGCACTTGTTGCCGCATTTCCCGCAGCGATAGGAGCTGGTCTTCATCTCGAATGCACCGAGTTCATCCGCGCCGAGCAGGGTCGACCGCTCCGTGCCCGTCTCAAGTGCGAGAATCGCCGCGCCGTATGCGCCCATGAGCCCCGCGATATCGGGACGGATGACATCCTTTCCGAGGATGTTCTCAAGGGCACGCAGAACGGCATCGTTGTAGAACGTCCCGCCCTGTACGACGATGTGGTCGCCGAGCGTCGCGATGTCCTTGATCTGCATGACCTTGAACAGTGCGTTCTTGACGACCGAGAGTGCGATGCCCGCCGAGATGTCGGCGACCTCTGCCCCCTCCTTCTGCGCCTGTTTGACCTTCGAGTTCATAAAGACTGTGCAGCGCGTACCGAGGTCGACGGGTGCCTTTGCATCCACCGCCTTGCCCGCAAACTCCGCAGCGGTCATGTGCAGTCCCTCGGCAAAGTTCTGGATGAACGAGCCGCAGCCCGCCGAGCACGCCTCGTTGAGCGTGATGTTGCCGACGCTGCCGTCCTGCACAAAGAAGCACTTCATATCCTGTCCGCCGATGTCAAGGACAAAGGTGACCTCGGGGCAGAACTCCTGCGCCGCGCGCAGATGGGCAAAGGTCTCCACCTCACCGCCGTCCGCGTGCAGTGCCGCCTTGACAATCGCCTCGCCGTAGCCGGTCGTCATCGCGCCCGCAATATAGGCATCTGCGGGCATAACGGCATAGAACTCTCGCAGTGCATCGATGACAGACTGCAGGGGGGAACCATGATTGCTGCCGTAGGACGTGTGGAGCAGCTCCTTGTCTCTGCCAATGGCGACGAGCTTCGTCGTCGTCGATCCCGCATCGATGCCAATGCAGATCGGACCGCGATAGTCGGCTAGGCTGCCGCGCTTTACGCGGTCACGGTCATGACGCTCCTTGAACGCCGCATAGTCTGCGGCATCCTTGAAGAGTGTGATGTCCGACGTGCGCGTCTCTGCTGCAGCAGCCTGTTCCGCACGTGCAATACACGCCTCCATCTCCCGCATATCGGTTGCCTTGGCATCATCCGAAAGTGCCGCGCCGACCGCGACGAAATAATTGCCGTAATCCACATCGACAACGTGATCTGCGTCGAGCTTCAATGTTTCGATAAAGCGTTTCTTGAGTTCCGGGAGAAAGTGCAGCGGACCACCGAGAAATGCGACGTTCCCGCCAATCGGCCGTCCCTGTGCGAGGTTGCCGATGGTCTGGTTGACGACCGCCTGAAAGACGGAGAGGGCAATATCCGCCTTCTCCGCGCCGTCGTTCATGAGCGCTTGGATATCCGTCTTGGCAAACACGCCGCAGCGCGAGGCAATCGCGTAGACGCGCTTTCCCTGCTCCGCAAGTGCATTGAGGCCAATGGGGTCGGTCGAGAGGAGAGATGCCATGTGGTCGATGAACGAGCCGGTACCGCCCGCGCAGACACCGTTCATGCGCTGCTCGGGGGCATCGCCAAAATACGTGATCTTGGCATCCTCGCCGCCGAGCTCGACCGCCGTCGTCGTCTGCGGTATGAGACGGCGCACAGCAGAGGCACAGGCGATGACCTCCTGCACGAAAGGCAGTCCGATGCGCTGGGCAATGCCCATGCCCGCCGAGCCCGTGAGCGCAAACGAGAATTTTGCCTCCCCCACGACTTCTTTCAGCTGTGCGAGATTATCCTGCAGAGCCTTGCCGATCTCGGAGAAATGACGCGCATAGTTCTTGTATAGAATCTCATGCTCCTCACCGAGAACAACCAGCTTGATTGTCGTCGAACCGACATCCACCCCGACGCGAAATGGGGTTTCCAATAGTAACACCACCTATCCGAATCTATACAAAACCATATAGATTTACTTCAGTTTCCACATATTAAATAGGAAAGCCATTTTAGGCTTCCCTATTTTAACGTATTTCACAGTCGTATGCAAGTGCAGCATGCACAGTTCCGTGATATCCAATTTTGGGCCAATGAACTTTATACTCTTCAAATGTTATACGGCGCAGCAAGTTTCTTGAAGTAGTTGCGCGCTTTCTGCATTGTGCGGATGATCGGCTCCATGAGCTTTGGCTGACGGACAACCGTGCGGATGACCGCCTTGCGCAGCTGACGATACTCCGCATCGAAGTCGCGCATGACATCCTCCATCTCCGCCTCGACCGAAACGGATGGGATACTCGAGTGGATGAGATTTGCACTCCGTCCTTGGATTGTCACGATGTCGCCGAGGAACGGCGCGTACACCTCAAGCCCGAGCTCCTCCTGAATCCGCTCCTTGAGTGCCTCCTGCGCCTGCCCCTCACCGTGGACGAGGAACACCTTTGCGGGGCGTGGGTCGGTGATCGAGCGCATCCAGTCGACGATTTGCTCCGCATCCGCGTGCGCCGAGAATCCTTCGAGTACTTGGATCTGCGCCTTGACCGCGATCTCTTCGCCGAGCACGCGCACGCGCTTCACACCATCGACAAGCCGCCGCCCGAGACTTCCCTCCGCCTGATAGCCAACAAAGAGAATCGTGGACTCCGGCCGCCAAAGATTATGCTTGAGGTGGTGCAGCACGCGCCCCGCATCCGCCATGCCCGAGGCGGACAGGATGATCGCCGAGCCTTCGGCGGAGTTCAGCGCACGCGACTCCGCCGCCGTCTCCGCAATACGTACCTGCGGGAACGCAGGGATCGTCCCCTGCTCTCCAAAGAACGCAATCGTCCCCTCGTCGAAGTCCTCATAGTTCTTTAGGAAGACGCGCGTCGCCTGGATCGCAAGCGGACTGTCAATGATGATCGGGATATCCCCGTCAAGCCGTCCCGCCTTCCAGAGGTTGTAGAAGTAATAGAGCAGCGTCTGCGTTCGTCCGACGGCAAACGAAGGAATGATGACATTGCCGCCGCGGTCCATCGTGTCGCGGATGACCTCGAGCAGAGCCGTCTCCTTGTCATAGTCGCGGTGAATGCGGTCGCCGTAGGTGGACTCGACGAGCAGGAAGTCTGCCCCCGCAATCGCCTCGGGGTCACGCAGAATCGGCTGATTCGGCTGACCGAGATCGCCCGAAAAGACGAGCTTCGTCTCCTGCCCGTTCTCCTCCACCACGATCTCAAGGATTGCCGAGCCGAGGATATGCCCGGCATCGCGAAAGATCAGCCGCAGATTGTCCACCTGCAGGGCGGACTGATAGGCGACCGGCTCGAACAGCTCAAGCGCGGCAAATGCATCCGCCTGTGTGTAGAGCGGTGTAATCGGGGCCTCGCTGCGCCGCGCATTCTTACGGTTGAAGAGTTCTGCGTCGCTCTCCTGGATGTGCGCCGAGTCCGGCAGCATGATGCGGACGAGGTCGCAGGTCGAGCGCGTCGCATAGACCTTGCCGCGAAATCCCTCGCGCACGAGACGTGGGATGCGGCCGCAGTGGTCGATATGCGCGTGCGTCAGAAAAACCGCCTCAATCTCAGCGGGATTGAACGGGAAATCCTCGTAGTTCATCTCACGCAGACGACGCGTTCCCTGATACATGCCGCAGTCCACGAGATATCTGTGATCCCCCACATGGAGCAGGTAGCATGAGCCCGTGACCACGTGTGCAGCGCCCAAAAATTCGAGCCGCATAAAACAGCCTCCCTTCGGATTCACCGTTTCTTTTCTTATATCTGTAAAATTCGGAATCCATCAAAAAAATCCTGCTTTTTGCAGGATTTTATGCTACACTGAACGTGAAACACGTTTATGGAACGGAGGATTTGTTATGAAAAAAATCGGCTTTATCGGGCTTGGCATCATGGGCGCGGCGATGGCAGGGCATCTGATGGATGCGGGCTACGAGCTCAGCGTCTACAACCGCACGAAGTCCAAGGCGGATGCGCTCATCGCACGCGGTGCGAAGTACTGTGAGAGCCCCGGCGTATGTGCACGCGGTCAGGATGCCGTCATCACCATTGTCGGCTATCCAAAGGATGTCGAGGAGATCTACCTCGGTGTGGACGGCATCCTCGCAAATCTGACGGAGGGCACATACACCGCCGATATGACAACCTCCTCCCCCGCCCTTGCCGAGCGCATCTATGCGGAAGCAAAAAAACGCGGCATTCACGCGCTGGATGCGCCCGTGACGGGCGGCGACATGGGCGCACGGAATGCCACGCTGAATATTCTTGTTGGAGGAGATGAAGACGCATTCAAGGCAATGTATCCCGTCTTTGCCGCGATGGGCAAAAACATTGTCTACGAGGGCGGCGCAGGCGCAGGACAAAAGACCAAGGCGGCAAATCAGATTGCTATTGCGGGCGCACTTGCGGGTGCGTGCGAGGCATTCGCATATGCACGCGCAGCAGGGCTTGACCTCGAGAAGGTCTATGCCTCCATCTCGGGCGGCGCGGCGGCGAGCTTCCAGATGAGCAACATGGTACGCATGGCACTCGACGGCAACTTTGCCCCCGGCTTCATGATCAAGCACTTCGTCAAGGATATGACAATCGGTGCAGAGACGGGAAAAGAATACGGTGCAGCACTCCCCGTTCTGGAGCAGGTGCTCCGCGAGGCACGCGCCATCGAGGAGCGCGGCGGCGGAGCGGACGGCACGCAGAGCCTGTTGAAGTATTACGAATGATTGATATTCTGTAGTGCGTGTCCCTCACGAACACCTCGTTACGCAATCGGTCGGGCGCTTATCTGCCTAAATACCTGCGGATTCCAAACGCGCTTCGCTTGAACGAATAAAATCCGCAGGGGGCAGAACGCGCCCTTTTTTCCGCTTGCTTCACTAGGGTTCGCTCGGGACATCGCACCACCAAGAGCATCGTTAGCAAATCACAGTAATGGGATGCACCTCTACGCACTCCATAAGCGCACCAATTCCTCTGCGGCACTGTACGGATGCTCCGCGCCCGCGACGGCACTGATGACAAAGAACCCCTCCACACCTGTCGCTCTGAGCGCAGGCAGATCCGCGGCCTTTACCCCGCCGCCCACAACCACGGGTACGGGGCTGATGCGGTGCAGTTCCACAAGCTCATCGAGACTGCGCGTCACTATCTCGCCCGAGGCGGTACGTCCCGCCTCGGGCTTTGTCGGTGTCGCGTGCAGAGGACCCGCGCCAAAGTAGTCGATGCACGCGGTATCACAGTGTGCCACATAGTCGAGCAGCTCCGTTGTGCGTGCGGAGAGACCGACAATCGCATCCGCCCCGAGATACTTGCGGCAAACATCGGGCGGAATATCCGTCTGCCCGACGTGCACGCCGTCCACCTTGATCCCCTGCTCCCGCGCCGCAAGCACACAGTCCAAACGGTCGTTCATCACGAGCGGCACGGCATCCGACTTCCCCTGTGCCGCAATCACATCCGATGCCGCACGCGTGAGTTCGATCACCTCGCGTGCGTCCGCCCCCTTCGCACGGATCTGGACAAAGGTGAACCCCGCACGCACCGCCTCTGCGATCACGCGCGCCACGGGCCGCCCATGCGTATTTTCAGGACCGATCACAAGATAGGCGGACAAGTCAAATTTCCTGCGCATATATATCATTCTCCTATCAATAAAAGGGGCTGTTGCACGAAGCTAGAAAACTTCGTGCAACAGCCCCTTTCCGTCAAAGCCGTATGGCTCAGTAGTTCTGTACAAGCTGCTGGAAGAAAGACTGCGGATGCTCACAGATGGGGCACTTCATCGGTGCCTTCGGGCTCTCACAGACATAGCCGCAGTTGAGGCACTGCCAGATGATTTTCTCATCGCGTGCAAACACCGTGCCCTCATCCACCTTCTGCAGGAGGAGTTTGTAGCGGGCATCGTGCTCCTTCTCGATCTTGCCGACGGCATCAAAGAGGCGCGCGATCTTGTCGAACCCCTCCTCACGCGCCACGCGTGCGAACTCGGGGTACATGCTCGTCCACTCCTCATTCTCCCCGGAGGCGGCATCCGCGAGGTTTGCCTTCGTGTCGCCGACACCGTGCACGAGTTTGAACCAGATCTTTGCATGTGCCTTCTCATTGACTGCCGTCTCGTTGAAGATGTTCGAGATCTGCGTGTAGCCGTCCTTCTTCGCCTGCGACGCGTAGTAGAGATACTTCGTGTGCGCCTGTGATTCGCCGGCAAATGCCGCCCAGAGGTTCTTCTCCGTCTGTGATCCCTTGAGTTCCATAATGCTCTCCTTTGCTAAAATAAATACACAAAAATATATCATCCGATACGGATACTGTCCCTCTATGCCTTGCTCAGGGGCACAGACAGCATTCGCTCGGCACGATGGAGGAGAGAGGTATTGATTTCCTCAGCACTCCACCGCTGATTATTTTATCAACGTTTGACCAGAATATCAATGATCTCGTCAATGTTTTTCTTACCGAAGTACAGTTTCTCATCCACGATCATGCAGGGGACGCTCATCACACTGTACTGCTCTTTCAGCTCGGGGAAGTAGCGGATGTCATAGATGTCCGCACTTACATTTGTACGTTCTGCGGCGATGCGCTGCACCGCCGCGACCACGTCGGGACACATCGTACAAGACAGCGACATGAGCACCTTGACCTTGGCAGGTGCGGAAATCTGCCCCATCTTCGCACGCGTCTCGTCGCGCAGCTCCTGCCCCGGCCCCGCTACATTGTAAAGGGCGAGAATGAACGAGTTGAACTCGTGTCCGCCCGGAACGGCGTGGAAGGTAATGCCGCTCGGCGTGCCGTCGCCATGCAGGAACTCGATGCCCGGCGCACCGTCCGCATCGTCACGCTCCTCATAGCTGACCTTGTCCGTCAGTCCCACGAACTCATCCATAAAGCCGCGCAGCTCACGCGAGAGATCACCGTCATCATAGTGTCCGACAATTTTGACCGTGCCCTCAAATTTATCAAAGACCGCCTGCAGCTGCTCGCGAATCTCGGCGGAGATGAAGTTTGTTTCATTCCCCTCCGATGACTCCTTTTCGATGGAGTTCTTGCGCTGCTCAAAACGCTTTGCGTCCACCTCGGCACGCGCAAATGCGGGCAGCTTCAGACGATCGTGGAGTGCTGCTGCATGGCGCTCGGCCGCAACTGCAGAGATGGCACCGTCCGAGACTGCCGTCACCACTTGGCGGAGTGTCTTGATGCAGACGTCGCCCGCCGCAAAGACCCCCTTTACATTCGTCTCCTTCTCCTCGTTCGTGATGATATAGCCCTGCTCGTTCAGTGCGATCTGATCACGGAAGAGCCCCGTATTCGGTACATAACCCGCAAAGACAAAGACGCCGAACGTCTCTCCTTCCTTTGCCATGTAGTGCTCGATCTTCCCCGTCACCTCGTCGCGGAAATCGGCGTAGGAGATCATCGTCTCTCCGCCGACGCGCTCCACCACCGTGTTGAAACGCACCTTGATGTTCGGATAGTTCGCAAGCGCATCCACTGCTGTCTGCGGTGCACGGAACTTATCTCTGCGCACAAGGATCGTAACCGACTTTCCATAGCGCGAGAGGAACATACTCTCCTCTACCGCCGCAAGTCCGCCGCCAATGACAAAGATATCCATGCCCGCAAAGAACTCCGCATCGCAGGTCGCGCAATAGGCAACACCGCGCCCTTGGAACTTCTTCTCACCGTAGAAGCCGACCTTGCGCGGATTCGCCCCCGTCGCGAGGATGACACTCAGTGCCTCCACCGTGCCCGCCGTCGTCTCGAGCTCCTTGATGTCCTGCTCGAGCTTCAGACCAATGACCTCCGCTGTGATGAACTCCGCACCAAAGCCGCGTGCCTGTGCCTCCATCTGAGCCGCGAGTTCAGAGCCGCTGACCTTGCCTGTCCCGGGATAGTTCACGACATCGGCGGTAATCGTGATCTGACCGCCTACCTTCTCCTTCTCGATGACCAGTACCTTGCACTTCGCACGCGCCAGATAGATCGCGGCGGAAAGGCCCGCCGGCCCGCCGCCGACAATCACGGCATCATATATTTTATCCACCAAATCACCTCGTTTACGCTTCGTGAAAGACTTCGACGGATATGCACCCCATAGGAAAGAGCACTTCGCAAGATCCCTCGCGAAGTGCTCCAAACCTACTCTTAGAGTTTGCCGACGAGGTCAAAGCTCGGCTTGAGCGTCTTTTCGCCCGGCTTCCAGCGTGCAGGGCAAACCTCATCGCCGTGCTCGGCGACGAACTGGAGCGCCTGCACCTTGCGGAGGAGCTCCTGCGCGTTGCGGCCGACATTGCCCGCGCTCACCTCATAGGAAACGATCTTGCCCTCAGGGTTCACAACGAACGTGCCGCGCTCCGAACGCCCGTCCTCTTCGATGTAGACATCGAAGTCACGCGCAAGCTTCGCCGTCGGGTCAGCGAGCATCGGATACGTGAGCTTGCCGACGAGGTCGGAGCTCTCATGCCATGCCTTGTGTACGAAGTGGGAATCGCAGGAGACACCGAAGATCTCGCAGCCGAGCTTCTGGAACTCACCGTACTGCTCCTGAAGATCTGCCAGCTCCGTCGGGCAGACAAACGTGAAGTCTGCCGGATAGAAGAAGAACACACTCCACTTGCCCTTGAGATCGGCCTTCGTGTACTGCGTGAACTCACCCTGTGCTGCGCCCGCCTTCTTCTGGAACGCGTCTACCTTAAAATCGCTGATTTCCTTGTTAATGAGTGACATTGAATATCCTCCTTTTGATAAAGCCAGTTGCTCTCGCTTCAAGCAACTGCACATGTCCTTTTGATGTGCCTATCATATCATATGAGATTTTCCATGTCAATAGAAATTTATACTTTTTAATAACTATTTTTATTTAACTGGATTCCCCGTCAAAAAGTCCTGAACATATACAGATTCAAAAAGAAAGGGACTGTTGCACGAAGTTAGAAAACTTTGTGCAACAGTTCCTCCAAAGTCAAAGTCTCATCTTGAAATCATCATAGCCAAAGGTGCGCACAATCTCCCATTCTCCGTTCGAGGCAACTGCAATAATGTGCGGCAGAGGCATTCCGTTGAACGTATTGTTCTTCACCATGGTATAGATCGCCATATCGCCGAAAACGACGCGGTCCCCCACGCCAAGCGGCGCATCGAAGGAGTATGTTCCAATGGTATCGCCCGCGAGACAGGTCGGTCCTGCGAGCGTATACGTATGCGCCTTCTCCCCTGCCTCACCCGCGCCGATGACCGGCGGACGATACGGCATCTCGATGACATCGGGCATGTGACATGCCGCGGATGTGTTCAGGATGACGTTCCCATCCGCCTGCACATCGAGCACCTCGGCGACGAGGAAGCCCGCATTGAGAGCGACCGCCTCGCCCGGCTCAAGATAGACGGCAACATCGTACGTCTCCTGTACGTGACGAATCAGCTGTTTCAGCAGCGGGATATCATAGCCCTCGCGCGTAATGTGATGCCCGCCGCCGAAGTTCAGCCACTTCATCCCATAGAGATATTTTCCAAACTTCTCCTCGACAGCTTCAAGCGTGGCGGCAAGCGCATCCGCCCCCTGCTCGCAGAGCGTATGGAAGTGAAGTCCGTCGATTCCCTCAAGCAAGTCCGCACGAAAGTCCGCAATCTTTACCCCGAGCCGCGAGTTCGGCGCACAGGGGTCGTAGATCGCATGCTCCTGCGTCGAGCGCTCGGGATTGATGCGGATGCCGCAGGATGCGCCCGCCGCGCGTGCCGCCGCACCGAACCGCGCCCACTGGACGAACGAGTTGAATACGACGTGGTCGCAGATCGCCGCGAGCCGAGTAATCTCGTCCGCCTCGTAGGCGGGCTTAAAGACGTGGTTCTCCTTGCCCATCTCCTCCTGCGACAGCCGCGCCTCGTAGATGCCGCTCGCCGTCGTGCCCGAGAGATAGCGTCCGATCAGCGGATAGTAGTGATACATGGAAAAGCATTTCTGCGCAAGCAGTATCTTTGCGCCCGTATCCTCTGCAACCTCGGCGAGGATTTTGAGATTCTTCTCCAAGAGTTCCTCGTAGACGAGATAGGACGGGGTCGGAACGGCATCCCACTCCGGCTGCCAGTCTGTACGCGCCGCCATCAGTCCACCAACACGGGGCTGTGGCTCTCCTGCCACGGCAAGCCCCAGGCATTGAGCGCATCCATAAACGGATCGGGATCGAACTCCTCGACGTTGAACACCCCCGGTTTGCGCCACTTTCCCGTCATCACCATCATCGCACCGATCATCGCGGGCACGCCCGTCGTATAGGCGACCGCCTGTGAGCCGACCTCGGCGTAGCACTTCTCATGGTCGCAGACGTTGTAGAGGTAGTAATTCTTGTCCTTGCCGTCTTTCTTCCCACGGAAGATGCAGCCGATGTTCGTCTTGCCCTTCGTGCGCGGGCCGAGGCTCGCGGGGTCGGGCAGCACCGCCTTGAGGAACTGCAGGGGGATGATCTTGTGCCCCTCGAAGTCGATCGGTTCGATCGAGGTCATGCCGACGTTCTCCAAGCAGCGCAGATGCGTCAGATAGCTCTCACCAAACGTCATAAAGAAGCGAATGCGCCTCACACCCTTGATATTCTTCGCGAGCGACTCCAGTTCCTCGTGGTGCAGGAGGTACATATCCTTTGGCCCGACCTCGGCAAAGTCGTAGACACGTTTGATCTCCATCGGCTCGGTCTCGACCCACGCACCGTTCTCCCAATAGCTTCCCTTCGCCGAAACCTCACGGATGTTGATCTCGGGGTTGAAATTCGTCGCAAACGGATAGCCGTGGTCGCCGCCGTTGCAGTCGAGGATATCGATATAGTTGATCTCGTCAAACTCATGCTTCATCGCGTAGGCACTGAACACGCCCGTCACGCCGGGGTCAAAGCCCGAACCGAGCAGAGCCGTCAGTCCCGCCTCACGGAAACGATCTGCATATGCCCACTGCCAGCTGTACTCAAACTTCGCCGTATCCTCCGGCTCATAGTTCGCCGTATCGACATAGTGCACGCCCGCTGCGAGGCACGCATCCATGATGTGCAGATCCTGATATGGAAGCGCAAGGTTCAGCACAACATCGGGCTGAAATTTGCGGATGAGCGCCGTGAGTGCCGGTACATCGTCCGCATCCACGGCGGCGGTCTGAATTTTTGTTTTGCCGCCGTCCAATTTTTCCTTGAGTGCATCGCATTTTGACTTTGTGCGCGAGGCGATGAGGATCTCCTCAAAGACCTCCGAATTCTGACAGCATTTGTGCACAGCAACGCTCGCTACACCGCCCGCACCAATAATCATCGCTTTTCCCATGACAACGCCTCCTTATAGATACCTATATCATACAACAGGAAAGGAGGCACTGCAAGTGCAGTGCCTCCCCATTGATGTTTTATCATTTACAGTTTGAATTTCTTCGTTTCGTTCGCAAGCTCATCGGCAAGATTCGAGAGACGGCGTGTTGCCGCAGCAACCTCCTGCATCGATGCGGACTGCTCCTCGGTCGCCGCAGATACACTCTGCGCACCGTCGGCGTTCGCCGTGCTGACCTTTTGAATCTCCTCGATCCGCGCACGTACCGTTTGCGTCTCACCCTCCATCTGGCGGATGCCGGTGGTAATGTCCTTTACACCGTCGCCGAGCTGCTGAATCGACTCGGCGATGGACTGGAACACATTGTCTGCTGTACGAACAGAATCCAGACCGTGCCCGACAAACTCGCTGCCGTGCTTGCCTGCCTCCACGGCACGCTCCATATCCGCCTGCACGGACTGCATCGTCTCGGAGATTCTCTTCGAGAACTCCCCCGATTCCTCGGCGAGCTTTCGGACCTCCTCGGCAACGACGGCGAATCCGCGTCCATGCTCACCCGCACGCGCAGCCTCAATCGCCGCGTTGAGTGCGAGCAGATTCGTCTGCTCGGCAATGCTGCCGATGACTTCGACGCTGTGGCTGATCTCCTCGGAGCTCTTGCCGAGTGCAGAGATCGCCGCATCCACGGTCTCAGATCCTTTCTTGATCTGCTCCATATAGCTGACGACCTCGTCGATGGAACGACGGCCCTCACGCACGCGCTCTACCGTATTGTTCGTCACATCTGCAACCACACCCACCTGCTTCGACATCTTTTCCGCATGATTTGAGATCGATGCCGTCGCATTTGCGACCGAGGCAGAGGCGGCAGACTGCTGCTCTGCACCTTCTGCGATCTCGCTGATCGATGCGGCAACGTGGTTCGATGCCTCCGCCGACTGCTGCGATGCCTCGGTGAGTGCTTCCGCCGAGGTTGAGAGCTCGGCCGCATTGGACTGAATCCGCTTGATCAGCGTATTGAGCGTATGCCGCATCTTGATGAAACCGTCCGAGAGCTGCCCCATCTCATCCTGCGAGGTAATCGTCTTCGGCGTTTCGCGCAGATCGCCGCTGTTGATGATGTCGCAGACGCGAACCGCCTTCTGAATATTGGCCGCAAAACTGTTCGAGATGAAGAAGATAATCACCGAGATTACGAGGAGGATGACAACCGTCAGCCCAGCGAGCACCATCAGCAGCGCATGGGCATCCTCAAGAATCTCGCTGTCGGAGGCCTCCGACATGACGACCCAGCGGCGTCCCTCCAGGTGAATCGGCACGAGCGTACCCGTCATCTCCTCACCCGATTCGCGCGCATAGTGCGCGAGTGCGGGCGCATCCTTGTCGATTACGGATTTGAACGCATCCACGAGGCTCGTCGAGATCTTGACGCTCGAGACTTCCTTGCTGAAATCGAGCTTTCCAATCTGCGCCGGCTCGTTCGGGTGGATGATAACAAGCCCCGTCTCATCCATGACGACGAGCTGTCCCGTGCGGTACGTCGCCATCTTCGAGAGCGTCTCGTCAAACCGCGAGAGACCAACCGTGCCCGTGACAATCCCCGTGAGTGCACCATTCTCTAGGACAGGAACGGCGATAACCGTAACCACCTTCCCCGTGATGGCAGAGATGACCGGTTCGGAAACAACGATCTGCTTCGTCTGAACAGCCTTCTTGAAATAGTCGCGATCGCCGCGGTCCATCTCGTTGCCGTCCGAGTCGAAGCCAATGCCGTTCACATCCAGATAGGAGATGTTTGAGAACACATCCGTATCCTGCTTGACCTCCTGCAGCTTTGCCAGCCGCGTCGCATCATCGCCGTGCAGGATCGCCGAGCTCCGCGCCAGCGTCTCAAGATGCACCTCGTTCGTCTCAAAGATGCGCCGCACCTCAAGTGCTGCCTGCTTGCCGACCCCCTGGCCGATTGTATTCGCATTCTCTACGAGCATATTGCTCGCCATCTTGTAGCTGACACCAAAGAATATGAGAAAGCCAATGAGCATGACAGGCAATACAGATACCAAGAATTTTGTTCGAATGGATTTAAACTGCATAATATCCCCTCCCCAATACACATAATCTGTCGATCTATGTTGCAAGGTCAGAATATCACAGTTAATTCATATAAAGCAAGCACTTTCTCTAACGAACCCATACAAAAGCAATTGTAAAATATATCTGTAATAATACGACAATAAGAAAAGAGGAACTGCTGCACGAACTAAACATGCAGCAGTTCCTTTTTCAAATATCAATACATCCATTAGAAACGGAATCGTTTCGTCTCGTTCGCAAGCTCCTGCGCGAGGTTCAACAGGCTCTGCGTCTCTGCCGAAATCTCCTCGAGCGATGCAGACTGTTCCTGCGTCGCACCGGAGACGGCCTGAACACTGCTGGCGTTCTCCATGCTGATCTTGTGCACAGACTCGATCTGCGTGCGCACCGTCTGCGCCTCCTCGTCCATCTGTCGGATACCGCCCGTAATCCCCTTCACACCGCCGCTGAGCTGTTGAATTGCCGCTGCGATGGACTGGAACACATCGTCCGCCGTACGGACGGAGGTCAGCCCATACCCGACATACTCATTGCCGCGCTTGCCGGCCTCAACGGCCCGCTCCATATCCGTCTGCACGGACTGCATTGTCTCGGAGATCCTCTTCGAGAACTCACCCGACTCCTCGGCAAGCTTTCGAACCTCCTCGGCGACAACGGCAAAGCCACGCCCGTGCTCGCCCGCACGCGCTGCCTCGATCGCCGCGTTGAGCGCGAGCAGATTCGTCTGGTCGGCAATGCTCGCGATGACCTCCACGCTGTGGCTGATCTCCTCGGAGCTCTTGCCGAGCGCTGCGATTGCGGCATCCACCGTCTCGGAGCCATTCTTGATCTGCTCCATATAGCTGACAACCTCGTCGATGGAGTGCCGCCCCTCTTCCACACGCTGAATGGTGTCGTTTGTGACTGCCACCACTTCCTCGGCGCGCTCCGCCATCATGGCCGTATGGTCGGAGATCGCCGTCGCTGCATCTGTGACGGTAGTTGCGGCCTGTGACTGCTCCGCAGCCCCCTCAGCCACGCCTGTCACCGTAGCAGCAATCTGCGTCGATGCCTCAGCCGACTGCTGCGAGGCCGACGTGACTGCCTCGGCCGAGTTGGAGAGCTCTACTGCGTGGGTCTGAATGTTGCGGATAAGATCGTGCAGCGTATGACGCATCTTGATAAAACCATCTGAGAGCTGTCCCATCTCATCCTGCGAGGTAATCGTCTTCGGTGTCTCGCGCAGATCGCCCTCGTTAAGGAGCTCACATGCACGCAAGACCTTCTTGATGTCGACGGCAAAACTGTTCGTAATAAAGAAGATAATTGCCGTCACAACGAGGATCATCACAATCGTCAGTCCCGCAAGAACTGTAAAGAGATGATTTGCCTCTTCGAGGATCTCATCTGTCGCCGCCTGTGACAGGACGACCCAGCGCCGTCCGTCAAGCTCAATCGGAGCAAACAGGCCCGTTACCTCCTCCCCTGCGGAGGTGACATAGTGCTCTGCGGCTGTCGTATTCTGCTGGAGCACGCGCTGAAACGTTGCCACAACGATGGGAGAAATCTTTACGCTCGACTCCTCCTTGCTGAGATCCAGCTTACCGACCTGATCCGGTGCTTTCGGATCGATAATGACAATGCCCGATTCATCCGCAATGAGGACACGCCCCGTCTGGTAGACCGAGATGTTCGAGAGGCTTTCATCGAAATTGGAAAGCCCGATCGTTCCGGTCACGACACCAGTCACCGTACCGTTGTTCAGTACAGGCACTGCAATAATCACAACAACCTTGCCCGTAATGGCCGAGATGACGGGTTCCGAAATTACGGTCTTTCCCGTCTGCAGAACCTTTTTATAGTAATCTCGATCACTTCGGTCGATCGTGCGGTCATCTGCATCGAAGCCATGCCCATCCTTCTCCAGATAGGACACATTGGAGAAGACCCCCGTATGGGTCTTGACTTCTCTCATCTTTGCAAGACGTGCGTCGCGATCACCGCTGCGTATGGAAGTTTCGCGGGAGAGCTCCTCCAAATGTGCCTTGTTCGTCTCAAAGACACGCCGAATATCGAGTGCGGTCTGCTTTCCAAGCCCCGTCCCAATTGTCTCAGCATTGGCATCCAACATATTGCTTGCCATCTTGTAGCTGATCCCAAAAAAGATCAAAAATCCAATCAGCACAACAGGAAGAATAAATGCAAGGAATTTTGTCCGAATTGATGTAAACTGCATTATCAGTTCTCCTCCTAAAGCAAATCTTTTTATCTTATTAATAATTCTTTCATGTATATTATCACCGTTTATTCGTATTTTCAAGTCTTTCGGCCCAATAAAAGTCAATTTATATTAATATTTTTCAATATATGTCTTATTTTTTATAATTTTTATGGATATACTCCCATTTTTTTGATGCATCAGACATGACTTTTTTCTTTTTTACTTCCTATGACAGAGTGCGCGTCTTGTGCTATAATAAATACCGTGTATACAATATTTTAAGAAGCGATACAACATAACGAAAGGAGCCATTCATCATGGCTGTTCACGTCATCAACGAGGCACGCCGCTGTCTGCAGTGCAAGAAGCCTCTCTGCCGCATCAAGGGCTGCCCCGTGCAGACGAATGTCCCCGAGATGGTACGGCTCTTCCTCGACGGCAAGATCAACGAGGCGGGCGCGATGCTCTACGACAACAATCCGATGAGTGTCTTCTGCTCGCTCGTCTGTGACCACGATGCGCAGTGCGAGGGCAACTGCATTCAGGGGCGGCGCGGTGCACCGATCCAGATCTCGAGCATCGAGCACTACATCTCGGACACCTACCTCGACAAGCTCGTCCTCTCGCGCAAGTCCTACAACGGCCACAACGTCGCCGTCATCGGCGCGGGGCCTGCGGGCATTGTAGTCGCGGTGAAACTCGCGCAGGAGGGTTACGGCATCACAATCTTCGAGCGCATGCAGAAGATCGGCGGGATGCTGCGCTACGGCATCCCCGATTTTCGTCTGCCGCCCTCGACAATTGACCGCTACGGCGAGAAACTTCGCACGCTCGGCATCCATATCCGCCCGAACACGACGATCGGCGGCGCTCTCAGCGTGGACGACCTCTTCCGCGACGGCTACGAGGCGATCTTCATGGGAACGGGGGCGTGGCGTGCAAAGAGCCTCGGCATTCACGGCGAAACGCTCGGCAACTGCCACTACGCTGTCAACTATCTTCAGAACCCCGACGTCTATCACCTCGGCGACCGCGTCGCCGTCATCGGCTCGGGCAACTCCGCGATGGATGTGGCACGCACGGCGATCCGCAAGGGCAGCCGCTACGTCACGATCTACGCACGGCGCAACGGAATCTCTGCGAGCGAGCGCGAGCTCGAGTACGCACTGATGGACGGTTGCGAGATTCAGTACGCAAAGGGCATCCACTCCGTCACGCCCGAAGGGCCGATGATGTATGACCGCGTCTTTGACGAGAACCAGAAGCTCATCAGTGAGGGTGCGCCCTACCTCATCCCCGCCGACAGCACGGTCATCGCGGCAAGTCAGGCGGCAAAGGACAAGATCGTCCGCTCGACGACAGGCATCACGCTCAACGAGAAGGGCCTCGTCAAGGTCGATGAGGACGGCATGACGGAGCGCGACGGCGTATTCTCGGCGGGTGATGTCGTGCTCGGGCCGTGGAATGTCGTGCAGGTCGTCAAGGATGCAAAGCACGTTGCAGAAGCGATGATTCGCTATTTGGAAGCGCGCGGCGCAAAGTCTTAAGGAATCGCTGACAGCTTCCTTAACTGCAGCAGGCTCCGTTCGCCGCACAAATGGAAGAGAAGGAGAAAACTATGACCATGAGCGATCACGAGATCACAGATCTCGTTCGGCAGATGGCAGCGCCCCCCCCACCCCCCACCTACGGTGAGGCAGAGGTGGAGGAACTCGTGCGCATGCACGCGGGCGGACGCCACAAGATGCGCAGCGAGGCAGAGATCCTTGCGCGCTACAACCTCGGACATCAGCAGTACAAGCAGCTGAAGTTCAGCCGTGAGAATAACCGCGAGCAGCAGCAGATGCTCTATGCCGAGCTGAAAGTCCTCGGCTGGGTGCTCGGCCGCAGGGAGCGGGATGTTGTCATGGAGATCAACGCATGAAGCTGAGCCTGAGCAAAGAGGATTTTATCGCTGCGGCAAAGCATGCGAACCTCATCACTGTCTCCACCGAGCTGACGATGGATCTCGACACGCCTGTCTCCATCTACTATAAGCTGGTCGGAGACAAAAAGGGCTACATCATGGAGTCCGTCGATACGACGCAGCAGCAGTTCGGCCGCTACTCCTTCATCGGCGGTGAGCCATTCGTGCGCGTACAGGTATTCGCAGACAAGCTCCTTGTGAGCGAGAACGGTCTGATGAAGAGCATCACGGGCGCGCCGCATGAGACGATGAAGGCGTATGCCGCACGCTTCACACCCGCCCGCACGGACGATGCATCACTTCCCCTCGTCCACGGCGGACTTGCGGGCTATTTCACCTACGAGACGGCAGCGACGTTTGACCGCGTACGCGGCGTGCACCTAGACGGCGAGCAGCTGCTCGGCCAGTTCATGATGTGCCGTTATCTCGTCGTCTACGATGCTCTGAGAAACGCCGCACAGCTGCACTACCTCGCCGATATTCGGGAGGGCGACGATACGGCGGAGCTCTACGACGCGATTGCGGAGCGCCTCGCGGCCATGCGCACACGCCTTGCCGCACCATTCACGCCGCCCGCTGCGCCGGCCTCGAAGCGCAGCACCCCCGTTGACTTTATGGCGCGGTATGGAGAGGCACCGGGGGATTTTCTTGCGACGATCGACACGATCAAGGAACACATCTACACCGGCGACATCTTTCAGGCGGTGCCGTCCTTCCGCTTCCGCGCAAAGATCTCACGTCCCGCCTTCCTCTTCTATCGCCGGCTGCGGCAAGTCAATCCCTCGCCCTATATGTTCTACTACAACTTCGGTGAGGTAAAGCTCGTCGGAGCCTCCCCCGAGATGCTGATCAAGGTATCGGGCGATACCGTCTATACCTATCCCATTGCAGGCACGCGGAAGCGCGGCAAAAATGATGAGGAGGACGCGCTGCTTGCTGCCGATCTGCGCTCTGACGAGAAGGAATGTGCCGAGCACGCGATGCTCGTCGATCTCGCGCGCAACGACCTCGGACGCATCAGCGTCCCCGGCTCGGTGCGCGTGCCGAAGCTCATGGAGATCGAACGTTTCTCCCACGTCTCGCACATGGTGAGCAGCGTCGTCGGTGAGATTGCACCCGCGTATGCACCGATGGATGTCCTGCGCGCAACCTTTCCCGCAGGAACCGTCAGCGGCGCGCCGAAACTGCGCGCAATGGAGATCATTCACGAAGAGGAGCAGGAACCCCGCGGCTTCTACGCGGGTACGGTCGGCTATATGGATTTTCGCGGCAATATGGATATGTGCATCACCCTGCGCACCATGTGCATCGAAAACGACGATACGGCGATCATCCAGTCGGGGGCGGGCATTGTCAAGGACTCCGTGCCCGAGAAGGAATACCTCGAAATTTTACAGAAAGCAAAGGCACTCTTCGAGGTTGTAGAGGAGGTGGAGAACAATGCTGCTTTTGCTTGACAACTACGACTCCTTCACCTACAACGTCTACCAGCTGCTCATGAACCTCGGCGCAGAGGTCGAGGTCATCCGAAACGATGCAATGACGGTCAATGAGATTCGCGCAAAGAAATACAAGGGCATCGTGATCTCCCCCGGCCCCGGACTGCCAAAGGATGCGGGCATTACCGAAGATGTCATTCGCACGCTGGGCACGGACACACCGATTCTCGGCATCTGTCTCGGACATCAGGCGATCGGCGAGGTGTTCGGCGGTCGTGTCGTCCGTGCACACGAGATCGTCCACGGCAAGGCATCTCCCATCCGTCACCACGGCACAGGCCTCTATCGGGGAATCCATGCGGGCACACAGGTCGCGCGCTACCACTCCCTCATCATCGAGCGTGAGAGCCTGCCCGACGTGCTCGAGATCACGAGCGACCTCGACGACGGGACGATCATGGGCGTCCGGCACAAGACCCTCCCCATCGAGGGCATTCAGTTTCATCCCGAGTCCATCCTGACCCGTGACGGGCGCACCATGATGGAGAACTATCTGACGGATATCGAGGCATTATGAGCGAAAAACGATACGACGACATCCTCCTGATCAGCGATCTCGACGGGACACTCATCCCACACTATGAGATGATCGCCGAAGAAAATGTGCGTGCACTCAACGCATTCACAGCTGCGGGCGGAGCCTTTGCCGCCGCGACGGGGCGCACACCTGGATCTGCTCTCCCCTATCTCGAAGGAATTACGGTCAACGCGCCGAGCATCTTCTTCAACGGATCCATGCTGAAGGACATCGCGGCGGATCGTGTACTCGAAACACGCGCCCTCGATGGCGATCTCTGGCGTACGTTCGCCGCGCGTGTCCTCTACCAGTTCCCGCGTGCCTGCGTGGAGGTCTATACGGAGGAGCACTGCTACATCCTCAGCCCGGAGGCAAACGACGATCCGCGCCTCACGGGCGAGTTCTACAATGTCAATCACACGGAACTGCGTGCCGTTGAAAACGAACGCTGGCTGAAGTTCTTTATCTGCGATTCCCCCATCAACCTGAGCTTTGTGGAGCGATTGGCACAGGAGCTTGGCATTGACAAGTGCTCTACCTCGTTTTACTCCGAGGCAAACTACCTCGAATTCGTCCCGCCGCATACGAGCAAAGGTGCGATGGCAAAAGTGCTGAGAGAAATGCCCGCCTACGCGGGGCGGCGTGTCATCGCCTGTGGTGACTACGGCAACGATGCCGAGCTGCTGCGCGTCGCGGACATCGGCATCGCCCCCGAGGATGCCTCCGCCGAGGCAAAGGCGGCTGCCGATCGCATTGCACCGCCATGCAGAGAGCCGATTGTACCTTGGATCCTGCGTGAGATATTATAATCGGACATACAAAAAGAGCGCTGCAACTGCAGCGCTCTTTTTGTGCGGGAATTCCGCCAATCTCAACGAATCTCAGAAGAAGAAGCTGACACGTCCGTAGAGGGTCTGAATCTTATCGTCCGTAATAAGCTCCTTGCCGTTGAAGTACTGAACCTGCGTCAGAACATTCTTGAACGGCACATAGCCGACACCGAGGTCAATGCCCTTAGCGCCGTAACTTGTGAGACCGTTGCCAAGGTGATCCGTCGAGAAGGTCGATGCCAGGCTGACATTGGCAGCTGTGTGACGGTATGCTATGTAGGCTCCCCACGACCCCATATCGGATTTATTCGTACCCTTGTAATCGAACTGAACACTGCCGGACTTCTTGAGCTCATCTGCCTTCGTGTTCTGCGCATAGGCACCACTCAGAGCAATATTCTTGTCGAACTTGTACTTGCCGCCGACCGACCAGATCGTCGCCTTGTCTTCCGATGCTCCGGTTGTATTGTACTTCGTTGCGGTCTTAAATGCATTGCTGGAGAACTGACGATAGGCAACACCAGCATTGAGCTTGCCTGCCGCGTAGCCCAAGTCAATGCCCTGATAGTTGGCAGCCTTATCCGTCGCTGCACCGATTCCCTCGTTGGCATTACTAAGATCCCAGCGACCTGCCTCAAGAGTTGCCTTGAGCTTGTTGCCAAAGCTGACCTGTGCCCCCGAGAAGAAGCTATCGACAACGAGGCCATCGTCCGCAGTCGAGAAGAGTGTCATCTTACCAAGCTTGACATTGAAGTTGCTATAGTTGCCCTCTGCATGCGCATAGGTGAGTTTGAACTGATCATCATTTTTACCAGGACGAGATGCATCTTTATCCATATAAGTCGTTGCCGTCAGACGAGCCTTGACCTTCCAGTGGTCGTTGACCTCAGCCGTCGGGAAGAGGCGGAGCTGAAGCTGATCCTTATTCTTCTTCGCTGCATCCTCATGACGGAAGCTCCAATAACGATAGCGGAGTTCACCCGTCCACTTCACCATGTCGGCATTGCGCTCGAGGTTGGAAACGCGAACGCCGAGGTTGTTCAGCTCATCTGCAAACTCAGCCGCAAGACGGTCAACGAGTGCACGATCCGATGCGGAAAGGTCACCCTTTGCCATTGCCTTGCCGACCATCTGTGCCATCTCGTAGCGCGTGATGTTGCGGTCACCGCGATACGTGCCGTCGCCGTAGCCCTCGATAACACCGTCTGCAGCGAGCTGCGTCACAGCATCGTACGCCCAGTGATCGCGCGGCACATCCGAGAACGGATTTGCCGCCGCAAACGTCGTGGACGCAGCACCGATCGTCAGCGCTGCTGCGAGAGCAGCTACCATTGTCTTCTTCATACGACTTCCTCCTTTGTGGGATCTCCCACAATCAATGAAATTTTCATCTGCATAGAGGAGGACGGAGTATCCTTGTTTCCTCACGAACATCCTAATATACAGATGTGACTGCCGCTATTATAACATGATATTGCCTCTTTGGAAAGCGGTAATACGTCCTATTGTTGTTGTTTTCATATATATTTCATAAACAAGAAAGATTCTCGCTCTATCCGTCAGTGTTTTGTCCATCCATACTGTGTGATATTCGATGTGTATCGCAGACGGTCGACAAAGTCTGCATTCGTCGCTGCCGTTCGGAAGATCGGCACACGTTCCATCGCATAGACATTGCTGCTGCGGTCAACATTGCCGTATTTGACCGTAAATCCGCCCTTATACCCTGCCTCCTTCGCAATACCGACGATATGCAGGTCATGCACGCCTGTCGGGTAGGCAATGAACTCGACGGGATGTCCGAGCTCTGCCTCCGCCTGCCGCTTTGATTCGACAAGTTCCTCGCGAATGCGGTCGTCGGGCAGTTCGGGCAGAGGTGCATGCGTCACGGTATGGGACTGCGCCATAACGCCGTTCTTCTCCATCTCGCGCAGCTGATCCCATGTCAAATAGCCCTTGCGCTTGCTGACAAAGCCGGTGACAATAAAAATTGTCGCCTTCAAGTTGTACTTCTTCAAAATCGGGTAGGCGTTCGTATAGTTGTCCACATAGCCGTCGTCGAACGTAATGAGTACAGGGCGGTCAGGCAGCGTCCCCTGCCCCTCCATGAACGCATAGAGTTCATCAGTGGAGATGCTGTGATAACCGTGATCGACAAGGTACTTCATCTGCCAGTCGAAATCCTCCGGCTCAATCGCAAGTGATATGAACATGGAATTCACCATGTGATAGTTGAGCACGAGCACCTTCATATCATCCTCGGCAGGCGGGTGCGGAGCAGGTGCCGCTTCCTCACGCGGATGTCCGACGATAAGCACAACGCCCAGAAGGATGAGCAGAACGGCCATCAGCGACCAAAACTGCCGCCCGCCAATCAGCTTCTTCCAATTCATGCCATCCCTCCCGTATACGATCTTTACCGTGCTTTATTGTACCTAGATTTGAAAGGAAAATCAAGCACAGAAAAAGAGATTGCCCGAAGGCAATCTCCCGAAATATGGAACGTTTAGTCCTTCGCCCAAACCTCAGCCATGAGATCCTCATAGACATCCTCAAGCTGCTTCACAAGAATCGGCAGGAGCGTCTGGATCATGCGGCTGTCAAAGGTCTCATCCGCGAACGGAATGCAGATATCAAGATAGATGCTCCCGTCTTCGCGGAGATAATACTTGAAAATCTTATACTCGGCATTGAGCGCGTTGAGATAGCCCTTGATACGCTCAACGTTCTTCGTATTGATGCCTGTCGCAACCTGCGTCCGGATAATTGTGAAGAGGCTGTCGTCGATGAAGATCGCCATCGGCATGATCTGCCCCTTTGCCTCGATGCGCGAACGGAAGATCGTCGTGTGGAACTCATCGGCAAGCGTGTCCGAGTCAAAGAAGTTGATATCGTTCTCTTTGAGGAACGCCTTGTACTTCTCTGCCTTCGATATGCCCTCGGAACCTGTAGCCGCCTCGCCGCCTTCCTTGGCGCCCCCGATCCGCTCTCTCAGAGCATCCTCTTCGGATACCTTCCCGGCCGCTTTCTTTACATCCTTGCCCTCTGTCTCTTCGGTCTTTGCCATGTATATTTCCTCCCTCATTCTATGCAAACGGCTATCATTCCGCTGCCAATATAGTACTATTTTACCATAAAATAGTAAATTTGCAAGAAAAACCGCCGTCCCCTTGTACGGCGGTCTGTAAAACTCTTATCTGTCAGAGCGTTCTCTTACGCAGGATGAATGCGCGAACAAAAAGCGCTGTGAAGAGGACTGCAAAGCCTATGCCGGCCGGATAGGTGATGTCGGTCGGAAGCCCGAAGCCCTCGGGAGCCTGCATGAGGTAGGTCGTTGTGACCGCCGACATGAAGATCGCGGGCAGGAGCGCTACAACATAGGCATATGAACCCGGCTTGTGCAGATAGAGATATGCGGTACCCATCCAGAGCGTAATCATCGCAAGGGTCTGGTTCGCCCACGAGAAGTAACGCCAGATGATGGAGAAGTCCATCTGCGAGAGAACAAGGCCGATGCCAAGCATTGGGACAGCGATGAGAAGACGCTTCGGCGCTTCCTTCTGCGGGATATTGAGCCAGTCCGCAAGCGTCAGACGTGCCGAGCGGAACGCCGTATCACCCGAAGTGATCGGACAGGCGATAACGCCGAGCATCGCAAGAATCGCGCCGATGCTCACGCCGCCAATGCCGATAACACCCATGAAGCCGTTGCAGATCTCATAGACGACACCGCCGGGACCTGCCTCCTTGAGCGCCGCGCCGAGCCCTGCCGTGCCATCGTAGAAGGTCGCGCCGGCAGCTGCCCAGCAGAGGGCGATGATGCCCTCGGCAACCATCGCACCGTAGAACACGGGGCGGCCCATGCGCTCATCCTTGAGGCAGCGCGACATGATCGGCGACTGGGTCGCATGGAACCCCGAGACCGCACCGCAGGCAACCGTAATGAAGAGGAGCGGCCAGATCGGCAGCTGTTTCGGATGCAGGTTTTCGAGCGTCATCTCAGGCATGACGTGACCGCCGACACCAAAGAGCATGCCGCCCATGATGCCGAGCGCCATGACAATCAGGCAGATGCCGAAGAGCGGATAGAACCGTGCGATGATCTTGTCGATCGGCAGGAGTGTCGCCATCGTGTAGTAGATGAAGATCACGCCGAGCCACAAGAGCACTTCCATGCCCGTGAGTTTTGAAAGCAGCATTGCAGGCCCCGTCATAAAGACGACGCCGACGAGAACGAGCAGGACAATCGAGAAGATACGCATGATCTGAAGCATGATATTGCCCAGATTCTTGCCGACAATCTCCGAGAGGCTCTTGCCGTCCTCACGGAACGAGATCATGCCCGAGAGATAGTCGTGCACACCGCCGGCAAAGATCGTACCAAAGACAATCCAGAGGTAGACGCTCGGCCCCCAGAGCGCACCCGCAAGTGCGCCGAAGATCGGGCCAAGACCAGCGATGTTGAGCAGCTGGATGAGGAACACCTTCCACGTCGGCAGAGGAATGTAGTCCACTCCATCTTCAAGGCGGATTGCGGGTGCAACCTCCCCCGTACGCCCAAACGCTCGATCTACGAGAGCGCCATACACAATGTAGCCCACGATGAGCGTTGCAAGCGCACCAAGAAATGTAACCATACGTTGTCACTTCTTTCCTTCGTATTTTCAAAAAGCATGGCCGGTTCGTCCCGGCCCCCATTCCCTGCCCTCCTTCCCATCATAAATGTCAAAGAAGCTCTCCTAAAACAAGTCCCTAAAATAGTAAATGGGCTTCTTTGCGCTCATCATATCACAAGTTCTGCCCCTTGTCTAATAGTTCCTTTGTGCTATAATGGGCAATGTGTTTGAGAAGCCTAATTTGCGGGCTTCCTCATATTTTCGGAGGTGTTTGCATGGGACTTGATATTCTGCTTTTTCTCCTGCTCGGCTTATTCGTCGGCACGTTTGGAACGCTCGTCGGCATCGGCGGCGGCTTGATCTGCGTGCCGATCTTTATCTTCTTCCTGTCGGACGGCGGTGTCTATCCGTACTTTCACACGGCAGCACAGATCACGGGCACATCGCTCGTCATTGTGTTTGCAAACGCCCTCTCGGGGACGCTCGCCTACATTCGTCAGCAGCGCGTCTACTTCCCTGCCGCAGTACCGTTTGCGCTCGCGACGCTGCCGGGCGCATTCCTCGGCTCGTACATCGTCGACGACTTCACGGGACCGATGCTCTACGTCTCATACGGTTCATTCCTGCTTGTGATGGCACTGCTCATGTATTGGAACGCCACGCACAAGAAACATACGGATGTCCACACGCTCCCTGCAGGCTTCACATTCAACCGCTCGCTCGGCGTCGGTGCAAGCGCGGGCGTTGGCTTCATTTCGAGCATCTTCGGCATCGGCGGCGGCGTGATTCATGTGCCGCTCATGGTCTACCTGCTCGACTTCCCCGTACACATGGCGACGGCGACCTCGCATTTCGTCCTTGCCTGCTCTGCGGCATTCGGTGTCGTCAGTCACTTCCTGCTCAATCACATCATCTGGACACCTGCCATCTGCATCTCCATCGGTGCCGCCGTCGGCGCTCAGATTGGTGCTGCCATCTCACAGAAGACGAAGTCCAAGGTCATCCTCGTCCTTCTCTCCCTCGCCATGTTCGCGCTTGGCGTACGGCTCATCTGGATGAGCGGGATGCTGTAAAACAAAACAAACGTAAAAAAGAATCGCCCCAACATGAGGCGATTCTTTTTTGGTCTCTTTGTGCTCCGATCAGAGCGGCTGGAAGCCGTGGCGTGCGCCCTCGGCAGACTCGATTGCCTGATGTGCAAGGTCAATCGCAAGTCCAAGGGTACGCATGATCTTGTCGGGGTTGTGGAAGCCCACGCCGTTCTCGGCAGCAACCCAATCCCAGTACCACTGTGCTTCGCGAATCTTCGCGCGTGCATCGTCGAGAGCTGCATCGGGTACACCGGCATCCATCGCAGCCTTGACCGTGCGGTGTGCGCGTGCAACGGTCTGTCCCGCGATACGCTGGAGTTTGAACGTGTTGTCATGGATGGTCTTGACGCGTGCAACGAGGGTCTCCTCGCTCTCGTCATGACACTTCAGACAAGACTGCTGCGTGGTCTTCAGCGGGCTCGTCATCCAGTGCGAGGTGTACTTCTTGCCGCCGTCACGCATATAGGGCATGTGGCAGTCCACGCAGGTAACACCGGCATCGGCATGGACACTCGTCGCCCACGTCTCGAACTCCGGATGCTGCGCCTTGAGCATCATCGTCTTGGAGTCGGGGTGCATCCAGTCGCCCTTGAATCCGCCTGCCTGTCCGGACTGATAGTACTGATACTCGGACTCGGCATCCAGACCGTTCTCGTATGGATGTGCGACACGACCATCCTCGGCGGTGAAGTAGTACTCTGTATGACACTGCGAGCACACATAGGCACGCATCTCGTTATGCGTCGCCGCATTTACGTCAATGCCGCGCTTTGCCATCGACTCGATGAAGCCCTGCTGATAAACGCGCAGCTCCATCGTCTCAGGGTCGTGGCAGGTCGAGCAGCCAAACCACTCATCCATCGTGATGGGAGCCGCAACTTCATCAAACGGCTTCGATGCATACGCCCATCCACCTTCTTTGAAGTACACATCATAAACATACGAACCCTTGCACTGTAGACAACTCCCCTTCTGTCCCGGAAGCCTCTTCGTATGCAGGAGATCGTAGCCCGCATACGTATGCCCTCGGTCGTCGTCATACTGAATGGCAAACTTATAGCCCTTAAAGTTCTCAAGCATCTCGGGCTGGTGCTCCAGATGACTGTTGCCCTCCATGCTGCCGCCGTAGCCTGTGGGCGACGGAGATTCCTCATTGTTTTTCATGAATGAGTTGTACTGGAGCGGATAGGCATCCTTGTACGCCTCTTTGCCGATCTTGGCAGCGGTATCGCCCTGGATCTGCACGCGTTTGATGCTGTCATCGTTCGGGTGTGCGCCGATGCGAACGGCGACGAATCCAAAGAACAGGGCACAGACGCCGGCAACACCCGCGATGATTTTCTTTCTGTTACTCAACTCTTATCCCCCCTTCTAAAGGATTGGAACCATGCGGCATACCACTGTGACACTTCGTACAATTTGCATTTCCGTCCTTGCCCCTGTCCAGACATACCGCCCCCATGGTCGATGTATGGCAGCGCAGACAGTTGGCATTCACGATATCCCGCCCGTGATCGGAGATCTTGATGTGTACGGGATAGTCATCGAGCACCTGATGGAGCGTGTCGTGCATACCTGTTTTGCCCTTTTCAAAATAGTAAACGGCAATATTGTCGTGCGGCAGATGGCACTCCACGCAGGCGATGTCCGCATGTGTGGACATGGCATGTGTCTTTGCCTCGTGCTGCATGGCATGGCACATACCGCAGAACTTCGGCGATGCCGAGGCCTTGTCCATGAGCATGCCGCCGCCGACGGCGAACAGTCCCACGAGAAACGCACCGATGATACAGCGCAGCGTATGCTCCTTTGCATACTGCTTCAAATTCATGTGTCCTTCCTCCCTTCTATGATTTCTCACTCAGACCGCTTTTCCGATCCACCTCCTTTGACGGGACTTACCACCTGCGTGGATGCCAGGAGACCACCGACAGTCACAAGAACACAGGCGAGCCAAAGGATGGAGATGCCGGGCTTCGTACTGACCGAGGCGGGAACGGGAAGTGCCGCCTCCTCTGCCACAGAGGGCAGGATCTCGATCCGTATGTCGCGTTCATCCGCCGAGACACCCGTGAGACGGATGCGGAACTTGCCGTTCATCACCTCGATCGGCTGGGATGTCCCACCCGTCTCCGTTGCAAGGATCGTGGGTGCGGCATCGTCGACCTCCTCGCCGTCCGTCAGCGCGATCTGTGCCGTGACGAGGGTCTTGCCGCCGCCCTGCGGCTCAAACGCGATGGATTCATAGCGATAGGCATAGTCCCCCTCATCCATAACCGTCTTACCCCGATGGAGGATCAGCTCGTCACGCTCCGCCGAGGTCGGCGACGGTGCGATATAGAGATCGCCCGCAAGGCTTCTTGCAATCGCAGGCTCACGCGCCGCATCCTCACCGTTTGCACGCAGCTTTGTCACCGCCTCGCATAGGACACCGTCCACCTCATAGCGGTAGGACTTCTCGCTGCCACTCTCGGCAAAGGACTGTCCACGATAGATGATCGTGTGTCCATAGACCTCCTGCAGTTCGTCAGGGATGAGTGTGACGGTGGTCGTCTGACTGCCCGACCCCGAGAGAATAAAGGCGAGCAGAGCAAGTCCCGTGCCAATGTGTGCGACCATCCCGCCCAGACCGATGCGTTGACGGCGAAATGCCTCAATGGCAGCAAATGCGGCAAGGAGGGCAAAGGTGGAGAGCAGAACCGACGGAATATCCGTTACTCCGACCAATCCAGCAAGAACGCCGCCGCCCACGGAGATCACGAAGATCCACACAGGCCGTGCAACGCGTCCACCGCCGTAGGGCAGAAGTACGCCGAGTGCCATGAGGAGGGCAAGCGGAACCGCAATCGGCAGCGAGGTACGTACATAGTAGCTCGTATCGACCGCCGCACTCTCTCCGAGCAGCCCCGAGATGAGCGGCATGGACATCCCGAAAAATACAATAGCGACAATGAATACGATGAGAAGCATCCCGAGCAGCACGAGGAAGTCTCGGCTGCGGTGCTGCTCGTAGACCGCCCCCTTCGGCAGACGCTCAATCCGAACGGTCAGAACACCGAGCCCGAAGAGCAGGACAGCCGCATTGGCAAGGGCGATGTAGAGACCAATGTCCGAGCCCGCAAAGGAGTGGACGGAGAAATCACCGAGTATGCCGCTGCGCGTGAGGAATGTCCCGTAAAGGACGAATGCGTAGGAGAAGGTCGCCGCGAGATGAACGAGGTAGAACGCCCCGCGCCGCCCACGCGCGATGGAGATCAGATGAAGCAGGACACAAGCGAGCAGCCACGGGACAAGCGAGGAGTTCTCCACGGGATCCCAGCCCCAGTAGCCGCCCCACCCGAGTACCTTATACGCCCAGTAACCACCGATGAAGATGCCCGCGCCGAGGAATGCCCACGCGATGAGCGTCCAGCGGCGCATCGGTACGAGAAAGCCTCCGTCCATCGGTGCCTTTATCATGCTCTCAAGAGAATAGACAAACGGAACTGCAAGCAGTGCATAGCCCACGAAGATGATCGGCGGATGCACCGCCATCCACGGATCCTGCAGCAGCGGATTCATTCCGTGCCCGTCCATGGCAACAGTCTCTGCGGGAGCAAAGGGGCTCTTAAAGAGGACGAGGAGGACGAGCATCGCGGTGAGTGCGTGGTAGATCGTGCGCCCCGCTGCTGTCATCCGTCCCTCACGGGCAATCAGAACACCGACAACGGCGTGAATCACGAGCCAGAGAAGAAACGAGCCCTGCTGTCCCGCCCAGAATGCGGAGAGCTTGTAGAGCAGCGGCAGACTGATGGAAGAGTAACTGATAACATAGGTGTAGCTGAAATCATCGTTCAGGATAATGACGAAGAGGAACGCCGCTGCACCGAGCGATGCAAGCCCCGTTAGAGCTGCACAGATCCGTCCTTCGGTTGTTTTCCCCTGCGTCTCACAGAACACAGCGCCGAGGGCAAAGAACAGAACTGCACCCAAGAATAACGTTCCGATCATACCCGAACCTTTCCTTTTTCCGCCTCATATTTCGACGGGCATTTGATGAGCAGCTTGTCTGCTGTGAACGCATCGCCCGTATATTTCCCAATCGCAACAACGTGATATGCCTCATCGAAGTTATCGGGCTTTATGCCCTTGTAGCGGACGAGCATGGTCTCCCCCGTCTCCTCATCGGAGATGGAGAACACGAACATATTGTTCTCCATGTGCGGCTCGACAGTGTCGTCCGGCAGCCCCTTGACCTGCACATTCCGTTCGGAGGCACGCGCCTCTGCAACGCTGACATAGGGGGTCACAGAGTCCGCAAAGAAATACCCTGCATATCCGATAAATCCAAGAATCAGTACAACAAAGAAGTATTTACGCATGACGATCCCCCCGTTTCATCAGCCAAGCATACATAAGTGTCACATCGACGAGCGACAGTATGAGCGTTCCAAGCATCACCGCGTCCATATCGAGCCGCCCGGCGCCATTGAGAACGGGCGACGGATGCAGCGAGAAAAACATGCGCGGCAGGATAAAGACAAGGAACGGAACCGCGATAAAGGAAAAGAGCGCATAGACCGCCGATGATGAGGCGCGTGCACGCTCGTCCCGCATCGTCATACGAAGTGTGGCGTATGCCCCATAGATGAGGAGCAGAACAAAAATGGTCGTCTGCCGCGGATCCCAGTTCCAGTACGCGCCCCATGTGAGTTTTGAGAAGATTGCCCCACTCCCCGTCGCGAGGAGTGTGAAAAGCAATCCGAGCACAGCGGACCGCGCACTTTTCGCATCATCGCGAAGGTTTCGCGTTTTCAGATAACGTGCGCCCCAGAAAGCAGCGCAGAAGAATGCGATGACCGAGACCCATGCACACGGGATGTGGAAGAATGCAATGCGTACGTAGTTGCCCAGGCCCTCAGCAGGAGGGACGACGAAGAACACGGCGTAGAGCACAGCCAATGTCAGAGCGGCAATCAGCCCGGCCAGCATGAGACCCCCATCTCTAACTCTCAATCCAGAGAGAATCAAACAGCATCGATGCGCCCACCGTGAGCGCCATATCATAGATCAGCATCCCGCCGAGGAGTGCCGGCTCCCCCACCCCCGCCGAAAGCGAAATCGCGGGCAGAAGAATCGGCAGCATGGACGGGAGCAGCAGGACGGGAACAAGTCCGCCGCGCACACTCGCATTTGCTGCGACCGCCGCGAGCAGCGTATCCGCCGCCGCCATGCCCCAGAGCCCCAAGAACAATGTGCCGACGAAGCAGCCATTGAGGGCAAGCGGTGCATCCATCAAAATGATAACGAGAGGCAGGACGATTGCTGCAAGCACGACGAGCGTAATGAGATGCGCCGCCATCTTGCCGAAGAGAACCGCCTGCGCCGGAACGTAGATCCACAGAAAGGGCAGCGTCCCCGCCGCAGCCTCCTCCGCAAAAAGCCGCTCGCCCTGCAGTGTCGCCGCGAAGAAGATCACGATCCAGAGGAGTGCCGATGCGAGGCGGACATCCATCGTCCCCCACGCGAGCGACATGCTCAGAAAGGCGATCACCGTCAGTGCGAACATTCCCATCGTCACATAGCCGGCGCGGAGACGGATGCCGTCGAGGAGTTCTTTACGGGCGACGTTGAGTGCCGCTCGTAAGATCGAAGCACGCATCCGCTGCCTTCCTTTCCTCCGGTTCGTTCGTCGCCCACAGGATGAGCCGTCCCCTCTTCGCCGCTGCACGCGTTTCACTGAGAAGCAGCGCACGCCCCTGTTCATCGAGAGCAAGCCCCGGCTCGTCGAGCAGCCACACCTCGGCATCTGTGCCGAGAACGACGGCGAGCCGCACACGCTGGCGCATCCCGGTCGAGAGCTGCCCCGCCATGCGCGGCAGAACCTCTGCGGGCAGTCCGACACGTGCGAGAAGCTCCTGCAAATCCGCATCCCCACACGAACCCCCGCGTGCGGAGAGCAGAAAGATGAGATTCTCACGCACCGTCAGACGCGTATACAGCTCCATCTCCGGCGTCGCCATCGCGAGCAGCCTACGGTAGTCCGCACCCGTGACGGGTGCTCCGTCCAAAAACGTCTCAACCGTCCCCGCGCTTGGAAGCATGAGCCGTGCCGCGAGGCGCAGAAGCGTCGACTTTCCGCTGCCGTTCGCCCCCGCAATGGCAGTCACCCTGCCACCATGAAAGGAATGCGTCAGTTGATGCAGGACTTCACGCCCTTCAAACCTTTGACTGACATCGTTCAAGCGAATTTCAACCATGAGCTATTCCTTTCATAACTTTTGTTTATTTTACCACGGGTATGAAAGAAAAATGAAATACATATTTTATATTAACCTTTTCTATAGCTGTAGACTATTACAAAGTTGAACATCGTTCATGTCGACTGATAATTAGGCATGTAAGAAGCGGTCGGAACTTCATCGTGAAATTCCGACCGCTTCTTCATCATTTTTTAGCATATATAAATTTTATCATCATGTGGTGATATTTATCACAGTTGCTTTCGCATGATACCAAAAACTGCCGACATCGGAATCGTCTCCAAACGTGCATCAATCGCAGCAACATCCTCAGCCGTAAGTACAATGTTCGCCGCACCTGCATTCTCCGCAAGGCGCGAATACTTTCGCGTCCCCGGAATCGGCACAATGTACGGTTTCTTGCAGAGCATCCATGCGAGCGCGATCTGTCCACACGTCGCGCCCTTCGCCTCCGCGAGGCCACGGAGGAGCGCGAGGAGCTGACCGTTCTCCTCCATTGCCGCCGCAGTGAACTGGGGCATCCGTGCGCGCATATCCTCCGTCTCGAATGTCGAGGTTTTGTTGTATGCGCCCGTAAGCACGCCGTTTGCAAACGGCGAGAATGCAACAAAGCCGATGTTCCGTTCCTCAAGCACAGGAAAGAGCGTCTCATACGCACGCGCCATCATCGAGTAACGGTTCTGCACTGCCGTGAGTGGGCAGATGGTGTGTGCTCGGCGGATGTCCTCCTCCGTCGCCTCGGAGATGCCCCAGTGGCGAATCTTTCCTTCCTTTATAAGATCGCCCATTACACCCGCGACTTCCTCGACGGGGATCTGCGGGTCAACGCGGTGCTGATAGTAGAGATCGATATAGTCCGTGCCAAGCCGCTGCAGTGACGCATCCACAGATGCACGGATGGTTTCGGGGCGCGCGTCTGGGACGATGGGGCTTTTGCCCTCTTTCAGCAGGCTCATATCGAAATGAATACCGAACTTTGTCGCAAGAACAATTTTCTCTCGATAGGACGCAAGCGCCGCTCCGACAAGTTTCTCATTATCATGCGGATCGTCGGGCGTGCCGTATACCTCCGCCGTGTCAAAGAGGGTAATCCCCATATCCACGGCAGCGGCAATCAGCTCGCGCATCTCTTTTTTATCGGCGGGTGCGCCATAGCTCTGGCTCATCCCCATGCAGCCAAGCCCGATCGACGAAACGGTAAGATTTCCAAGTTTGCGGCAGTTCATTTACTTCCCTCCATTTTCATCATCATACGCCATACACTTCCCTATGGTCAAGCAAAAAGAATCGCGGCACAACGTTGTACCACGATTCTTTTTGTGTCACCAATGCAGTTTACTTCTTCAGCGCTGCATTCTTCTCAAGAATGAGCTTGAAGAGCTCTGTTCCTGCGGAGATCTCGGTAAAGTGCGTAATTGCCTTCTCAATGCCGTTCTCCTTGATGTAGTTCTGCACCTCAACCGCCTCGGGATCATCCGCATAGTCGAAATGGAGGGCGGCGGCGATGACAGTTGCCAGAGCTTCGGGCTTTCTTCCACGCTCCATGAGCTGCGCCGCCGGAGAGACGAGGCGATCCTTTGCGCCAAGCTTGCGCTTCGGCCCGCGTGCGACGCGTGTCACAGCGTCGGAGAGGTGCGGATTCTTGAACCGCTCCTCTGCCGTACGGATGTATGCCGCGTGCTTCTCACGGTCAAAGCCGTACTTCTCGATGAGCAGTTCGCTCGTCTCCGCCCAGACGCGACGGACGAAGGAAACGATCTCCTCGTCCTTCATCGCCGATGCAATGTCCTCAATGCCTTTCAGATATGCCATGTAGGCAATCGAGGCGTGCCCCGTGTTGACAGAGAAGAGCTTGCGCTCGATGTAGGCTTCGAGGTTGTCCACCCATGTCAGCCCCTCAATCTGCGGCTCTGCGCCGACCACGCCCGTGCGGTCAACATCCCATTCGCAGAACGGCTCGACCTTCACGAGCAGGGGATCCTCGTTATGCTGAATCGGCACGATGCGATCGACGGCAGCGTCGGGGAAACCTATGCAGCGCGTGACCTTGTCCTTGACTGTATCATCCAGATGCTCATAGACGAAGTTCTTGAGGACGGTCGAGCCGCCCACCATGTTCTCGCACGCGATGATGTTGAGCGGTGCCTCATTCTTCTCGACGCGGCGCGCAAGTCCCTTTGCGATGTTCGGCGCAATAAACTTCAGGATGTTCGGACCGATGGCGGTGGTCACGATATCCGCCGTGACGAACACATCCAACAGTTCTTCGAGGTTCGCATTGCTGTTGATCGCCTTGACGTGCTCGACATGAATGGTCTTCGGAACTCTCCCGACCACCTCGATGTCATAGGAGCGGCGTGCGTTGATCTCGTCGACCAGTGCCTCGGCAACATCGACAAATGTGACCTCGTAGCCAGAGCGCACGAGCAATTCCCCGATAAAGCCGCGGCCGATGTTGCCGCCACCGAAATGGATTGCCTGTTTCATCGAAAACTCCTTTCAGTTTTCTTCAGTCCGCCTTCGTAAAGACTTCGTAAAGCTCATCGGCACTCTTTGTCTTGAACAGTTCTGCGAGCTGCTCGTCCGTATAGTCGCCGACCATGGTCGCAATGTTCGCAAGGATGGCAAGGTGGTCGTTGCCGACACCCGCGATGCCGATGACGAGATGTGCCGTTTCATCGCCGAACTTCACACCCTCGGGATACTGACAGACGACGATGCCCGTCTTCTTGATCGTGTCCTTGACCGCATTCTCGCCGTGCGGGATTGCGATGCCCTTGCCAATGTAGGTCGAGAGATCTTTTTCACGGTTGAGCATCCCCTGCACATAGCCCTCATCGACGTAGCCGCTTGCCACGAGCATCCTGCCCGCTGCCGTGATTGCGTCCTCGCGGCTGACGGTGGGAAGTCCGACCTTGACGTTTTCTTTCAGTAGGACACCCGCGCTGACCGTATCGGTCGCCTCTGCCTCTGCGTCGGATGCCGGTGTACCTGCCGCAACATGAGCTTCCTTCAAACGCTCGGCGACAATCTCATAGACATTGTTCTGCGTAAAGTCGCGCACCCAGATGTGCTCTGCCTGCGGCGAGTCCGCAAGCGCACGCTCCGCGAGCTTTTCATGTGAGATGACAAGCTGTGCCTCGCTCGGGATTGCGCCGATAGCGCAGTTCGTGACGGAGATGTCCGTGTAGCCGTCCTTCTTGAGCTTCTTGCGGAGTGCCGCCGCGCCGAGCGCGGACGAGCCCATGCCCGCGTCGCAAGCGTAGACAATGACCTTCAGATCCTTGCCCGCAACCTTCTTCTCTGCGGGGAGATCCTTGCCGCGATTCTTCATGTCCGCCATGCTCTCGCGTGCCGATTCGAGCGAATCCTCCTCGACATCCTTCGACATCTTGATAAAGACAGAGGCAACCGCGCAGGAAACCGCCGTCGCAACGGCGAACGCCGAAAGGTTTGCAAAGAGTGCCGAGCCATTCGGCGTCATGGCGATGATCGCGAAGATCGAGCCCGGGGAGGACGGTGCAATCAGACCGCCGCCGAGGAGGCCGAGCGTGAACACGCCGGACATACCGCCCGCAATCGCCGCAACGATGAGGACAGGCTTCATCAGGATGTACGGGAAGTAGATTTCGTGGATACCGCCGAGAACATGAATGATCATCGCACCGGGCGAGGACGACTTTGCCATGCCCTTACCAAAGAGCCAGTAGGCAAGCAGAATGCCGAAACCGGGGCCCGGATTCGCCTCAAGCAGGAAGAACATGGACTTGCCATACTCCTGCGCCTGCTGAATGCCGAGCGGGCTGAGTACACCGTGGTTGAGCGCGTTGTTGAGGAAGAGGACCTTTGCCGGCTCGATGATGATGGACGCGAGCGGCAGAAGCCCCATTGCAACGATCCCCTCCACGCCGCTGCGCAGGATGTCGTTCGCACCGCCGACCACGGGGCCGACGACGGCGTAGGCAATCATTGCGAGGATGCCGCCAAGAATGCCGAGCGAGAAGTTGTTGACCAGCATCTCAAAGCCGCCCGGGATGCTGTCGCGGATGGCATCGTCAAATTTCTTGATGATGCAGCCGCCCAGAGGTCCCATAATCATCGCGCCGAGGAACATCGGAATGTCCGAACCCGCGATGATTCCGGACGTGGCAATCGCCGCCATGACACCGCCGCGATGACCGTAGATTGCCGCGCCGCCGCTGTAGCCAATGAGCAGAGGAATCAGCCACTTGCTCATCGGACCGCCGACCTGCGCGAGGTATTCGTTCGGCATCCACCCCGTTGGGATAAAGAGCGCCGTCAAAAAGCCCCATGCGATAAATGCGCCGATGTTCGGCATCACCATTCCGGACAGGAAGCGGCCAAACTTCTGCATGGCCTCCTGTGCCCCTCCACCTTGTTTACTCATCATAATCCCCCTTCAAAAACATAATTTATCTACAAGAGCTGTTCGAGGCATTCGCGAACGTACTCTTCCAAAACGTATTCCAACTCACGACGGATCTCCTCCCCGCTTCCCTGCGCGAGAATGTCCATGAACGCTGGACGCTCCGCGATCTGCGCGGCAATCCGTCCGAGGACGTTTGCGCCCGCATCGCCCTCCTTGGGTGCACACATAACAAGTGCCATGCGGATCGTCTCCTCCCCGCAGGAAAACGGCTCCGCAAGGCGCAGAACACCAAAATGCGGCTCTCCCGTATGCGTGATCCGCGCATGAAGGAGAATGACGTGCGGTGCGACAAAGGTCGGAGCGATCTGCTCTCGCCGCAGGATTGCAGCTGCAAGCTCTTCCACAGCTGACTTCTCCGAGAGGAGAAGCTGTGCGGCACTGTACGCCAAATCCTCCACTGACTGCGCTCCATCCCCCTCCCGCAGGACTAGGCCTGCGAGCACGGCGTGAACCGCGCCGCTCAGTCGGTGAAGCTCTGCCATCGCCGCCGTGAAGAGCGGCTTTTCCATTTGTACCGAAGCATGATGCGGCGTACAGGCAGCGAGCACAGCGTCGATCTGCGCACGGTCGGCCGCAGTCAGGAACACGCTCGCAACGACGACGGGAACGGAGAGCTGCGGCAGGGGTACGGTCGATACCACAAAATCCGCCTCCCGCCGCTGAATCTCCCGCTCGGTGAGTGCGAGGGAGGAAAGCTCCCCGACCACACGGATGTGCTCGTACGAGCGTCGGATGCGGCTCGCGAGCAGACGGCTCGTTCCGAGCCCCGTCGGACAGGCGACGAGCACGCGCACGACAGGACGATCCCCGCCCGCCTCCGTCAGCGCCGCGCCAAGATGCATCGCGATGTAGGCGATTTCGTCGGCGGGAAGCGGTACCCCTGCCTCCTCCTCCATCATAACTGCAGCGTAACGCGCAAGTTCCATCAGCTCCGGATGTTCCTCCTCCATCTGTGCGAGCAGCGGGTTCCGGATGTCCATATGGAGCTTCAGCCGATGCAGAGCCGGCGCAAGATGCTGAACCAGCCCCGTGAGCAGACTGCGATTCCGCAGGAGCGGCGCACCGCTCTTCTCCGCCGCACGACGTATGATGGACTGCGCAATCTGAACAAGGCGAAAGTTATCCACACGTCCCGCGCCAAGCAGCAGCGGAACGGAGCGAGCACCGAGAAGATGCATCGTGATATAACCGACCTCCGCCTCGGGTACCGTAAGAGAAAATGCCCCTTCCAAACGATCTGCAATCGTCTGTGCCGCGTGGAACTCCTCCGTTTGACACAGCCGCCCGAGTGCCTCTGCATTCATCGCAATCGCATCGCCCTGCTGCATGCGCTGCACGGCAAGTGCGAGATGAACGACAAGTCCGACACGCGCGGCATCGGGGATATCCCGCCCCTGCGTCTCCTCGGCAACGATATCGTCAATCGTCCGTACCCGTGCCCCATCAACGAGACCGAGCAGAGCTCGATCCGCCGCGAATGCCGCCCCCTCCGCACCGTCGTCGGCGACGAGCGCGAGCAGCTCCACTTCATCCATGCGGTCATGGATGATGCGGATAAGTGCACTGCGGATGTCCCGCTCTGCCCCCTCGACATAAACTCCGAGACCGGGACGGTGCACGAGCGTGATTCCCTGCTCCGCCAGAAATGGCTGAAGTCGATCGAGATCGTGACTGACGGTGCTGTCCGTCACATTCAGAAGCCGCGCAAGTGTGAAGAGTTTGAGCGGCTCGTCCGCCATAAGGAGCCGGCTCACAAGAACAGAGCGACGCTGTTCAGGTGAAAGTTCCCTCTGTGTGTCCGCATCCTCTGTCATGTGTTTGCGCAGGTCAGCAAGAGCCTTTGCCGTGCCCGCAAGCATAAAGCCCGCGCCCGTGCGTCTGAGAAGTGCGATGCCGTACGGCATCAGTGTCATTTCGAGCCCATGCATCTCACGCGTAATGGTACGTGCACTGACCCCGACTTCGGAGGCGATGCGCTCGGCGGGTACATATCCGTCTGCTGAGAGGAGAGCGGACAGAATCACCCGCATACGTGCCGTCAGCTCCATCTGTCCGCCTCCTTTCGACCGTTGACATTTTTATTATAACGAACGAGATTCATATATGCAACGAAAAGACCTTGCCCTTTGTCATGAGGACTTATGGACAAATAAAAAGAGCCGATGCATCACACATCAGCCCAATATTGTTTTACTGAAAATCCAGTCCCGGCACGGCGTTCAGATAGAGATCGCTGTACTTCCCTGCCGCCGCCTGATACGCGCCGCGGCAGGCGATCATGGCAGCGTTGTCCGTACAGAGGCGCGGCGGTGGATAGAGATAGCGCACGCCCTTCGCCGCTGCCGTCTCGCGCAGACGCTGCTCAAGTGCCTTGTTCGCCGCAACACCGCCCGCGAGAACAAGGGTATCGCGCCCCGCTTCGTGAATCGCCTCGAATGCCTTGTACACGAGCACCTCGACAACGGCGGACTGGAACGAGGCAGCGATGTCCGCCTTGTTCAGTTCATGCCCCTTCATCTGCTCACTGTTGATGTAGTTTAACACGGCGGATTTCAGTCCGCTGAAGCTGAACTCGTAATTTCCCTCCTGCGCGAGTGCACGCGGAAAGTCGATCGCGGTGGGATCACCCTCGCGGGCGAGCTTGTCGATCTCTGGGCCGCCCGGATACGGCAGCCCCATCACGCGCGCGACCTTGTCGAACGCCTCGCCCGCCGCATCGTCGCGCGTCCTGCCCATTTGGCGGAACGTCTCGTAGTCCGCGATATCGACGAGTGCCGTATGCCCGCCCGAGACGACGAGTGCCATAAAGGGCGGCGTGAGTCCCTCGGCCGCAAGGAAGTTCGCAAAAATGTGCCCTTCGAGATGATTGACCCCGATGAGCGGCACACCGAGGGAGAATGCGAGCGACTTCGCCGCCGACACGCCGACGAGGAGAGCCCCGACGAGCCCTGGTCCATAGGTGACGGCGATCTGGTCGATCTCTGCGAGCTCTGTCCCCGCCTCCGCAAGTGCCTGCTCGACGACGGGCAGAATGCTCAAAATGTGGTTGCGTGAGGCGATCTCGGGCACAACGCCGCCGTACTTCTGATGAATCGGAATCTGCGTCGCGATCACACACGAGAGGAGTTCGCGTGTCCCGCGCAGCACCGCTGCCGAGGTCTCGTCGCAGCTCGTCTCAATCCCGAGCGTCAGTTTCTCCTGCACATCTTTCATTTGCAAATTCCTTCAATTTCGTATGCCACATCAGGATCGCGTCCTCGTCATTGTCCTGATAGTATTTCTTGCGCACACCGATTGCTGCAAAACCCAGCCCCTCATAGAGGCGCAGCGCAGGCGTATTCGACGGACGCACCTCGAGTGTCATGCGCTCTGCGCCGCGTGCCGCCGCCGCACACATCAGCCGCGTCATGAGATCTTTCCCAAGCCCTCTGCCGCGCTGCGCGGAGGTCAGCGCGATATTCGTCACCTGCGCCTCCTCGAACGAGATCCAGCAGCCGGCAAAGCCGATAATCTCCATATCGTCAAGCGCGACGATGTAGCAGGCAAAATCGTTCGACGCCTCGCGCCAGAAGTCCTCACGCGACCACGGTGTCGGGAAGCTCTCGCGCTCGACGCGTGCCACGCCCTCCGCATCCTCGGGCAGGAGCGTACGAAAGTGAATCACTGCGCTCTCTCCGTACCATGCCGCTTCTCCCACAGAACCTCTGCCTCACTGCGGCGCAGGTAGAGCGGTACAGCTGTCACGGGATCGTCGATCTCCCCGCGTGCAAGCCGCGTGAGTGCCGCAAGGCCCACACACGCGGCACGCGGCATCCGCGCATGAATCGGGGCAAGACGCATATTTGCCGGAAGTGCGAGCGTCGTTTTCTTCTGCATGGCATCGCCAAGCAGAAGAACGGGCTGCTCCACGTTCTCCAATCCCGCGATGACCTCTGTCAGAGGAAGGATGGAGAGTGCATGTTTTTCCCTTAGGTGCAATCCATCCAGCCCCACCTCCCACATGAATTCCTGCGCGTAGACATTTCCTTTCTGCGCGTCCATCATGGGAACGAGGCGCACACCCTCACAGATATAGTGATGGGCAAGCGCCTCGAGTGTCGGTACTGCGATGAGGGGAATGTGCAGGGCGTATGCCATCATCTTTGCCGATGCAAGTCCGATCCTGAGCCCCGTAAACGAACCGGGGCCGATGCTGACGGCAATTCCCTCGAGTTCAGATTTTTCCACACGCGCCATACCGAGTGCCGTCTCGATATGCGGCATCAGCGTCTCCGAGTGGGTCAGCGCCCCCTGCATGCTGACCTCCGCCGCAACGCGCTCCGCCGACAGGACAGCGACGCTCGAAACCGCGGAGGAAGTATCAATGCTCAGGATTGACAATATCGCTCAACTCCTCCAAGAGAGCCGTGCTCAGCTCCCCCTCAGCGGCAAAAGTGAACTGCCGTTCCTCCCCGTCCAGTGCCGTGATGTTCACCTGCAGACGATCCTCGGGCATCGCATCGGGGAATTTCTCCGCCCACTCGATCAGCACGATCCCCTCCGTCGCCTCAACGTATTCGTAGAATCCGATGTCCTCCAGTTCCTCCTCGGATTCGATTCGATAGAGGTCAAAATGCACAATGGGACACGCGGCCTCGTAGATGTTCATGAGGTTGAACGTCGGGCTCGTCACGTCGCTCTCCACGCCGAGCGTCCGCGCAAGCGCGCGGACAAAGAGCGTCTTGCCCACCCCAAGTTCTCCATCGAGGCAGATCACCGTCCCCTCGCGGATAATTTTACCGATCGTTCCCGCTAAATGCGCAGTCTCCTCGGGAGAATGCGTGATACAGGTGAGCATATTCTGACCCCTTATGAATAAAAGAAATAGAAACTTTTGATACATTATAACATGAGACGCGATTTTCCGCAAAGAAAAAGCGGAGCGGAGAGATGTTCTCCCCGTCCGCTATTCCGACAGCCGTACCGTCATGCGTCCGTTTGGCACATCAATCGTACGCACGACCTTTCGCAGTGCAGGGATGAGAATCTCGCGCCCATCCTCACTGCGCACGGCATAGACATCGTTGCTGCCCGTACGGAGAACATTCTCGACCGTGCCGAGCTCATTGTTCTCCTCATCGTACACCGTCAGCCCCACGATATCAAAGACGTAGTACTCGCCCTCATCGAGCGGTGCCGCCTCTGCGCGTGCAACGGTGAGCAGCCGCCCCGTAAGTTTCTGTGCGTCCTCGCGGACAGTGTACTCACGAAACCGCATGAGGAAGTTCTTTCCCTGCGGCTTGACGCTTTCGATGTGCAGCAGCTCATCGCCGACCATGACCTCGCGCAGCGCAGCGAAACGCTCGGGAAAATCCGTCAGCGGGATAATGCGCAGCTCGCCGCGAATCCCGTGCGCCGCGCCGACGCGTCCAATGACGATGCGCTCATTGCTCGTATTAGGAACGGATGGCGACAATCTTGTCATCCTCCACCAGAATCTCGACGTTCATAAGCTCGCGCATATCGTCGCCGACCTTCGCCTTGACCAAACGCTCAAGTGTGCCCTGCACAATTTCCGCACCCTCAACAAACTTTTGCAGCTCCTCACGGTGTGCCGTCGTCTCCTCGATGTAGTCGAGACGGCGCTGACGCTCCTGCCGGATTGCATTGATGTGCTGAATCGCCTGAGGCGTCAGCTCGCCCTGCTCCGCCTCCTGCATGACGCGCTTCTCCTGGATGCCGAGCTGCTGCACCTCGAGCTCCGCACGGCTGAGACCTTCCTCCATCTCCTTGAGCATCTTTGCGCGCAGCTTCTCCGTCAGCTTTGCCTTGACGGTGACGGGCACCTTCATTGTGATTGTATCCACTCTGTATTTCTCCTATTGCAACAAATATGCAAAAACGGCGACCGTCCGAGACGCACGCCGTTTGCACATCAGCCGATCTCGACCGTTGCCCTCTTATTCTCCTTCGTCGCGGCAGCCTTGACAACACTGCGCAGTGCTTTTGCGATGCGCCCCTGCTTGCCGATGACCTTACCCATGTCATCCTCTGCCACACGAAGTCTCAATATGATCTCCTGATCATCCTGCGTTTCGTCAACGACGACAGCTTCCGGATGATCGACCAAGGATTTTGCGATAACCTCGACTATCTCTTTCACGCCGGTCGTCTCTCCTCATCGCAATACGCACGCCGCGAGAGTTCACCGAGATGGTGAAGTCCCCCGCACACGTGCTGTATTTGTCAGTCCTTCTGACGCTTTGCCTCGGCGAATTTCGCCATCGTACCGTTCTTGCTCAGGAGGTTCCTGACCGTGTCGGTCGGCTGTGCGCCCTTCTTCATCCAGTCGATTGCCTTCTCCTCGTCAATGCTGACGACAGCGGGCTGCTTCGACGGATCGTAGTTTCCAAGGATCTCGATGAATCGACCGTCACGCGGTGCACGCGAGTCGGCGACCACAATGCGATAAAAGGGATTCTTCTTCGCCCCCATGCGGTTCAAACGAATCTTGACTGCCATAATTTCACCACCTTTCGTTGTGTGTTATTTGAAGAATGGCATCTTCGGAAGCCCCATGCCGCCGAGTGACGGCATGGAAGGCATTCCGCCCTTGCCCTTCATCTTCTTCATTTTCTTCATCATCTTGCGCATCTCGCCAAACTGCTTGAGCAGCTTATTGACATCCTGCACGCGTGTTCCGCTGCCCGCAGCGATGCGCTTGCGACGGCTGCCGTTGATGATTGTGATGTCCGCACGCTCCTTCGGTGTCATCGCACGGATAATGGCCTCAAGCTGACGCATCTCCTTGCCGTCGAGGTCAAACTCCTGATCGCCAAGCTTCTTCTTGAGATTGCCCATCCCCGGAATCATGCCGAGGATGCTATTCAGTGAGCCGAGCTTCTTCACCTGCTGCAGCTGATCGAGGAAGTCGTCGAGCGTGAAGTCGTTCTTGCGGAGCTTCGCCTCCATCTTCTTCGCGTTTTCGAGGTCGAAGTTCTCCTGCGCCTTCTCCACGAGGGAGAGCACATCGCCCATGCCGAGGATGCGCGATGCCATGCGGTCGGGGTGGAACACCTCGAGCGGTTCAAGCTTCTCGCCCATGCCGACGAACTTCACGGGGCAGCCCGTGACCGCCTTGATCGAGAGTGCGGCACCACCGCGTGCGTCGCCGTCGAGCTTCGTCATGATGACGCCATCCAGCCCGAGCGACTCGTCAAAAGACTGTGCGACGTTGACGGCTTCCTGTCCCGTCATTGCGTCCACAACAAGCAGGATCTCGTGCGGCTTTACCGCTGCCTTGATATCGCGCAGCTCCTGCATGAGCGTTTCGTCGATCTGCAAACGTCCCGCCGTGTCGATGATAACAACATCGTTCGCGTGCGATGCCGAATGACCGATTGCGGCGCGTGCAATGGCGACGGCATCCTCCTGCCCCTGCGAGAACACGGGCACTTCGACCTTTTCGCCGATCACTTCGAGCTGCTTGATTGCAGCGGGACGATAGATGTCGTCCGCGACGAGCAGCGGGCGTTTGCCCTGCTTCTTGAGCATGAGCGCGAGCTTGCCTGCCGATGTAGTCTTACCCGAACCTTGGAGACCGACGAGCATGATGACGGTCGGCGGGTTCGGACTGATGTTGAGACGGCTCTCCGTCCCGCCCATCAGCGCGGTCAGTTCCTCGTCAACGATCTTGATGACCGCCTGCGCCGCCGTGAGTGTGTCGAGCACCTCCTGCCCGACGGCACGCTCCTTGACGCGTTTGACGAAGTCCTTGACGACCTTGAAGTTCACGTCTGCTTCGAGGAGTGCCATCCGCACCTCGCGCATGGCATCATTGACATCGTCCTCGGTCAGCTTGCCATGTCCGCGCAGCTTCTTGAAGATCCCCTGCAAACGATCGGACAGATTCTCAAAGATCATTCTCCCACCTCCTTCGTATCATCCTGTGATGTGTATTGTTCCAGTTCATCCGCGATGCGGCATACATCGGTGCACGCAATCGGTTCTCTGAGCGCACGCAGCTCTGCACAGATCGCAGTAAGTGCCTGCTCCTGTGTCTGTTGACGCGCGAGAAGACCGAGCGTCTCCTCCATCTCCGTGAGCGCACGCTCTGCGCGGCGAATATTGTCATGCGCCGCCTGCCGCGTGATGCCCAGCTCCTCGCCGATCTCCGCGAGGGAAAAGTCCTCCGCAATGTGCAGACGCAGACACTCGCGCTGCTTTCCCGTGAGAAGGCCGCCGTACAGGTCATACAGTCTTGCGAGCTCGTAAAGTCGCTCCATGCACATCACCTGTTTCTAAACACTTCTGCGATTATAACGGCAAACGAAAAACCTGTCAAGTATTTTTCTTGACAGGCTCTTTTCTTATCTCTTAACGGCGAAACTTTTCCAGCGGCTCTGCGTGGTCGGTCACAAATTCGACCGTGCCAATGTACTCGCCCGACTTATCATACATCGCCTGATACTGCACGCGGATCGGACGCTCGCGGATGTAGCGGTGCACAATCATCTGCGTGCGCTTCTTCGCCTTGAAGTCGGCGATCAGATTCCGCACCACGGGGATGATCTCGGGCGGGTGGCAGTTCATCACGTCGCGCCCGAGTGCAGACAGCGGACGCGTGAACACCTGCCCCTCGTTCGTGAAGAAGCGGACGACATCGTCCTTGTCGATGAACGTGATGTCCACGGGCAGGAGCTGGAGGATCGTTGTCAGCTGCTCCATCGACAGCTCGCCCGTCGGGAACTGGAGCTTCCCTCCCACCTGAGACTGTGCGAGACGAGCCGCCTCCTGATCGAGCCACGGCTGCGCCTCTGCCCACGCGGGAATCGGAACGCCGAACGAAATGCCCATGTCCGGCAGGTCATGATAGCAGCGGTACCATTCCATCTGCGTGAAATAGCGCAGGCTGAGTGGGAAGAGAATCTTCTCCTCCTTGAAGATCATCTCGCGGATGCGCTGCGTGAGTGCACGGATCCGTGCCTCATACATGGGCAGCGTCTCTTCATCCGCCTTGAGCGCCTTAATAATCATGGCGAGCTCGCGCTTCATCTCATCGTCGATGCCCCACATGACCTGCGAGGGACCCGTGACACCGTAATCGTAGAGAATCGGCATCAACAGCTCTTCCTTCTTGATGTAGTGGGAGCGCACATCGCCGAGCGCAAGAATGTGCTGGAGCATTACATCCGTACGCTTTGCCCCGTCCAGCTCGCCCTCAATTGTGTCGAGCAGCGCATCAAGTGCCGCATTCTCCGCACGCAGGATCGTGAGCGGATGCCCCTCGGGCAGCGCGTCGATGTCGTCGGGATTCACCGATGCCGCCTGTGCGTGAATCTCGTCATGCGAGAGCGCACCCGGCGGCGGCTCGCTCGCCACGCCGTGAAAGAGTGCCGAATGCACATCGCAAAGACGCTGCACTTCACTGACAGGCATGCCCTCCTTGATGAGGGTCTGCTCTGCCGTCATGATCTCCTGTGCGTCAACGTGACTGAACTCCTGCACGAAGTCTGCACGGACGGAGTCGAGATCCTCGCCGCCCGACAGGCGTTCGATGAAGTTCCGAATGCGTCCCTGCCGCGACTGTGCATCATCGCTGATGACCTGATAGCCGCGCTCCTCGAACGCCGCGATGACCTTCGAGAGCTCAATTCCCTTCACTGCCGCGCCGCGCGGAATCGTCATGATGCGCCCCATCACATTCAGTGCGACGGGATTTGTAATCTCCTTAAAGCCGATCCCCGCCATGATTTCACTGACTTCGGGATTCTCCTCCACCAGCTCGGCAACCGTCTTTTTCAGATCCAGTATCTTCTCCATCGTCAAAGCTCCTTTATATATCAAATGCTCTTTGTCATCTCTGTGTGACGATTATAACGCAGGTCGGTGAAGAAAGGCTGTAACCTTTGGTACGAAACAAAGAAAAAGACTGCTCCGAAAAAGAGCAGTCCCCATATATTACAGATTTTTGAAGGTAAAGATCGACCCGTCAAACCCGAGCTCCACGGTGTCGCCACCGCGCACATCACCCGCAATGATCTTCTTCGAGAGTGCCGTCTCCACGGTATGCGTAAGGAGGCGACGCAGTGGACGCGCACCGAAGTCGGGGTCGAAGCCCTCGTCCGCAAGTGCCGTAATCGCCGCATCGTCCCACGTCAGCTGAATATCTGCCTGACGCTCAAGACGCTTGCTGAGTGCCGCGAGCATGATTGCCGCGATGCGCTTCACATCGTCCTTTGTAAGAGCCTTGAACACAATCGTATCGTCCACGCGGTTCAGGAACTCTGGGCGGAAATACTCACGCAGGAGCGCACGCACCGCGGTCTCCGCCTCCGCATAGTCCTTGCTCAAAATCTCATGCGAGCCGAGGTTGCTTGTCATGATAATGACAGTATTCTTGAAGTTCACGACGCGCCCCTTGCCGTCCGTGAGGCGCCCATCGTCGAGAATCTGCAGCAGCACGTTGAACACATCGCGGTGCGCCTTTTCGATCTCATCGAGCAGGATCACGCTGTACGGGCGGCGACGCACCGCCTCCGTCAGCTGTCCGCCCTCATCATAGCCGACGTAGCCCGGAGGCGCACCGATGAGACGCGAGACGCTGTGCTTCTCCATATACTCGCTCATGTCGATGCGGATCATGCTCCGCTCATCGTCAAAGAGCGACTCTGCGAGGGTCTTTGCAAGCTCTGTCTTGCCCACGCCCGTGGGGCCGAGGAAGATAAATGAGCCGATCGGACGGTTCGGATCCTTGATGCCCGCACGCGCGCGCAGGATCGCCTCACTGACGGCGGTCACCGCCTCGTCCTGCCCGACAACGCGCTCGTGCAGAACCTCCTCAAGGCGGAGCAGCTTCTCGCGCTCGCCCGTCATCATCTTCGTCACGGGGATGCCCGTCCAACGACTGACGACACGCGCGATGTCCTCCTCACCGACCTCCTCCTTGAGCATCCGCTCGCCGTCCGCCTTCGCGGCAATCGCCGCCTCCTCTTCCGCGAGCTTCTTTTCGAGTTCCGGCATCTTGCCGTATTTCAGCTCCGAGGCGCGTGCAAGGTTCTGGGCACGCTCCGCCGCCTCCATCTCACCGCGCAGCTCGTCCATCTCCTTCTTGATGGCACGCACGCGCAGGATCGCCTGCGTCTCACTCTCCCATTTTGCTTGGAGTTTCTGCTCCTCATCATGGAGCTGTGCCTTTTCGGTAGTAAGTGCGGTGAGTTTTTCCTTCGACGCCTCGTCCGTCTCCTTTTTCAATGCCTCCTCCTCGATGTCGAGCTGGAGGATCTTGCGGCGGATCTCGTCGAGCGGTGCGGGCATGGACTCGATCTCCGTGCGCAGCTTTGCCGCCGCCTCGTCGACGAGGTCGATTGCCTTGTCCGGCAGGAAACGATCGGAGATGTAGCGGTCGGAGAGCGTCGCCGCCGCGACAAGTGCCGCATCACGGATGCGCACGCCGTGATGCACCTCATAGCGCTCCTTCAGCCCACGCAGGATGGAGATCGTATCCTCCACGCTCGGCTCGCCGACCATGACGGGCTGGAAGCGGCGTTCGAGTGCCGTATCCTTCTCGATGTATTTGCGGTACTCGTTCAGCGTCGTTGCACCGATGCAGCGCAGCTCACCGCGCGCAAGGAGCGGTTTCAGCAGGTTGCCCGCATCCATCGCGCCCTCGGCTGCGCCCGCACCGACGACCGTATGCACCTCGTCGATGAAGAGCAATATCTGTCCCTCGGACTTTGCGATCTCGTTCAGTACGCCCTTCAGGCGTTCCTCGAACTCGCCGCGGAACTTCGCACCCGCGACCAGTGCGCCCATGTCGAGCGAGTAGAGCGTCTTATTCTTCAGCGACTCGGGCACATCCCCCGCCACAATGCGGCGGGCAAGCCCCTCGACAATCGCCGTCTTGCCGACACCCGGCTCACCGATAAGCACAGGGTTGTTCTTCGTACGGCGCGAGAGAATTTCAATCGAGCGGCGAATCTCCTCGTCGCGCCCGATCACGGGGTCGAGCTTGTTCGCACGCGCCGCCGCTGTCAGATCACGCCCGTATTTCTCAAGCGATTGGTACCCCTCCTCGGGGTTGTCGCTCGTGACGTTCTGCTTGCGATGTTTCTGGATCGCGTCCTGCACGGCACTCTTCGTCAGCCGGAACTCACGCGCAATCGACTGAACCTCGTCACTCCCATCCGTAACGAGTGCGAGCAGCAAATGCTCGGTCGAGACGTACTCGTCCTTCATCGACTTCGCCAGTTCCTCGGCACGTCCGAGCACGCGCACCATGTCCATCCCCATGCCAAGACGATTCGTCCCGCGCACGCTTGGAATGGCGGCAAGCTCCTTTTCGAGCCGTGCCTTGAGCAGCGGCAGATCAACACCGCAGACATCGAAGATTGTTGCGAGCAGCCCTTCCGGCTCCTTTGCAAGTGCGAGCAGTACGTGCACCGACGTGATTTCCTGATGGTAGCGCATCGCCGCGATCTGCTGCGCCGACTGCAGTGCCGCAAGCGTGCGCGCTGTGTATTTATCCTGTTCCATAATGTATCCCTCCACAGTTCATTTCATGTTTATGAGCTTATTATACCAGATAAAGTCAAATAGTCAAATATAAATTTTGATTTTTTGACTTTTATTTTTTAGAAAAGGCTCTGCCTTCGTTGAGCAGAGCCTCATACATTCAGATCATATTCTTTTTGTAGCACTCATAGAGCCCTTTGAGCTCCTCCATCTTCGCGTACATCTCAAGCTGCAGCGCGGATGCGGTTGGATAGTCGCCCTCATTGAGCGCCTTGATGAGCAGTGTAAAGAGAGCCTTGTCGTCGATCGTGTCCTTTGCGAGGTAGATGCGCAGGTCATGGATCTTGTTCCACATATAGGCATCCTGATCCGTCACAAAGTCGCTCTTGATCTCCGTCATACGGCGGACGATATTGCGGTTCTCCGGAATGATGCGGCTGATGAGCTCGATCTTCCAGCGCAGGAGTGCTCCCGTGCGGAACGAGTCGATGATCTGCGGGCGGAGTGTATTCGCCTGTGTGAGCACTGCCACCTTCTCGGGGTAGAGATCAAAGCCGAGCATATTCTCCCAGACCGTCGCGGGGGGCCTCCCGAAGCGCACATCGCGCTCATCCGCCGTATAGTGTTCGAATACGTCCTCCTCGCTCCGATAGGCACGGTCAGTTTCGAGGTAGAGCCCCTTCTCCCCCGGCTGCTTCGACAGCTCCGCGAGCAGTTCCGTCGTACTGCGTCCCGCCGAATGTTTAATCCCGTCGAGAATCGCGAGGTAGGAGGCAGCAATGACGAGGTAGGTGTTCGAGTAGGGATTGGTCGCGCGCAGCTCGAAACGCGTCGCGAGCGGATTTTTGAGGTCACGAATGAGGCTCACAAGCACCGTGCGGTTGCGCGATGGGATCGCGGGCGATGCGCCAAACGATGTGACGACGCAGACAGGAGCCTCAAAGCCCGGCTTCAGACGGTTGAACGCATCGTTCGTCGCCGAGACGAACGGGTTGATTGCCTCATAGTTCTTGAGCAGCCCCATCAGTGCGCCGTAGCCGACGGCATTCATATAGTCCGCATTCTGATCATCGGCGGCAAAGAGACTGTGCCGCTTTCCGTCCTTTGTGATCGCCGCGAGGCTAAGATGCGTGTGCTCGCCGTTGCCCGCGAGCCCGATCAGCGGTTTCGCCTTGAAGTTGACCTCAAGCCCGTAGAGGCGGAAGATCTCACGGACAAACGTGCGCACGAACAGCTCATTGTCCGCCGCCTGCACGGCACTATCATACTGCCAGTCGATCTCGATCTGCTCGCAGACGTGCGTCATGCGGCCGCTCTCGTCAATCTGCGCCTTGAGCCCGCCGACCTCCTTGTGCCCCATCTCCATGCGGAAGCCGTATTTGTCAAGCTGGATGAGGCAGTCCTCGAGCGCCGTGCGGACCGCTCCGTGCGTGCGTTCCCAATACTGCTCATTCATCACCTGCGAGGCGGACATCTCCTCGATGGATGCGTTGTCGTCGAGCGGGGTCTTGACCCAAAACTCAAGCTCCGTCGCCGACGTGAACGCGATGTCCACGATGTCCGCACCATTCAGAGAGGGCGCACCCGAGATCTTCGGATTGGCATGGAAAAAGTCCAGCAGTTCCTTCTTGACATAGGCGAGCGTATCCACAAGTACCGCACGCGAGTCGACGCGCTTCTCCTCGTGAATGATAAAGGACGGAATACGCAGCGTCCCAATCGGCAGCCCCGTCTCCTCATCCGCGCCCTCGGGATCGTAGTCCACGAACCAGTTGACCGCAGGATCAATCGGAAGATCCACCTTCGCGTTGTTGATCGTTGCAATCTTCGGCAGAACCACGGAGGAGCCGTCCGTCTGCACGGCGGTTCCGTTGTAGAATTTCTCAATGTCCTCCATGAAGATCCGTACGGGAATCTTCTCGTCCGTATCGTTGCCCGCCATGTCGATGCCGACAAGCGAGACGAAGCGCACCTCCGGATGCGCCTGAAGCTGACGAATGATCTCTTCACGCGGCGTATTGGCAGGAATCTTATAGAGAAGTTCATTCATCTTTGCGTACCACCCTTTTCCAAAAGAATGCCATGCGGCATAAACTCACGCGCCCATCTTACCATTTTTCGTAGGACATTGTAAAGATACTGGAAAGAAGTATTCATTCCCTTAATGTGGTACGCATTGACGATCATTCCCTATACACATAAAATATAAGCAGTCACGGACAAAGAAACACAGATAAATTCAGCAATTTCTTAACGAATATCAATGCACAGAGAGGATGATGGCTATGAATATCACCATACGCATCTTGCAGCTAAAGGGACGGGCGCATGAACTCATTCGCCGTTTTCCCATCGCCGTCTTTTGGCAGGCAGTCCTTTTTCTCGTCGGTGCAGGCATTATCCTGCTGCGCCCCGATTTGTATGCGGAGGGTTGGCATAGCGACTATTTCGAGCATCTCGTACGCCTCGCCCCCGCCGTCTTCGGCGCATGGATGACGGCGGTCATGTTCCGCCTCTTCACGGATGTATTTCCCGTGAAAAAATCCTTGATGCTGCATGCGGCATCGTCTGCCGTTCTGTTCCTCCTCCTTGCCTATGCGTGGTATGGCGTGGAAAATCCGAGCCGCCATCTGATCATTGGGACGCAAGGCATCTATCTCGCACTCGCCTTCCTTGCGCTCTTCCTTCTCGAACGAACAAACAAGGCCCCGGGGCTTCCCGCCCTCCTCTTTGCCGCTGCCTTTTCCATCGCGACGAGCATCCTGCTCTTTCTCGGACTCATCCTCTGTGTCGCCGCATTCTGGGCACTGATCGTCACCGATGCGGACGGATGGCTGCCCGAGACAACCTATCTCTTCTCCGGTCTGATCGCATACGGCGGCTGGGGACTTGCCGCATTCCTCGGCGCACTGCCAAATACGAATGCACGCTACGAGTTCCCCGCTGCCACGCAGAAACTGCTCCTCTATCTCTTCTTCCCCGTCTATCTCCTTCTGCTCATCGTTCTCTACCTCTACGTCGGCAAGATTATCGGCGCGGGCGAGATGCCCGTCGGCACGATGAATTGGTACGCTTCGTTCGCGCTCCTCGGCTTCGCCTTTTTCTTCGGCACGCTTGCCGTGCAGGAGCGTCTTCCCCTCTTTTCTCGCTTTCTGAAATGGGGGCTTCTCCTCTTCCTCCCCATCCTCGCCATCCAGATCTACGGCGTATGGCTCCGCTATGAGGCGTACGGGCTGACAACACTGCGCTACACCTCCATGATCTGTACGTTCTGCGGAATCTATGCGCTTGCCGTCGCCTTCCTTCGGCGAAAGCCCCAGCAAGTATACCTCTGCGCCGCCATCCTCGCGCTCATCTTCTCCCTCACCCCGCTCAACGTCGTCGACGTACCGCTCCGCAGTCAGGAGGCACGGCTCAGTCAGCTGCTCACAGAACACAGCCTCATACAGGATGGACAGATCATAAAGCGTGACGACACGCCGCCCGCGGTTGTAGACGAGATCATCGATATTGCGTTCTACCTTGAACAGGATGCCTCCCCACTCGCCGCAGCGGTATTCGATGCAAACTTCAGACATATGCGCGAGTCCTTTTATTTCGACAGCCCATATGCGTTGGAACTGCCGATCACAGACTACCACACGCTCATCCGCTTCAACACACAGCACATCACGCGCGCGGGCATCCTCGTTCTCCCGCGCACGGACGGTACAGAGGAACGCATTGACCTGAACTCCTACGCGCGTATGCTCGTTGCGCATGGGGAGCAAGGCAGCAAAGCCACCCTCGATGCAGAAATGCAAGACTACACGATGGATAACCATCTCATTCACTTCGATCAGATCGCTATCAGCAGGGCCGAGGACGGCAGCGTGGTCTGGGACAGTGCAAGCGGATTTGTACTCATACGCTAGGGGAACACTGATAAATTCAGGCGCATCATCCGCATTGATCCCCTTCCATTGATGCACACTCCCAAAACACGGTCATTTTCACAGCGAACAGGCTTGCCGGATTCACTCTTGCCCATCCAATGTTCACAGGTGACGCAGCATTTACGGGTCAGTAGGACACTCATGCATATCCTCCAATAAATGGCCTCACCCGCGGCGAAGGCCGTGTGTTCTTCTAACCACACAGAAAAACCCTCACGGAACAATATATTCTGTGAGGATTTTTTCTGTCGGAATCACTGCTGGTTCCACGCGCACATCCTCCGCTCTGCCCAGTCGAGCAGGATGAAGAGCAGCAGGCCCATCATGCTGAGGACGACGATCCCGGCGTACATATCGAGGTAGTTTACGCGCAGCCATGCATCCATGATGTAGTAGCCGATTCCATACTGCGTGCCGAATGTCTCCGTAAAGAAGAGTACGGAGATCGCCGTCGCCATCGCCACACGCACCGCCGTGATAAACTTCGGCAGCGAGGCGGGCACGATGATATGACGCACGATCTGCGGGAATGCGGCACCGAGCACACGCAGCGGCGCGTACGTCTCAGACGGAATCGCCGCCACGGCATCACGCACGGCAACGACAACCTGAAAGACAATGATGAGAAATACGAGCAGCAGCTTGCTCGCCTCCCCAACGCCAAAGAGCAGCATGGCAACAGGCAGGAGTGCGATCTTCGGCACGGGATAGGTCAGATATAGAACGGGCGCAAGGAGGCGATTCACGCATGGGAAATACCCCATCAGCACACCAGCGGGGTAGCCCACGGCAACGGCAGCAAGCAGTCCGAGCACAATGCGCATGAGACTGTAGCCCGCATGCACGGCGATCGTATCGGGGAATTTCTGCACCAGACGCGAGAGCACCAGCTCAGGAGAAGGGATCACTGGCATCTGAAGGAGCTGCGCAACAGCCCACCAGAATGCAAGACACAAGAAAATACCGCATGCAAACATTCGCAGCGAAATCTTTGCCATCACACGCCTCCTCGCGCAATCTTTGCACGCAGCTCCTGTCCCATGGCAAAGAAGTCCTGCGAGGAGCGACGGGTGAGGTCGCCCGCAAATGGATTATCAACGAGTTCAGTCACATGCCCGGGAGCTCCGCCCATGACAGCAATCCGCCCCGCAAGCGTCAGTGCCTCCTCCACATAATGTGTCACAAGCACGGTCGTGACAGCGTGTTTTTTCCAGAGCGAGAGAAAGACCTCCTGCATGGATTCACGCGTAATCGCATCGAGCGCGGAGAACGGCTCATCCATCAAGAGGAGATCGGGTGCGAGCAGAAAGACACGCGCAAGCCCCACGCGCTGCTGCTGTCCACCCGAGAGCTCACGCGGATAGCGCGTGAGCAGCTCGGACAGCCCAAGATCCGCAATAAGCGCATCGTATGTTTCCATTCGCTCCGCGTTCCATACGCCCTTGATCTCCGCTCCGAGCAGGATATTCTCACGCACGGTCTTCCACGCGAGCAATCCATAGTTCTGCGGCAGGAAACCGATGCACAGACCACGCGGATCGATGGGTGCGCCCTCACTCGTCACCGCGCCCGCCGTCGGGCGGATCAGCCCCGCTGCGACACGCAGCAGCGTCGACTTGCCGCAGCCCGATGTGCCAATGAGAGCGAGCACCGTCCCCCGCTCGACGCAGAGCGACGTGTCCGCAACTGCATGCACAGTATCCTCCCCCGCTCCGTAGTCCACGGACACCCCCGAAAAGTGCAGCAAAGGATCACCTCTCTCATATCAACGCCTCATAGTTCAATGTAGGCCTCTGCAAGTTCTGCGAGTTCTGGATTTTCCTCCTGTACTCCATGCAAGCCGATATGCACGGAATACATCGAAAGGAATTCATCAATCTCTCGCTCCATATTTGCACGCAACAGTGCCGCGAATGGAGCAATCATATCATGAAGAGCATAATCCTCCAAAGATGCGAAATATTCCTGTCTATTCTTATGTTTGATCGAGGTTGGCTGGAATCCGTGTGCCAATAGGAAATAGTTCATAATCAATCGTGCTGTGCGCCCATTTCCGTCTTGAAATGGATGGATTTTCACGAACTCTGCATGAATCCAAGCAGCTTTTTCGATTTGATTGGGAAATTGATCGTGTTCCATACGATATATAAAATTTTTCATTGCATCCAAGACCTTATGCGGATGCGGCGGCACATGCTGCGCACCTCTGGTATACACGGGAATACGCCGATAGATACCGCCAATTCCCTCTGCGGGAACAACGCGTTCATGGATATCCCTGATGTTCGGTCAGAGCTACGCCTTTGTGCGCATTCTCCTTCACGAACGTCCACGTGGACGCATGGTCGCGCACCTCATCCAGCTCCCTTAGACTTGTTTCGGCAGAGACAATATGATCCAAAATCATCTTTGTTTCAATGAGTGTCAGCGTATTCCCTTTGATCGAGGTAGAGTCATGCGTAAATTCCACCATAAAATTTTCTTCCCAGTCATTCTTTTCAAACGTGCTCAATTTCGGAAACACGACATTGAAAAGATCCACCTTTTTTATGAAGTCACTCATTCGCTCACCTCCTGGGGGGTAGTTTTTATTTGCAGACCCAGTCCATACACAAATATCTCACAAGACCGTGTAGGATGCACGTCTGATTACGCCGACGCAGTTAAACAATAAAGTGTTTCAATCCACCCACTCTCGTGGAGCAAAAGATAAATATATGCTAGCATAGGTCGAGGATGGTTTCAATCTACATGCTCCGCAAAGAGCGCGACCACCTGAGGAGCAGAAAGTCGACGTCTACAAGATATTGCAATCCACGCGCCCGCAAGGAGCGCGACCTGACTAGCGCAGAGTTATACGCCAATACATCTACATTTCAATCTACGTGCTCCGCAAGGAGCGCGACCAACGTATATTTCAGAGGCTCACTTTTTATCAAATTTCAATCCACGCGCTCCGCAAGAAGCGCGACACCGCCGACAATCGCCGCAAGAGGATCGTCAAGTTTCAATCCACGCGCTCCGCAAGGAGCGCGACCGAGGTCAAGACAGACCAGTGCAACAAATGCCGCATTTCAATCCACGCGCTCCGCAAGGAGCGCGACTGCCACGTCAGAGCCGCCTGCTGCGCGTTCGTCTATTTCAATCCACGCGCTCCGCAAGGAGCGCGACGTTGGCTCAACAACACGCTGATCACGACGTTCTGATTTCAATCCACGCGCTCCGCAAGGAGCGCGACGCTCTCTTTTCCCTCCTTGCCGGCGACAATACAATTTCAATCCACGCGCTCCGCAAGGAGCGCGACGACACCGCCGACGCTCTTGGTGCCCTCCAAGAGATTTCAATCCACGCGCTCCGCAAGGAGCGCGACACCATCATCAGAGGGATTGGAGAGGAGTGTTAAATTTCAATCCACGCGCTCCGCAAGGAGCGCGACCATCCTCGAGTACAAGGCGGGGATGGAGGAGCTATTTCAATCCACGCGCTCCGCAAGGAGCGCGACTCGTCTTCGTCCATATCCTTCAGACGGTACACCTATTTCAATCCACGCGCTCCGCAAGGAGCGCGACGTCTCGATAATGACGGGGTCATCCTGTGGATGGCATTTCAATCCACGCGCTCCGCAAGGAGCGCGACCTGCGGGCGATACGCGCCGCATCTGCGACGGATATTTCAATCCACGCGCTCCGCAAGGAGCGCGACCGCGTGTATGACGCACGAGTGCGCCGCCCTGCTTATTTCAATCCACGCGCTCCGCAAGGAGCGCGACAGCAAAAGTGGACATAAAAGGCCTCTTTTGCGATGCATCCATAACGATTATTCGGCACATATGTGTTTTTTCTTGATGTTCACCTCCACAAACTTGATACAGCTTGATTTTTAGACATTGTTTTAGCATATATTATTCTGTTCACTTCATCTTCGCACTCACTATTTTCCATAGAGGCTGGATCACTTCCTCCCTCTATTTTACCTCCTCAGTTCATGCGTGTACAGGTCACCCCCTCGGGCAGATTCTCCGTGTCTACATGAACATCATAGTCATGATAACTCCGTGCAGGAACCTCTGGCGTTTTTTTGTTGATACAGATTCGGTCAAACAGCTGATAGGCAGGTGCATTGCCGAGTTCACTTTCATGGCGGAAGACAATTAACTCCCGCGTTGCCATATTGCCGCGTGCCGCCGAACGATCGAGTTCAAACATCTGCAGGATAGCTTTCCACAAAAGTTCGAGATCTGCTTCCGAAAACCCTGTTACTTTGCGCGCAAGGTTCGCTGAGACATAGCCCTCGACTTTATAAAGCGCATAGGGAACAATGAATTTATGCCCCATTGTTGTTCTTTTGCCCTGTGAATCCTTGACTGTTGTGATTGCCGTTCGCGTGATGGTGATTTCCTGTGGAACAATCGGCTCAATGCTGCGTGCAAATCCGAGCTGCACAGGTCCGCGCACCTGACCACAGTTCAGTGCCCCCTGCACAAATGTCGTCATAACTGCGCCAAAAGTGCGGATGTCAAAGAAGTTTTCGCACATGAAGTCACGTATTTTCTTGTCGATATCCGGATTGTCCTTTTTAATTTTCTTGATGTCCTCAATGCCAAAATGTGCACAGGCTTCTTGATCACGTTGTGTAAGCGGCACATCATCCTTGATATAGATACGGTAGCCGGGTACTCCCTCCTCTACTGCTTCTACATAATTACGAATCTTACGTTTGAGACAGACATCGGTGACAAGGCCATGCCCTGTTTCCTGATCCACACGAGGCATATTACCCGCATCCGGATCTCCATTGGGGTTTCCGTTCTCAACATCGAACAGGATAACGAAATCATAGCGGTTCTTAATTGCGTCAGACATTTTATTTGTCCTCCTTCTTTTGATACCAGTTCTGCTGTTGGTGATAATATCCGAGGATAAATACGCTCTGCTCCTCAAGTGTCAAATGACGGGGAAGCCCTCCCGACTCCAACTTTCCAAGAATCTCCGTCAATTCCTTGTCAACACGTGTCTTATCCGGTCCCTCCAGCTTTTTCATATGATGGAGCGAAAGCTTCTGCAAAAGGGGAAATACATAAGCTGGTGTCGCACAAGCAGAGTTAAAGAAACGATCACGAATCGTTGCTTTGATCTCCGGAAGAGCCAGTTCCTGCGCTTTCTCCAAAATAGCAAACCATCGTCCCAGCAAATAGGCGACATCTGTTTCGTTTTCATTAAGTGCCACGGTAATTCTCCTCCCTTTATTGCGCAGTAAATACGCTTTCAAAAAACAGGCACGCCTGGGGTTGACCTTCTCTTTCCCTTGTTGTGCACGGATACGGAGCATGATGTTTTGGAATACGGAGGCAGGATACTTCCCGCCTGTCAGTACAGCACGCATCATCGCACCTGCCATGACAGGCGACGCCATCATCGTCTTGGCATTTGGATTCACTGTCTCTAGGAGCAGTTTCCATAGAGGAACATTTCGATCCCTCACCCAGGCAGGACGAACGATGTCCATCTGCTCAATATGCAGAGCAAGATTCTTCAAAAATGCGCCAAAGGAATCCTGCAAAAAGAAACGCACGGAAATCCGCGCTGCATTCGGGGCCAATCCCAGAATATAAAAGGGATTCTCATACGGAATGGATACACCGTTATAGTCGATGTCCTCTCCTGCCTCTATTCTCCGTAAAATGTCATTCAAGAGGTCATCTGTCATTACCCCATCATCACCGAGTATGCCTGCAAATACGTCCTGTGATTCGCTGCTCTTCTCTGCCGCCCAGTAGACTACTGTCGTATCACCGATCATTTTCTTGTGCGCATCGTCAGCAATCAGGGCGTTGAGTGCCGTTCCATAGGCAAACGCAGCATACTTCGATACAGGAGCATTTCTCCCCTGATCGTCGACATGCCCATAGGATTCAAAGGCATTTGCGTTAAACGATATAAGCATCGCCCCTGTCGGTTGTGCGCCGCTTATACCCTTGAGTGCCGGATGCTTGACGGCAACCGGAGCCAGTTCCCCTGTCACGAGACAGCGCTGCAAATCTTCTCCGTCACTTTTCTGTCGATACCGCTCCCATGCTGCCCGAATCTCCGGATCCTCATGAGCGTAGCGCCCCTCATAGCGAAACACGAGATTCGCGCCCGCAAGAATGTCATCGGCATGGGATGCAAGTACCGGATGTGCACGAACCGCATCCTCTCCCGACTTCCAACGACGAAAAAAGGAAATAACGGCTTCCGCCATTTCGTTGCTGACATCTGATAAAATATTCTCATGCAGCTTTACGGCAGCAGCAAAACAATCTGCCGTCCGTTTCGGCTTCCCCTTGGTATCCGCCCCCAAAAAGTACGATGCGTTGTCACAGAGAAAAAAGGGCATTATTCCTACGGTGCGTGTCTCACCAATAGGAACAAAGAGTTCCTGCGGGCGCAGCACAGTTTTCTTTCCGCGCAGTACTTCCTGACGAATCGAAATCACCTGAAGCAATTCTCCGTCTTTCCCAATCACGAGGGCAAACGAAACATTCCGTTTCTCCCAACCGTCCCTTGGCAGACGCCCCTCTCTGCATTCATCTTCATATCTCTGTACCAAGGTCTCCAGCATCAGCAATACACCTCGCAATCGCGCAGATCAAGAACGCCGTTGGTCAGTTGTGCATGAAAGAAGATCGGCCGAAAATTATTTGAATCACTGTAGTCGATGTCATAGAGCATAAGCCCAAGGTCTCTCGTTTCACCATGATATGCTGCTGCAATTGACTCCTCCTCATACAGGCGAAAATGCGCAGGAAACTCTCGGCATCCAAGGTAGGGCATGTGGTAGCACTGGCCTTTTCGTGCACGCCGCAAGAAAATTTCTCGAAATTTCCCCGGATTATCGGATGGATTCGCATGCTCCGTCATCTCAAAATGTGCCTCAATGATGTAGCGTGGATCTTTGAGTACGGTAGATGCACGCTGCTGAATGTCATCTTTGGTCGACTGATACAACTCCCCTTCTCCTTTGGCTGCAAAGCTCAGTACATTGCTTGCTGATATCTTCGCCTTGAGTTCATTACGGCGAATGTTAGTATACTGAATCTTGGACAAGACGAAAATGCGATCTATGACCCACCTTAGGCCATCATGCCAAAATACCGCTTCCAGCACCCCTCTCGCAGCGCTCGGCGTTATGACAGGATACGAGAAACGCTCTACCTTAAGTTCTGGTCGCGTAAAGCAAGCAAAATCTCCCCATACTTCGAGTCGAACTCCATAAGACATATTCGCACCTCCATTATATTCTTGTGTTTTGTCATATTAAATTGTATTATAAAATAATGCTTATGTCAACGCCAAATTCAGAAATCAAAATTTGACAGGAACGTTCATTCATAATAAAATGCCATTGTCGCATAGATACAAATACTATGTGGGGATTGAAATTTGTGCTTTGTCATATTTGTACCATGAGTGGGGAGATTGCAAAATCTCCCCACTCTATTTTTTCCGCTCTTCTTCCGCCTCATTCTCCATCAAGCCTTTCTTCATGTCATAAGCCGACAAATCGACAAGAACAGTAATTTCTTCATCCATCTTGTAAAGCGCTCCGTGCATCAGAAGCTCTTCTGCTATATTCGACCGAGCAGAAGCCATATAACGTGCAGCCTTTCGCAGGAGACTGCGTGAGCGTTCCCCCGCTTCGAGATGCCGGAGCAATTCCTTGGCCTCATCTTCCAGTGGAATCAAAACGGATATGGTCTGTTCCTCAATCAAGTGAAACTCTTCGGCGATTTTTGCAAATGCAAGTTCTCTCGACTTTCCCATAATATCTTTGCAATCCAATCGTTTCTCTCCGCCCAAGTCATAAAGTTCGTTAAAATACATCCGAATCGCTGCGGGGTTCGCGAGATTTTCCCTATATTTTCGAGCGACGATCTGCGTTGTATCGGCAGCAAGGAAGTTTTTCTTCTTGGTATCCTCAAAGGAAAATACATATACGGGACTATCCTCGATTCCCTGCCGATTCTCACGATTGCATCGTCCTGCCGCCTGCACGATGCTGTCGATCCCGTTCAGCTCACGATAGACACACGGAAAATCAAGATCGACTCCCGCCTCCACAAGGCTGGTTGAGATCACGCGGCAGGGCTGTCCGGCTTTCAACCGTGAACGAATTTCCTCTAAAACTCGTTCACGATGTACAGGATAGAGATTTGTAGACAGATGATAAACACCATCCTTTGACTCTATCCGCTCAAAAAGCTTCTGTGCTGTTCTTTTCCCATTGACGATGCAGAGCACCTGCGCATATTTCTCCAATTCCGCCGCCAGAATCTCTCGCGACATTGGATGCTCACGCAGCTCAATCTTTGTTCGTTGAAAGAATGCGGCATTCTCCATGACAGCAGGACAGATCTCAATTGGCTGCATATCCGCAGCAAAGAATTGTTCCAGTGGGGGCTGTGTCGCCGTACACAGAACAGCCGTGCAGGCATAGTGACGCACAAGCTCCTGTATGGCTTCCATACAAGGACGCAGATAGTTAAGTGGGATCATCTGCGCCTCATCAAAGATTACAATGCTCTCGGCAATATTGTGGAGCTTCCGACATTTTGAAGGGCGATTGGCAAAGAGGGATTCAAAAAACTGCGTATTCGTGGTGACAATGATCGGCGCATCCCAATTCTCTGAAGCAAGTCTCTTACGATTCATTTCCTCGCCGGCATCATCATATCCCATATTCTGATGATGCTCAACGACGCAGTTCTCTCCCAAAATCCCGTGAAACACCGCAGCCGTCTGCTCAATAATACTTGTGTACGGTATTACGTAGATGATACGTCTGCGCTGCACCTGCACAGCATAATGCAGCGCGAATGCAAGGGATGAGATTGTCTTTCCTCCTCCCGTTGGGATATTCATACGATAGAGATTCCCCCTGGCTTCTTTCCCTGCTGCAATAGCCTCGCGAAGCAGTTCTATGCGTTTTCGATTGAGAGGTTTGCTCATCTGCTTCTGTTCCTCCGCGGATCTCGGCGCAAAAAAACGCTCTGCGATACTCTTCTCCAATCGTTCAAGGAGCTCCCTTATCGACGGAAAGCCATCGCGGTCAACCGTTCCGTCCGACATAAAATGCTCTGTATCCAGAAAATCTCCATCGACGAGACAGGAGAAGAGCATGCGTGTATAAAGCATCACCAAAAATGGCACACGCGCAACCTTGGGCAACAGAGACGATGTTGGAAGAAGCGGTACTGGATTCTCCTCGCGGTAGGCATGGCAGTCCGGTACCACCTTCTTGAGCCGGCCGATGAGTGTAGACTTTGCCGCTGTGTCCGCCCTCGTTCCGCGATTCGGGATTCCTCCATGATGTCCGGCAATACAGAAAGCCAACACAACTCCTGCACTGCCCAATTGTGCCATCTCCTTGGCTCCGGCAGTCGAGTGGTCAATCTTACCGCGTTTCTTTCGCTGCGCCTCCTCAGATGCACGAATATACTGCTGAAACTCCTGCGAATATTTTCCGATGTCATGATATGCGCCCAAAGCACGTCCCATGGCTTCCTCGCCAAAGACGGATGCAAATTTCCCAGAGTGCAGAGCCACGCTTTCAAGATGTGTGCGTAGCGCCTGTTCACGAGCCGTGTTCACTCCCCTATGGGCAAGATATTCTGTCTCTGACGTGCTGCCCGTCCGCATTTCTTCATTGCACTCCATACCGTCCCCCTGTATCATATATCCTTTTCATCAATCATTTTTCTAAAAAATCAATCTATTAAAATTATAACATAATAAGATTTCTTTTCAATCAATATTCTCTTCAGTTTCACTTGCCGCAAATCTATGGTATACTTCTTTATATTTTAATCGGTAAACGCAGGAGGGGCTCATTGTGCGTATTGTAATTGCGGGGGCGGGGCGGCTGGGCTACAGCATCGCAGCACTCCTTTCGGAGGAGGGGATGGATGTCGTGGTGGTGGACGGCGAAGAGAGCCAGCTCGAGGCGGCAAAAACGACACTCGACGTGCTGACGATCGAGGCGAATATCGCAAGCCCGCTCACGATGAACGATCCCGATATCAAGAGCGCGGATATCCTCATCGCCGTCACAGACAGCGACGAGGTGAATATCGTCGCCTGCGTACTCGCGAAGAAGCACGGCATTGCACACACAATCGCCCGTATCCGCGACATGAACTTCACCGTGGAGGCAGGGCGCTATCTCAAGGAAAATTTCGACATCGACCTCGTGCTCAACCCCGAGCTCATCACGGCAAACGAGATCTCTCGCATTCTCATGACCCCCGCCGCACTCAACGTAGAGGACTTTGCGCAGGGCAAGGTGCGCCTGTTTGAGACGCGCATCCGCCGCCGCTCTGCCATTGCCCGCAAACCGCTCAAGGAGCTGACACTGCCGCACGGCGTACTCGCGGGGCTGATCTTCCGCGATCATCGCATGATCATTCCGCACGGCGATGACATGTTCCTCCCCGGGGACAATGCCTATTTTATCGGCCTACCCGACCGCATCGAGGAGTTCAGCCAAAGCCTCGTACCGAGCGACACGCACGAATTGAAACGTGTCGCCATCATCGGCGCAGGACGAACGGGGCGTGGGCTCGCTCTCCTTCTCGAGGGGCAGGGTGTGCAGGTAAAGGTGATCGACCGGAATCGTGAGCGCTGCGAACTGCTTGCAGAAAAGCTGACGACAGGGCTTGCGATCTGCGGTGACGGCACGGACATCGACCTTCTCACAGAGGAGGGCGTTGCCGAGGCGGATGTCATTGTCTGCCTGACGGAGGACGACAAATTGAACCTGATGCTCGCACTCCTCGCACGCCATCTCTCGAACAACAAGATCAAGACGGTCGTGCGCGTCGACCGCAACGAATACATCGACCTCATGGAGAAGGTCGGCGTCAACATTGCACTCTCGGCACGTCTGCTCTCAGCAAGTGAGGTGCTCGCCTACGCGCGCGGCGGCGATGTAACGCGTGTGACTCTCTTGGAGGGTGCGCGCGCAGAGGCACTCGAGGTGATTGTCAGTGCCGGTGCTCCCGTTGTCGGCAAGAAGCTGATGAATGCGAATCTCCCACGCGAATGCCTGGTCTGTGCCTATGTGCGTGACGAGGAGGCTGCAATCCCGAATGGCATGACGGAGCTCCAGCCGAACGATCGTGTCATTCTCTTTGTCCTAAAGAGTTTCGCGAAGAAGGCGCTTGCCTATTTTGGAGACGACTGATGCGTTTTGATTTGTTCTGGGTGCTCATGGGGCGCACAGCATACGTCTTTGCACCGCTCTATCTCATCCCGTTCGGCTACGGCTTTGCGTTCGGAGATCCGCTCGCGGGGTCATTTCTCGCGCTCGGCGTGCTGTCGGCAATCCTCGGCATGGTGTTCGGCAATATGGGGCGCAGCCATATGCGCCAGCTCTCGGTACAGGAGGGTACGCTCTTCCTTCTTGCCGTCTGGTTCCTGCTCGCCCTGCTCGGCATGCTGCCGTTCCATCTGGCAGGTCTGCACCTCTCCCCCGTGGATACGTTCTTCGAGTGCATCTCCGCACTTACGACGACGGGCATGACGACGCTCGGGAATACGCTCCCCCCCACCCTCATCCTCTGGCGTGGGATCATGAGCTGGTTCGGCGGGCTGCTCTTTATCGTCATTCTCGTGTCAGTGCTTCCTGTGGTCGGCGGCTGTTTCGGCATGGATTTCAACGTGCGTCAGGAACGCCTCTTCAGTCCGCTCTGGAATCGTATGACGCGACCCATGCGCGAAATGACGATGCTCTACATCGCCATCACAGGCATTTCCGTCCTGATCTATCTTGCAGCGGGCGATGAGATCTTCCCTGCGCTGGTCCTCGCACTCTTTACGATCTCCTCGGGTGCGGGACCGATGACGGGCGGACTTTCGCCCAAGCCGCTGCTCATGCTTGGGGCGGGGCTCGTCGCCCTGCTCTCCGCGCTTCCGCTGCTCACGCTCTGGCAAATGCTGCGCCGGAGGGCGGGAACGTCACTCACGCGTCATATGGAGCTGCGCTCTTTCTTTGTACTCTTTCTCGCAGCAGGGGCATTGCTCTCCATTCTCCCCATACTGCACGACACGCAGCCGATTACGGGCGCACTCAGCTACGGATTTTTTTATGCTGCCTCTTTTCTGTCGACAAACGGCCTGATGCTGCAGGAGGAAGTCCCGCTTCACGGCGGTGCTGCACTGCTGCTCATCCTGCTTGCCGTCATCGGCGGCTGCATGGGCTCGGCAGCGGGAGGCTTTCGCATATCGCGCGTACTCGTGCTCTTCTCCCTCGCATGGACGGAGCTCCTGCGCACCCTCCACCCGCACTTGGTGTTTGCCGTGCGGCAGGGCGGCGGAATCGTTCCCCTGCACTCAGCGGGGCGGATTCTCGTGCTCGCATTCATCTCCGCCGCCGTCTTCTCCCTCAGCAGTCTCCTCATTGCCCTCGCAGGTCTCAGCCCCATCGAGACGATTGCACTGACGGTCTCGTGTCTCACAACGACGGGCGGTGTCGCCTCACTCACAGATCTTGATACGGCTGCGATGCTCCCCGCTTGGACAAAAGTGATATGCAGCCTGCTGATGATCCTCGGCCGCATCGAAATCTTCGCGTTCTTCCTCTTCCTCGGCTCGCTCTTCGAGGATACAGCACATACGTGGTAGCAATCTATGAACATCTACACGGTCAACTACATTCTCTCGCGTCTCTCGTTCGCGATGGCGGCAGCACTCGTCATTCCGCTTGTACTCGCGATTGCAGGCAACGAGCCGAGCCGCCAGGCATTCATGCTGTCCGTCCTCGTCAGTGCCTTCCTCGGTGTCGGCTTCCGCCGCTATGGAACCCCCGCCGAAGAACTGACGGCACGCGAGGGCATCGCCATCACGGCATTCGGTTGGTTCACGGGGACATTTCTCGGGATGCTCCCCTATCTCCTCGGCAACTACCTCGGTTTTCTCGACGCACTCTTTGAAAGCATCTCAGGGTTCACGGGAACGGGTGCAACCGTCTTTTCTTCACTCGGACATCTCCCCTACAGCATTCTCTTCTGGCGGATGATGACAGCGTGGATTGGGGGGCTCGGCATCATCGTCATCTTCATCGCGCTCCTGCCGCAGTCCGGCGCAAGCACGATCTATATGTACAACGCCGAGGGCGCGGGGCCAACGATGGACCGCGTCATGCCGCGTCTGCGCGATATGACCATGGCACTCTTTAAGATTTACCTTGTCTTTACAGCAGTTACAACCATCATCTTCATGCTCTGCGGCGTCGAGTTCAGCATTGCCGTCACGCACGCAATGTCGACAATTGGAACGTGCGGCTTTTCGACCTACGACGATAGCACGATGCACTTTCACAATCTCCCGTTTGAACTGTGGACTGCCCTCTTTATGTTTCTCGCAGGCGGCAGTTTCTCCCTCTACTATCGCGCATGGGTCAAAGGCCCCTCTGTCATTCTCCGCAACACGGAGTTCCGCACCTACCTCGGCATAATCCTCGCTGCCATACTGCTCATTGCTTTGAATCTCATTCTGGAGAAGGGGATAGACAGTGCAGATGCTGCGCGCTTCGCCGTCTTTCAAGTGACATCGCTCTCAACAACAGGCTTCGTCTCGGCGGACTTTGAAATGTGGCCGACCTTCTCGAAGCTGCTGCTGCTCCTTCTCATGAGCATCGGCGGTTGTGCAGGTTCCACGGCAAGCGGGATCAAGGTCGCACGCATCATCCTGCTCGTGCGCAATGCACGCGCTGTAATCCTCCAAAAACTGAACCCGCACCGTGTCGTCGACATCTCGCTGGGCGGCGCACACGTAGACGGCGCAATGCTGCTGCGCGTGGGGACATTCTTCTTCCTCTACGTTACAGTCATCTTCGTGACAGCACTCCTCCTCACGATGGACGGACTGCAGCCGTTCGATGCGATTGCCGTTGCGATCACGACGCTCGGCAACATCGGCCCCGCCTTCGGCATTGTGAGCGCAACCTCTACGTACGCACCGCTCTCGGACTTTGCCAAGGGCATCCTCTGCCTCTCCATGCTCCTCGGACGCCTCGAAATCTTCACCCTGCTCATCCTGCTGCGGCCCTCGTTCTGGCGCAAGACGAAGCGGTGGTAATGACACATACGAAAAACCTCTTTGAACCGTTCTTGGCTCAAAGAGGTTTTTCGTTTCTTATTTCCTGCGCCGCAGCTCCTCAAGCCGCGCAAGTGTGTCGCGGTCGATGCGCTCGTGCAGTTCGCTGCGGGCGAGCGGCTGAATGTGCGGATTCATGTACTCCACTTTCATCTGCTTCTTCGCCTTCTTCACGGAGCGGCGCAGCTCAGGTGAGGTGATGCGGTACGCACCGGCACCGAGGATAACGCTCTGCTCCGCGCCGTCGGAGGTGACAACGTGTACCTCGCGCCCCGCGCGCACCGCCGTATACGCAAGCCGTTCGATGCAGCTGTCTGCCGTCTCGCCCGCACCCGTGTAAATCACCCGCATACGGTCGCTGATCTGCAGTTCATGCTCCTCATCCTCGGTAAAGAATGCGTCGAACACGACCGTCATCTCGTAATTCTCAAACGCACCGTACTCCGTAAGGATGTGCACGAGAACATCACGCGCCTCGTCGAGATTGCCGCGCAGGCGGATGAGCTCCGGCCATGCGTTGATGACGTTGTAGCCGTCGATGAGATAGTACTCGGGCTCCCGCTGCCTAGCCATGACACACCTTCGCCATGCGCTGACGCAGCGCCTCATACATCAGAATCGCACCTGCGGCCGAGGCGTTGAGCGAGTTGATCTTCCCACGCATCGGCAGACGCACGGTGAAGTCGCAGAGGTCGCGCGTGAGGCGGCTCATCCCGCGCCCCTCGCTCCCGATGACGAGCACGAGTGCACCTGTGAGGTTCGCACGGTCATACAGCTCCTCACCCGCCATATCCGCGCCCGCAATCCAGAATCCCTGCTCCTTGAGCGCACGCATGGTTTGCGCGATGTTGCCGATGCGTGCAACGGGCACGTACTCAAGTGCACCTGCCGAGACGCGTGCGACCGTCTCCGTCAGGGGGACGCTGTGGCGGCGCGGCAGAAGGATCCCGTGCACGCCGGCCGCATCCGCCGTGCGCAGCAGCGCTCCGAGATTCTGCGGATCCTCAATGCCGTCGAGGAGGAGCAGCAATGGATCCTCTCCGCGCTCTCGTGCCGCCGCAATGATCTCCTCGACGGCGACGTAAGCGACGGGTGCGACATAGGCGAGTACACCCTGATGGCGTACCCCCTCGGGCACAGCCGCATCCAACTTAGCCCGACTGACCACATCCACTGTGACACCGTTCTCACGTGCAAGATCGCGCAGCTCGTGCACGGAAGGGCCACGCAGCCCATCCGCGAGCAGAATACGATTGATGCCGCGCCCTGCCTTGATCGCCTCTACAACGGCATGGCGACCCGCGAGGATATGGGCGGGCTGTTCCTCACTGCGCTGCTCTGTGTGTTTCTCCGTGCGTTTGTCTGCGCGTTTCTCCGCGCGTTGTTCCTTTGCTTTCATTGCGCTCCCCCCTGCATCATCCGCGCGGGATAAAACGATCCAGCCACGGTTCTGCCGCCACAATGAGGTCGCGCATGCGGAGCATCATCTCCTTGATCTCCCACTGCGCACCGGGAGTTCGAACGCGCTTTTCATACACATCCATAAAGGAGCGCAGGTTGAGCGTCGTGACAAAATTCGTACATGCACCGCCCGGCAGGACGAAACGTGCATCCTGCTTGGCAACGCCCATGGCAAGCAGATCGTCATACGCCCGTTGAATCTCACGCATACATGCCATATAGCGCGTGTATGCGTCCTCGTTGTCCGCCACCGTCTGCGGAACGACATGACCGAAGAGCCCATCCGCCTGCTTTGCAGACTGCTCGGAGACGTAGCGCTGGCTCTGTACGCTCAATGAGACGCCGATGCGGTGGCGGCTGTACTGTGCGAGCAGTGTGCGCGAGACATCCTTGACGGCAAACGTCATGGAACAGTGCTCCACCACGGAGAGGTGCTTGCTCGTCATAATGCGCTCTAAGAGACGCAGCATCTCTTCCTCGGTCTTCTCCTCGGCGAGCAGCTCGATCGGGGAATCCGCACTGTAGCACGTCCGCGCAGCCGTCCAGCAGGTCTTCAGATAGTTCGGTGTCTTCGAAATCAGTTTAATCTCCATGCTTTTTCTCCTGCTGTATCATCATTTCTTTTGCGATAATCTGAAATGCCGCCTCCGTGATCTCCTCAAGGCGCTCCATCTCCTCACGGATGTAAAGGCTCCCAAGCAGTGCCTCAAAGCCCGTACTCGCATGATAGTCCGCGACGGACGCGCTGCGCGGCGCGTGGCTCTTCGTATTGCGCGCACGCCGATAGATGGTCTGCTCCTCCTCCGTGAGCATATCCGATATACCGCGGTAGGCACGCGCCTGCCAGAGTGCAGAGACAATCTGTGCGCTGAACGCATGAAGCGCCTGCACCTGTGTCTGTTCATACGAGAGCAGACGCATCCGCACGTAGAGGTGAAAGTAGGCATCGCCTATGTATGCGAGAACAAGCGGATGGATCTGCGCCGCATCCACATGCTCGTAGCGTGTGCGGATATTGCCCGCCGCATCGGGCAGAAACATCATGCGCACGAGCTGCTGAAACCGTTCAAATTTCATGCGCGGTCAAGCTCTTTTCCAGCGTACGCCCGTCGTCGTATCCTCAAGCACAACCCCCGCCTCCTTGAGCCCGTCGCGAATCTTGTCCGCTACCGCCCAATTCTTTGCTGCGCGCGCCTCCTGTCGGATGCCGATGATGAGGTCCATCAGCGCATCTGTGAGGCCATCGTCGGCTGGCGCCTCCTCCTGCTCAAAGATGCCGATAATCGCCGCCATCGCATGATAGGCATCCGCCGCCCGCCCGAAGTTCGCCGCATCAAATGCAGCGCCGCGCTCCAGCTCCTGATGATAGCGGTTGATCTCCTTCGCGAGCCCAAACATCTGACTGATTGCAAGTGCTGTATTGAAGTCGTCGTCCATCGCCGCGTCAAAGTCCCGCAGAAACGTCTCCGCCTGTGCCGCCAGTTCTGCCCCCGTGTCCGCCGTTCCCTCGCGCTGCGTGAGCTCCGCAACGACCGCGTTCGCTTTGCGCAGACGGTCGAGTGCCGTCTGTGCCTCACGCAGGCGCTCATCGCTGAAGTCAAGCGGACTGCGGTAGTGCGTCTGGAGGATGAAGAAACGGATGACCTCGCCTGGGAACTCCTTGAGGATATCCTTTACCGTAAAGAAGTTGTTCTTCGACTTCGACATCTTCTCGTTGTCGATCGTGATGAATCCGTTGTGCAGCCAGTAACGCGCAAACTTCTCATCGCCGTCGATGCACGGCTCTGCCTGCGCGATCTCGTTCTCATGATGCGGGAAGATGAGATCGCTGCCGCCGCCATGGAAGTCGAAGGCATCACCGAGATATTTTACGGACATCGCCGAGCACTCGATGTGCCAGCCGGGACGCCCCTTCCCCCACGGACTCTTCCACGAGGGTTCACCGGGCTTTGCCGCCTTCCAGAGGGCGAAGTCCATCGGGTTCTCCTTCGTCTCGTTGACCTCAACGCGTGCCCCTGCCTCCATGTCTTCGAGGCTGCGTCCGCTGAGGCAACCGTACCGTGAGAAGGCCTCGACGCGGTAGTATACGTCGCCCGCCGCCGTCGCGTACGCATAGCCGCGTGCGATCAGCGTCTCGATCATGCGCAGGATGTCCTCCATCGTCTCGGAGACGCGCGGGAACACGTCGGCACGGCGCACATTGAGTGCATCCATCGCCTTGAAGTAGGCGGCGATATAGCGGTCGGAGATCTCCTTCCACGTCACGCCCTCACGGTTCGCAGCACCTATGATCTTATCATCCACATCCGTGAAGTTCTGGATGTAGCGCACCGCGAAGCCCTTGCGTGCAAGAAAACGTCGAATGACATCCCATGTGACAAAGGGGCGCGCATTGCCGATGTGCGGATCGTTGTACGGGGTCACGCCGCAGCAGTAGATGCTGACTTCACCCGCACGCAGCGGATGGAATTCTTCTTTCTTTCGCGTCATTGTATTGTAAACGGTAAGCATGATACCTCTCCTCTATTTTTCTTTTTCCAGTTCGGAGAGACGGGCTTTCAGCGCCTCGATCTCCTGCCGCATCTGTTCAAGCATCTCCGCCTCGGGATCGGGCAGCATATCGTGGTCGAGATCGACATCCAGCTCGCTTGCGAGCTCCTCTGCGCTCTCATCATATTCAAGAGAGAGTTCCCGCGCTCTGTGGAAATCCGCCTCCGTGCGGACGCGCTGTCCATTGACGACGACGATGCGTCCCGGGATACCGACCACCGTCGCGCGGGCAGGCACAGGACCAAGCACAACGGACCCCGCACCGATTTTCGCGTGATCGCCCACAGTAAAGGAACCGAGTACCTTTGCACCCGAGGCAACGACAACATTGTTGCCAAGCGTCGGATGACGCTTCCCCTTCTCCTTGCCCGTGCCGCCGAGTGTCACGCCCTGATAAAGCGTGACATTGCGGCCAATCTCTGCGGTCTCGCCGATGACAATGCCCGTGCCGTGATCGATGAAAAGCCCCTCACCGATCGTAGCACCGGGATGGATCTCGATCCCCGTCAGGAATCGCCCAAAGTTGGAAATCAGACGCGGGATGAGCACCCAGCCGCGCACGTAGAGTGCGTGCGCAATGCGATGCAGCCAGATGGCGTGCAGGCCGCCGTAACAGAGCAGCACCTCAATCGTGCTCCGTGCCGCAGGATCACGCTCAAAGATAACGCGGATGTCACGTCTCAGCCTCGCAAACATAACAAGCAGCTTCCTCTCTCCCAAACGACATACATGCCGCAAAAGAAATGCGCCCACGCCTCTTCAGAGACGCCGACGCGCAGATCGCCTTTGATTTCTCCTTTATTCTAGCAAAAAAACACCCGCTTGACAATGTTATCTGCGGGTGTTTTCGCGTATATGGAACTCAGCTTTCGCGCAGTCCCTCTTCATTGCGTCCATGATGCGGCTGTCCGCCGACAATCTGTACCGCGCGCATAACCTCGGTCAGGACCTCCACCTCGTATTGGAGCTCCATTCCCTTGGCGCGCTGCAGAACGGCTCCCTTGTGCGTGGAGACGTAGCGCGGCGGGAGATTGTTCAGTGCAATCATCATCATATCCGTACGGCACCGATCACACATACATATATCCGGATACTGCGGTGCTACGCGATTCAGCATCATCTCCACAGCATCCTCCATGTAGTTTTTAAACGGCAGATGTGACATCACGACGCTCCTTTCCAGGGCAGTGAATCAGCCCAGACGGACCGTGTAGATCATTCCCTTGTAGGTTTTCGCTGCAAGGCTCTTCTCCGAGGCGACCGTATACTCGATCGTGTTTGGCGACTTCTTGCGGATGTAGACACCCACCTCGTCGTCGTCATTCACATCATTCGCATCGATCATGCAGCGCACCATGCGCACCTCTGCCGCCTTCATATAGCCCTTCAGCGCGCGCGGCTCCTGTGTATAGTAAAGTTCGAACTCATCTTCGTCCGCATAGGTGAAATACGTCCATACGCCATAGTCAACACGAGCATCGATATCCACCTTGAAGCAGCCGCGCTCGTTCAGGCTGCCGAGGAAGTACGGAAAGAGCAGCTCATCGCGCTCATCCACGTTCTTGTTGATGATCTTGACATCCTTTCCGCCCTTGCGGCAGCGAAGGAGACCGAAAGCCACGCCGGTCTTTCCCGTACGCAGACGGTCAAACCCGTCGTGGAGGACCTTGCGCTCCTTCTCCTCATCCCCCATACCGAGCGGGAGATAGAGCAGGAAGGGCGCATCCTTGCGCGGCGCAGACGGTTTCACATTCGCCTCCGGCTTCTTTCCCGCAGCCTCCGCCTTCTCGGCAGGACGCTCGGAGGACAGCTGGTGCAGCACATTGATCTGGCGTGCAATGTATTCGTCGAAGAGCTTGCGCACCATCGGTGCCTTGCATGAGTTGCCCGCGAGGAAGATATGAATCTGCCGCACGCTGCGTCCTTTGAATGCCGCCGCCATCGCTTGGAAGAAGTTCTCGACACCGCGCCGAATCCGCTCCTCGAGCGTACGTTCAAGCTTTCGCACGTCAATGTGCAGACGGATCTCCGCGCGATTGCCCGCATTTCCTGTCTTCTCCGAGGAGAACAGGGTAATCTTCGTGTCGAAGCTGTCTCCCGCCGCGAACTCCTCATAGCCCTCACGGCGCTCCCAGAAGGGACGCAGCCGCTCCGCGAGAATCTTGTTGTTCAGATGCGATGCAGCATCGCGCGTCTCACGCACAAGCGCCTCCGCACCCGCGAACGTCTCGCTCTCGGGCGGCAGGGCAAATGTGATCTTGTGCTCGCGCATCTCTGCGAGGTTGTCCTTGAACACCTCATACGCCAGCAGCTCGAGAATGTTCTCACCGCCGAGGTACATATCACTGCCGAAACCAAACTGCTCGATGACAAATTTTCGACGGCCGTTCTCCGGCACGTATTCCACACCAAAGTCAAAGTCCGTCGTGCCGCCGCCAAAGTCAAAGACCCCGTAGGCGACCTCCTCCCCCACACGCTTCGGCTCAAGCCCGTACGCCTCGAGAGCACTGATCGCATAGGCCGCCGGCTCATTGGCACCGTCGTACACGCGGAAGCGACGCATCATCTCCGGATCGTCGAGGAGCGCCTTCGGCAGTGTCTTCCGAAGACCGCGCTCGAAGCTCATGCGGATATGCTCCCGTACGCTCTTCTCATAGCCCACGGGGAAGGACAGGATGTAGTCGAGATAGATGTTGCGGTGCATATTGTTGATGTAAAGGCCGAGATAGTATGCGTAAATCTCGATTGGATCAAACCCGCCCGCATCCAGCGGCTGCGTCTCCGCATACGGTTTGACCTCCTGAATATAGCCGCGTCGATCCTTTAAGATCGGCGAATTCGCCGTATCGCGCGTCCAACGTTTGAGTTCGCTGAATACGGAGTAATAGACCGCAATGCCCTCTGTGGACTGTCGTTCAAAAATTGCATCTGCCGCTTGATGGGATGCCGTCACCTGTGCCCATTCCGTATAGGGCCGTCCCTCACGCGCACGATAAAGCTGCTTGAACTTCTCGATGTCGATCAGCTCGATCGCCGTTGGGTTCTCATAGTCCTGAAGTGTCGGTTCGTTCCCATAGTCCCCCTTGCCGATGCGCAGGAGACGCGCCTCGCGGTCACGGCAGACCACAACGGTACTGCGCGTACCAAAGTCGATGGCACAGGTGCCGTTCATGATGACATCCATCTGCGGCGGACGCGCCACGAGGAAATCCGTCGGCGGCAGACGCAGACAGACACTGTCCTCACGCCCATCCTCCGTCAGTTCCTCATAGAGATCCCAGTGTCCGAGGCTCATATCCGTCAGCAGGCGATCCGCGTAGGGCTGGATGTTCGCTCGTACGTGGTCGGCATAGAGGAGCTGCTTCTTGAACGGCTCAATGGAAAAGTCCAGCGCCACAGAGCCGGTGTTGATCGCCGTCTCAATCACACTCTGAATGTCAAAGGTCATCCCAAAGATCGTTTCCTTGAAGCGCCCCGCCACGACATCCTCAGCAAAGCGATCGTGATCAAAGAGGAGCTGATCCTCCTCAATGCGGATATAGGAGCGGATCTTCGGATACTCGGCAACAAGACGGCGCAGACGTTCCTCCTGTTCATGTGAGACATCCTCTGCGTTGAACTCGTCGGCAATCCATTTCAGAAAACTCTGTGCACCGCTTTTCTCCGTTGCGAGCGAAAACATGTACTTCTTGTTGACAATGGAGGCAGTTTCATCCTTGAGCTCCGCTATATCACGGCCAATCTGCTTTCCAAAGTGAAGCGAACTCTCATAAAAAAATTCCCGAAACGCATTCTTCTTCAAGTGTAAGCTGCGCATGAGAACCGGACGAAGCGATGCCTGCACCTCTTTTCGCGCCATTCATTCATCTCCTAACGAAAAAGCAATAATTCCCTACGATAAATATTCTTCACGGTCAATCAAAATCCTTTTTCATATTTTGCAAAGAAAAAGTCTCGCAGAAAAATCTACGAGACAATCATACAAAATGGTGCGCTCGGCGGGAGTCGAACCCACGCTTTCAGCTCCGGAGGCTAACGTCCTATCCACTGGACTACGAGCGCGCTGCAAGACACAATCCGCATTATATCCCAAAACGCACTATTTGTCGAGAGGTTTTTCATCACGCGTCTCCGCCTCATGCGCCGTCTCCTCATGCGCGGGCGAAATGGGTGCGAAATAGCGGCGGATTGCACCGACCTCGTCACTGATAAAAAGCGCCACCGGCGACTCGCGCAGCAGAACGAGCTCCAACAGCCTCGCTTGTTCCGCAGGTTTTTTCTCCTTCATGGCCTGGGGATCGGCCGCAGCGCGCGTAAGTGTGATTGCCTTCTGCTCCGCCGCCGCATAGTCATTCGTTTTGCTCACAATGGCGGCAATCGGATCATAAACGCGATTTGAGAGCTCCGTCGGCGGTGCATTCTTGTCGATGCGCGTGCGCAGTTCCTGCGTATCGCGTTCGAGATCCAGGAGGCGGGCATAGGTGACTGCCAGCTCACTCTCCCCCGCCTTTGCATCCGCGATAATCTGATGGTACCGCGTCCAGTTGCGGTCCAGTTCCGCGATCTGCTTCTGATACGTCCCCCACCACGGTGTAAAGAACTCCTGATCGCGGGCGATGACCGAACGCTCCTCGGGAGTCAGCACAGGCGGCGGAGATTCATGGGGCAAGCTATGAACGACAATGCCGCCAAGTACAACAAGCAGCGTGACAAAGAGCAGAAAAGCGCGGTGCGGAAGATAGCGAAACAGGATGATGAACAGCAGGATAACAAGAATCGTCAAAACGTAGATCAGCATAGATTCCTCCGTGAAATCAAACGCCTGCACGCTCCTGCAAGGCTGCACGGTTCAAGATGTGAATGCACCCCCGAGAAGTCTGCACCAGCCCCTCCTGACTGAACTCGCGAATGAGACGGCTGACCACCTCACGCGCCGTACCGAGATACTGGGCGGTCTCCTCATGGGTCAGGCGGATCTCATCCCCTGCTGTACGCGCGGACTCCGTGAGCAGGAATTTTGCAAGACGTCGCTCCGCAGAGGTGAAGAGCATCTGTTGGAACTTCCAGAGCATTTCCGACAGGCGCACAACTGCATACTCATACGCACGCGCACGCACCGATATATTCGCATCGAGGATCCCGCGCACAGCCGCTGTATCCGAGATAAAAAGCACCGTGTCCTTCGCTGCCTCAATTGAGATATCACAGGGGATAGAGGTGAGAAATGAGGTGCACGCAAGGAGACCGATCTCCCCATCACGCAGCATGTAAAGCGTAAACGCGCGCCCTTCCTCGGAGAGGATGTAGACGCGCAGGGCGCCGGAGACGATATGCAGGATGCCCGCCTGTGCGAGCGAACCGCGATGAACGAACTCCCCTTTTGCACAGTGATGGAGGCGCGTATGCGAAATCAGATCCTCCCGCTGTGCCGCAGTCAGTTCCTTCCACAGCTCATATTGTTGGATGTAATCCTGGAATTGAGTGCCGCCCAAAACATGCATCGTCATATTCCTCCCCTCTTTTTTCTTCTCTCTGTTCTCTTTACTGTTCTCGCAGATAGCGCACAGCCGAAAGCCCTGCCACAGCTCCCTCATAGACGGCCTTGACGATCTGCAGAAGCCCGCCCGTACAGTCTCCTGCGGCGTAGACCCCGGGGACATTGGTCTCCATCTGTTCCCCAACGATGATCTTCCCGTCGCTGAGCAATACACCGAGTTTTCGTGCCAGTTCCGAACTGCCCGCCGTGCCGATTGCGATAAAGAGGCCGTCCACATCCATCCGCGTGTCATCATCAAAGACAATCTGCCGCACGCGGCGCTCGCCCTCAATGCGCGCAATCCTACGCGTATGCACCGCAATTGAATCCGGAATCTCGATCATCGGCTCTTCTCCATGAGTCAGAAGCACCAGCTGTGCCACATGCGGACGAAGGATCTCCGCCTCATGCAGGGCATAGTCCCCCGCACCGATGACGGCAACTTTTTTCCCGCGGTAAAAGAATGCATCACAGACTGCACAGTAGCTGATGCCGCGCCCCTCAAACTCCGCGAGCCCCGCAATGGAGAGCGTTTTCCTTCGCGCACCTGCGGCCAGGATCACGGCATCGCATTCATACGTACGGCAGCTCCCCTCAATGCGAAAGGCGCGCCCATCATGCATCGGCAGAACCGCCATCACCTCATCCGTCTCGAAATGCACGCCAAGCCGCCGTGCCCCGTCGATGCCGTTGTGCGCGAGCTCTGCGCCGGAGATCGGCCTGCTGAGACCATAGTAGTTCTCGACAAGCTCAGCGGAAGCGAGTGCACCGCCCCCCTTCGAGATGACGGTCACCTCTGCACCTGCACGCCGTGCATAGAGTGCAGCGGAGATGCCCGCCGGACCGGAGCCAATGATGATCATGCGCATAGATTACTCCTACAGGCGATATGAAAAAAGAGACGCACCTTTGACGTCTCTTTCTCTGTCTGCGGTCAGTTTGCTCAGTGATGGTTAAAAAGCAAACTGACCGAACGATGGCTTTGGATCCGCACAATGACATCCGCAAGGGACTGTGCAAGAGAGAGTATGACGAGTTTATCAGACATCTTCTCGGGCAGCACCGGAATGGAGTCGGTAATGACGAGCTGATCGATGACAGACGCATTGAGGCGCTCGGTTGCAGGGTCACTGAGGATCGCGTGCGAGCATGCCGCAAGGATTCGTTTTGCTCCGCGCTCCTTGAGAGCCTTTGCCCCCTCGCAGAGCGAACCCGCCGTATCGACAATATCATCGATGAGGAGGGCGGTCTTGCCCTCGACCTCGCCGATGAGGTTCATGACCTCCGCACATCCGGGACACGGACGGCGCTTCTCAATGATGGCGATCGGCGCGTGAAGGAAATCCGCCATGATGCGCGCACGCGTGACGCCGCCGAGATCCGGCGAAACCACGACGAGATCCTCAATCCCCTGCTCGCGAAAATATCCGGCGAGTACGGGTGCAGCTGCGAGATGATCCACGGGAATATCAAAGAAGCCCTGAATCTGTCCCGCATGCAGATCAACGGTGACAACGCGCGTCACCCCTGCCGTCGTCATGAGATTCGCAACGAGCTTCGCCGAAATCGGCTCCCGCCCGCGCGTCTTGCGATCCTGACGCGCATAGGCATAGTACGGAACAACGGCCGTAATGCTGTGTGCAGATGCCCGTTTGCATGCATCTGTGAGAATCAGCAGCTCCATGAGGTTGTCGTTCACGGGGTAGCTGGTCGACTGAATGATGAAGATGTCCTTCCCGCGAATGCTCTCCTCGATCATTACCTGGATCTCACCATTGTTGAAATGCCCGACGAAAGCCTCACAAAGCGGGGTGCCGATACGTTCCGCAATGTCCTTTGCCAACTGGGGATTCGCGTTCCCCGTAAGGATGCATACGTTGTCGGTCGGAAAACTCATCTCTCTGTTCCTCCTAAAAACCAGACGCGCCACTATATCTATATGTGGAATACACAAATCTGGATATAGTATAACACGCGCTGTTTGTTTTTGGAAGAGCGTTCCCCCTCTTTTTCACATTCTTCAGAGCCTTGTACAATAGTTATATATAACTCTCATTTTCGTTTGTCATGCCAGCCTTCAATCTCTTTCTGACGCGCACGCGCAACGGAGAGCGTGCCGGAAGGCACATCGCGCGTGATCGTAGAGCCTGCTGCAACATAGGCATTCTCCCCCACGGTGACAGGTGCCACGAGATTGGAGTTGCAGCCCACGAAGGCATTGTCTTCGATGACCGTACGATATTTATGCTTTCCGTCGTAGTTGACCGTGATCGTTCCGCAACCCATATTGACATGAGCGCCGAGATCACAGTCGCCGATATAGGAGAGATGAGGCAGCTTCGTCCCTGCGCCGACATTGGAGTTTTTGACCTCGACAAAGTTGCCGATCTTCACGCCCGCGCCAATGCGGCTGTCCGGGCGAATGTGGTTGAACTGACCGAGATCCGTTCCGCTTTCGACCTCCGCATCATGCGCATAGACATAGTGTGCCTTGACATTGTCTCCGATGACCATGTCCTGAAAGCGCACATTCGGGCCAATGCGGCAGTCCTCGCCGATCACCGTGACCCCCTCCAGGAAGGTAAAGGGGTAGATGATGGTATCCATACCAACGCGCACCTCCGCATCAATGAAGGTGGTATGCGGGTCGATGATCGTCACGCCGTCCGCCATCAGCTCCTCAGCCTTGCGGCGGCGCAGGATGCGCTCCGCCACGGCCAGCTGACTGCGCGAGTTGATGCCGAGCGTGCTCTCGTAGTTGTCCGCAACGACTGCCCAGATCTTCTCACCGGCATCGCGCAGGATACTGAGCACATCGGGGAGATAGTATTCCCCCTGCGCATTGTCGTTCGTCACTTTTGCGAGTGCCGAGAAGAGTGCCTGTGCATCAAAGCAGTAGATCCCCGCATTCACCTCATGGATCTCGCGTTCCTCCGCCGTCGCATCCTTATGCTCGACGATCTTCAGGACCTCACCGCTTGCACGGCGGATAATACGTCCATAGCCCTTCGCATTCGGCATGATTGCCGTGAGGACGGTTGCCTTTGCGCCCGCATTCACATGCTCTTCGTGAAAGCGCGCCAGGAGTTCCGCCGTCAGAAGAGGCGTATCTCCACAGAGCACCATGATGGTCCCATGTTCCTTTGCAAGCAATTCCTTCGTCTGAAGAACCGCATGCCCCGTGCCCAGCTGCTCGTGCTGTTCCACATACTCCACGCTGTCTCCAATGGCCGCGCGTACCGTCTCACCGCCAAAGCCCGTCACAACGATATTGCGCCGCGCCCCTGCCGCATCTGCCACGTCAATGACGTGCTGCAGCATCGCCTTGCCCGCTGCGCGGTGCAGTACCTTCGGCAGCTTCGATTTCATGCGCGTGCCCTTCCCCGCTGCCAGTATGACCGTAACAAAGTCCAACATGATGCTCCTCCCGTTCTCCGAAAGCGCCTATTTGACAACTTCCTGATTCTTTTTGCTCTTGCGCTTTATGATGGTTGTGCCTGTCTTTCTCTCCTGCTCCTCGATGGCGTAAAGCAGCGTCTCCTCTGAGTTCTCCATATGCTTTGCACCGACTTTACGCGCATGGCGTGCATCGCCGGAGCCAATGGCATCCACAATCGCTCGGTGCTCTTCGAGCGTCGCCTTGAGCCGCCCCGGGTATGACATCGAAATCGTACGAAAGCGCGTGAGCTGTTCACGCAGATTGCCGATGATCGTGAGCAGACGCTCGTTGCGTGCCGCCTGGTACAGGAGCTCATGGAACTCAATGTCTGTCCGCACAATGCGTTCCATATCATGCTCCTCAATCGCACGCCCGATCGCAACGAGGAGGCGTTCCAAACGCTCCTGCTCATCCTCGGTGATGCGCTCCGCCGCAAGCTCACAGGCAAGCGCCTCAAGCGCCGCACGAATCTCAAAGATCTCATTGATGTCGCGGATCGATACGCTCGCAACATAGGCTCCGCGCCGCGGAACAGTGACGACATAGCCCTCCTGCTCGAGCTTTCGGATTGCCTCTCGCACGGGTGTCCGACTGACGAGCAGTTCATCTGCGAGATCGTTCTCCTTCAGCCATTCGCCGGGCTTTAAAATTCCGCTGCGAATGGCATCGCGAAGCACCTCACAGACAATCTCACGAAGCGGCTGATAGCTGTTTACAACGACCGGTGATAGTTTGCCTTCCATTATATCTCCTCTGGTTCTACTCCTGTCCGAATCTCCCTGCGGTACGTGTCAGATACACCGCAGCATCGGTCTCAGCGCGGAATGCCTCTGCCGCATCCGCCGCTGCACGCTCGTCTACAAAGAGGCCGAACACCGTCGGCCCGCTGCCTGACATCATCGCACAGAGAGCTCCATGCTCCTGCATGCGTGCACGATAGTCGCCGATCACGGGATGTGCCGCCTCCGTCACGGGTTCGAGCACATTCGCGACGAGCTGCGCACAGCGCTCCCTGTCGCCGCAGGCAAGCGCCTCCATGAACGCCGGATTGTCCGGATGATATTCCGGCGGATGTGCGTCATAGCTGCGGTATGCCCACGGCGTTGATACGGCAACCGGAGGTTTGGCAAGCACAACGTACGTCTTCGGGAAGTCTGCAATCCGTCTCATCATCTCACCGCGTCCCGTTGCATAGATCGTGCCGCCCATGAGGGCGAAGGGAATGTCGGAGCCAATCCGCGCACCGAGCGCACAGAGCTCCGCATCCGAAAGGCCCAGCCCATGGAGTTCATTCATCCCGCGCAGCGTCGCCGCCGCATCGGCACTCCCTCCCGCAAGTCCCGCAGCCACGGGGATGCGCTTTGCGATGTCGATATGGACACCGCCGCGCACATGGCACTCGTTCATGATGAGAGCTGCCGCACGATAGGCGAGATTACGTTCATCCGTCTCGAGGCCCGGCAGGTCCACACTGAGCGAGATTCCCTCCTCCTGCCGCGTCAGTGTGAGCATATCTGCGAGTGCAAGAGACTGCATGACGGTTGCAATCTCATGATACCCGTCATCCCGAAGTCCCAGAATGTCGAGCGTCAGATTGATCTTTGCCCGTCCGAGAGTCGTCACCATAGGAAGTCATTCCTCCATTGTCTTGAAAAATGTATGCCGCTTCGTATGCATCCATCTTTCCTTCTGTTTCCAGATTAACAGGATTTGCAATTATATTCAATAGATTTTTCTATTATTTCTCAAAAAATTGCGATGGGATCCATGTCAATCGCAATATCATCGCGCAGATGAACCCCCTGTGTCCGCAGAAATGACTGCACATCTGCAAGCGCATCCGTCTTAATGAGTACGACGAAACGATAGGATCCGCGTTCCCGCTCGATGAGGGCGGGGGACGGTCCGATTGCCGCGCAGCCGTTCTGCTCCGAAAATACATTTCGGAACGCAACGACAAAGGCATTTGCCTCCTGCCATGCACGCGTGCGGCTCGGATTGTGGAAGAGCAGCTTCACAAGGCGGCTGAACGGCGGATAGAAGAGCTCACGGCGCAGCGCCGTCTCCTTTGCCGCGAATGCCTCATAATCCTGCCGCAGCGCAGTCTGCACGGCATAGTGCTCGGGGTTGTACGTCTGCACGATGACCTCCCCGCGCGCACCGTGACGCCCCGCACGTCCTGCCGTCTGCGTGATGAGCATGAAGCAGCGCTCTGCGGCACGAAAATCCGGCAAATTGAGGCTTGCATCCGCACTGATGATGCCAACCGACTGCACGCCGGGCAGATCATGCCCCTTTGCCACCATCTGCGTGCCGAGGAGAATGTCGAAGTCACGCCGACGAAACCGCGTCAAAATCTCCGTATGTGCGAGCTTGCGTCCCGTCGTATCGCGATCCATGCGCACAAGGCGAGCCTTGGGGAGAAGCTGCCCCAGCTCCTCCTCGAGTTTCTCCGTCCCCGAGCCGAAGTATTTGATATAGCGGCTCCCGCATTTCGGACAGGTCTCAGGCACGGAGGCGTGCAGATCGCAGTGATGACAGACAAGCGTTCCATTCGCGTGGTAGACGAGCGGCATCGAACACTGGGCGCAGGTGATGACAGTGCCGCAGGAACGGCACATGATAAAGGTCGAATAGCCACGCCTGTTCAGCATGATAATCGCCTGTTCATGACGTGCAAGCGTCTCCGTCAGGAGCTCGCGCAGCGGAGACGAGATGATCGTACGCCGTCCCCGCCGCAGTTCCTCGCGCATATCAACGGCACGCACCTGTGGCAGCGGCTGACTGCCGATGCGCTCGGGCATCGTGAGGAGTGTCAGCTCTCCCGCACGCGCTCGGGTATAGGTTTCGAGCGAAGGCGTTGCGCTGCCGAGCACGAGGAGTGCGCCGTACCGCCGCGCGAGAATCTCCGCGACCACACGCGCATGGTAGCGCGGCGATTCGTCCTGCTTATAGGACATATCCTGCTCCTCATCGAGGATGATCGCGCCGACATTTTCGGCAGGTGTGAAGAGTGCCGAGCGCGCACCGATGATGATGCCCGCCTCCCCACGGCGCACACGGAAGATGGAATCGTTTCGCTCCGCGTGCGAGAGCTGACTGTGCAGGACGACGATATCGCCCGCGAACACCTCCTGAAATGCTGTGATGAGCTGCCCTGTGAGCGCAATCTCGGGCACGAGCACGATCACCTGCCGTCCCGCCGCACGCACAGCACGCGCCGTCTCAATGTAGACACGCGTCTTTCCGCTGCCCGTCACACCGTGGAGCAGATATCCATGAAATCCGCCCTCGGCCAGCCCTCTGTGCAGGGCAGCAACCGCATTTGCCTGTGCCTCCGTCAGTTCTTCGGCATGTACGGCAACCGCCGCTGCCGCATAGCTGTCACGCAGCTTGCGGCGCGCATGCGCAGTCAAAAGGCCTGCTTCGATAAGATTCTTGATCGTTGCAGGTGAGACACCCTTTTCGTCGAGTTCGGCGCGTGCATATTCATTCCGCTCCCGAAAGAGCGCGAGTGCACGTGCCTGCGCAGGTTTGCGGGAAAATTCGGCAAGAATGCCGCCCGTAATCTCCCCCGCGGTATAGAACTTCTCGTACTGCGCCTTGTCACGTTTATCGGCACAGTATTCCTTGCGCACCAGATGATAGCGCAGGAGTTTTTCCACGCTCTCCTCCACTGCCGTGTCCGGCAAGGCGCGGCGCAGTTGTGCAAGAGACTGGCTGCCATGTTCACACAGACAGTCATATACGGCATGCACACGCACGTCCGCAAGGATGGGATGCCCCGTGTCGGCAGCTTCCTCCGCCGCATAGACCGGGAAGATGCGCAGCCCGCTCTTCCCCGGCATGAAAAGACGCATGATCTCCGCCGCCGAACAGAGGTAAAATGCCGCAAGCTCCTGTGCAGCTGCAAGCAGCGCAGGGGAGAACCACGCCTCCTCATCGACCGCCGCAATGATCTCTCGCAGACGGTGTCCCCCATCCCGTGCCGCATCATAGGGGCGTACACAGGTGACGAAGCCCTCCTTGCGCACATTGCCGAACGGAACAAATACGCGCCAGCCCGCTGCGATCTGCGCGAGCTGCTCCGGCAGAACATAGGTGAACTCCTGCGCGATGCTCTTGACCGGAATGTTGATATAGACATCCGCAACGGTCATATGTTCACTTTCTCACCAAAAAAGCCGTTACACGAAAGCATTCGTGCAACAGCTCCTTTCCATTTCGCCATTTTATGAAGCGATCTCCGCTTGATTTGCGAGAATTTCCTTGCATGCTTGACATGCAGGACATATACAGGTCGTTTCGCCCTGTTCCTTCGCCTTCCTCGCCGCAGCCGTGAGGCCGCTTGCCTTCTTTTCACCGAATACGGCAACGCCCTCCGGCGACTCTGTAAAGCTGATGAGCTGATCGATGGTCAGCACATCGCTCTTAATCTCCTCGATGAGTGCTCGAAACGTCGATTTCTCCTCTGCCGTATCGACGGCCTCGAGGAAAGTATCCGCCTTTTCCTTCAAGCCCTCGTAGGTCATCGGCGCATCCACAATCTTATGAACCCGATCGATCACGCCACTGCGATCCAACGCCATCCCTCATCCTCCTCAATTCTCTGCTGCTCGTATTTCTAGGGAATCGCTGATAAAATGAAGTCCGTCAGATTGGCGTAGATTTTTCGTCCGAACAAGGAGACAAACCGGACGCATAGCCAAAGCTATGTGGAGGATTTGTCGACACAGTGCGGGCAAAAAAGATGCGCTAAGATGGCGCGGCTGAATTTATCAGTGCTTCCCTAAATAATCTATTCGTTATTATAGGACAAAGGTACACGTTTGACAACTGGAAAAATTTTTGATTGTTCAAATTCCGAGTATTTCTCTCGGAATTGTGGCTTTGGTCACATTCTTCAGCGGATATTCCGTGTATAATATGCACAGAAATTCTCACAACACACAAGGAGGAAACATCATGGCAATCCTGAACAATATCCAGCATCAACAGGCCCTTCTGCTCAAGGACCAGGTTGCATACGCAGACGGACAGGTCATCAGCAAGACGCTCGTCCAGAATAAGGGACTGGGTGTCACCCTCTTCGCCTTTGCGAAGGGCGAGGGCATCAGCACGCACGAGTCGAAGGGCGACGCACTCGTCACGGCACTTGACGGTGAGGGCATCATCAAGATTGACGACGAGACCTATACGCTCAAGGCCGGTGAGAGCATCGTCATGCCCGCCAAGCATCCGCACTCGGTGTATGCGGCAAAAGAGACACCGTTCAAGATGCTCCTCGTGGTTGCGTTCCCCGAGGCGTAATCCCCCAATCCATTTCCCCCTGAAAGCAAAACACCCGCGGCAAAAGAGCCGCGGGTGTTTTGCTTTCCTATTCTTCCTCCTGCTGCGGGACAAAACCTTTTCCCTGCTGCAGGAATTCACGCGGTGACGACTTCATATACTTTTTGAACACCGTACAGAAATTCTTATAATCGCCGAAGCCATTCTCCTCCGCGACCTCGTAGACGCGGTACCTGCCCGAAGCAAGCTGGGCAATGGCATTCTGCAGACGCTCCCGCGTCAGCATTTCGAGAAAGGTCTGCCCCGTCGCTTCTTTGAGTTTGCGGCTGAGGTAGCTCGCACTCACACCCGCCTCCTCGGCGATGGCTTCGATACTAAGGCGCTTGCGATAGTCCACACGGATGCGCTCCATCGCGTGCCTGACGTATGGATTCAGCGCGGCATCCTCGAAATAACGTCGCCAGTCGATGCCCCCCTCAAACAGCTCTGCCTCCTGTGCTGTGCGCTCTTTTGCAAGTCTCCGCATAAGTATGACAAGTTCCTGCTCATCGACAGGCTTCAGCAAATAGTCTGCGGCATGCAGGGCGATTGCTTTCTTCGCATAGTCAAACTCTGCATAGCTTGTGAGGAAGATGATCTGTGGCAGGATGCCTTCCTCCTGTGCACGCTCCGCCATCGCAATCCCATCCATGCGCGGCATGCGAATGTCTGTCAGCACGACATCGGGACGCTCCGTACGCAGGAGTTCCAGCCCCTCCTTGCCGTCGGACGCATCCCCCACAACGACACAGCCCATGCCCGTCCAGTCAATCGTACAGAGCAGTCCACGCCGGATGAACTCCTCATCCTCAACAATGAGAACGCGCAGCATTGCACATCCCTCCTCTGTTGTCCGCCGGCAGCAGCATCGTGACACAAGTGCCGCCCGCTGGCCGCCGCGTGATCTCGATGCCGTAGTCCATGCCATAGAGCAGCTGAATGCGGCGGTGTATGTTGTAGATGCCTGTGTGTACACTGCGATTCTCGCCATGCTCCAGCAGCGCACGCATATAACACAGGGTCTCCTCCGACATGCCCGCACCCGCATCCTCGATCACAATATGCAGCCGGCCGTCATCGACCATAATCCGCGTCGCAATGTGGATCTCCCCCTCCGCATTCGCGCCGTAGTGGATGGCATTCTCCACGATGGGCTGCAGGAGAAGTTTCGGAACGAAGCACGGCGCGGCGGCCTCTGCAATCTCCTGTGAATAGTCCAGACGCGCACCGAAGCGGTACCGCTGAATCTCGATGTAGTTCTCAAGGTAGCGGATGTCCTCGGCGAGTGTCACGCACTGCGTACGGTTGTCAATGCTGTAGCGCAGGAGTGCAGAGAGTGCCGTAATCATACGCATGGCAGCATCCGGATTGAATTTGGTCATGTATTTTATGTTTTCGAGTGTATTAAAGAGAAAATGCGGGTTAAATTGGGACTCGAGCTGACGCAGCTCCGAGATCACACTTACGCGTGCCTTTTCCTCATTTTCCTGCATCAACTGTACAAGGCTCTTCACCATGCGGTTGTACTCGCCCGCGATCTCCTCGAACTCATTGCCCGTCCGGATCCTCAGCTCCCGATGCAGCTCTCCGTACCGCACATCACGAAATGCTGCAACAATCTCATCCATCGCACGCATCTTCTCCGCTGTCTCGCAGCGCACACGGAAGACGATGAGTGGGATCATGAGAAGCAGCACGGCGAAGAGGATCGCCGCTCCCGTTGCGAACTGTGCGATGCGGCTGCCGACGGGAAGAACGGCATAGACGGTGAAAAGCCCGTCCAGCACGGGCTCCTGCGACACATAGAACTGCTGCCCATCCACCGCGATCAGACCATGTGCGTCCGCAAGCTCCGGAACGATCTTATGAAAGATAGGATCGCGAAAGATCGTCATCGTGGAAAATGGAGCGCGTCCGGAACGATCTGTGATGACAACGTGCATCTTCTCACTCGTCTGGAGGCGTTTCGCGAGTTCCTGCACAGGCACGACAAAGAGGGCATAGCCCTCTGCTTCTGCTGACAGCGCCCTGTGCAGATGCGCTGTGGGCGACGGTACGCGGATCGCCTGACCGATAACGTAGTCCCACTCATGGTCTGCACGCGGGACAAATTCCTGAATGCAGCCCTCTGCCCGCTCCATACGTGAGAGAACGCCCCACTGCGGCGGTGCATCGAGGTAGGAGGGAACGTCGGAGCGCGTCTGAAAGAGCACATGCCGCCGCGCATCCAAAAGATAGAAGCGCGGAAGTGTGCCGTGCAGATTCAGTTCCGCATACAGCTGTTCAAAATACAGGCGGCGCTCCTCCGCCGCCCCGCGCGTCGGCAGCATGCCATTTGCTGCAAGCGCCGCTGCACGCGTTTCATAGTCATGCGTCAGCTCTGTAAAGATCTCGCCCGCCGTACGCGCCTCCTCCGCCGTACGCGTCATGACATTCCGCTCCCAGTAAAGGGCTGCAAGGAAGATGCAGATGAGCGCGATGAGGAGCCCCGGTGTGAGTGCATATTTTAGGAGTGCACTGCGTACTTCATCTTGAAAGCGTCGCATACCTCCCACCTTTCCGCGCATTTCACACAAATACGAATTTATTATAGCAGAATCTCTGCAAATACAAAATACCGGAAGGATGCACCCCTCCGGTATTTTGTATGTGACGCAATGGCGCCTTGAGATTACTGTACGCTTGTGAAGATATCCTTGAACTTGTCAAGCCATGCCTTCTTGTTTTTCTCGACGACCTGCTCGTTGTCGTCGATGATCTTGATCTGGTCCTTCGGCAGAAGTCCGACCGGCGCGTCCACATCGTCGCGCACGGAGCGGCGGTGGAGCTGTGACGTAATGATGCTCTGCGCTTCCTTGCTCGTGATGAAGTCGATGAACTTCTTCGCATTCTCCATGTGCTTTGCGTTCTTGATGATGTAGATGCCGTCGGGCTTGGAGATAACGCCCTCCTTCATGTAGATGAGCTTCACGGGTGCGCCGTCCGCAACGTACTTCGCGCCGCCCTCTTCGAACGTAAGACCCACGGCGTACTCACCGTCCGCTACGCCCTTGTAGACCGCAGACGAGCCGGAGAGCAGCTTTCCGTCGAGATTGCGGCAGAGCTTCTCCACATAGTCCCAGCCCTTGTCGGGATCGCCATTCCCCATCGCGTAGAGCATGTTGATGAGGTGCTCGTAGGAGGAGGAGGACTTCGACGGATCGGCAAATGCGATCTTTCCCTTCAGTGCAGGATTCAGCAGATCCTCATACCCCTCGACCTTCACATCGCCGAGAAGATTCGTATTGACCATGATGACGCTCGGGATATCCGTGAAGCGCGTCATCGGTCCCTCGGTGTTCTTGAACGCCTTCTGAATGTGATCCTCGTTCACCGAGGTATAGTTCTCGAAGAGATCCGCCTTCGGCTTCATCGTATTCAGTGAGCCGCCCCAGAAGATGTCGCCGAGCGGATTCGCCTTCTCGGACTCGACACGCTTTAAGAGCTCCCCCGTACCCGCCGCGATGACCTCGACCTTTACGCCGCTCTGCTTTTCAAACTCCTCCACGAGAGGATTGATGAATGCAAGCGGATGCGGGCAGTAGATGACCAGCGAATTGTCGTCTGCCGCTGCCTGCTTTTTCTCTCCCCCACCGCAGCCGGTGAGAGCGCCGCCCAGCATCAGCGATGCTGCGAGGACGGCAAACATTTTCTTGAACCTCATGAAAAGAACCTCCTTTTGACAGAAAACCATCTATGAAAAAGGCTTTTGCCTAAAAGCCCTACAGCGTGACATCCTTGCTGCCCGAAACCTTGAAGAACGTCACCATCGCAGCGATTGTCGTCAGCGTGAGGATGGTCGAGAGCGCTGCAGCCGTACCGTAGCTCGCGCGGATGACCTCCGTGTAGATTGCGACCGACATCGTCTTCGTCATACCCGTGAAGAGGATGACCGAGGAACTGAGTTCGTTGATCGCTGTGATCCACGAGAGGATCGCCCCGCTCATGACCCCGGGCAGCATCATGATCGCCGTCACCTTAAAGAACGTTTTGAGCGGCGAGGCTCCGAGGCTGATGGATGCCTCCTCAATGCTCGGGCTGATCTGATAGAGGATCGCGGAACTTGAGCGCAGTGTATAGGGCAGACGCCTTATAACGAGTGAGATGATAATGATGAGCGCTGTCCCTGAGAGCAGGATCGGCTCCTCGTTGAACGCGAGCAGCAGCGTGATGCCGAGCACCGAGCCCGGGATAATATACGGGAACATCGTGAGTGTGTCAATGATGTCCGTGAGCATACTCTTGCGCCGCGTCGTAAGGTATGCGACCGTCATGCCGAGGAATACGATGGCAAGGATCGCCGCCGTACTGTAAAGGTAGGTGTTCGAGATCGCGGTGCCGAGGCTGCTGAAGATCGTCGTGTAGCTCTCAAGCGAATACCCGCCCGTAAAGACTGCACCACGTGTCTCGAGAAACGACGTGTAGATGACGACAAGCTGCGGAATCATCGACAGTGCGACGAGCAGATAGATCAGAACGTGCACAGTGACATTTCCCGCGCCCTTCATCTCCTTTACCTCGATGGGACGGAGGGAGCTCATCGTAAAGGACTTGCGGCTCACCACATATTTTTGCAGCAGGAAGATGGTCGAGGTGATGACAACCATGATCGCCGCCATCGCCGCCGCGAAGTTCGCCTGATCGCCCACCTCATTGATGAACTCCGAGTAGATCATGACCGGCATGACGTTGAAGCCCTCGCCAATCAGCATCGGCGTGCCGAAATCCGCCATTGCATTCATGAAGACCATGAGCGCTCCCGCGAGGATCGTCGGCGTGATAAGCGGTACGATGACCGTCACCACCTTGCGCACGCCGCTGCAGCCGAGGCTCTCCGCTGCCTCAATCAAGGCGGAGTCGATGTTCTTCATCGCGCCCGCCGCATAGAGGTAGATGAACGGATAGAGCTTGAGCGTCAGGACAAGCAGGATACCCGAGAATCCATAGATCGACGGGAACTCGTACTGAAACGTTTCCTGCAGCCACTGTGTTAGAATGCCGCTGCGCCCGCCGATGAGGATCCACGAGTACGCACCGATGAACGGCGGCGAGAGCAGCGAGATGATGATGCAGATCTCAAGCGCACTCTTGAAACGGATACGGTAGAGTGTCATAAAGTACGCGAGTGCCGTGCCGATCACAATCGCGAGCACCGTCACACACGCAGTCACGCTGAAGCTGTTGATCATCGACTGATAGTAATATTTCCGCTCGAAGAAATGAGAGAAATGTGCGAGCGTAAACTCTCCCGTCACCGCGTCTTGGAACGCTGATGCAAAGAGCGAGAAGAGCGGATAGATAAGGAAAAGGCTGAACACCGCGATGGAGAGCAGCGTAATCCCGGTCCAGAAATCCCAGCGCAGCTTGAGCCTACTCATAGCGCACCACATCCTTCAGGATATTGCGCGCACCGTCCGCCGTGAAGATATTGACCTTCCGTGCATTCGGCCGCAGATGCACCGTGTCCCCCACCTCGAGCTGCTGTGTCGCATGACCGAGATCCTGCGAGAACTCGAGTGAGGCCTGCTGCGGCAGGACCATCTCATCGTCAAAGTCCAGACTGTAGTTGATGTACTTGCCGAGGAAAACCTTCGTCTTCACCTTGCACGGCAGGCCATCCTCCTGAATGGAGAGCTCCTCGGGGCGCACGGAGATCACAACCTCCATGCCGTCCTCTGCCTCGGCACCGAGGTTCGCCATCGGCATCTCATAGCCGTTGCGGAAGGTGACGCACACCCTATCGCCCGACTTTTGCACGCGTCCGTGGAACAGGTTGGAGTGTCCGATAAAGGTCGAGACAAAGATGTTCCACGGTCGTTCGTAGATCGTCTGCGGTCGTGCCGTCTGCTGAATCTCGCCCTTGTTCATGACGGCAATGCGGTCAGAGATCGACAGTGCCTCCTCCTGATCGTGCGTGACGTAGACCGTCGTGATCCCGACCGTCTTCTGCACCGCGCGGATTGCCGAACGCATCTCAATGCGCAGCTTCGCGTCGAGGTTCGAGAGCGGCTCGTCCATCAGCAGCACACTCGGATGAATGACGATCGCACGTGCGAGCGCCACACGCTGCTGCTGTCCGCCCGAGAGGCGTTCGGGGAGACGATCCTGATAGTCCGCGATCTGTACGACATCGAGGATGCGGTCCACCTTCTCCTTCATCTCCGCCTTCGGCACATCGCGCAGCTTCAGCCCGTACTCCACATTCTGCCGCACGGTCAGATGCGGAAAGATCGCGTAGCTCTGAAACACCATGCCAATGTTCCGCTTGTGCGCGGGAATATCGTTCATGCGCTGCTCATTGAAGAGGATATCTCCCCCCTCAATGCTGTTGAATCCCGCGATCATGCGCAGGAGCGTCGTCTTGCCGCAGCCCGAAGGACCGAGCAGAGTGAAGAACTCTCCGTTGTGGATGTGTTCCGTAATCCCCGGAATGATGGTGAGATCGCCATATCGTTTCACGGCATTCTCAATGTGAATCGCAACGCTCATAGAATCCCCTCCAACTTTTAGCAGCATCGAACCCCTTCACTCTTTATTCGTCTGATTATTTATAGTATACGAAAAGAATCGGCAAAAGAATATCCATAAATCTGCAAAAATATCCGAAAAACTGAACTCACTTATAAAACAAAAATCCCCCATCAATAGGAAGCTAGCCTATGATGAGAGATTTTGGGCATGGATGAAACTTGGGATGTGCGCGATGTTCTCCAAAGCCCCCCCTAGTGAAACAAGCGGGCGGCCACTTGCGCAGCGATGTGTTTGCGTGGAGCACACATACAGAAACAGAAATCACAGGATTGCTTCCGCCGCCGCCATCACGCCGAGCGCAGCGTGCTCGAACGTCAGCCCGCCCTGCAGATAGATGCAGTACGGTTCACGCATGGGGCCGTCCGCACTCAGCTCGATCGATGCGCCCTGCACGAACGTTCCCGCTGCCATGATAATCTGGTCGGCATACCCCGGCATATCCCACGGCTCGGGTGCGGCGAACGCATCCACGGGTGACATGGCCTGAATTGCACGCGCGAATGCCTTCATCCGTTCCGCATCCCCAAGTACAATCGCCTGTATGATGTCGCTGCGTGCATCTGTGAAGCGCGGGAATGTATGACATCCCAGCCCCTCGAAGATGCCCGCAGCAAAGACTGCCCCCTTGAGGGCCTGCGCAACGACGTGCGGTGCGAGGAAAAGTCCCTGAAAGAGCAGGCGATTCGAGATGAGGCTCGCGCCAAGCTCGTCCCCCATCCCCGGTGCGGTCAGGCGATAGGATGCCATCTCCACGAGCGTGCTCCGCCCTGCGATATAGCCGCCCGTCGGCGCAAGGCCGCCGCCGGGGTTCTTGATGAGCGAGCCTGCCATGATGTCGACCGTAGGGATCTCCGTCGGCTCAACGGTATCGACGAACTCTCCATAGCAGTTGTCAACAAATACAATGCAGTTTGGATTCACTGCCTTGATCCGTGCGCTGACCGTACGGATATCCTCGATGCTGAGGGGCTCACGCGCACTGTAGCCGCGCGAACGCTGCACCAGTGCAACCTTCGTCCGCGCCGTCACAATGCGGTCAATGCCATCCAGATCGACGTGTCCATCCCGCATCGGCAGCTCATCATAGAGCACACCGAACTCCTTCAGAGACCCGATACTCTCATGCGCCCAGCCAATCACGGTCTGCATCGTATCGTAAGGTGTGCCCGTGATGGAGACGAGCTGATCGCCGGGACGCAGGATGCCGAACAGCACCGTTGCAAGCGCGTGCGTCCCCGAGACGAACTGCGTCCGCACGAGCGCACGCTCCGCACCAAAGACGCGGGCGTAGAGCTCGTCCAGCTTCTCGCGCCCGAGATCACTGTACGCATAACCCGCACTCACGCCGAAATGCGCGTCTGAGACGCGGCACGCCCGCATGGCATTGAGTACCTTTCGCGTATTGAACTCCGCCGTCTCATCCATGCGTGCAAACGCCGCGCGTGCCCGCTCAATAACATCAGCGCGCAGTGCGCCTAACCCGTCTCTCTGCAATGTTTCCTCCCATTCTACCCGTTCTTTTCCAATTCCGACTGCGCACGCGCCGTGCGCAGATAGGACACAAGATGCAGTTTCAGCCGCTGCTCCAGTTCCTCAAGATCCGCTGCGTCAAACGAGTAACTCACATACGGCATATGGTTCACGTGATACTCGCCGAAGAACTCATTCCGATAGCAGTTGTAATAGATGCCGACATCGTTGCCCCGCGCAAAATCCACATAGTCAATGATGAGGAAGGACCCGTTCGTCAGCTGTACCGGCGCAGATGGACGGACAAAGAGCTCGAAGCCCTCAAGCTCCTCAGGAAGCGCGGTGCCATACGTCCACGTCTCGATGCTCTCACGCACGGGCAGTAGCTCTTGTGTTGCCAGAGCGTCAGCGTGCAGCTCCGCTATCACGCACGGCAGTGCACGCCGCAGTTCTCTGCCAAACGCCGTCAAATCGCCGTAAATGAAGGACGGCAGAGCAAAGTCCACCACACCGACCTCTACGCGCAGCTTGTACGATGCTGTTCCGGCATCATAGAAACCGACAACCGCACGGTGCTCCGCCGCACAGTCGTAGCGAAAGAACGCATACTGTGCTTCACACAGCTCCCGCACTCTCGATAAAACAAAGCCTTCGATCTCTGCGGGGAGCTCATCGAGCACAGTCCACTCCGCGAGTGCCGCATCAATTTCTTCCGTGAATTCCTCAGCCATCAAATACGCCTCTTACTTGCCCGTACGCCCGCGTTTCGTCATCGGAATGCCCTTCGCGCAGAGTGGGCAGCTCTCCGGCGCATAGGTCTCCACATCCATCGTGAGGAGTGCCGCAGCAGGCACATCGCCGAAATCCGCCTTGCCGCCGCTGCGGTCAACGAGCATGGAGACCGCAACGGGAACAGCACCCGCCGCCTTGACCACCTCAATGACCTCCTTGATCGAGCCGCCCGTCGTCACGATATCCTCGACGATGAGAACACGCTCCCCCTTGCGCAGCGAAAAGCCGCGGCGAAACGTCATCTTCCCGTCCACGCGCTCCGTGAAGATCGCGCGCGTCCCGAGCGATTTTCCCGTTTCATGCGCGAGCAGGATCCCGCCCGTCACGGGGCCGACCACCGTCTCAATCTGTGCATCCTTGAACTTCTCCGCCATTGCGGCGCAGAGCTGCGCCGTGTAGGCGGGATGCTGGAGCACATTGAACTTCTCGACGTAGTGCGGGCTGTGCAGACCCGAGGTCAGCAAGAAATGCCCATCCATAATTGCACCCGTTTTGACAAGCAGTGCGCGTACTTCTTCCTGCGTCATGATACAGCCTCCATCTCTCTCAAAATCTCCTCTGCCGCTGCGCGCGGATTCTCTGCCGCATAGATTGCCCGTCCGACCACAATCTGCGATGCACCTGCACGTATTGCCCCTGCCGGTGTCATCACGCGCCTCTGATCGTCGTGCGATGCCCCTGCGGGACGGATGCCCGGCGTAACGATCAGGAAATCATCGCCGCATACGCGGCGAATCTCTGCCGTCTCGGCAGGAGAAGCAACCACACCGTCAAGCCCTGCCTCCTGAGCAAGCTTTGCGCGGCGCAGCACTGCGTCGGCAATCGTCCCCGTGTGTCCAAGCCCTGCCCAGTCCTGGGCATCCATGCTTGTGAGCACAGTAACGCCGATCAGCCGGGGACAGGGAACACCCATTTCGTCTGCCGCACGATGCAGCGCCTCACGTGCCGTCTGCATCATACGCAGCCCGCCCGCCGTGTGGACGTTCAGGATGTCGGGACGAAGACGCAGCAGTGAGCAGAGTCCGTTGCCGACCGTATTGGGGATATCATGCAGCTTCAGGTCGAGGAATACTTTTTTTTCTCGCTCCTTCAACCATGCGACGATATCCCCACCGAGTGCATAGAAGAGCTCCATGCCCACCTTGTAATAGCTGACGCTCGTACCAAGCCGCTCCACAAGACGCTCTGCATCGTCCCGCGTCGGCACATCGAGTGCCGCAATCAACCGTTCGTCTGTCATTGTCTCACTCCTCTATGATGCGCAGCCCCGCATCGCCGCAGCCGCATGTCTCCCGTGAAAGGCGCACCTGAAGTCCCGTCCGCCAGCGCAGGATAGGCATCGCCTCTGCCGCGATCGTCGAGAGCACGAGCTCGCCGCACGCGCCATCCGCACGCGAACACTGCCCCACACCATCCAAAACCTCGGCAACGAAGAGCCGCTCCTCGAGATGGATCCCATCCCCTCCGGAACAACGCGCACCAATGAGGGCCCCCATCTGCGCCAGCGTAAAGAGGTGCACACAGCGCACAGCCAAGCGCTCTGCCAGTTTCCGCACAGAAGCCTGCAGCGCAGGACGATTTCCCACCGTAATCAGCCGGTTCACGCACAGATCGCCCATGGCATCGGCAAGTGCGGGCAGCTCACACGCCCAGGCGATGACGGTATCCGGCACCGCTGCACGCAGGAGCTGCGCCGCCGTTTCCACCGTACACGGCAGAACCGCCGCACCGATCGCATCCAGTGCATACTGCAGGTCGAGCATACGACTGTCCGTAAAATCTCCCACGAGGAGCACCGTACTCGCACGATTCACCCCACACGCAGCAAGCATATCCCCTACCGTCTGTACCTGACGCGCCACATCGCCCTGCGTATAGCAGTGCACTCTGCCCTCGTCCCCGCCGTCATGCAGAATACTCATGCGCAGCACGGACGAGAGCGGCAGCGTGAGCATGAAAAAAGGGGCTTCTGCCCCCTCTTTCGCCGCCCGCTCCAAAAACGGCAGGTGCACCATATCTGCAAACGATGTAACAGATGCGGCACGAATGCCCGCGCGTTCAAATGATGTACGATAGAACGCCGTCTTCTCCTCTGCCCATTTGAGCTGCCGGAGGAGCAGCGAGAGCCGCGCCTCCTCCGTGAGCGCCGTCCCCGTCATGACTCGAGCGGCCGCTGATAGAAGAACGGCTGGAAGCTCGTATAGCCCATCTTGCGGAAGTTCAAAATCGACTCCGTCGCGCCGACAAAGAGAATACCGCCAGGCTTCAGTGCCTCGAAGAAATGCCGATAAAGCTGATCCTTTGCCTCATCCGTGAAGTAGATGACGACATTGCGGCAGAGAATCAGATCAAAGCCCGTCTCGAACTTGTCCTGCAGGAGATTGTGCCGTTTGAACTCGATCATGTTCTTGATTTCCTGCTTCACGGCGAAATGACCGTTATCCTCATCGAAATACTTGCGGCGGCGATCCGGTGCCATACTCTTGATCTCATCCGCCGTATAGACACCGCGCTTTGCCTTTGCGAGAATCTCAATATCGAGATCGGAGGCGAGAATGCGGTGACGCGTCCCCGGCGTCATCTCCTTCATGATGATCGCAAGGGAATACGGCTCCGCGCCGATCGAGCAGCCCGCGCTCCAGATATTGAGCTTCGGCGAACGTGTCATGAGATCGGGAATGACATCCGTCTCGAGTTTGCTGAACTTCTCCGGGGTGCGGAAGAACTCCGACACGTTGATCGTCAGATATTCAATGAATGCAGCAAAGTCGTCCTTATTCTCACAGACATGATCAAAGTATGCGACGCAGCCCTTATAGCCCGCACGCGTGATCAGATTGTTGATCCGACGCTTCATCTGCGGCTCTTTGTAAAGATCGAGATCGATCTCCGTCTTTGCCTTCAGCTTCTGCTTAAACTGCTCCCAGTCGCGATCTTCCGACATATAGTCCCCTCCGCTCACATATCCCTACATTTTCAACCTTACTGGATCGTAAAGACACGGCAAGATTTCTTCACCTCAAGTTTCGGCAGGATCACGTGGAGAATCCCCGCCTCATAGGACACAGACACCTCTGCCTCGTCAACATCATCGATGAGGAAGGAGCGTTCGAACACGCCCGCCTTGCGCTCATGGCAGAGGTATTTTGTCTCAGAGTCCTCCGGCACAACGCGCTCCGCCTTGATTCTCAGGCGACCATCCTCGTTGTAGGAGACCTCGATTGCATCCTTTGTAAATCCCGGCAGCTCTGCGAACAACTCATAGCAATTCTCACAGTCGATCACATCGACGCGGAACGGGAAGAGCATCCCGCCTACCTTGTCGAACGGGTTAAACGAATGCTCCATCACGGACTCGAGGGCCTTTCCCAGCATCTCCTGCCCCTTCTCGGCATTCTCTCTCAGATTGAACGGCAATGGACGAAACATAGCGACCACCTCCAACATTGACGATTATCCACGCCTCCATTATAGCAATAAAGGACCTTCTTTTCAATATGCGCACAAAAAGGGCGGCGCACAAACGCCGCCCTGAAAGTCCTCAAAGAGCCGCCAGCATATCCTGCACGCCCTTCAAATAGGTATTGCGTGCAAAATTTACGAGCTCGCCCGTTCGGCGCACCTTGACCTCGATGCTGCCGCTGTCGATGGTCTTCGGCCCGATCGCGATGCGAACAGGGTAGCCGATCAGGTCGCAATCGTTGAACTTCACACCTGCGCGCTCACGGCGATCGTCGAGCAGTACATCAATGCCTGCCGCGCGGAGTTCCTCATAGACCTCCTCAGCATATGCGAGCTGCGCGTCATCCTTTGCATTGACCGCGACGACGACGACCTCATACGGAGCGATCGCACGCGGCCAGATGATGCCGTGCTCGTCATGATTCTGCTCGATCGCCGCCGCCATCGTGCGCCCGACGCCGATGCCGTAGCACCCCATCTGCATGGGCTGTGCCTTGCCCGTCTCATCGAGGAAGGTCGCCCCCATCGCCTCACTGTACTTTGTGCCGAGGGCGAAGATCTGCCCCGCCTCAATGCCGCGTCCGATATGCAGGTGCCCGTTTTCACAGACGGGACATGCATCCCCCTCTTCGACCAGTCGGATGTCCGCCACCGTCACAGCCTCGAAGTCGCGCTTTGGATTCACATTCGTATAGTGGAAATCTGCCTCGTTTGCCCCCGAAACCGCATTGTGCATCCGCATCGCCGTCTCATCGACGATGATGTGCGTGCCCTTTGCAATGCCAATCGGGCTCATAAAGCCGGGACAGCCGCCGACCGCACGGATCGCATCCTCGTCCGCCATACGCAGGTCACGCGCCCCCGGAACGACGTTCGCGAGCTTGATCTCGTTCACCTCGTGGTCGCCGCGCAGGAAGGCAAGGATGAGGGTATCGTCCTCCGTTTGATAGGCGACCGCCTTGATCGTCTTTTCGACGGGAACCTTTAGATATTCCGCAAGCAGCGCGATCGTATGCGTGCCCGGTGTCGCCACCTTCTCAAGCGGCAGTTCCGCCTCGTCGGGGGCATCCATCGGACGCAGTGCCGCCTTCTCATCGCTCGCCGCATAGCTGCACGCATCGCAGCATGCAATGCGCGACTCGCCCTCGGGGGCGAGCACGGTGAACTCCTCGGAGTGACCGCCGCCGATCGCGCCGCTGTCCGCCTCCACGGCGCGGAAATCCAGTCCGCAGCGCGTGAAGATATTCGTGTACGCCACCGACATCTTGCGGTAGGACTCGTTCATTCCCTCGACATCCTTGTCGAAAGAATAAAGGTCTTTCATGATGAACTCGCGGCTGCGCATGATGCCAAAGCGCGGACGGCGCTCATCGCGGAACTTGTCCTGAATCTGATAGAGCAGGACGGGCAGCTGCTTATACGAACGCAGCTCATCGCGCACGAGTGCCGTAATCATCTCTTCATGCGTCGGTCCCATGCAGAACTCGCGGTCATGGCGATCCTTGACACGGATCATCTCCGCACCGTATGCACCCCAGCGTCCGCTTTCCTCCCAGAGCTCGGACGGTTGGAGGATCGGCATCATGATCTCCTGTCCGCCCGCCGCATCCATCTCCTCGCGGATGATCTGTTCGATCTTGCGGATCGTACGCCACGCGAGCGGCAGATAGGTATACATGCCCCCTGCAGACTTGCGGATCAGCCCCGCGCGGTACATGAGCCGATGGCTGGCAATCTCCGCCTCTGCAGGTGTATTTCTGAGTGTGGGCGCGTATAGATTCGTGGCTCTCATGACGTTTTGCGTTCCTCCAGTATTGCATCAATTTCCCGAAACAGTTCGGAAAGCAGCTCTTCTTCCTTTACCTTGCGGACGACCTCACCCTTGCGGAAGATCAGTCCCTCACCGTTGCCGCCCGCAATACCGACATCTGCGCCGCGTGCTTCACCGGGGCCGTTGACGACGCAGCCCATCACGGCGACTTCGATCGGATCCTCCATGCCGCGCAGGCGCTCCTCGACCTTCTCCGCGATCTCCACGAGGTTGATGCTCGTGCGCCCGCAGGTCGGGCAGGCGACAAGCGTCGGCCCGTACTCCTTCAGTCCGAGGGCCTTCAGGATCTCGTTCGCGGTGCGCACCTCAACGACCGGATCCCCCGTCAGCGAGATGCGGATCGTATCGCCGATCCCCTCGGCAAGGAGTGCGCCGACACCGACCGAGGACTTGATGATCCCAGTTCCCGCCGTGCCTGCCTCCGTGATGCCGAGATGGAGCGGATAGTCCACGCGCTCACTCATCAGACGATATGCCGCAAGCGTCAGCGGAACATCATGCGCCTTCAGCGAGATCTTCATGTCGTAGAAGTCCAGCTCCTCAAGCACATGTACATGCTCCATCGCGGACTCGACCAATGCTTCTGCCGTTACGCCGCCGTATTTCGTCAGGATTTTATGATCGAGCGATCCGGCGTTGACGCCGATACGGATGGGGATTCCTCCCTCACGCGCCGCTGCGACCACCTTCTTCACGCGCTCCGTCCCGCCGATGTTTCCGGGGTTGATACGCAGGGCCGCAACGCCCTGCGCCATCGCCTCGAGCGCAAGTTTGTAGTCAAAGTGGATGTCGGCCACGAGCGGCGTCTTTACCTGCCGCACGATGCTCCCGAGATTCTTCGCCGCCGCCATATCGGGCACGGCAACGCGCACAATGTCGCAGCCCGCTGCGGCGAGCTCACGGATCTGCTGAACGGTCGCCTCCGTATCCGTCGTCTTGGTATTGCACATGGACTGCACGGAAATGGGCGCATTGCCCCCGATGGGGATCGTTCCAATATGGATCTGCCGCGTCCTGCGGCGTTCATAATTTGGCATAGCGAGGTCAGCCTCCTGCAAAGATACGCATAACGTCATTCTTCATTGCGAGCAGCATGAGGAGAACGATCAGTCCCACGCCCGCATTCTGAATATAATGCATCACTTTAGGGCTGAGCGGCTTGCCGCGCACCGCCTCGACGCAGAGCGTCAGAAAGTGACCGCCGTCGAGTGCAGGGACGGGCAGAAGGTTGATGATCGCGAGATTGAGACTGAGCAGCGCCGCAAAGTTGAGAAGTGGCACAATGCCCATCTCCGCAACCTCACCCGCCATCTGCGCCACGCCGATGGGCCCGGCAAGCTCTGAGCCGGAGAGTTCGAGGATGATGCGATAGAGCGCATCGAGCATCATCGCAATAATCATCGCCGTCCGCTCGAATGCCATCGAGACGGACTGGAAGAAGCCGGGATAGGTGCTCTCATAGGCATTCACAATGCCGATGTATCCGCGATCATGCGATGCATCGTAGCGCGGCGTCACACTGACGGTGAGCTCCTTCCCCGCACGATCCACCTGTACGGTCATGGGAACCGTGCCGTGATTCGTACGAATCCCATCCACCAACTCCTGCCACGTCTCAATCGGCTTCCCGTCGATCGCAAGAATGCGGTCATTCGCCATAAGGCCCGCCTCTGCTGCCGGACCGTCCGCGAGCACGGTACCGAGTATAGGCGCAGGGTTCGGCGTCTGCACTCCCGCAAAGAAGAAAATGCCGAAGAAAAGGACAACGGGCAGGATGAAGTTCATTGCCGAGCCTGCGAGTATCACGATCATGCGCGACAGAATCGGCTTGCGGCAATAGCCGCGCTCCCCCGCATCGTTGTCGTCCGCATTCATGCCCGCGATATCGTTGAAGCCGCCAAGGGGGACGATGCGGATCGAATATACCGTTTCGCCATAGCGAAAACTGACAAGGCGCGGCCCAAAGCCGATGGCGAACTCATCGACGCGCATTCCCGTCAGCTTCGCCGTGATGAAATGTCCGAGCTCATGCACAAAGACGAGGAGGCCAAAGACAAATACCGTCGCGAGAATTTTTTCTAACATCCAAGCTCCTTTATGATTGCCAGTTAGCGCAAAATGAAGTAGATCGTGTAATAGTAAACGAGCGGTGCCGTAAAGAGCACGCTGTCAAAACGATCCCAGATGCCGCCGTGCCCCGGGATGATCGCTCCCGAATCCTTGATGCCCGCGTACCGTTTCATCAGCGATTCTACAAGATCGCCGAATGTGCCAAGTACAGCGATCGCCGCGCCAAGTCCCGCCATTTGGGCGAGCGGCATGTGCAGGAGATATCCGAGCCCCGCCACCGCCGCAATCGTACCGGCAAGCCCTCCGAGGAACCCCTCAACCGTCTTGTTGGGACTAATCGCAGGTGCAAGCTTATGCGAGCCGAATGCGCACCCTGCGAAGTACGCAAAACTGTCACTCGACCACGTACCGATGAACATGACCCAGACCATCGCCGTCCCGAGATCAAACGTCTCAATCGGTGTCACGTAACTGCCGACCGCAAGGGCACGCAGCAGGATGAGATGGGCAAACGGCAGGCCGATGTAAACAATGCCTGCCACAGAGATGCACACATCCGGAACAGACACATCTCCACGCAGGATCACGGATGTAAGGAGCGCCAGCACGGCAGATGCCATCAGCGCCATCAGGATCATATCCAGCTGTCCGAGATAGGCGCCGTAGAGCATGCCGCCAATGCCGAAAAGTCCCGAAAAGAGCGCTGGACTGCCGCCGTGATAGGAAAAGGCACGCGTGAACTCAAACCACGCAAGTACGGCAAGCACCGCCGCTGCTATGACGAACGTGGTGCCCCCCTCTTGGATCACGTAGGCGGCAAGGGCAATGCCGATTGTTCCGGAAATAATACGTGTAATCAAAGACAGCCTCCCATTTATCCTTCGGACAGTCCTCCAAATCGTCGATTTCGCCCTGTGAAATCCTCAATCGCAGCGGCAAGTTCCTCCGGCGTAAAATCCGGCCAGTTCGTATCGGTAAAGTAGAGCTCCGCATAAGCGGACTGCCAGAGCAGAAAGTTGCTCAGGCGCAGATCGCCGCTCGTACGGATAAAGAGATCGACCGGTGGATCGCCCGCCGTATCGAGCGCATCGGAAAAAATTGCCTCGTCGATCTCCTCGGGCGCAAGCTCTCCTGCTGCTGCGCGTTCGGCGATGGAGCGTACGGCACGCAGGATCTCATCCTGACTGCCGTAGTTCGCGGCCAGATTGAAGTGAATGCCCGTATTGTTCGCTGTGCGCGCCTCTGCATCCTCCATCCGATGCAGAAAACGCTCCGTGAAGCGGTCACGCCGTCCGATGAAGCGCATGCGCACGTCTTGCTCGTGCATCTCTGTGATTTCTTTCTCCAAGAAGGAGTCAAAGAGCCTCAGCAGGAAATCGACTTCGCGCTGCGGGCGCTTCCAATTCTCCGTTGAAAATGCATAAACGGTGAGCACCTCAACCCCCATCTCCGAGGCCGCACGCACGATCCGTTTGAGCGTACGTGCCCCTGCCTCGTGTCCGGTCGAGCGCGACTTCCCCTGCGCCTTGGCCCAGCGACCGTTCCCGTCCATGACGATCGCGACGTGGCGCGGCATGCTCGCACGGTTAAGTGCAAGACCGGACGAATGAAGCTCCGCCGCATCGTCGGCAGAATCCGTCTTCTCACCGCCAAATAGCTTTCTCCACATCGTTATCCCTTCCATCCTCACTGCAATACCACGGCTCTCCCCCTTCGGCAAAGCCGAAAGGGGGAGTTCAGCGAAGGAAGCACAGATCCATTCGACACCGTCACCTTAACGCATCTTTGTATCGTGCTGCCTCGGCAAGCGCTCCACATGGCTCCTGCCATGCGTCCGATTGGTGCTTGAAAAACACGTCAATCTGAAGGTCTATGGATCAGCGGCTCCCCAAGCTCTTCCTCATAGGCAGCGACCGAGGCACTGCGCGCCGGCGCGGGTGTAAGCGTCAGATCGGAATGCCCGCCGTTCTCACGTACACGAATCACATAGAGAGATGTCTCGTCCACCGCGAAGAAATCCCGCGGAGATCGTGTCTCCACCGTCTTATATGGTATACTGTCCGCCTCAAGCTTCACCGCATTCCACGGGCGCGCCAAACGGAGGTCCGTCATCAGATCTCCATAACCTCTTTTTCCTTCGCCGCGCGCATCTCTTCCATCTGCTTGACGAATTTATCCACAAGCTTCTGCACGGAATCCTGCCCGCGCTTGGACTCGTCCTCGTTGATCTCCTTGTCTTTCTCGAGCTTCTTGATTGCCTCGTTTGCATCGCGGCGGATGTTGCGCAGGGCAACCTTTGCCTCCTCCGTCTTCTTGCCGACCGTCTTGATGAGTTCCTTGCGGCGCTCCTGCGTCGGCTGCGGAATGGCGAGACGGATCACCGTGCCGTCCGAGTTCGGTGAGAGCCCGAGGTCGGACTTTGAGATTGCGATCTCGATCTCGTGCAGGATGGACTTCTCCCACGGCGTGATGACGATCATATGAGGCTCCGGAACCGTCACCTTGGCAAGCTGATTGACCGAGGTCGGTGTCCCATAGTAGGGCACCATCACCTTATCGAGAAGGTTCGGCGTCGCACGCCCAGCACGCAGAGATGAGAACTCCCGACGGAGTGCCTCGATCGCTTTATTCATGCTTGCCTCGTGTTTTGAGAGAATTTCCTTGATCATACAGTCCCGCCTCCTACGGTCGTTCCAATCGGCTCCCCAAACGATGCACGCGCAATATTCGCATGCTCGTCGATATTAAACACCACAATGGGAATCTTATTTTCCATGCACAGGCTCGTCGCCGTCGCATCCATCACCGCCAGCCCTTTCTGCAGGATGTCGATGTAGGACAGCGTCTCAAAGCGCTTCGCATTCGGATTCTTATTCGGGTCGGAGTCATAGATGCCGTCCGTTCCCTTTTTCGCCATGAGGATGACATCTGCCTCGATCTCAGCCGCGCGCAGAGCCGCCGTTGTATCGGTCGAAAAATACGGATTGCCCGTACCGGCGCCAAAGATTACGACACGGCCCTTCTCCATGTGACGAATGGCACGGCGACGGATATAGGGCTCTGCCACCTGGCGCATCTCAATTGCACTCTGGACACGCGTATCGACATCCTGCTTTTCGAGTGCATCCTGCAGAGCAAGCGCATTCATCACCGTCGCCATCATGCCCATGTAGTCCGCCGTCGTGCGGTCCATCCCCTTTGCGCTGCCCGCAAGCCCGCGCCAGATATTGCCGCCGCCAACCACGATTGCAACGTCAATTCCGTGATCACGTACTCTCTTGATCTGTGCAGCGATCTCCTCGACAACGGCAGGGTTGATGCCGAAGCCCTGATCTCCTGCCAGAGCCTCTCCGCTGAGTTTCAAAACGACACGGCGATATTTCGCTTCCACGATAACTCCTCCTGTCTGTTCTTTGCGCCATTATAGCACACTTCGGAAAAGGAATCACTGATTATCAGCAACTCCTTAAAAAAAACCCCTGTCCATCTGCAAAAAAGGGGCGTCGTGCGACGCAAATGCGCACAACAGCCCCTTTATGCCCCTTCCACCGCTGCGCGGTCTCCCTTCCCCGCAAGCAGGGCGGGCTTTCATCGCTATCGATCTGGCCTTATCTGTAGAAGGAAGCGGCTTTCGCTCATCACTGCATCTGTGCAGCAACCTCTGCAGCGAAATCTTCCTGCTTCTTCTCGATGCCCTCGCCGAGCTGGAAGCGCGTAAATGCCTTGACCTCCACGCCGCCAAGCACAGCGGATACCTTCTGTTCGGGATCCTTCACAAACTTCTGCTCGAGCAGACAAGCTTCTTCGTAGAACTTGTTGATGCGCCCCTCGACCATTTTCTCAATGATCTTTTCGGGCTTGCCCTCCTCAAGTGCCTGCTTGCGGAGGACTTCTTTTTCATGCTCGATATCGTCTGCCGTCACGCCGGAACGATCGATCGCAATCGGCGATGCCGCCGCAATCTGCATGGCGATGTCCTTGCCGAGCTGCTCATCGCCGCCCGAGAGCTCCACGAGAATGCCGATCTTGCCGCCCATGTGGATGTACGTCGCAACGCGTCCGGTGCTCTCATAGCGTGCAAAGCGGCGCAGCGAAATCTTCTCGCCGATCGTCGCCGTCGCCTCGGTGATGAGGGATGCAACCTCCTTGCCGTCAAGCGTGCTCGCGTTCAATGCGTCGAGATTGGCGGGATTGGTCTCTGCGATGTGCTTTGCAACCTTTGCACTCAGCTCACGGAACTGCTCGTTGCCCGCAGCAAAGTCCGTCTCGCAGTTGATCTCGACAATCGCGCCGACCTTTGCGTCCGGCGCGAGATATGCCGTCACAGCACCCTCAGCCGCGATGCGCCCCGCCTTCTTCTCCGCCTTTGCAATGCCCTTCTCACGCAGATAGTCGATTGCCTTCTGCATATCGCCGTCCGTCTCGGCGAGGGCCTTCTTGCAGTCCATCATCCCTGCGCCCGTACGCTCACGCAGTTCCTTTACCATTGCAGCACTGATTGCCATAGTCGTTCCTCCCAATTTCATAAAAAAGGGGCAAGGGATAACACTCCCTTACCCCATGTTTGTTTCCTTACTCTGCCGCAGCCGTCTCCTGCGCACCGCCCTGATTGCCCTCGAGCACAGCATCCGCCATGCAGCCCGTGAGGAGCTTCACCGCGCGAATCGCATCATCGTTGCCCGGGATCACGTAGTCGATCTCGTCCGGGTCACAGTTCGTATCGACAATCGCAACGATGGGGATATTCAGCTTGCGTGCCTCAGCAACCGCGATGCGCTCCTTGCGCGGGTCGACAACAAAGAGTGCCCCCGGCAGACGGTTCATATCCTTGATGCCGCCCAGATAGCGCTCGAGCTTCTCCTTCTCATGACGGAGGCCCTGCACCTCTTTCTTCGTCAGCACCTCGAACGTACCGTTCGCCTCCATCTCTTCGAGCGTCTTGAGGCGGTGGATGCGCCGCTGAATTGTCTGGAAGTTCGTCATCATGCCGCCGAGCCAACGCTCATTGACGTAGAACATATTCGCACGCAGAGCCTCCTCACGGATCGCCTCCTGCGCCTGCTTCTTCGTGCCGATGAAGAGCACGGACTTGCCTTCCTGCGCTACGCTGCGGAGGAAGTTGTACGCCTCATCCACCTTGCGCACCGTCTTCTGCAGATCGATAATGTAGATGCCGTTGCGCTCCGTAAAGATATAGCGCGCCATCTTCGGATTCCAGCGACGGGTCTGATGTCCGAAGTGGACACCTGCCTCCAGAAGCTGCTTCATAGAAATTACTGCCATTTGAGTGTACCTCCTGTTGTTCTTCCGCGCCCCTCATCTGCTGCACCACCGCGCACAGCACGGCACAGAGCAGCTATCGGGAATGCGTGATTTTTAAGGAATCGCTGATAAAATGAAGTCTGTCAGATTGGTGCAGATTTTTTGTCCTGTCAAGGAGACAAACCGGACACATAGCAAAGGCTATGTGGAGGATTTGCCGACGATGGCAGGGCGAAAAAGATGTGCCAAGATGGCAGTACTGAATTTATCAGTGCTTCCTAAACACTGCGGGATATTATAGCATAAGAACGTCCGCAAGACAACGGCCCAACGAAAATTTTTGCACAAAAAATGGAGAGCACACAGCTCCCCATCGATCAAGTTCTATTCGTATGAAATCAATGCGGCAATGCGGGCGACTCCGTCACATCCACACCCTTCGGCGCATAGAGAATAATCGTGCTTGATACCACACGTGCCGTCCCGTGCAGGACATAGCAGGCACCATTCAGGAAGTCGCAGACACGACGGCGCTCGCCATCGTTCAAGCAGTCAAAATTGACCGTCACAGCAATCCCCTGTTTGAGCTGTGTGACCGCCGTGCTCACGTCATCATAACGGCGCGGACGATGAATGCGCACTTTCAGTTCTGACACCTTCGTTGTATGAACCGTCAGCGGCGTCCCGCCGTCCCCCGTCGAGGGCGTACGCGCAGACGCGGATGAACCATATACCGCAGACGGAAAGGAGACCGTACCACCGTTGGCAACACGCCGTTCCGCAGCCACTGTATGCTGCGTTTGTGCCGCCGCATGCTGCGCACGCTGCTCCTGTTCTTCCTCCTCGAACTCCTCGTCATCCGCAATGGGGATAAATGAGTCCACGACGCGCGAAGTCATATTCTTCACACGTGAAAGAAATGAATTTGCACCCATTTACCTCTTCCTTCCTCGCTAAATTCCAACTGCGTAAAAATAGAGACAAACACTCACTCTACTGTCTTCGACATGCTATCACATTTTTTTCAGAAATGCAAGCATGCCAAATGCAAACATAATCTTTATTTAACAAAAATTTTCTCTGCCGCTTTACTTGCGTGCATTCTTTGCCGCACGTCCACGCGCCGTACGGTCCAGAATCGTCTTGCGCAGGCGGATGTTCTCCGGGGTCACCTCGACGAGTTCATCATCGTTGATGTACTCAAGTGCCTGCTCGAGGCTCAGAATGCGCGGCGGTGTGAGGCGGATTGCCTCATCGGATGCCGACGTGCGCATATTCGTGACATTCTTTTTCTTGCACGGATTGATGTCCATGTCGATGTCGCGTGCATTCTCGCCGACGATCATGCCCTCGTAGACCTGTTGACCCGGCGAGATGAACATCGTCCCGCGATCCTGCAGGGAGAAAATCCCGTAGCCCGTCGTCTCTCCCTGCTCAAACGCCACGAGTGAGCCGCGCGAACGCCCGCTCATATCCCCCTTGTACGGCACATAGCCATGGAAGATATGGTTCATGATGCCGTTGCCCTTTGTATTCGTCAGGAGCTCCGAGCGGAATCCGATCAGGCCGCGTGCGGGAATGAAGAACTCCATGCGGATGTAGCCCGACAGCTCCGTCATATTCGACAGCTCTGCCTTGCGTGTCCCGAGCGCCTCCATGACCGAGCCCATGTACTCCTGCGGCACCTCGACGGTCAGATTCTCCATGGGTTCACATTTTTGCCCATTGATCGTCTTGTAGACCACTTCCGGTTTTCCGACCTGCAGCTCATATCCCTCACGCCGCATCTGCTCAATCAGAATCGAGAGATGCAGCTCGCCGCGCCCGGAGACCTTGAACACGTCCGCCGAGTCCGTCTCCTCAACACGCATCGCTACATTCGTCTCGATCTCCTTGAAAAGACGGTCACGCAGATGACGTGAGGTCACAAACTGCCCCTCACGCCCTGCAAAGGGGCTCGTATTGACACCGAACGTCATTGAGAGCGTCGGCTCGTCGATATTGATCGACGGCAGCGCCTCCGGATTCTCCGCATCCGCCACCGTATAGCCGATACTCACATCGCCGAGCCCCGTCAGCGCGACAATCTCGCCCATGCCCGCCTCATTTACATCGACGCGCCTCAACCCCTGATAGACATAGACCTTGCCGACCTTTGCCTTCGTCTCATGATCACCGCTGATGATGACGACATTCTGATTCGGGCGCACCGAGCCGCGAATGATTCGGCCGATGGCCACACGTCCCACGTAGTCATCTGCCTCAAGCGTCGTCACCATCATCTGCAGAGGGCCTTCTGCATCGCCCTGCGGGGCCGGAATCTCCTTCACAATCGTCTGCATCAAGGGTTCCAGATTGTCGCTCTCGTCCTCCATCTTGAACTTTGCAATACCGTCTCGGGCCGTCGCATAGATCACAGGGAAATCGAGTTGATCATCATCTGCATCCAGTTCCATAAAGAGCTCGAGAACCTCATCGTAGACATCGTCTACGCGCTGGTCCGGGCGATCAATCTTATTGATGACCACAATCGGCTTCAGCTTCTGTTCAAGCGCCTTGCGCAGTACATACTTCGTCTGCGGCATCGGTCCCTCAAACGCATCAACGAGAAGGAGAACACCGTCCACCATGTTGAGAACGCGCTCCACCTCACCGCCGAAATCCGCGTGTCCCGGTGTATCTACAATATTGATCTTGATATCGTCGTAGAGAATCGCCGTGTTCTTCGAGAGAATCGTAATCCCGCGCTCGCGCTCGATATCCCCCGAGTCCATCACGCGCTCATTGACCTGCTCGTTCGAGCGAAAGACGTGACTTTGACGCAGCATTGCATCGACCAGCGTCGTCTTACCGTGATCGACGTGTGCGATAATTGCAATGTTGCGCAGCTTTTCATTCGTCGCCATATATAAAATGTGCCTCCCCAAAATTTCCGTACAAAAGATAGCTTGTCTATCTTATTATAGCACGTCTTCTTTGTCAAGATTTTTATGAGCTGATGCTATAATTCACCAAAAAGAAAAAGCCCTCACACACGTGAGGACTTCTCGTCACAGTATTACTTCCCCTTGTTCTGGGCCTCCACCGAGCGCTGCCAGTTCTTGTAGAACTGCTCGGAGAGCGCCGAGAAGGTCGCGACCGTATTCCCATCCGACTTGTTCGCACGTACCTCATACGTATAAAGGAGCTCGTTGGAACCGGAGCGATAAACGTCGAAAAAGAACGTCGTGCGGCTGTTGTTCGCAACCGTCAAGATGATGTAGGCATCCGCATAGGAGGCAACATGCTCCTTGAACACCTTCGCAGCCTCACGGCGCGGAAGTGCCTTGAGATCAATACCGTCATCCTTTTGGATACCGCTTGCCACCGCATCATAGGTCACAATATTTGCACGCGTGATTCGGCTCGCATCCGAGACCACCTGTGTCAGGATCTCAAGTGAAGGCGCCGTATCCTCGACCTGCACGTAAAGAGGAGCGCCAACGGCCAAACGGTTGACATTCGTGATCACCGCTCCCTCCGGCAACGTCACCTTGTCGGAATAGGCAGATGCCCCCGCCTGCACACCAATCAGCGTAAGGCACAGGACAAGCGCCATCTGGATGAATCTCTTCATAGATATATCTCCTCCTTAAATTCACAGCAAAAAGCTCATTTGCTTTTTGCCATTCTACACTATTATGTCTCATTTTACAAGATAAAAGCACATGAGAGAAAGAATAAGATCATCCATTCATTGCACGGTCATACTGCTCCAGACGCGCCTCGTCGAGCGCAGCCGCCATCCGCTCGTAGATACTCCCCTTCGGCTCTTCTTCCGCACCGCCCTCAGCCTCCTCTCCCGGCCTCTTTCGCCGCAGCGCAAACTCCTGAGCCAAGTAGTCCTGCATAAGACGAAACCCCTTGTTCGAAATACATTCCACAAGTCGCTCCGCCAGCTTCGTGACCCACGCGTCCGTGGTCGTAATCCGTAGAACGCCGCCATACCAAAAGTCAGAAGAGAGCACGGCTCCGCCGCGTCGTCCGATGCTGACGAGCCAGTCAATCAGCTCCCGATGATACTGTACGATAGATTTTTCCGTTATCTCGACGGTCATACCGATGTACGCGGCCTCGCGTGGGACAAGTGTCACGCGTGCCTTGGAAAGATCAAAGACGGAATGCAGCCTCCGCTCATATTGCTCACGCGTTTTTAGCTTGCCGCTGCATTTCACCCACTGCTGATCCACATACTCCGTTTGACTTGCTGATTGTTGTTCTTTTAATATTTTATGAAAAAGATCTTGAACCCGTATGGTCTGCTGATTGGTAATATCAAAAGGCTTCCACACGGAAGTCATACGATACTTTCCCTTCTCAGAGACAAGGCGCTTGCCGAAAACGATTGGGGGCTTAGGATCAAATACGGAGGCAGATGCACCTTTCTTGAGGGCGAGCATTACACATTTGACGAACCGGAGCCCAACACATGCAATGCTCTGAATGCTCTCCACATTCGCATTCAGAACCCCCTTATCCTGTGCAACCAACTGCATCAGATCCGCCGATTCCAGCTGATCTGCGACGTTTTGACGAGAAACACCGTCCATGCAGGGTATGATGCCCACCTTGTACTCGGTATGGGCACGGTCATAGAGGTCTTCTTCACGGATGAGCTCCTCTACCTTGAGCAGATGGAGCGAAAGTGCGTCCATTTGTACTTTTTGTGCGACATGCTTGCAGACGATTTTCTTCCCCTCTGCAAGGGATTCTCGCCCCGTCTCCGTGACCCGTCCCGTTTCATCAATATGCCCATAGCCCTCCAGTACGCGGAGAAATTTATGGACATAGCTTGGGCTGAGCCCCGTCGTTCGCGCAAGGAGATCGACATCCGTGCCAAGCTCCGCCACAAATTGCAGCATATCATGTTCAATGCTGTCAAAATCCTCAAAGGTTCGCTCCTCGAACCTCAAATCAATGTCTGCAATCGGATAGTAGACGGATGCGGCAAAGCAAATATCCTCCGGCTTGATTTCGGGGTTCTGTGCCATGATATCACGCAGTGCATTCGAAAGGAAATAGTCATTTCTCCATGGAGTATCTTTCTTTCTCGCCTGATTGGCAGGCTTCATTCCTCCTCGCTTAACGTCCACCATTCTCAATTCCCTCCATGCGCCGATTGAATTCATCATACGAAACAATCTCTCCCGCAGGCCATCCGTCCACGCCGTTTCTCACACCATCCAACATAGCACGGATAAATGCGGAAAACCGCTTCTCCGAACGGGCATAGGTTTCCTCTGTTAGATTTCCGTTCTCATCCGGCTTCTCGTATGTGCAGCTCGATAGGAAATTCATATCACCGACAAGGATCAGCATCTCCTTGCAGCGCGTCATCGCCACGTTCAGCCGCCGCAGCTCGTTCAGGAACCCAATACGTACGACATGGGGCGGCTTATGGGAGCTGCGCGTAAAGCTGTAGATGATGACATCCCGCTCCTGTCCTTGGAAACTGTCGAGCGTAGCAGCCACATCACGGCGCTCATCCTCGGTGAGGATGGATTTCAGCGCTCCCTGTATCTTCTTGACCTGCGCCTTATAGGCGGAGATCACACCGAGTTCATTCAGCTTAAAGTCAGGCTGCTGCATAAGAGCACGAACGAGACGCACAATAATATCCGCCTCGAGCACATTATAAGTTCCGCCGCCTTCAATTTTTGACTCGATGCGGGACTGCTCTGCCGAAGTGTCTATCACAACGAGGCGCGCCTGCGACAGCGAAGGGAGGTGACTGGATACCCCCGCCTTCCAATCGGGAATCGAATGGTATTTGCCCTCATAGAATTCGTGTGAAATGATCGCCGCAATCTCCGGCGGCATGCGAAACTGTGTATCGAGCATCACCTTGTTGCTCTCCGGCAGATCCTCATAGAGATCTTCAAACAAGCTCTTTTCAAGCAGCTTTGTCTTAATGCCATTCGCATCACATAGCTTTTCCAATTCTTGATCTAACGACGGCGGAATCTGACGGTGGTCACCGAGCATGATAAGCTTGTTCGAGACACTCATGGGCACGAGCGCGTTGTGAATCTGGATCTGACCCGCCTCATCAATGATCGTTACGTCAAATGCCAAATCAGCAAAACGCTTCTGCGAGTTCACGCTGATACACGTAGCACCCACGAGATCCACGGATTCGAGGATCATATTCTTGAGTGAATAGTCCTGTTTGTTCTCATTCTTCTGCTGCCAGTCCTTGAGATGCCGGATGAATTCAGCGAAACGCTCTTCATCTGCGGCAACCGACTGCTCATAGCGCGTGATGGCAGAGGAGTGCATTTCGGACGGAAAAGGATCTGTAAAAAAATTCCACCCTGCCTTATTCAGAGTCTTAGCTTCCTGCTCCCAGATCTGCAGGGCCGTATACTCCTCCTCCCTGAGCATACGACTTTCCAGAAGCGGTGCATAATCATCTTCGTAGACACCTTTGTATAGATCTTCATAAGCCCTTCGCGCCTCATTGTAGGCTGCCGTGGCCTCAATCTCCTGCACGCGTGCGATATCGTACGCCTGCACATCTCCCCGCATTCGTCTCCGATCGAAATAGTTGCGAATGCGAGCCCAGAGCCCGGCGAGGCCCTCGGTCGGATGGTTCATCATCCGATCATAACGTTTTTGCACAGATTTCCGCTTGTTCTCTGCAATCCGATATGCGGTCTGATACGCTTCATAACATGGCGCAAGCCGTCCACCACACTGAATCAGCTGCGGGATGAGCGTATCCTTGAGGTGCTGTTCACGGGCCTCAAGGGCAACGAGACATTCTGCAAAATCCGCAAGTCGCCGGGCAAGCGTGCCCCACTCTTTTTGCATGGACTCCGCAGCAACAATATTCTCCGCCGTCTTTTCCGCAATTTCCTGCCTTGTATGGGCAACCTTGTGCTCGAACAAGCACTCATGTATGTCCGTCTGAACCTTTGCTTCGGAGCCGATGCGGATAATATTGATATTTTCTTCTTCAATAAGGCGCGCAAGAACATTGTCAACCGCTTTATTGTTCTGTGAGGAGACGAGAACGCGCTTCCCCTGCTGAACAAAATATTTCACCCACTCGAGGATAACAGTCGTCTTTCCCGTTCCGGGAGGCCCCATAACGAGATAGGCATCCTTTGCGCGAATACCGTTGCAGATCGCCTTCATCTGACTGGGTGTCGGAGGGTACTTTTTTCTTCGCAGCTGCTCTTCCAGTGCCGTCAGATCGGTGTCAAAGAATCCGGTGGGCTGTGCTTCACCGAGAATCGCATCCATATATTGGGCGGCAGCCTTCCCCGTACGGATCTTTTCAATGCTTGCCAGCTGAACATCACGGACAACCGTCGAAAAACTGAGCGAGATCCACCCCGCTTCATTCAATTTCTCAAGTCCGACCTGTCCGTTAAAGAGAAGCCCCAGATGGGATTCCCCATCCTCACGCCCTTGGTCTACGGAGATAACTTCCGCCGTGCAGGGCATCTCGTCCACACCTTTGAGCTCTACCTGCGCGCCAACACGATAATCCTCTTCCTTAAATTTTTCGGTAACGAAGATATATGCTGTTCGATCCCTGCGATCATAGTCGCTCGGCTCGATCCGATGATACGCCAGACGATTCTTCTGCGCCGCCTGATCAGCGAGATCGTTCTCGGAATTTGCATAGTGCTCGGCAAGCGTCAGCTTTCGCTCCAATATTTTATGCGGCTGATACGGCTCTTCCTCCTCATCATTTTCTTTATACATCCTAGCATTGGCACGGAGTGCATGCAAAATATCCTCAATGTATTTTGCGGCAGCCACCTTGCTGTATTTATTCTTGTTCCTGTCAACCTCTCCATTTTTTGTAAAGAGCGCAAAGGTATTGAGGTCCTTGGATGCGATATCAACAACCACCTCATCGACACGGATCGGAGTGCCGCGTTGCATCATGCGATTATTTTTGAAAAAATTGATCGCACCGACCCCAATAACCGAAAACACACCCTCATCATTCAGAACACAAGCGAGTTCCTCCTTATCGGTATTCAGATAGATGATCTCCCCCTCTTTATTGTGCCCGACAAGAGCCATAAAGGTCTTTCTCTTGCAGATTTTTTTATGTATATCCTCCTTTGCAGCCTTGTTCGTAAAAAACAAATAGAGATGTCCCGGAATCTCAATGGACTCCCAAAACGAAATATGTTCCTCACGCATTCGTCTTTTCCCTCCATGCGTCCAGATCCGGCAATGTCTCCGGTGCGGGGTCTACATGCTCCGGCAGGTTTGCCCAAGACTTTGGATGCCCTCCGTTCTTCTCAAGCAATGTGCGAAACTCCTGCTCTCTATCGTTTCCCTGATGCTCCATCTTATTTTGTCCCTCCCTGCTTTGGCACATAGCGGATGCGGTTCTGGAGGCGGCGCAGCTCCGACTTCAAACGCGACAAATCACAGCGCTCCTTTGGACTGAACTTCATGCACTTTACAATCAGCGCGTTGACCTCATCCGGAACCTCCGGCGCGATCTCCTTCGGCTCTGTAAATTCCGCCCACGTCTGATTGCCGCGCCGATATTCCTCATCTTCACGTGGTCGTTTTTCTGCAAAATACTCATAGAGCATAACTCCAATGGAAAAAATATCCGAGCGCGAGCGATCCATATTCTTATGCTTGGATACATCCTCCATCTCCGGCGCACGGTAGGCCTCCGTCCCCTCCTTTCCGAGCAGTGTTGTACGGACAGCCGAACCAAAGTCAATCAAATATGTAATCCCATCATCGCTCAACATAATATTTGCAGGTTTGAGGTCCTTATGCACATAGTTATTCTTCTGCATGAGAGCGAGAACATCGCACACATCGGCAAGGGCAGTTAAAACCTCCCGCGCATAGAGTTTCCCCTCCGCCATGCGATCGGCAAGCGTCTTCCCGTGAATGCGCTGCATGACGATGTAAAATGTCCGACTGGGCTCATCGTAAAAATACTCATAGACAACAGGAACACGCGATGTCTTCATCCCGACCGCGATCATTGCCTTTGCCTCAGCCTCGGCATGGACAAGAGCAGACTTTATGGCAGCAGAATCTCCGCTGACAGCGATCGCCTTGATGAAAACGTCGCGCTGATATGTGAGCTCCTGTGCACAAAAGGTTCTGCTGTTATTCGTCTCCCCTGCCGGCTCCGAAAAAGAATATTTGCGTTTCTGCTGCGTTTCAATCGTCATTCAGCACACCTCATTCAATGTTTGAAAGGCATCCGCAGCAGAAGCCTTGCCGATTTTCAGATCCTCGACCAGTGCCCCCACCTCATCCGGGAATCCTGCATCCTCAATATCCTCATCATCCGCTGGCTTCGGACGAATCTTGCCGCAGAGAATATCTCCAAACAGAACGCCGAGGCTGTAACGGTCAGCGCGCTCCCAATGCTCCTGATTCCACGCGCTCTGCAGCACATATTTCTCGACCTCGCGCTCCTTGATCTGCCCCTTCGCGCGCGATGCCTCATGCATCACCGTCATCTCATCGCTGCTCACGCTAATCTTGCCAAAATCAAACTTGATATACGGCAGCCAACGCTTTGCTTCGTCACTGCCAAAATTGCACAGGTAAATACTCTCATGCGTCAGCATACGATGATAGAGCGCCGGAACACTCCCATGAAGATCCTTGAAACAATCCGCCAGATCACGGCAAAGGCGCAGACGTTCCTCCTTGCTCAGTAAGGACAGAACATCGCGCAGATTCTCGGGACGTCGCGGGAACTCATAGACAATGATCGTAAAGTCACTCATCCCGTCATCAATTTTCCGCACATCCTGAATAATGCCCTTTGCTCCGTACGGATTGCTTGCAAGAGCGGTCTGCTGGAAGTCGATATTGCGCTTGAGCAGCTTCTCCGAAACATCACCACGTGCATACTGCCGCAAAATCGCATAGCGTACCGTACCGGTCACGCCCTCCCGCTTCGACCCACGGAACTCCAGCTGACACTTCGAACGATGTCCATCCGGCGGAGTCACCGGCTTTTCGTCAACCGTATAGGACTCAATATTCATCAAATTCTCGTCGAATCCGGGAACAGAATTCTCACAATAGAGAAACTTAAGCAGACGGTGCAGAGCACCAAGACAGGCAACCAAATTGCGAAACGTCAGCTCAGGCTCATCATTATTTTTTATTTCATTCTCCGGATGAGAGCCCACGTTGCCAAATTTTCGAATCGCAGTGTACGCAGGAAAACTTTTATATTGTCCATCCTTGAAGAGCAAGGAGATCTTTCCAAGTTTGGACGGAAGAACCTCCTTTTTCTCACAGCCCGCCTTTTTTAGAAGCGCCTCATCCTGAAGAGCCTTCAACTTGGCGTTCAAGTCCCATCCGCCTTTGGAATTCTGCTCCCGATAGAGGCGCTCCAGCACGGACGGCCTCGGAATATTTTCCTGAATAAGAACGTCGGCAAGGCGCTCCAAGGCACATCTCAGATCATTGGCACAGTTGTTGAGACGAAGACGCGCACTCTTTTCTACATCGGATAGGTGCTTATACAGAGTTCCGTCATGATCCTTCAAGAAATCAAATTGTGCAGCCATACGTCTGTCCTCCGCAAGAAAAATAAATATTATACGTAAATATTATCTAATTTCTATTTTCTTTTCCCATTTCCTTCTCATGTGATCTATTTTATAAGAAAAATTCTCATCAAGCACAGAAAACTACTTGGAAAAAATAAAAAACATACAAAAAAACCGTATCGAAACCGATACGGCTAAACTCAATGGCAGGGGCAGTAAGACTTGAACTCACAACCTACGGTTTTGGAGACCGT
>CAJPQT010000003.1 GCA_905372865.1 uncultured Centipeda sp.
TCATGATGCCGTACGGCGACTATCTGAAATCCGTCTCCGAGTGGTACATCCAGCTGCTCGCCGAATCCCTCGGAAAGCAGTTCAACAAGGAGGGCAAGGAGGTCTGCTACGGGCGCACTCCTGTCGTCGCCGTCGGCACGACCGATATGCACGCACAGACACAGCAGCACCAGGAGGGCAAGCTCAACAAGGTCGTGCAGTTTATCCGCATTGATAAGTGGGCGGATGATCTCGCGATCCCGAATGTGTTCCCCGAGGTTCAGAAGCTCGCGGATGTTGCGGGTGTGACGATGGGCGCGGCGCTCGAGGTGGCGCGTCAGTCGAATGCGGATGCGCTCGCGTCGAACAAGCGCTACAGTGCTGTGTTCGGGCTGCCGGAGCTGACCCCGTATCATCTCGGCGAACTGCTCTACCTGCTCGCGATGTCCGTTGCCTACGAGGGCGAGCTCGCGGATGTGGATGCGTTCGATCAGCCGGGCGTAGAGGCGTACAAGCGCATCATGGGGCCGAAGCTTCAGGCGCTGAAGGGATAACTTGCGTGCCGCTGCCGTGTGCAAGTCTCCCCCGTTTACGGGGGACTGCGTGTACGGTGGCAGGGGCGAAGGGAGAGGCTGCTGTGCGAAGCGAAAACTTCGTGCAACAGCCCTTTTCTGTGTTTCGGGAGGGATCTTGTGATCGAACGGTGGAGCGCATCATTGCGTGAGATCTCCATGCGGCAATGGGCACTTGGCGGGGCCGTTCTCTTGATCGCGGTGAGCGGTGCGTATCTTCTGTGGCCGGATGCGGAAGAGCCCGTTGTGATCGGGCAGAATGCATCCATAACGCCGTCGGATACGGAGATCGCAGGGCTCTCGGCGGCGGCAAAGCGCACGGCCCTGCGGAATCCGTTTTCGGCCGCGCATGAGCGGCGCGGCGAGATTCCTCCTGTCGGACAGACGGTAGAGCAAAAAGAACCAATGCCGCAGCCTCCCGCGTTTCCACAAACGCCGCCTGCGACAAGCACGGTTCCTCCTGCACCGCCGCCTCCGCCGCTGATCCTGCGCGGTGTGGTGCAGGCTGCAGACGGTTCGCGCATGGCCATACTTGCACGGGGCACGGATGGTGCGGCGCTCGGCATTGGAGATGCGTGGCAGGGGTATACGCTCCGTGCACTCTCGGATACATCCGCGACACTGGACTCCGCAAACGGGACAATCACGCTGACAAGGGAGTAGAACGATATGAAACGATGGCTGACGATGACGGCGCTTGTGGGGGTTCTGCTCCTTCCCGCGCCTGCCTTTGCCGCCGCCGTGACCATTGACGTAACGAACGGCGATGTGCGCGCCGTCCTGCTCGCCGTCGCACGCATGGGCAATCTTCCGCTCATTGTCGATGACAGCGTGACAGGGACGGTGACCGCGCATCTGACGGGCGAGGGTGAGGAGGTGCTGCGTCTCGTCGCGGCTGCGCGCGGCATTCACATCGAGCGGCATGGAACGATTTTTATCGCACTTGCCTCCGAGGCGCGGGATGAGAATCGGCGTGTGCACACCTATGCTGTACGCTATGGGGACCCCGAGGAACTTGCACATGCGGCAAATTTATCCCTCACAGGTGAAGGAAAACGCGCAGTCGTGTCGAAAAATAACGAGGAGAGATGGAATGAGGGCTCAGATTCTGACTCCGGTACGCAGCGGCGTGTGCTCGTTGATCGGGCAACGAATACGCTGCTCTTTTACGGAACAGAATCTGAGGCTATTGCCGTGCGCGAAATTATTGCTGCACTCGATGTCGTGCCGAAGCAGGTATCGCTCGAGGCGCATGTCGTCGCCGTTTCCAAGGAAGCGGCAAAGGAACTCGGCGTTGATTGGTCGTGGTCGGCGCTCCCCCAGTACCCGCGTGTGCAGCGCAATCCAACGCGGGACTGGCAGATCGGTGAACGCAACGCAGGCACGGGCGGGACGAGCGGGCCGGGCATCATTCGATTCGGCAGGGGCCCGGAGGGAATCCCCTTCGAGTTCTACTACTCTGCGAGGATTCGCGCACTCATCACGGACGGCAAGGCCAAGATGCTCGCACGTCCGAACATCACGACCGTACAGGGGCATGAGGCGCTCATCAACATCGGTGCGGAGGTTCCCGTACCGCGCACGGCGACCTCCAACAATGTTACGACGACGGGGATCGAGTACCGTGAGGCGGGGATTATCCTGCGCTATACACCGCGCATCACAGCGGACGGCAGCATCGTGGCACGCGTGCATACAGAGGTCAGCACTCCTGTCTTTGTTGAGGACCTCAAGGCGTATCGCTTTCAGAAGCGGAGCGCGGATACCACCGTACGGCTCCGCAACGGTGAGACCATGGTGATCGGCGGCCTCATCGACAGCGATGAATCGCGCTCTCTTTCGAAGATTCCGTTCCTCGGTGACCTTCCCGTTCTCGGCGCATTTTTTCGTTCCGTACGGACGAGCAAGACCGAGACTGAACTCATGATCTTTCTCACAGCCCGTGTGCTGGACGAATGATAAAAGAAGCACGGATCGAATACCCATCGTCAGTGCTTCCTACAATTGCAGGATGCAATGGAAAAGAGGAGATGTCAGTGGCAATCAGGATATTACTTGCGGACGATCACGCCCTGCTCCGGCAGGGGATCAAGCGTGTGCTGAACTTCGAGGATGATCTCGAGGTGGTCGGCGAAGCGGAGGATGGGCAGGAAGCCCTCGCGCGTACACTTATGCTGAAGCCCGACATCCTGCTTCTCGACATCAATATGCCGGGGCTGACGGGGCTCGATGTCACCAAACAGCTGAAACAGGCGCGCGCGCGGACAAAGATCATCGCACTCACGATCCACGACAGCGACAACTACGTTCTTGAACTTCTAAAGAACGGTGCGCTGGGCTACCTGCTGAAGGATGTGGAGCCCAATGTCCTCATCAAGGCGATCCACATGGTGAACGAGGGCAACCCGTTCGTCTATCCAAAGCTCGCGGAACGCCTCTTCGGCAGCACGGCGGTCTACGGTGACGTGAGCCGCATGGCAAAGGAGATCTGGGATGAGAGCCGTGGAGAACGCCTCACACCGCGCGAGATGGATGTGCTCGGCTGCATCGCAAAGGGCCTCTCGAATCAGGACATCGGCAAGGCGCTCGGCCTCAGCGAAAAGACCGTCAAGAACCACCTCACGAGCATCTTCCACAAGCTCAAGGTCAATGACCGCACACAGGCACTCGTCTATGTACTCAAGAACAAGATTGTAACATTGGAATAAGAAACAAAGCGGCTCGCACAATGATGGTGCGAGCCCTTTCTTTTGCCGCGCTTCATCGATGTGCCTCGTGGATTTCAGCCTTGACAATATCTTTTTTGTTACATAATATGGTAATAGCAGAGGAAATGAGGGAGATTCATGAGTATCATCAAGAAAGAAGTGCGGGCTGAATACATTGCCCTGATCCAAAAACTTCGTCTCATTGATGACACGTTTTTCAATGCCTGTTTCGATAACAACATTGAGGGAATGCAGCTCCTGCTTCGGATCTTTCTTGCACGTGACGACCTGACGGTAAAACGTGTAGTCACGCAGCAAAGCGCAGACAATCTCTACGGGCGCGGCGTGCGCTTCGATGTGCTGGCGGAGGACAGCGAGGGAAAACTTTACGACTGTGAAGTTCAGCGGGCAAATGAGGGAGCGATTGCGCGTCGGGCACGGTATAACAGTGCGATGCTGGATACGCGTGAGCTGCCCAAAGGCATGGAGTTCTCGGAGCTGCCTGAGACGTGGGTCATTTTCATCACGGAGAATGATATATACGGAGCAGGGCATCCACTCTACCATGTGGAACGGATTGTCCGGGAACTGCAGCGACCTTTTGATGACGGCGCGCATATCCTCTATGTGAACGGAACGAATCGTGCGGATACACCGCTTGGGCGTTTGATGCAGGACTTTTTCTGTGAGCATCCGGAGCGAATGAATTATAAGGAACTTGCCGAAAGGGCAGACTATTTTAAGGCAGAAGCGGAGGGGGTTAATGTCATGTGCGAACTGATGGAAAAATTTGGTGAGAAGAAGATGGAAGAGGGGCGCGAAGCCGGACGTGCTGAAGGACGTATGGAAGGGCGTATGGAAGGACGTATGGAATCGGCGCGTGCAACAGCTGCGGCTCTGATTGCCCTGGGAAAGCTGACGGTTGCGCAGATTGCCGCAGCGACCCAACTCCCGACGGAAGAGGTGGAGCGGCTTGCATCTGTAAGTGGAGCGTAAGCTGTGAAAAAAATTATCATTTGTCGCTCTACATGGAACGTGCTATAATATCCGGCATAGAGGTGAAATATATGCTGGAAATTTTCCAGGGATTGATGATTCCCTTCATCGGCACGGCACTCGGTGCGGGCTGCGTGTTCTTCCTCAAGGGGGCGCTGAATCGCGGCGTGCAGCGTGGACTGACGGGGTTTGCTGCGGGCGTGATGGTGGCGGCGTCGATTTGGAGTTTGCTGATCCCTGCGATGGAGGGTGCCTCCGATCTGGGAGAACTCGCGTTTATCCCTGCGGTTGCAGGCTTTTGGGCGGGGACACTCTTTCTGCTCGCACTCGATCACATCATTCCGCATCTGCACATGAATGCCCAGAAGGCGGAAGGGCCGCACAGCCGTCTCTCGCGGACGACGATGCTCGTGCTCGCCGTGACGCTCCACAACATCCCCGAGGGGATGGCAGTCGGTGCGATCTACGCGGGGTGGCTGAGCGGCAGCGAGAGCATTACGCTCGGCGCGGCGCTCGCACTCTCGCTCGGCATAGCGATTCAGAATTTCCCCGAGGGCGCGATCATCTCCATGCCGCTGCGTGCGGCGGGGATGGGGAAGTGGCGCGCATTCGGCGGCGGCGTGCTCTCGGGGGCGGTCGAGCCGATCGGCGGTGCGCTCACGATCCTCGCGACGGCATTCATCGTGCCGATCCTGCCCTATGCGCTCGCATTTGCGGCGGGGGCCATGCTCTACGTCGTGGTGGAGGAGCTCATCCCGGAGATGAGTGAGGGCCCGCACTCGGATATTGGCGTTGTCTCATTTGCAGCAGGGTTTTCGCTGATGATGATGCTGGATGTGGCACTTGGATGAATTGAGAAAGAAAAAGAGCCGTTGGCAGTGCCACACGGCTCTTTTTCCTGGAAAGGGATGCGCGCAGGTCGGGAAAAACCTGCGGCTTGAGAAATGGGATGTAAGGGTTATCTGCCTTACAATGAGGAACGCAGGGAAACGTTCCTTAGAGGGATGATCAACGGGGAAAATGTCGGGGAGGACGTTTGTGGTTCTCCGTTGACATCTGTATTGTATCATATTTTTTTTGAAAATTTTGTAACCCAAGTCACACAATATAGAAAAAGATATACTAATAATAAATTTTTGCCGATTTTTTTCGTGCATCCGGGAGAGTGACAGACCTCTGAAAAAATTCTTAATAAAGTCAATGATAATTGACGTTGCTCACAGCTCGCGCATTGCTTTTTCCTGAGAAAAAACGTATAATGATTGAGAAGGAGAATACGCAGGTGTGATTTGCGTATTCGGAGGGGATGCTCCCTTTGTTTGGTGATGAGGAGGAAAATTCATGCGTGATTACTTAAGAATCGCTCAGGTTATTGGCCGTGAGATCATTGATTCGCGCGGCAATCCGACGGTCGAGGCAGAGGTCGTTCTCGAGGACGGCACTATTGGTCGCGGTGCCTCACCTTCGGGTGCATCGACGGGTGAGTTTGAGGCTCTGGAGCTGCGTGACGGTGACAAAAAGAAGTTCGGCGGCAAGGGCGTCTCGAAGGCAGTCGAGAATGTGAACGCGAAGATTGCGCCCGCGCTCATTGGTATCGAAGCGAGCGATATCTATGCGGTCGATCAGGCGATGTTCGACGTGGACGGCACAAAGGATAAGTCCAAACTCGGCGCGAATGCGATTCTCGCGGTTTCGATTGCAGCATCGGATGCGGCGGCAAAGTCCGAGGATATTCCACTCTATCGTTTCTTCGGCGGTCTGCAGGCAAACGTCCTGCCTGTACCGATGATGAACATCCTCAACGGCGGCGCACACGCATCGAACTCTGTGGATACGCAGGAGTTCATGATTATGCCTGCCGGTGCACCGACGTTCCGCGAGGCACTGCGCTGGTCGACCGAGGTGTTCCACGCCCTTCAGTCGCTCCTCAAGAAGGCAGGCAAGACGACGGCGGTCGGCGATGAGGGCGGCTTTGCGCCTGACCTCGACTCTGATGAGGACACGATTGAGCACATTCTCAAGGCGATTGAGAACGCCGGCTACAAGCCCGGTACGGATTTCGTTCTCGCGATGGATGCGGCATCGTCTGAGTGGAAGGACCGCGAGAAGGGCAAGGGCTTCTATCATCAGCCGAAGTCCGGCAAGAAGTTCACGTCCGATGAGCTCATCAAGCATTGGGAGTCCCTCGTTGACAAGTACCCGATCTACTCGATCGAGGATGGTCTCGATGAGGAGGACTGGGATGGCTGGAAGGCGATGACGAAGGCGCTCGGACACAAGGTTCAGCTTGTCGGCGACGATCTCTTCGTCACGAACACGGAGCGCCTGAAGAAGGGCATCGAACTCGGTGCGGGCAACTCCATCCTCATCAAGCTCAACCAGATCGGCTCCGTCTCCGAGACGCTCGAGGCGATCAAGATGGCGCACAAGGCGGGCTATACGGCGGTCACGTCGCATCGCTCGGGCGAGACCGAAGACACGACGATTGCCGATCTCGCGGTTGCGCTTAATACGGCGCAGATCAAGACGGGCGCACCGTCCCGCTCCGAGCGTGTTGCGAAGTACAACCAGCTTCTCCGCATCGAGGAGCAGCTCGGCGGCAGCGCGGTCTATCCGGGCAAGCGCGCGTTTGGCTTCACGAAGTAAGCTCTTCCGTTACGGATGAAAAATCCCCCGCTGCGGCGGGGGATTTTTGTATGAAATGAGAGACTACAGCACCTCTACGATTTCCACTGCAGCTTTGCGCTGCGGATGGCGCGGGGAGGGGATGCCCTTTTCGGTCGGGTAGCCGATGGGGAAGATGGCGATGAGGTCGTAGTCTGCCATCTGAGGGAATGTCTCTTTGAGTTTGGGCGCGTCGAAATGTCCGACCCATGTTGAGCGAAGGCCTTCGTTGTGAATGGCGAGCATGATGTGGGTCGCGACGATGGCGGCATCCACATCGGCAAAGTTGCGTCCGTCGTACTGCCGTACCCATGCGTCCTCGTTCTTTCCGCCGACGACAAGAAAGACACCCGCGCCGAAGGTATAGCTCGTCGTCTCCGCGAGCTTTGTCCGTGCCTCAGGGCTCTCGACCGCCCAGATCTTGAACGGCTGTTTGTTGACGGCGGTCGGCGCAAGGCGCGCCGCTTCGAAGATGCGGTCCAAGGCTTCGTGCGGGATATCCCTGTCCGAGAGGGAACGACAGGAGAAACGCTCGCGAATGAGTTCGTTGAATTCCATAACATTGCCTCCTTTATGCTGATATGCTTATTATATCACACAGTACACAGAAAAATCTTTCAGCATAAAATAAGAAAGGTATGCTATGATAACAAACAAAATAACGGAGGATGAGGCGGATGATGCGAAAGAAATTATGTGCGGTATTTGCCGCACTTACGATAACGGCAGGTATCGTTTTCCCGCCTGCGCGCGCAGAGGCGATTGATGCGTGGGGGATTGCGGCACAGGCGCTCGGCGTGCTCGGCGCGTACCACTCGGCGCTCGGTGCGGTGCTCGCGCTCGGCAACGATGTCCATGCGCAGGTGCAGAGCGAGCGGCAGGATATTGCTGAGAACGGGCGTGCACACAATGCGAATGATGTCCTTTTGGTGGACAGGATTATGGAGCGGCTCGTGCGGGACGGCGACTACGTGCTCCGCGTGAACTCGCTGCCCTTTACATGGGCGGTGACTGACAGCTCCGTCTTCAATGCCGCCTGTTACCCGACGGACTATGTGAGCATCAACCGCGGGCTTGTCCGCGGTCTCGGCGGAAATGTGGACGAGCTTGCCGCCGTGCTCGGGCACGAGATGACGCACGGCATTCGCCAGCACAGCGCGCACAACTACGCGAAGGCGGCGGCGCAGTTCTACGGGCTGAGCTTTCTCAACATGAATTTTGGTCTGATGGACTGGAACAAGCTCAATGCGCTCGTAGGCTACTCTGTGGCGAAGAATGTCACGCTCCCCACGGAGTACGAGGCGGACGAGGGGGGCTTCCGCATCATGACCAGTGCGGGGTTCAACCCCGGCGGCGGGGCAGCGGCAATGGCGCGCATGGGCTACTATCTGACGTATGTGACGCAGGATCTCGCGGAGTATCAAGACCCGACGCAGAAGGATCTGCCGCAGGATGATTTCTCCGATCATCCCGCGACGGAGCGGCGCGAGACAAAGCTCGCGGAATTCATGACAGACTACAGTGCGGGTCATGTGACGGTGCGCGACTGCAAGACGGTCTGCATCGACGGGACACCGCTTCTCACGGTGACATGGACGGATGAGGACTACGACAACAGCCCCGAGAATGCGTACCTCGTCGCAGGTGCGCTCGCCCGTGCCTTTCATGACTACGACCGTGCGGAGGACTGGCACATCGACCTGACACGGGACGGCGGCGCGACGCTCGGTGGCGATCCGCGTGTCAATGAACTGCTCGTGTATTTCCTCGCAAAGGAGCGGGCAGGGGAACGGCTGGTTTCACTCGTGCGCGACGCATACGCGAGCGAGGCGGGAAGCGGTGCACGGGAGAAGCTGCGTGCTGTTGAGAAATCACGCGCGGAGGCACACGCGGCAGAGCGTGCCGAGGTGGAACATGCCGAAGCAAAGGCGATCAAGAAGATCCGTGAGAACAGTGATGCGTACAGCGACTACGGGGACAGCACGCGAGCACTCGCACTGATGGAGCGCGTCTTTGCCGCACAGAACAATGACAGCCCTGCGCTCAGCCATGTGATCCGTGCACGCGCATACGCGGTGCGCGGAGATGCCGTACGGGCGATCGCCGATGCGGACAAGGGAGTTGCGGACGATCCAAAGGATGTCTATACATGGCTGAACCGCTCGGATGTGCGCCGCATGCTTGGAGACCGTGAGGGGGCGCTTGCCGATGCACGCAAGGCGATCGAAATCGATGCAAAAAATCCCTACGGCTATCTGATCGCCGCAGAACTGTATGACGAGATGGAAAATGCGGCAGAGGCGCAGGAGTACTATAGAAAACTTTATTCCGTCGAGCCGAAAGCTCTTGAGCGCATCCCCAACGCATATCTGGAATCCGTGGACAAGCGTGCCTATGAAAAGCGGATGAAGGACCAGGCGAAGGAACGCGAGGCGCGTGAGAAGGAAATACGCGAGAAACTGCAGGAAAAAAGCCGTCCTGCGGACGGCAATACGAAGTGAAGAAGTGGCTGTTGCACGAAAAAATGTGCAGCAGCTCTTTTTTCGTCTGTTAGTGGGTTTTTACCGTTCTGCGCCACAGCGCATAGCAGACTGTCCCGAGTGCGATGACAGCGACATCGACAATACTGTAGGTGAATGCATAGCCGTAGGTGACGGCAACGACACCGAGCCCTGCGGCGGCAAGGCCGACGCTGATGTCGAGTGACCAGAAATAGGTCGCGGTGGCGACACCCGCGCGTGAGGGTGGTGCGCTGCGCACGGCGAGCGTCTGGAGGGCGGGCGTGACCGCACCGAATCCCGCACCGAGGAGAAGCGCAGCGACGATGAGCCCCGAGAGCTCCGTAATCGTGCCGAGCAGGAACATCCCCGCGGCAAAGAGCAGCAGACCGGGGTAGATGGTGTAATCGGGACCCTTGTGGTCCAAGATGCGCCCGATCCATGGACGCGTGACGAGAATGGCACCCGCATAGCACGCATAGAAGAGGCTTGTCTCGGACGACAGCCCGAGGCTGCGCGTGTAGAGTGGGATGAAGGTGAGGACGCTGCCGTAGGCGAAGAAGAGGATGCCTGCAATGACGGCGGGCGGGAGTGCCTTGCGCTCGATGAATGTGCTGACGGAGAGCGTGCGTGCAGACCTCTTTTCCGGCAGAATGACTGCATCGGGGAGTTTCTGTCCGCCGCCCGCAGCGATGGAGACAGCGGCAAGCGCACTCAGTACGCAGAACAGTACGGTGGCGGAGAAATGCTCCATAATCAGCAGCCCGAGCATTGGCCCCAGCACCATTGCGAGGTTTGTCGAGAGGGCAAAGTAGCCGATGCCCTCGCCCTTGCGTGCGGGCGGGAGGATCAGTGCGGCAATCGCCGCCGCCGTCGTCGTCGCGAGGGCGAAGATGATGCCGTGCACGAGGCGCAGCCCGTAGAGCATGGAGAGTGCTGACGCAAAGGAAAATGCTGCCATGACGAGGAAGAATGCTGTCGTGACGGCGAGCATGAGACGGCGCTTGTTCAGTGCATCGATGAGGATGCCCGCACAGGGCCGTGCGCATACCGTTCCGATTTGAAAGAAGGTCATCGCAAGCCCCGCCTCGACATCGCCGCCGCCGTACTCCGTCATGATGACGATGGGGAGTGCTGCGATCATGGCGTACTGTGCGATGTAGACGAATGTATTGCTCAGGCTCATGCCGAGGAATTCACGCGTCCAGAGTTCTTGACGTTCGACTTGCTGATTCATATTTGTCCCCTGCTTCCCGTTTTAAGGTCAATATACTACGAAGCGTATATCGTGTAAAGTGAAAGAACTTGCTTTTTTTATGTCCTATGATAGAATGGCAGAAGTTTTTCGCGCCGTGGGAATGGCGCATCTATGGAGGAGAGGGATATGGTGGACAATGGCGGGCGCGAGCGGGTGATCGGAGCTCGCGAGGCACACGCGACACGCGCATTTTTCTTTATCGGTGGATTTGGTTCGGCATCGTGGGCTCCGCTCGTCCCTGTGCTGCGCGAGCGGCTTGCGATTGGAGACGATGTGCTCGGGCTCTTGCTGCTGTGCATCGGCATCGGTTCGCTCGCGACGATGCCGCTCTCGGGTGCACTCTCGGCGCGGCTCGGCTGCCGCCGCGTGCTTGTGGCGACAGGAATCCTGTTCGCCTGTACTCTGCTTGCGGTCACGCTGGTGGATTCGCTCTGGACCGCCGTACCCGTGATCCTAGTATTTGGAGCACTGATGGGCTGTCTTGATGTCGTCATCAATGTTGCGGCGGTCATCGTAGAGAAGGGGATCGGGCGGCGCATCATGAGCGGCATGCATGCGTTCTGGAGCCTGGGCGGCTTCGTCGGCGCGGGGCTCTACGGCGTGTGGGTCGGCATCCTTGGGCTGACGGCATTTCAGTCCACGGCAATTGCGGCAGGTATCGTGCTCGCACTGGCAGTGGGCTTCGGTCGGAATCTCATCCCATACGGCGGGGGCGGTGGTTCTCTCATTGCGATTCCGCGCGGCATTGTTGTCTTTGTCGGGATTACGGCGTTTATTGCGTTCCTCAGCGAGGGCGCGGTGATGGACTGGAGCGGTGTCTATCTGACCGTGGTACGCGGCATGGATCTCGCGCTCGCGGGGGTGGGATTCTCCGTGTTCTCTGCGGCAATGCTCACGATGCGTTTTCTCGGCGACCGCGTCGTCCAGCGCATCGGTCAGCGTCCCGTTGCTGTCGGCGGTGCACTGCTCACCCTCGTCGGGATTCTGCTCATCATGTTCGCGCCTGTGGATGCGCTGCTCTATTTTGGTTTCTTTGCCATCGGCATCGGCAGCGCCAACATTGTGCCCGTCTTCTTCTCGCTCATGGGGCGGCAAAATGTCATGCCCATCGGCACGGCGGTCTCCGCTGTCAGTACCATGGGCTATCTCGGCATCCTCGCGGGCCCTGCCGCCATCGGATTCATCTCCTCGGCGACGAATTTGCAGACTGCGTTCGGCATGCTCGCCGTGCTCAGCATCGCGCAGGCGGCCGTCGGATTCTACGTGTTCAAGAAAATGGCCTGAGCTGCCGCATCCTGCACATCAAAAAACGCCATTCCCTGCGGAATGGCGTTTTCTATGCTTACTGTGCCAGCGCGTTGACCTTCTTGGCAAGACGCGACTTCTTGCGTGCTGCAGCGTTCTTGTGATAGACGTTGTTTGCAGCCGCCTGATCGATGGACTTGTATGCCGCAACGAGGAGGGTTTTCGCCTCGTCTGCGTTGCCTGCGGCAACAGCGTCATTGACACTGCGGATCGCGCGGCGGACGCGCGTCTTCTCCGCAACATTGCGTGCACGGCGCTTGGCGTCAGACTTTACACTCAGAATGGATGCCTTGATGTTTGGCAAATGGTTCACCCCCTCAACGAAAAATGTACTGCGTCATTCTATCATACGGCTCTCTAAAATGCAAATTTTTTTTCGCGTGTACCGATGGAGCGAAGGCTCGCGGCATTGAGCAGCAGGATGAGAGCCGATGCTGCGTGCCAGAGTGCGCCGGTGACGGGGGTCAGCACACCCGCCGCCGCCAGTCCCAGAGCGATGAGATTGAGCGTATGTCCAAAGATGGCGTTCTGTTCGATCTTCGTGCGTGTGCGTCGTGCCATGCGGATCAGTGCGGGGAGGTGACGCAGATCCTCGCCGATGAGGACGGCTTCCGCATCGGTATTCGCAGGAGAGGCAGGGCTTAGGTGGATGCGCATGAGGCCCGGATGTTCCGCATGCAATGCGGAGGTGGGGGAGCCGACGAGTGTAGTGTGTTTTTCGTAAGGTGCTTTGCACACTCCCGTAGCGCGGATATCCGTGATGCCGGCTGCCGCTGAGATGCGTGTCGTCGCATCCGCATCGGAGCCTATGCGCAGGGCGGGGTGCAGTCCCATGTGGCGCAGGGACGCGGCAATGTGCGGGAAATCCGCGCCCAGACTGTCCGTGTGGCTCAGAGCATCCACGTCGAATACGATGGCCTCCGTCTGCCCGAGTGCCTCGAGGGCGCTGTCCGAACGGACGAGCATGCCGCGGCGCGCAAGACTGGATCGTGCGCTCGTATCGACCGCTGCATCGGTGAGGACGAAGACGCAGGGACAGAACGCGATGAGTGCCGTGACCACGCGCATAGAATCGTCCGCATACCAGTAAATGAGTGCCGCAAGAGAGAGAAGAAGCAGATACATCGGGATTAGGCGTGCCCCGCCTGCTTGCCATATCTGTGCCATAAGAGAGCCTCCGATGGAGAAATGAACTTGTTTCAGTTTTGAACATATAGTACAATAAACGCAGGAAAGACGTAAGAAACAATTCAATGGAAATGTCTGTTATCGGACAAAATAAACAATATGTTCATATAGGAAAGGGAACTGTATGGAGCGACGCCGCAAAAAAACACGACAGGCCATTCTTGCCGCCTTTCAGGAACTCCTCGCGCACAAACGGTATGAGAACATCATTGTGCAGGACATCATCGAGGCAGCGGATGTCGGGCGCAGCACGTTTTACACGCACTTTGAGACGAAGGATCTGCTGTTGCGTGCGATGTGTGAGGACATGTTTGCGCACGTCCTCGAGGATGTTTCGGACGAGGGCAGCCATGACTTCTCGTACGCCCCGGACAATCCCGCCGTGATTGTCTCACACATGCTCTACCACATGAAGGACCAGCAGAAGAACATCCACAGTCTCCTGACCTGTGAGAGCAGGGATCTCTTCCTTCGATATTTCCGCGAGAAGCTCAGCGAGACACTGACCGCACGCGGGCACGCTCTCCTGCGTGAGCATACCCTGCCCGATGACTTTCTGATCCATCACATCACGGGCAGCTTTGTGCTGATGGTGGAGTGGTGGATGCAGGGCGGCTGCGTCCAGAGTCCCGAGGAGATGGCGGAGATGTATGCCGCACTCATCGTACCGATCTTTTGCGTGGGCGGTAGAGGCCTTTAAAGAAAACAATACACACCCTTCAGAATAATTTTTCTTTATATTTCTTCTTGATTCGAATAAAAACATAGAGTACAATAATGATATGATAAACACTAAAAATGGCAAGTACAAAGGTCCTTTATATTTTTTGATAAATTTGAAAAAAGCCTGAAAACACAGTGAAAATGTGCAGGAAATTCAGCTTGTTTATCGAATTAAGTAGGTAATATGAAGCGACTAAAAGAGGAAAAATACGATAGAATAAGAGCCATCTCGTTAAAAATGGTAGGAATACGGCGAAGCGGATGGGTGTACGGCAAGCCCGACCGATTTGTCATTGCATATATGTTGCGAGATACCACTCGGTATCCGTGAGGGGAGAAATACCTATGAGAAAAACAGAGTGCTTGGCAATGATTCTGGCAGGCGGACAAGGCAGCCGCCTCGGTGCGCTCACGAAGCGCGTCGCAAAGCCGGCGGTTCCGTTCGGGGGGAAATACCGCATCATTGACTTTCCCCTGAGCAACTGCGTCAACTCCGGCATCGAAAAGGTCGGCGTTCTGACGCAGTACCGACCATTGGAACTGAATCAGTATCTTGGCTCGGGCAGTGCGTGGGATCTCGACAAGCGCGACGGCGGGCTCTTCGTCCTGCCGCCCTACGCACGGGAGAAGGGGGCGGAGTGGTATCGCGGAACGGCAGATGCGATCTACCAGAACCTCAACTTCATTGATATGGCGGACCCGGACTATGTGCTGATTCTCTCGGGCGATCACATCTATACGATGGACTATGCGTGGATGCTCGAGTCGCACAAGAAGAACAAGGCGCAGGCGACGATCGGCGTGTTTGAGGTGCCCTGGGACGAGGCACCGCGCTTCGGCATCATGAATACGGATGAGAGCGGCCGCATTGTTGCGTTTGAGGAAAAGCCGGCGAAGCCGAAGAGCAATCTTGCCTCCATGGGCATCTATATCTTCAACCGCGACTATCTTGCGGAGTACCTCACGGCGGATGCAAAGAGCGAGACCTCGAGCCATGACTTCGGCAAGGATATCATTCCGAAGATGCTCGCGGATGAGGGGCGCCTTTACTCCTATGCATTCAACGGCTACTGGAAGGATGTCGGCACCATCGAGAGCCTCTGGCAGGCGAATATGGACCTCCTGCAGGACGAGCCGCCGTTCGAGCTCTCGGGCAAGTGGCGCATCTATTCGTTTAATCCATCCATGCCACCACAGTTCGTCGGCAGGGATGCGAAGGTTACGCGTTCGATGATCAGCGAGGGCACCATGATCCTCGGCACGGTCGAGAACTCTGTGATCTTCCCGGGGGTTCGCGTCGGCAAGGGCGCTGTTGTGCGCAACTCTGTTCTACTTCCGTCCGCGGTGGTTGCGGACGGTGCCACAGTGGACTATGCGATTCTCGCACAGCGTGCCGTCATCGAAGCGGGCGCGCAGGTCATCGGTGAGGAAGCTCAGATCACGGTCATTCCGGAGGGAGAGACAGTTACGGCTGCCGCAAGCGAGCAGCGTGTCGGCTGACCCACACACAGAGAATGGAGTGAACAGAACATGAACAGTGTAATGGGGCTCATCAATCTGCAGGAGGACGGAAGTCTCATCCGTGAACTTGCCGACCGACGTGCTGTTGAATCCATTCCTTTCGCCGGGCGTTACCGACTGATTGATTTTGCACTCTCGAGTATGGTCAACTCCGGTGTTCACAAGGTAGGCATCATGCTCCCGGATGAGCCGCGCTCGGTACTCGATCACCTGCGTTCGGGCAAGGACTGGGATCTGGCGCGCCGGCACGACGGGCTCTTCTATCTGCCGGCCGCGCACGACGATGCGCAGCGCCGCAAGGGCGACCTCAAGAATTTCTATCACAATCTGGACTTTATTGAGCATGCCTCGACGCGCTATATTCTGCTGACGAACGGCAGCTTCGTCTACAATGTGGACTTTGACAAGATACTGCGCTTCCACCAAAATACAGGTGCGGATATCACCATGGTCTCGCATACGACGATTGACGAAAACACGGGCAACAACATCGTGCTCGAAACGGCGGAGACGGGGCTCGTCCTCGATATTTCGGAGAAGCCCGTCGCCTATCAGGGGATGAAGGTCTCCATGGGGATCTACCTCATGGATAAGCGTGCATTCGTGGAGATCGTTCGCTACGCCTACGAGCGCGGCGGGCAGGACTTCGTGCTCGACGGCATTATCCGACGTGCAGCGGATTATACTATGTTCGCCTACGAGCACGACGGCTACATGGCGCATGTGGACTCCATGTCAACCTACTATCGGGCGAACATGGAGATCCTCGACCCCGAGGTGTGGCAGGGGCTCTTCATGGGCGAGCGCCCCATCTACACGAAGATCAAGGACGGCGTGCCCGTACAGTACAAGGAGACCGCAAAGGTCACAAATTCTCTCATTGCGAACGGATGCGTTGTACGCGGTGAGGTGGAGAACAGCATCCTCTTCCGCGGCGTAAAGGTGGGCAAGGATGTAAAGATCCGCAATTCGATCATCATGCAGAAATGTGATATTCAGGACGGTGCGCTTGTCGAGAATGTCATCTGCGACAAGAACGTCGTGATCACCGCGGAGAAGTGGCTGAAGGGAGCCGCCGAGTACCCGCTCGTGATCAAGAAGAATATCACAATTTGAGTTTGTTTTGCCGTTAGCGGTTCCTTCCCTCTTCCAAAAATGGAACGGGTGGGGCTATAACGGCTTCTTGTTTCTGATACTTCATATGGGGATTCCTGCCGCAGGCAGGGAAAGAATGTCGGGGAAAGCAAGAGAATAGGAAAAGGAGTGGACGATTTGGCACAGAAGGATCAGGTCAATCAGCCGACAGGGAAGACCCTTGAAACGATGAAGAAAATCTTGAAGAGCCGCTTTATCACGACTGCACATGTTATGTTTGGCCGCGAGGTAGAGGAACTGACGGAGATCGAAATCTACAAGACGATCGCGGCGACTGCCAAGCAGTCCATCTCGGATAATTGGATCAAGACGAACAAGCAGTACGGGGAGCGCAGGGAGAAGCAGATCTACTACTTCTCCATCGAGTTCCTGCTCGGTCGCCTGCTGAAATCCAACCTCATCAATCTGGGCATCGAGGAGGCGCTAAAGGATGTCCTGAAGGACTTCAAGCTGAACCTCTCGGATGCCTACGAGGCAGAGCCGGACGCGGGGCTCGGCAACGGCGGTCTCGGTCGTCTCGCGGCGTGCTTCATCGACTCGCTGGCGGCACACAGCCTCCCGGGACACGGCTGCACGATTCGCTATCAGTATGGGCTGTTCGAGCAGAAAATCGTCGGCGGCAACCAGGTCGAGATCCCGGACAACTGGCTGCGCGACGGCTTCGCATGGGAGTACCGCAAGCCGGACAAGTCCGTGGATGTGAAGTTCGGCGGCAATGCCTATATGCGCGATATGGGGGACGGCAAACTGGAGCTTGTCCATGAGGATCCGATGATCGTCATGGCAGTCCCGTACGATATGCCGATCGTCGGCTACCACAATACAACGGTCAACACGTTGCGCATGTGGAACGCGGAGGTCAACCGCGATTTCTCGGATTACGGCATGCTGACCCAGGAGCAGATCCAGCAGCGCAATGACTACCGCAGCTTTGTCGAGTCCATCACGCGCTATCTCTATCCGGACGACAGCACGTTTGAGGGTCGGCGCATGCGCCTCATTCAGGAGTACTTCTTCGTCTCGGCCGGAGTACAGAGCATTGTCCGTCACTACAAGAAGACGGGCATGAGCATCTATGACCTCGGCAAGAAGATCGGCATCCACATCAACGATACCCACCCTGCACTCTGCGTCGCAGAGCTCATGCGCATCCTCGTCGATGACGAGGCGCTGACGTGGGAGGATGCGTGGGCGATCACGCGCGACACGATCGCGTACACGAATCACACGATCATGCCCGAGGCGCTCGAGACGTGGGGGATTGATATGTTCCGTCCGCTCCTGCCGCGCATCTACATGATCATCGACGAGATCAACCGCCGCCATCTGGAGGAGGTACGCCGCCGCTATCCGGGGAATGAGGACAAGGTGCGTGCACTCTCCATCATTCAGGACGGCGTGATCCATATGGCGCGCCTCTCCATTGTCGGCGGCCACAGTGTCAACGGTGTGGCGAAGATCCACACGGGCATTCTGAAGTCGACGACACTCAAAGACTTCTATGACTACACGCCGCGCAAGTTCAACAACAAGACCAACGGCATTACACATCGCCGCTGGCTGATGGGGGCGAACCCCGAGCTTGCGGCACTGATTGACGAGATGCTGGGCAGCCGTAAGTGGCATCGCCATCCGGAGCAGATGGACGGACTGTATGCGCGCGTTGAGGACAAGAACTTCCTCGAACAGCTGATGAAGATCAAACACCTGCGCCGCGAGGGCCTTGCCCGTTACATCGAGCAGCACAACGGGGTAAAGATCGATCCGGATTCGATGTTCGACATTCAGGTCAAGCGCATTCACTCGTACAAGCGCCAGCTGATGAACATTCTGCACATCATGTACCGCTACCATCGTGCGCAGAGTGAGCCGTCCTTCCTCACGCAGCCGGTGACCTACTTCTTCGGCGGCAAGGCAGCACCGGGCTACTATATCGCGAAGGAGACAATCCGTCTCATCAACGTGGTCGCGGACCGCATCAACAAGGATGCGCGCGTGAACAAGTTCATGAAGGTCATCTTCATCGAGAATTTCGGCGTCTCCATCGGCGAACTGGTCTACCCTGCAGCGGATGTCAGCGAGCAGATCTCGACGGCATCGAAGGAAGCCTCGGGCACGGGCAACATGAAGTTCATGATGAACGGTGCAATCACGCTCGGCACCCTTGACGGTGCCAACGTCGAGATCCGCGATGCGGTCGGGAGCGAGCACTGCGTCATCTTCGGCCTCAAGGCCGAGGAGGTTATGAACTACTACGCGACGGGCGCGTACTCTGCGTGGGATGAATACAACACGAATGAGAAGGTGCGCACGGTGATGAATCAGCTCGTCGACGGCACCTATGGGGATTTCCGTTCGCTGTATGACTATCTACTGCATGCGAACGATGAATTCTTTATCCTAAAGGATTTCAATGCGTACGACAACGCACGCATCGAGGTCATGCGGCGGTTCAAAGACAAGGAGGGCTGGGCACACACGGCGGCAATGAACGTCGCGCACTCCGGCGGATTCTCGTCTGATCGTACAATTGACGAATATGCACGGGACATCTGGAACATCCGCCCCGTCATCATCTCGTAGAGATGCGGGGGCGTGCGCATAGGAAACACACGTCCTTAGGAAAATACAGGAGGGGATCGTATGAAAACATCGACACTCAGTGAGTTTGATCTGTACCTCTTTCATCAGGGCACGAACTACCATGCCCAGGAAATGCTCGGAGCGCATTTTGTGGAGCAGGATGGAAAAAAGGGCGTCCGATTTACGGTGTGGGCGCCGAATGCAAAAGCGGTCAGCGTTGTGGGAGAGTTCAACGATTGGAACGTATTCATCCACCCGATGAGCCGCATTGATGATGGAGAGATCTGGGAGGTCTTTGTCGAGGGACTCGGCGAGGGCGAGATCTACAAGTACGCGATCGAGCCGCAATGGGGCGGTCCCCGTATCATGAAGGCAGACCCGTATGGGTTCTATGCTGAGAAGAAGCCTCTGACGGCATCGCGTACCTACGATATGAACCACTACGTGTGGGGCGATGCCGCATGGCAGAAACGCAAGGAGGAGGAGTCCTCCTACGAGCGCCCCATGCTCACCTACGAGGTACACGCAGGGTCGTGGCGCCGTACGCTCGAGGGGGAGTACCTCTCCTATCGGGAACTTGCGGACCAGCTGATCGGCTATGTAAAGGACATGAACTACACCCACATCGAGTTCATGCCTCTGTGTGAGCACCCCTATGACGGCTCGTGGGGCTATCAGGCGACAGGCTACTTCGCGGTAACAAGCCGTTACGGCACACCCGACGATTTCCGTTACCTTGTGGATACCGCCCACCAGAACGGCATCGGCATCATCATGGACTGGGTGCCGGGGCACTTCTGCAAGGACGAGCAGGGGCTTCGTCATTTCGACGGAAAGAACCTCTATGAGTCCGACAACGAGACGCGCGCGGAGAACTGGGAGTGGGGCACCACAAACTTTGACTACGGGCGCACGGAGGTCCAGAGCTTCCTCATCTCGAACGCGCTGTTCTGGTTCGAGGAGTTCCACATCGACGGCCTGCGCATCGACGCGGTCGCCAATATGCTCTACCTCAACTACGGGCGCAAGGACGGCGAGTGGCAGCCGAACAAATACGGCGACACGGGCAACCTCGAAGCGATGGATTTCCTGAAGAAGCTCAACGAGACGATCTTCAAGTATCATCCGCACGCACTGATGATCGCAGAGGAGTCGACCTCGTGGCCGCTCATCTCAAAGCCCGTCTACATGGGCGGCATGGGGTTCAACTACAAGTGGAACATGGGCTGGATGAACGACATGCTTTCCTATGTGAGCCTTGACCCGATCTACCGCAAGTGGAATCAGGACAAGATCACGTTCTCCCTCATGTATGCGTTCTCCGAGAACTTCGTGCTTCCGCTCTCGCACGACGAGGTGGTGCATGGCAAGTGCTCCCTCATCAGCAAGATGCCGGGCGACTACTGGCAGAAATTCGCGGGACTGCGCGGATTCTTCGGCTACTGGATGGCGCATCCGGGCAAGAAGCTGCTCTTCATGGGCGGGGAGTTCGGGCATTTCATCGAGTGGAACTTCGATGACAGCATGGACTGGCACCTTGTCGAGCAGTATCCGATGCACACGAAGATGCTCGCGTACTCGAAGGCGCTCAACAAGTTCTACGTCGACAACAAGGCGCTCTGGCAGGTCGACTTCGACTGGAACGGCTTCCAGTGGATCGACTGCAACGACAGCGAGAACAGCATCATTGCGCTCGTCCGCCGCGCTGAGGATCGGAGTGACTTCATTATCTGCGTGCACAACTTCACGCCGGAGGTGCGTCACGGCTACCGCATCGGCGTGCCGACGAAGGGGACCTATGTCGAGGTGTTCAACTCCGATGAGGAGGCGTACGGCGGTAGCGGCGTGCTGAATACGGGAGATATCGTGAGCGAGGACTACGCGTTCCACGGACGCGAGCAGTCCATCGTCATCACGGTGCCGCCGCTTGCCTCGACGTTCTACCGCCTGAAGCGGCAGAGCGGAGCGGGTACGCCCGTCAGCGAGGTCTCCGAGCCGGTTGATGCCGTTGCAAAAAAAAAATCAGTAACATCTAAGTCGACCGCCGCCGCTGCAAAGAAGCAGGACGCGGCGACCGAGGCCCCGAAGAAGGCAGCGCCTAAGAAGCGTACAACAGCGGAAAAACCTGCGGCGAAGAAGACGACGCGGACAAGCACCGCGAAAAAGGCAGAGGCGGATACGGCATCCGCAAAGACGGCATCCCCCAAGAAAACTACAGCAAAGAGCACGGCCGAGAAACCGGCAGCGAAGGCGAAGACCGCAAAAACGTCCGTGAAGTCCACGGCAAAAGCATCTGCGCCCGCCTCCTCAAAGGCGGCAAACTCAACTGCTGCAGAGGCTGACGCGAAGGCGGCGAAGTCCGCCGCGATGACGGCGACGAAGAAGAAGCCCGCCCGCAAGAGTACTGCGGATGCGGGGGAACCACCGAAGAAAACGCGTGCGGCCAAGTCATAGGCTGCCCGTACGCATTGATAGGAGAATGACGAAGGCAGCGAGTACAGGATGAACAGCTCGTGGTGCAGATGATTACGGCATCGCCCACGAGAAAAAGGAGGATATTGGGATGAAGGTACTATATGTAGCATCGGAGGCAGTTCCCTTTGTAAAGACCGGCGGTCTTGCGGACGTGGCAGGCTCTCTGCCCGCCGCACTCGTCAAGGATGGCGTGGACTGCCGCGTCATTCTGCCGAAGTATGGGGCGATTGCCGATGAGATCCGCAGCGCGATGGACCACATCTATGACGGGGTTCTGAACGTCGCGTGGCGGGACAAGTTCGTCGGCATTGACAGGTATGTGCTCGATGGCGTGACCTACTACTTTGTGGACAATGAGGAGTACTTCAACCGCGAGGGATTCTATGGGTACCCGGACGATGCCGAGCGCTTCTCGTTCTTCAGCCGCGCCGTCCTCAATCTCCTGCCGGCACTTGATTTCTGGCCGAACATCATCCACGCGAACGATTGGCATTCCGCACTCGTCCCCGTGTTCCTCAAACTGGAGCACATGGATGATCCGCGCTATGCAGGGATCAAGACGCTGTTTACGATTCACAACCTGAAATATCAGGGGGTCTTCCCCAAGGATGTCATGACGGATGTGCTCGGGCTTGACTGGCAGTATTTCAACAACGGCGATTTCGAGTTCTTCGATGCAGTCAACTTTATGAAGGCCGGCATCATCTATGCCGACTACGTATCGACCGTCAGCAAGACCTACGCCGAGGAGATTCAGTATGACTACTACGGCGAGCATCTGGAGGGGCTTCTGCGCAAGCGCCGCGAGGAGCTCTTCGGCATCGTCAACGGCATCGACTATGATGTCTACAACCCCGAGACGGACAAGAATCTCTATGTCAACTACGACATTAAGAAGGCGGTCGAGGGCAAGAGCGACAACAAGGTACGCCTGCAGCGCGATCTCGGACTCCCCGAGAACCGCCGCACGCCGATGGTGGCGATGATTACTCGCCTTGTCGCCAACAAAGGGCTCGATCTCGTGGTGCGTGTCCTGGATGAGATCCTTCAGCACGAGAACGTCCAGTTTGTTCTGCTCGGTACGGGTGATCGCGGCTATGAGGACTGGTTCAAGGAACTCGCATGGCGCTATCCGAACAAGGTGTCGATCAACATCCGCTTCTCGAACGAACTGGCACAGCGGATCTATGCGGCATCGGATATCTTCCTCATGCCGTCCATGTTCGAGCCGTGCGGGCTCGGACAGCTCATCGCCATGCGCTACGGGACGATCCCCGTTGTGCGCGAGACGGGCGGGCTGAAGGACACGGTTGTGCAGTTCGACCGCTCGGATGTGGACAAGGGCAACGGATTTCTGTTCTACGAATACAACGCGCATGAGATGATGTATGCGCTGAAGCGTGCGCTTGCTGCCTACGGCAATCTGCGTGAGTGGCGTCAGCTCGTATTCACGGCAATGCACAGTGATTTCAGTTGGAAACGCTCGGCAAAGGAATATGAAACCCTCTACGAGCGCCTCCTGCTTGAGGGCTGAGACACATCGCTGCGCATATCCGATTTGTGCGTTGATTGGGCGCGTTTAAGCCATACACGACGCATCGCTTATGAAACCGCTGGTGAATTCGTTCGAATAAGAACATTTGATTCGCCAGTGGTTTCTGTGCGTTTAATTTTAGGAAGGGAGAGGGTGCTATGCTGGAATCGTATCAGGTGGAGCACAACTCACAGGACATCTATTTTCGCTCCATTGTCGGGGCAGCCGAAGCGGGGAGCCGGCTGCGTCTCGGCATCCGCATTCGGACATTCGAGCCGATTCATCAGGTGCTCGTGCGCCTGTGGCAGGACAAGGCGGGGGAGCGTCTGATTGCGCTCGAGACGAAGGATGGGCAGGGGGAGCAGAAATTCTATACGGCGTGGATTGATCTGCCGGACTACGGCTGCCTCGTCTGGTACTACTTCATCATCACGGCGGAGAGCGGTACCTATTTCTATGGGAACAATCCGGAGATGCTTGGCGGTGTCGGCACACTCGGCACAGAGGCCCCCGCGTCCTATCAGATCACGATCTACAACAAGGGCGCACGCACGCCGGACTGGTTCAAGAACTCTGTCATGTATCAGATCTTTCCCGACCGCTTTGCGCGTTCGGGAGATACGATTGTGAAGAAGAAGGGCGCTGTCATTCGTACGGATTGGACGGATGACCCCATGTACCTCAAAGATCCCGACACAAAGGAGATCATCGCCTATGATTTCTTCGGGGGGAACCTGCGCGGGGTCATGGAGAAGCTGGACTATCTGAAGCAGCTCGGCATCTCCTGCATCTACTTCAACCCCGTCTTTGAGTCCGAGAGCAATCACCACTACGATACGGGAGACTACCACAAGATCGACCCCGTGCTCGGCGATATTGAGGACTTCCGCGCCCTTGTCACGGCCGCTGAGGAGCGCGGCATCCGCATCATCCTCGACGGCGTATTCAGTCACACGGGCAGCAACAGTATCTATTTCAACCGCCAGCATCAGTACAGCTCGCTCGGCGCCTATCAGTCGAAGGAATCGCCGTACTACTCGTGGTACCATTTCCGCAGCTACCCGAATGAGTACGACTGCTGGTGGAACTTCGACACGCTGCCGAACGTCAACGAGACGGATCCCGACTACATGGACTTCGTTATCACGGGCAAGGACAGCGTCCTTCACCACTGGATGAACGAGGGCATTGCGGGCTGGCGGCTCGATGTGATCGACGAACTCCCGCCGACGTTCTCCAAGACGTTCTTTGCAGAGCTGAAGAAGCGCAACCCCGATGCCGTCATGATCGGCGAGGTCTGGGAGGATGCCTCGAACAAGGTCGCCTACGGTACGCCGCGCGAATACCTCTCGGGCAACGAGATGGACTCAGCGATGAACTATCCGCTCCGCACGATGATACTCGACTTCCTCACGGGTGCGGTCGACGGACATCAGACGGCGCGGCGGCTCGCAAGCCAGATCGAGAACTACCCGAAGGAAAATCTCTATGCGATGATGAACCTCATCGGCAGTCATGACGTGCAGCGTGCCATCACCGTACTCGCCGGCGTACCCTACTACGAGGGGATGCCTGCGATCGAGCAGTCACGCGTCCGCATGACGGACGAGCAGTTTGACCTTGGGTCTCGCCGCCTTCTCATGGCGACGCTCTGGCAGATGACCTACCCCGGTGTGCCGAGTGTCTACTATGGTGATGAGATCGGGATGCAGGGGTTCAAGGATCCGTTCAACCGCCGTCCCTACGATTGGGAGCACGGCAACACGGAGATTCGCGGCTGGTTCGAGCGCTTTATCGCGATCCGCAACGAGAACGATGCACTGCGCACGGGCGATATCCTGCCGCTCTATGGTTCGGGCGATGTCATCGCCTATGCGCGCACCATCCGCTCGGGCTACGATGTATTCAACCAGGAGAAGGAAGACGGCGTCTTTATCGCCGCGTTCAACCGCAATCTCACGGAGACGCTGACCATCGAGGTAGATGTGAGTGACTTCGCCTGCGGTGTGTTCGAGGACGCATTCAAGCCCTCGCGCACCTATGAGGTGGAGCGCGGACGCCTGCGGATCAAGATTCCGCCGCTTTTCGGGCTCCTTCTCCAGCAGCGTAAGGAGCCGCAGCGCTACGAACGCAAGGCGGGTGTCCTTCTGCACCCGACCTCCCTGCCGTCGAAATACGGTGTGGGCGACTTTGGCAAGGAGGCATATCGCTTCCTCGACTTCCTCGCCGAGGCGGGGCAGAAGGTTTGGCAGATTCTGCCTCTCAGCCCCGTCGGCTATGGTTACTCGCCTTATCAGTCCATTTCCGCCTTTGCGGGCAACATCATGCTCATTGATCTCGACGAGCTTGCCGTGCGCGGATGGCTGACGGAGAAGGATCTCTTTCTCCCGTACGAGGCGAACACGGCATTCATCGACTTTGAGCGCGTCAAGCAGTTCAAGAAGGATATGCTCGAAAAGGCGTTCCGCGCATTCCGTAAGACGAGTGCACAGGATCAGGACTTCCAAGATTTCTGTAAGAGAGAAGCGTACTGGCTCGATGACTATGCACTGTTCCACGCAGGGAAGAAGGCGTATGAGCGCGCCCCGTGGACGGAATGGCCGGAGGAGATTCGCCGCCGCGATTCGGCCGCACTCAAGGAGCTTGCCGAGCGGCAGCGCGATGAGGTCGAACTCGACCGCTTCAAGCAGTACGTCTTTCATCTGCAATGGGATCGTCTGCATGACTATGCGAAAAAGAAGGGCATCGAGATCCTCGGCGACATGCCGATCTTCGTCGCGCAGGACAGTGCGGATGCATGGGCGCATCAGCATCTCTTCGACCTCAATGAGGATGGTACGCCGCGCACGGTGGCGGGCGTGCCGCCCGACTACTTTGCCGCAAGTGGACAGCTTTGGGGCAATCCGCAGTACAACTGGGACGCGATGAAGGCGGAGAACTATGCGTGGTGGAAGCAGCGATTCCGCAAACTGCGTGAGCAGGTGGACATCATCCGCATCGACCACTTCCGTGGATTTGAGGCATACTGGTCGGTGGACGGCAAGGCGGAGACCGCGATCAACGGACGCTGGATCAAGGGGCCCGGCAAGCCCTTCTTCGATGAGATCGAGCGGGAACTCGGTGAAATGAACATCGTCGCTGAGGATCTCGGCATCATTACGAGCGAGGTTGAGCGCCTGCGCGATGACTGCGGCTTCCCCGGCATGAAGATCGTCCACTTCATGCTCGAACCGAATGAGTCGGGGCGCGTCGGTTTCGTCACGCCCGAGAACAGCATCGTCTATACGGGGACGCACGACAACAACACGACCGTCGGCTGGTTCACACACGACATTGACGAGGTGCTGCGCGAGACCCTTGCGAACCTCATGGGGACAACCTCCGACCGTCCCAAGACCATCTGTAAGCGCCTCATCAAGGCAGCGTACGCCTCGCGTGCGCGCATGGCAATCATCCCCATGCAGGATCTCCTTGCCCTCGATGAGCGTGCCCGCATGAACACACCCGGCACCGTCGGCATCAACTGGCGCTGGAGCCTCAAGAAGGACTACCTCCTCGAACTCGACCCGAAGAAGCTGCAGGCGCTTTGCGTGCGGTACCATCGGTGATACAAGGCATGCGCGCATAGGAACAGCGCTTGATCGCCGCAAAAATAGGGGCTGTTGTACGAAGCTAAAAACTCCGTACAACGCCCCTTTTTTTGTGCCCCTTCCATCGCTTGTGCGACACCTCTTCCAATCACACTTCGCCCTTTGGCTTGTGTTCTCTTGGGGGGCCATACGACCTGTTACCCACTCAGCTGCAGCCTTCGGGCTTGCTTCTCGGACAGGACAGTAAGTGGCGAGCGCAGCGAGCCGATTTATGCAACCGTCCCCTATTTTATATTGTTTCTCTGATTGTGCAGAGCTCCAGTACCTCGGAGGCAGATGCCGCACGAATCAGTCCCTCATAAAACGATGTGTTTTCCAAGAGATACATCAGATCCTTGAGCGCCTGTGTGTGCATTTCGTAATCAATCGCAGAGAGGGTGATGATGATCTGCGCCTGTGTATCGGAGCCAAATGGAATGGGCGACTGCAAGACCACAATGCTGAAGGCACTGCACAGAGCCCCCTCGTCCGGACGCGCGTGCGGCATTGCAATATAGGGGAAAAGAATCATATAGCTGCCGAGCTTTTCAATGTTCTCCTGCATTGCCTGAATATAGTGTTCCGTGATACAACCGTCGCGCAGGAGCAGCTCACCTCCGAGGCGCACCGCCTTACGCCAATCACGCGCCGCAGCATGCAGTAGAATACGGCGCGGACTGAGCAGCTCCCGCAGGGAGGGGCATACGGTTCGCCTGCTCCCTAGGATTCGCTCCAGTGCGCCGCGCAGCTCCACAGGCTGCTCGATCACACAAAAACGATCCACTTCCCGAAGCACGCGGTCCAAAAGATCCTCGGCTGGCGCTATGTCCGCACTTCGATTGTATTGGGAGAAGAAAATACTGAGATCGCTGATATTTTTTTCTGTCAGAAACGGTGTAACCTGAATGCAGTGAACAGGGCAGTTCGACAGGGGGATCGTCGTGACAACAAGATCGAGCCCCTCTTTTTGCAGTTGCTCCGGGGCTGCATGGGCAGGCATTGTTCCCACGGTCTCAAAATCGAAAATGGAATGCAGACGCAGCAGGATGAGCTGCGACGTGCCGATACCCGCATCACAGACAAGCATAACGCGTGCTTTCCTCTTACGGTGCCGCTGCATGCGTTCTCTGGAGGCCAGGAAGTGAATGGCGAGATAGCCACATTCCGCATCGCTGAGTTGGATGCTCCACTCCTTTTCCAGCTGTGACACCGCCCGGCGTATGCATTCGAAAATATGGGGATAGTCCTCCTTGATCTCGTCGATCAACGGATTGTTGATGTTGATTCCGTGGCGGAGCCGATAGATGGCCGGCCCCATATGCTCGCCCAGATTCTCATACAGCTGTTCATCGCGGTCGAATGGGATGCCGCATTCCTGACGCATGCGTGCAATCAATGTGGAGACCACCATCTGCAGGTAGATATCCTGTGCCTGTGTTTCCGTGGAGAAACTGCTGCCCAGCAGGTGAATTGTGATGTAGGCAATCTCAGATTCGGGAATGTGAACGGAGCACGCATCCTCGAGGCGCGCGGCAATTCCCGCTGCAACAGAGAATTCCGGGGCTTTGATCAGATTGCTGAGCTCCTCGTGTACCATTTCCACTGTTTTTCCCAGCTGAATCCGTTTCACGGCGATCGCCAGATGAAGCACCATGTTGCGGAGCGCATAATCAGAGAAAAACTTGTTCAGCTGTGTTTCTGCCTCTTTGACAAATCCCTGCAAGCGTTCCAACGGGATGAGGCGAAACATTTCAAGATAGGAAACATCGGAGAAATTCAGTTCATCGGAATTCACCAAGAGACTGTGCAGAACCAGATTCCGCAGAGCAGATTCATCCCCCGTCAGAAGAACGCCTTTTCCTTTTGCCGCCTTGATATATCTGCCCGTCGGATCCAGCAGCTCCTTAAACGCCTGTATATCGGCGTAGATGGTCGTCTTGCTGACGTGCAGGTTGTCTGCCAACTGTTGTACGGGAATATAGTCGTTATGAGACAGCAGTGCATAGGCGATCGCAGCAATGCGTTCCTTTTGCGAGAGAACGTAGCGATAGGGTTCTTCTTTGTAGGCACCCGATTGAAAGCGTGCCTTCTGTGCCGGTGTGAGGTCCAGGAAAATGCCCTCGCGCGGCTTTCGGCAAAGGGGAGGAAGTGCTTGCTCTTTTAAGTAGTCGTCGATGCGATTGAGATCATAGCGAATCGTGCGCTCACTTATGCCGAGATCCTTCGCTAACACCTCGACTCTCAGAGCGGTTGTACTCTGAAGAATGCGGCGCAGAATTTCACCACAGCGTTCGTTCAGCAAAAGATCACCGCCTTTTGGGGGAATGGAAATATGGGAAGTGCCTCAGCAGGTACTTCCCACGGGACTGACATGGCATATTATTCTTCGTCAGGATTATTGATGACTTTTCCTTTGGTCTGGATGAAGTTCGGTACAACCAAGACGATCAAGAAGAGCCCGAGAATTGCGAAGATCCCCATTTCGCCGAATGAATTTGCGAGCGAGCCGATGACGATGCCGAGAACACCGAAGTCGAAGTCACCGAAGGTGGTGTTCTGAAAGCCCAACGAACCTAAGACGGGGAGCAGCAGGGCCGGCGTGAAGCTGATGAGAAGTCCGTTGACAAATGCGCCAATTGCAGCACCTCTGCGTCCACCGGTCGCATTTCCAAAGATGCCGGCCGTAGCACCGCAGAAGAAGTGGGGGACAAGACCGGGGATAATGAGAATGCTGCCGGCCACGCCGAGGAGGAGCATACCGATGATGCCGCCGATGAACGAAGCAACAAAGCCGATGACCACAGCTGTGGGCGCATAGGTAAAGAAGACCGCGCAGTCAACTGCAGGAACTGCGTTCGGGATGACGCGCGTTGCGATCCCCTCAAATGCCGGAATCAGGTCGCCGAGGATCATGCGAACGCCGGAGTAGACAACCGTGACACCGACGGCGAATTTCAGACCTGCCATGATCGCAAAGAGGAATGGGGACATACCGCCGGACAGTGTGCCAACGTAGGTCGGGCCGGCAGCAATCGCTGCCAAGAGATAGAAGAACGTCATAGTAATGGCGGTGGAGACAGTGGTATCTCGCAGGAATCCCCATTTCTCCGGAATCTCGATGTTTTCCGTGCTGTCCTTTGCATTGCCGACTTTCGAGCCGACCCAAGCAGAAATGTAGTATGCCAGACTGCCGAAATGCCCCATGGCAATGCCGTCACCGTCCGTGACGCGATTCGTGTAGCGCTGACCAATCGCGGGGGAGATCGCGCTCCATGCACCGAGCAGGAAACCGCCGCTCAGGATGAGCTCCATACCTTTCATGCCGGCTGTGCCGAGCACTGCGGACAAGAGGCACGCCATGAAGAAGCTGTGATGTCCTGTCAGGAAGACATATTTGAACTTTGTGAATCGGGCGATTAAGAGGTTGACGACCAGACCCACAACGAGAATGGACATTGTCTCTACACCGAGCACCTGCTGCGCTACGGACACAATCGCTTCGTTGTTCGGGACAACGCCGGTGATATGGAAACCCTCCTGAATCATCTTGCCGAGGGGATCCAGATTTTCTACGATGAAACCTGCGCCGGCAGCGAGCATCAGATATCCGAGGATCGGCTTCAGTGTGCCGGTCATAATCTTATAGAATGGCTTTTTCAGTGCGACCAGACCCACAAGGGATACAATACCAATCAGGAGCGCCGGCTGCTGTAGTACGTCGCGTAAAAATTCCAAGAACTCCATGTGAAACTACCTCCTGTCGTGTCGGTGTTATTTCAGAGCGATCAAGGCGTCGAGCACATCCTCTTTGATCTTCTTCTTGTTTACATAGCTGCGGATGACGGCCACATTGCGCCCCTCAAACTGTTGTGCCAGTTCCTTGACCGTGATGATGAGGTCGGCAGGGCGCCCCTGTGCGGAGTTAAAATCACAGGACTCGACGTCCGCGTCAATGCCCTCCTCTGCACAGATTTCCTGCACCTTCATTGCCAGCATGAGGCTGCTGCCAATGCCGTTGCCGCATACCGTCAATACCTTTAATTTCATACGATTGACTCCTTTGTTTACATACCAGGATCCTTTATGCTTCTTTAAAAGCGCCGCTATGGATGTAGGAAAGGATCTCTTCCTTTGTCATGCCGGCACGCACGCGTTCCAAGAACGGTTCGTCTTCGAGGAGCTGCATGAGCTCTGCCAGCGCGGAGATGTGGGAATTGTGATCGGTCGCGCAGAGGAAGATCAGCAAATCCACAGGGTCGTATTCCTCGTTGCCGAAGGGGACAGGAGATGCGAGCCGCACGAATCCCATGCCCAGCTTCTTCACACCGCACTCCGGACGCGCATGTGGCATTGCAATCCCCGGAGCGATGACGATATAACTCCCGATCTCTTTGACCGTATTTACCATGGCGTCTGCGTATTCCGCCGTTGTATTGCCGACGGCTTCAAACATTGCACCGCCATAGCGAACTGCTTCCTCCCAGTCTTTTGCTGCCACATCGACAGCTACTGTCTGTTCGGTAAACAACTTTTCAATCATGCCATATCACCTACAGCCTGCCGGCCTTACAAAATCGTAAATCCGAGTCCGGACGCATCCTTATAGAAGCCCTGTACCGTTTCGAGTGAGTAGGCCGTGAGATCCTTGCCATAGTTCTTGCTTTTTGCCAAGATGTCATTTGGCACGGTGATGATTTGGCAGCCGCATTTTTCAGCTTCAATGATATTGTAGAACTCGCGGCAGCTTGCCCATAGGAGTTCTGCCTTCGGCTTTGCTGCACAGATGGCCGCGGCTTCTTTCATCAGCACGGCGGCATCGACACCGGCATCGGCAATGCGGCCTGCAAACACCGAGACAATGGCAGGTGTGTCTGCTGACAGTGCATCGACCACAGTTCGCGTCTGCTCCAGCGTGAAGATTGCCGTAACGTTGAGCTTACAGCCCTTTGCAGACAGCTTTTGAATGAGCGGCGCAGAGGATTCCCCCTTCGTATTCATCACCGGGATCTTGACGTATACATTGTCACCCAGTGCAGCAAGCGTGTCCGCTTCCTTCTCCATTGTGACGAAATCATCGGAAAAGACTTCGAAGGACACGGGATCGTCCGGGATACGCTGCAGAACATCGCGGGCATATGCCTTGTAGTCCTTGACGCCGGCTTTTTTCATCAGGGACGGGTTGGTGGTGAAGCCACGGACAACACCCTTGTGATAGACGCTGAGCATGTCCTCCAAATCTGCACCGTCGGCGAAAATCTTGATGTTTAAATCCTGTAATTTCATATGATACTCCTTTCTCGAGTTTCTTCAAAATTATTATATAATTTATAAAGGTTATGTGTAAATACGAAAAACTTGCGGCTCTTTTCCTGCAAAATTGGTTTTGTGGGACTGATTTTCGATGGTGACATGTACGATATTTCTTTTTTCGCCGTTTTATGGTATGCTAAAGTAGAATTTTTGTAGGGAGGAAGAATTATGTCTGAGTATACTTACACTGTTGAGAAGCCGTGTCCGGTCTGTGGGGAAAAGACGCATGTGACGAAGCTGAAGGCACGTCTCATCACGCTCTCGACGGATGAGGACTTCTGTGTGCACTATCAGGGGGTGAACCCCTATCGTTATCGTGTCTGGCTGTGTGAGCACTGCGGATTTGCTGCCGATGAGAAGCAGTTTGCGGATGAACCGCTGAATGCACGTGACAAGGCAAAGATCCAGGAGCTCATGGAGGGACGTAAGATCAACCTGCCGTACACGGAGGAACGCACGGTAGAGGAGGCGATCCGCGCCTACAAGCTCGGCATCTATTTTGCCGAGCGCCTCGGCTGGCCGCTGCAGAAGCAGGCCGGTTACTGTATGGGTATGGCATGGGTCTATCGCGATACGGAGGAGCGGGACAAGGAGAACGAGATGCTGCGCCGTGCTGCCGAGCTCTATGAGAAATCAGTGATGACGGAGCACTATCCGATCAACGGAATGAGCGACAGCATGGCACTCTACATCGCAGGTGCAGCGTACTATCGTCTGGAGGACTATGAGAAGGCGACGCAGATGCTCTCGCAGATCATGAGCGATCAGGAGGTACGCAAGAACGATACGAAACTCTTCGAGCGTACGCAGAATCTCTGGCTTGAGCTGCGCGAGAAGAAGGCAGAAGCGGAGAAGGCGAACAGTTAATGGTCATTGACATTCCGGCAAATTTTATCGATCAGGTACAAAACATCGACTGGGGCAGCGTGCGTGAGGCGGTCAAGGACTATGGCCCTGCGCTTACGGTTCTGCGCGATACGTGGGATCACGAGACACTGGCGCAGATTGCGGAGGGACATCTCTTCGTGCGCGACTCGATACTGAATGAGGCGATTGCCAAGAACCTCGGGACGGATGGAACGATCCGCAGGATTGTACTCCGCTCGCATGAAAATGGCCGTCTTGATCTCACCTGCACGACAGCAAAAAAATATAAGACGATCGAGCTTTCGGGGACGATCGAGGAATTCGTGCATGATGGAGATAAGTCCTATGCGGTCTATCGCGTGCGAGAGAAGAATATCCCCAATCATGGCCTTGTCTCGTGGATCTTCTCGCGCATCTCGCTCTCGATGGTGGAGCGTATGGTGGGGCGTCTCGATGTATCCGATCGACTGCCGGTGGACATTCGCGGCAACAAGGTGTACGTGGATTTCCATGAAGTGCTTGCTGCGTCAAAGCTCGGTCAGACAACATTTCGGGGGCATAAGCTGACGGATATGATTGAGATCGAGGGGGCTGCGGTACGTGAGGGGGGCATCATGTTCGACACAAGACTGAATGTACCCGATGATGTAAAGGGAGCGCTTCGCGCACTTTTGGAGGATCATCGTACCGCTGCCGCCGGGGATGGCATGGAAGAAGGAGATATGCATTGACGAGATTCCATTTGATCCGTGCACTTTGTATTGCACTGCTGACCGTGTTCCTCATACCGCACGCCGCGGACGCGGCAAAGAGGCCGCCGGTCACGGAGAAGATTGTCTTTATCCCGCATGACAGCCGTCCGATCTCGAGCAAGCAGACGGCTGAAGTCGTGCGGCGCGTGGGGTATGATGTTGTTGTTCCGCCGGCGGAGCTGCTCGGAAATCGTGAGGACTGGGGGCACCCCGATGAGCTCTGGACGTGGGTGGATGCAACCCTCGCACAGCCGGGGGTCAAGGCTGCGGTCATTTCCTCGGATGCGATGATCTACGGCAGTCTTGTCGGATCACGCAAGCACAGCTATACGCGGGCGCAGGTGCTTGCGCGTGCAGCACGCTTTGCTGAGCTGCAGCGCACGCATCCGCGGATACCGCTGTATGTATTTGGCTCGATCATGCGGACACCGCGCTCGGGCGAGGCCTCCGGACACGAGGAGCCGGAGTACTACCGCCGTTACGGTGCGGATATCTTCCGCTATACGCTTCTGCGGGACAAGGAGGAGGTCGAGGGGCTGACGCGCCGTGAGCGCAAAGAGTATGATTTCCTCGGACGGCTGATCCCGAACGAGGCCCTTGCCGACTGGATGGGACGGCGTGAGAAGAACTATGCGGTCAATGAATATTTGATCGATCTTCTGCGGAAGCGTGGTACGTTCCGTTATCTTACGCTCGGGCGCGACGACAATGCGCCGTTCTCACAGACCCATTTGGAGAGCCGTCATCTCACGGAGGCGGGCGCTGATCTCGGCAAGTCACGGTTCCAGACGATGGCGGGCATTGATGAGATCGCCCTGCTCATGCTGACGCGTGCAGTGAATGAGCAGCGGAACGAGATTCCGTTCGTCTATCCGCGCTACAACTGGGGCCGCGGAGCAGACACCGTGCCGGCGTATTCGGATGAGAAGATCAGCACGTCGGTCTCGGATGCCGTTCTCGCAGCAGGGGGCATGCTTGTTCGTGCGCCGGAGAATGCGGATGTCGTACTCACGTTGAACACGAATCCCGATGGGCGCACGTATGAGGCAAATGCTGTGATGAATGACGGTGTGCCGCGCGAGGGAACGATGTATTTTGCGGACCTCGTTGCGGACTATGTGGCAAAGGGCTATCCGGTCGCTGTTGCCGATATTGCCTTTGCAAACGGGGCGGACAATGCCCTGATGGCCGAGCTGCAGCGCCGCGGTCTTCTCTATAAGATTCAGGCGTACGCCGGTTGGAACACGCCGACGAATAGCTCCGGCTTCGCCCTTGGCGAGGGGATGCTCGTCCGTCATATGGACGGGGACTCGGTGGATCATCTGCTGACAACGCGTTATCTCGATGACTGGGCGTATCAGGCGAATATCCGCAATACGATTGCACGGCAGCTGACGTGGCTACGCGGTGATGGCTTTTATGGCAGCCTCGGAACGAAGATGGATGCAGTTTCCATGCGTTCTTCACGCATGATGAACCGCTTCATTGAGGAGAATCTGCCACCGATCGCGGAGGTCGATACTGTTACGGTCACGTTCCCATGGAATCGGATGTTTGAGGCGGACATTCTGCCGGAGGAGCAAGGGTTCGCCAACGAGTATCTCGCAGGGAGGAAATAATATATGCACGGGAAATCGCTGATCGCCTACTTCTCTGCATCCCCTTCGCGACGGACGGCGACGGTGGCGCATAAGATTGCCGATGTGATCGCTGCCGATCTCTATGAGATCGTGCCCGCTGTGCCCTATACGCAGGACGATCTCAACTGGAATGACCGTGCGAGCCGTTCGAGTGTGGAGATGCGCGATCCGAACAGCCGTCCCGCCATCGCGGGAGAACCTCTGGATATTGCAGCATACGACATCATCTTTGTCGGCTTCCCCATCTGGTGGTATGTTGCACCGCACATCATCAACACGTTCCTTGAGAGCTATGACCTGGCGGACAAGACCATCGTTCCGTTCGCGACGTCGGGCGGCAGTTCCATGGGGCAGACGACCGTGCATCTGCGCCCCTCGGCAGAGGGGGCACTCATGAAGGAAGGCCGCCGTTTCGAGATGGGGGAGACTCCGATGGCGATCAACTCATGGATCGCAGCGCTCGGGATTTGAATGGAAATAAAGAGGCTGCAGCCGAAACTCAAATGACCGGCTCCCACAAGGTAGATGTTCTAAGTCTAGCTTGTGGAGGCCGGTCATTTACGTATGGTATTCACTCGCCCATGACGACAATCGAGCATTTCCGCGTGCGGGTGCGTGTGCGGTCGAAGTCGACGAAGTAGCAGTAGCCCGTGGTACCGACGGCGAGCTTGCCGTCGGCAACCTCGAAGGTCTCCGATGAGCCGATGAGGGTTGCTTTGAGGTGAGCGTCGCAGTTCCAGAGTGCGGTGCGGTCGCCGCCGGGCAGATATGCCTCGGCATCGGGCCAGCTTTCGACGGCGCGGTAGTGCTCCTCGCCCGGGTATTGGTACTGGTTCCAATCTGTTTGATCGGGGATGATCTTTTCAAGGACGGCGTTCAGGTCGTTCTGCAGGAACTCTGTGCCCGTCTCGTCCACATCGTGTACGAACTCCTCAAAGAATACGCCACAGGTTGTGTGCGGTGAGATGACGGTCGCAATGCCCTCTTGGATTCCACTCTCGGCGATGGCGGAACGCAGATCGTCGGTGATGTTGATAAAGGTCGGTGTGCCTCCGTGCGAGGTGAGGGAGAGTTTCTTCTTGTATACGGTCATATTGATACTCCTTATGCTGCGCTGTTCTGCGCCTCACGCTCTGCGGCAGCACGCATGATGGCCTCTGCCATCTCTAGGATGCGCTGTGCCGGATCGGGAGCGCTCAATATGCCGCTCGTTGCACCGCTGCCATCCGCACCGAGGCGCACGACACGGTAGACGTCGTCCGCCGTCGTGATGCCGGAGGCGATCATGATGCCGATCGTGGGATCAATACTGCGGATCTTTGCAACGATCGAGGTCGTGTAGCTGTCGTCTGCGGTCTTGCCCGTACCGATGAGATCGGTCGGCTCGCAGAGTAAAATATCGGGGTGGAACGCAGCAATCGCCGTACCCTCGGCGAGCGAATCCGCACAGGCAATCGTCTCGATGCCGAGTTCGCGCGCACGGGCGATGGTCTTGGAGAGCTCTGCCATCGTCATGGGATTCTCCGCATGGTTGAGGAAGGTAGCACGTGCGCCCGCCTCGTAGAGTGCCTCGGGCAGGAGGTGCCCCATGCCGCGCCCCGGTTTTAGGCTCTCCATCGCCTGTGCCGTGACAATGATCGCCTCCGTGTTTTCACGGATGTAGCGGATGTCGGAGAAGGGGCAGGTGAAGTAGATCTTCAGCCCCGTTTTCTTGGCGGCGCGGTCAGCAGCCTGCGCGAGGGCGAGCGACGCTTTGCCGTAGAGATAGGACTTCGGGTTGACGACAAGAAATGGTGCGAGACTGCTCTTCATGGATGACGACCTCCTATGCAAAATATTTACCATTGGTTAAATAAATATTACCACAGGTAAAATACTGTTGCAAGGCTCTTTTTGTTGACAAAAGGATAAGTAATCCCCTACTATAACAAAAGTAAAAGAGGAGGACGACACATTCATGACGAGCAAAAAACAGCCGCTGCACGAGAAGATCCGCGATGCGATGGAGAAACAATTTGCCGATCTGGCGTATTTCTCTCCGATTCCGGGCGAGCGGGAGCTGTGTCAGATGCTCGGTGTGAGCCGGCCAACGGTGCGCAAGGCGCTTGAGCTCCTGGAGGCGGAAAACAAGATTGTGCGGCTGCAGGGGCGCGGCTCGTTCTATACGGGGGAGAAGATCCCCGTGGACTACTCCGAGGCGCCGCAGCGCGGATTCGGGCTCGCACAGATGTTTTCGGCGGAGGGCCGCGTCACACGCAGCACGGTTCTGCAGCAGGTGGTGGAGCCTGCACGCGGAAATCTCGCGGCGATGCTCGGCATCTCTGAGGGGACGCTCATCTTTCACCTCAAGCGTCTGCGCTATGTGGACGAGAAGATCTATGCCGTCACGGACGACTATATTCCGCTTGCGCTCTGTCCCGAGCTCGTGCATACGGATTTCACGCAGCACGGGCTCCTGCGTACGCTGGAGGCACATGATGTGCACCCTTATGCGGAGGACAAGACCATCGAGGTGCTTCGCGCGACGCCGGAGATCGCACTCTACCTCGAGGTGGCAGAGGCCGCTCCGATTTTTGTCACACGCATTCAGACGACGGACCGCGAGGGACGCATCATTCAGTACGCGACATCGAAGGCGGATGCGTTCCGCAGCCGCTTCCGCGTACGATCGACAAAATAATAACCAGTGGTAAATAAAATGATTGACAAATGGATTTCTCTGGAATATGATAGCCGTGCATTGAACGTATTTTCAGAAATGGAGGAATCCTCATGTTGGTCGATGGACGGTCCGTTCTCACGGCAGCGAAGGCAGGGCGTTACGGCATTGTCGCGCCGGACTTTCTCACACTGAATGCCGCCCGCGTCTTTGTGCAGACAGCGGATGCACTCAAAACGCCGATTCTGCTTTCCTTCGCACAAGGACATGCGGGGCTGATCTCGCTCGAGGAGGCGGCGCTTGTCGGAAAGTACTGGGCGGAGAAGGCCGCAGTGCCGATCGTTCTGCACCTCGATCACGGACAGGATTTTGACTTCCTGCAGCGCGCGATTGCGCTCGGCTTTACCTCTGTTATGTTGGATGCTTCGATGAAGGATATGGATGAGAATATCCGTCTGACGAAGGAGGTGGTCGCCTACGCGCATACGAAGGGCGTCAGTGTTGAGGCGGAGATCGGTCATGTGGGCGGCGCATCCGAGGGGATTGAGGGGGCGACTTCGGAGAGTGTCTATACGACTGTGGCGGAGGCAGTGACCTTTGCAGAGGCGACAGGGGTAGATTCGCTCGCTGTTTCCATTGGCACCGCGCATGGTGTCTACGCGCACAATCGGGCGCCGGAGCTGAACTTCGAGCGGCTGCGTGAGCTCTCCGCTGCGGTTCCCGTGCCGCTCGTGCTCCACGGCGGATCCGGCACCGGTGATGAAAATCTGCGGCGGGCCGTGCACGAGGGGATCACGAAGCTGAACGTCTATACAGATTTCCTTGTCGGGGCGATGGAGGAGATCAAGGCGGTGGGGACGGACTCTCTGATTGATTTACAGAAAGCATCGGATGAGGGGATGCGCAGGGTGCTCACGCATTACATCAACCTCATTTCAAAAACGGCATAAAGCTCATCGAAGAAGCTGTCGCATTGCGGCAGCTTCTTCGCAGTTCTGAACAAATGGCAAGTGCGGCATCACCGCGGCAACACATTTACAAAAATTCAAAAACTGATATGTTGTAAAAAACATACTTTATATGCTATAATTCAAATCGTTACAAGTTCGCAGCAAACGGGAGGTGGTTCCTTGCAGACAGAGGCACTCGTCGGCGCACTCTTCCTGCTCTTTGTCGTCCAAGTCATCGGGACGCATCTGCAGGTCAAAGAGTACAAGCGCGCCGTACGCGAGCTGCACAAGCGCGGCAACGTCGGCATCGGCTCACGCAGGAGAAAGCTTGGCCCGTCGAACATCGTTGTGATTGCGTGCAATTCGAGCGGGGAGATTCTGGAGGGGCGCATCATGCAGGGGATGACCATCCTCAGCCGGTTTCGTCCCATCGAAGGGATTGCCGGACGAACGATCTACGACCTCCATGCGGAGTACGCGTCGCTGCCCGAGAAGCGGCGTGTGCATTACAAGGGCCATCTGCAGGCGCTCGATGCCCTGATCACACGTTTGGGCGATCAACAGACGGTGTAAAGCCTACCAAGAGGACAGCTGATCACATAGGAGGAAAACGAATGTATCAATCAGTGAAGATTGTCGCCGGCAAGGGCGGCTGGGGCGGGCCTCTCGTGCTCGTTCCTACGGAGACGCGCAATAAGATTGTCAGCGTCACGGGCGGCGGTGTACACCCGCTCGCGGCAAAGATTGCGGAGATGACGGGCTGTACAGCGGTCGATGGGTTTGCAACGGGGGTGCCGGATGAGGAGATCCTGCTCGCTGTTGTGGACTGCGGTGGTACGGCACGCTGCGGCGTCTATCCGAAGAAAGGGGTCCTGACGGCGAATGTTCTGCCCGTTGGAAAGACAGGGCCGCTCGCACAGTTCATCACGAAGGAGCTTTACGTGTCGGCGGTCGACCTCTCCTGCCTCTCGCTTGCGGACGAGAGCGAAAGTGCAGCCGCGGCTGCGGCAATGCCTGCCCGCGCACCCAAGACGAAGGATGCGGCGAAGGCGGAGATTGCAGCCATGCAGGCGGGGCGCGAAAAGAATTTTGTCACGCGCCTGGGCATTGCGATCGGCGGTATCGTCAATAAGTTCTACGCAGCCGGGCGCGAGACCATCGACATCACGATCAAGAGCATCCTGCCGTTTATGGCGTTCGTCTCCATGATCCTCGGCATCATCAGCGTTTCGGGACTTGGCAATGTCATCGCAAACACCATCTCACCGCTCGCAAGTACGCTGCCGGGCATGCTTATCATCTCTCTCATCTGTGCGATTCCGTTCATCTCACCCGTGCTCGGGCCGGGGGCCGTCATCGCACAGGTCGTCGGAACGCTGCTCGGTGCGCAGATTGGTATGGGAAACATCCCGCCGCAGTATGCACTGCCTGCACTCTTTGCGATCAACGCACAGGTTGGTGCGGACTTTGTTCCGGTGGGGCTGAGCCTCGGAGAGGCGGATCCGGAGACGATTGAGCTGGGGGTGCCCGCCGTTCTCTATTCACGCGTCATCACGGGGCCGCTGGCGGTTCTGATCGCCTACGCGGCGAGCATTGGACTTTACTAATCGGGAGGGATATAGTATTATGGAACTGATAGCAACCGTAGCAAACGGCTTCATGGATCTCTTCCGCGCGGGTGCGGCGACATTTACCTCATGGGTCACGGGGATTATCCCCCTGCTCGTCATCATGATGACAGCGGTCAACTCGCTCATCAAGCTCATCGGAGAGGAGCGCGTAAACGGCGTGGCACAGCGTGCGACGCAGAACATCATCACGCGCTATACCGTTCTCCCCGTTCTTGCCGTACTCTTCCTCGGCAATCCGATGTGCTACACGTTCGGCAACTTTGTCGATCAGAAGTACAAGCCCGCCTACTATGACGCGGCGGTTAGCTTCGTTCATCCCGTGACAGGGCTCTTCCCCCATGCCAATGGAGGGGAACTCTTCGTCTATATGGGGATTGCGGCGGGGATTACGACCCTGGGTCTGCCGCTGGGTGATCTTGCCGTTCGGTACTTTCTTGTGGGCATTGTCGTCATCCTGGTTCGCGGCATTGTCACCGAGAAGATCTATCTCTATATGAAGCGCCGTGAGGCGAAGCAGGCATAGTAAAACGCAGCCTTCTCCCCGTTTCGGAGCAGTGCGTTTTCATGAGACAGGAGGATGCAGCATGAAATTCTATTGCGAAGTTACGAGCTGGGGCGAGGAGTCTCTTCTTTTCCTCGATGATCCGAACGCCAACTTTATCATCCTATTCAATAACAATGCGCCGCAAGAGCTCGCAGAGTTCTCCGTCCTCCACACGCCGGCAAACTATAACGAGGATCCTGCGGTTGGCGATACGATGATTCTATGCGATAAGGCGTTTACCATCACGGCCATCGGGGATGAGGCGCTCCACACGCTCAGGGAGCTTGGGCACTGCACGCTTTCGTTCAAGGGCGGCGAGACCCCGGAACGTCCGGGCTGCATCATGCTCAAAGGGGATGTGCCGCTCGTGAAGGACGACATGAAGATGGGGGCAAGCATCGAAGTCCACTAAAATGAAGCTCATGGGGGCTGCCGCAGCAGCGGCAGCCCCTTTTTCCGCAATGTTATAGAAAATATGTCAATGCGTATTACAAAAGCAAGAATGTGTTCTATCGTTCATGAGAGGGGGTCACGATGAAGAAAATCGTTGACGATGTGCGCCTCATCTTTAAATGCTGCAGTCTCTACTATCAGGACGGGCTCGGCCAGAAGGAGATCTGCGAGGTGCTCGGGATCTCACGTCCGACGGTCTCGCGCATGCTTACCATCGGCAAGGAACGCGGCATTGTTCGCATCGAGATCCAGAACCCGGACAACATTGCCTACGGCAAGATGGAGCGTGAGCTCGAGAAGAAATATCATCTGCAGGAGGCCATCATTGTACCGTCCAGCCCCATCTCGGACGGACAGTATCCCGTCAGCTCGGAGATTGGCAGTGCAACGCTTGAGTATCTGTCACGCGTCCTGCTGGATGGCTATCTCGTCGGTATCACGATGGGGCTTGCGATTCAGAATGTCGTGCGTTCGGATTACTTTATCCGCAGCCCGATCAAGGCGACCTTTGTGCCGCTTGTGGGCGGCGTTGCCGAGAGCCGCCTCGATATCCACTCCAACTATCTCGCACAGGAATTCGCCGACCGCTTCGTTGGGGACTGCGTGCAGTTCTTCGCACCTGCAGTGTTCTCGCGGCGGGAGGTGCTCGAGGGATTCCTGGAGGAAAAGACGATCCGCAACGTGATTCGTCTATACTCTCGTCTCGATCTCGTTCTGATGGGGATCGGGATTCCGTCGACGGAGCACTCGACGATCCTTCAGACGGGGTATGTGGACCGCGCGATTCTCGAGGAGTTCACATCACGCGGGGCCGTGGGGGATATTGCGCTGCGCTATTTTGACGCGAGTGGTGATACGACACCGTTCCAAGACTTCAACGAGCGCGTGGCGGGCATTCCGCTCGATACGCTGAAGAAGATCCCGCGCCGTGTCGGCGTTGCGGGCGGACGGGCAAAGAAGGATGCCGTGCTCGGCGCCATCCGCGGCGGCTTTATCAATGTTCTGATTACGGATATCGACTGTGCGGAGAACCTGATCTAGTACAGTTGTAAAAAGCAAAATATGTGATACAATGCAGATAATTTCTTTGGAATTGGTGAGGTGTATATCTGCATGAACGATGAGAAGAATCTTGCATGGCCGGTCTATCTTCTGCTGCTCGGCCTCATTTCGTTTCAGATCCTCTTTGGGATCGGCGGAACGGCACTCCTCGACCCGGATGAACCGGTCTATGCGGAGACGGCAAAGGAGATGATCCGCTTCGGAGACTATCTCTCACCGCGTATCTACAATGAATTCTGGTACGATAAGCCGCCCATATTCTACTGGCTTGTCACGGCATCGCTGAAACTGTTCGGGGGCTTCAGCGAGATGGCGGCGCGTCTCCCTGCGGCGCTTATGGCGATCGGCTCCATCCTTATGACGGCCCTCGCTGTGGCCCGTCTCTTCGGTGCTCGCACGGGGTTCTGGTCGGGGGTCGTCATGGGGACGAGCATCATCCTCATGTATATGGGCAAGGCATCTGTGACGGACTCCACGCTGCTGTTCTTTCTGACGGCGGCGCTCTTTTCATTCATCCATCGACACTACTGGCTGATGTATTTCGCCTGTGGGCTTGCGGTGATGACAAAGGGGCCCATCGGTGTGGTCTTCCCCGCAGGGATTGTCTTTTTTTATCTGCTCGCGACGCGTCAGCTCGAGCAGATCTTTCGCATGCACATCCTGCGCGGGCTCCTGCTCGTCGTTGTCGTTGGTCTGCCGTGGTATCTCTATATGTACGATGTGCACGGCATGGCGTTCCTCTACGAGTTCATCGGATTCCACAATGTCAGCCGCTTTACGGCACCGCTCCATCCCGTGCGCGCGCATTGGTGGTTCTATCTGCCCGTTCTGATTCTTGGCTTTTTCCCGTGGACGGGCCTTCTCATTCAATCTGTTAAGAATGCTTTTCGCCGAAGTTTCGGTGAGGAGGCGCGGATGCTCGCCTTCTTCCAAGTGTGGTGGATCTTCGTCCTCGTTTTCTTCTCGATTGCGCAGACGAAGCAAGTCTCCTATATGCTGCTGCTGACCCCCGCACTCTCCACCATCATCGGCTGGAATCTTGCACGCATGCTTGAGGACTGGCGGCAGACTCATTTCGCATGGGCAGGCGGGAGCGCACTCATGTTTCTCGTTCTGGGCCTGGGCTGGCTGATGAGCGGGGACAGTCTCGCACCGCTCGCAGAGGGAGGGCTCTGGCTCGGTGCGCTCACCCTTGTCCTAGGCGCTGCGATCGTCTACAGCATTACGGCATCGCACAATCTTATGCTTGCGGCGTGGCTGCACGTCGCTGCAGGTGTGGTGACGATGGTCATCGCCTTTGGCTTTATGATGCCTGCCATTGAGGGGTATTTTAGTGTGAAGCAGGTTGCGCTCCACTATGCGGCAAACTATCACGCGGCCGCTGAGTCAGAGGGACGGGCACTCTATATCGACAAGCAGCTGCGCCCCGGCGTTATGCTCTACACAGATCTTCCCGGTATCGAGGCGGATACGAATCATGCGGCATCGCTCTCGGCGCTGCGCGCGGATGAACGCCCGAAGTACATCATCATGCGGGATTTCATGTACCAAAAGATGCGGAAGGAGCTCGGCGCAGAGAACTGGGAGCTTGTCTTTGCGCGTGACGGACTTTGTATTTTTAAGGATGATAAAGAATGAGTGCACCCGTCCTCTATCTCGTTGTACCCTGCTACAATGAGCAGGAAGTGCTGCTCGATACCGCAGAAAAACTGGGGCAAAAGCTCGCGGGGCTGATCGCATCGGGCAAGGTGCATGATCGAAGCCGCATTGCCTTCGTCAACGATGGCAGCCGCGACGGTACATGGGGCTTGATTTGTCAGTGTACGAGGCAAAATCCACACTTTTCCGGGATCAATCTCGCCCACAACGAGGGGCATCAGAATGCGCTGCTCGCGGGTCTCATGACTGTCCTTTCCCATGCGGATGTGACGATCAGCATGGATGCCGATCTGCAGGATGATATTGACGCGATCGACGCAATGCTTGAGAAGCACGCGGCGGGGGCGAATATCGTCTACGGCGTGCGCGAGAATCGTGCGTCGGATACGTTCCTGAAACGTTTTACGGCGGAGAGTTTCTACCGTGCGATGCGTGCGCTTGGCGCGGATATTGTGTTCAACCATGCGGATTTTCGTCTGATGGATCGGTGCGCCCTTATGGCGCTCGCGGAATATTCGGAGGTCAACCTCTTTCTCCGCGGGATTGTGCCCATGATCGGCCTGACCCATGATATTGTCTACTATACACGCAAACAGCGGCTTGCAGGCGACTCGAAATATCCGTGGCGGCGCATGGCCTCGTTTGCGTGGGAGGGGGTGACATCGCTCTCGGCGCGTCCGATCCGTCTCATCTCGCAGATGGGCATCGTCATCTCATTCATCAGCGGGCTGATGCTTGTCTGGTCGATTGTACGGCACTTTGTGGGAGAGACCATTGTCGGCTGGACGAGCCTCGTCGTCTCGCTTTGGTTTCTCGGCGGACTGATCCTGCTCTCCATTGGTGTCATCGGAGAGTATGTCGCGAAGATCTATCTCGAGGTGAAGCGACGCCCGCGCTATCTTGTACAGGATTTTATTGATTCGAATGAGAGCGAAAAAAATAAGCCCCTTTTTTGAAAAATTTTTAGGAGAAAAAGAAGGAGAATATTATTTTGTGGAGAATTATTATTTGTGAAAGAGGAAATAGATTTGGTCTATGGTATCTTTCACACTCCACATTTTGAGGAAGGACATTCTTCCATTTTATTTTGCTGTGTATTTTACAACCAATTAGGAGGGTTATTTATGTCAGTATTTTATCTTGCAGACAAAAAGCACATGGTTGAGGTCTATGGTGATGAAGAGCTAAAGCTCTCTGTCGGCGGACAGGAACTTGCGGCGATCCGGCCGAATACCGTGGATGCTGCGCAGGAAAAGCACGTTCCCGTGGCGACGTACGATGCCGCTAAGAATGAGGTGCATGTCAAGGTCGGCTCCGTTGCCCATCCGATGACCGAGGAGCATCTCATCGAGTACATCATCCTCGTGACGAAGAAGGGCACACAGCGCATCAATCTCACCGCAGTGGATGCCCCCGAGGTTACGTTCCGTCTGGCAGACGGCGATACGCCGGTGAAGGTGCTCGAGTACTGCAATCTGCACGGACTTTGGCAGGCAGAGCTCTAAGCCGCGCCTGCTTCGCAGAAAGCTGTCGCACAGCCGTGCGGCAGCTTTTTTGCACCCGAACGCTCCAAAAATCTATCGCATTTCCAATATTATTCCTGTATAATAGCTCTCAGCAAGGGAGAAAAGACTGCGAAATATAGGGGGTGATGGTATGCGCTGGGCACAGGTGAGCGTTGTGACAACCCATGAAGGGGCGGATTTGATCGGGAATATCCTGATGGAGCTTGGTGCCGCAGGGACAGAGATCGACGATCCGTCCCTTGTGAATGCGTACATCGACGCGGGGCTCTGGGACTATACGGATCTGCCGCGTGCCGAGGATACGGAGACCGTGACGCTGCGGGCATATCTTCCCGAGGATGCGCGTCTGGAGGGCAGCCTCCTAACGCTCTCGGAGCGCGTGCAGAACCTGCGCGCCGTGGACGCACCCATCGGCGCGGGCACGATCTCGCACACGTTTGTTGCTGATGAAGACTGGGCGGAGACATGGAAGGCGTACATCCACACGGAGAAAATCGGACAGCGCATTGTCGTGCGTCCGACGTGGGAGGAGTATACCCCGCAGGGCGATGAGATCGTCATTGACCTCGACCCGGGAGCGGCGTTCGGTACGGGCGCACACGCGACGACGGCGATGTGCCTGCGCTGGTTGGAGCACCTCGTATGCCCGCAGATGCGCGTCTACGATGTGGGCTGCGGCTCGGGCATTCTCGCCATTGCCGCCTCGAAGCTCGGTGCGGGCGAGGTCATCGCAGTGGACTATGATCCCGTTGCGGTTTCCGTTGCCGAGGAGAATATCCGCGCGAACCATGTGCACAACGCTGCGGCCCTTCAGAGTGACTTGCTGGCGGTCTGTACGGGGCTCGAGCCCGCTGCGCTCATCACGGCGAATATCATTGCGGATATCATTATCCGCCTTTTCGACCAGCTGGACGCATATCTTGCTCCGGGTGGTGTCCTCCTCGCCTCGGGCATCATTGACGACCGTATCGCCGACGTGGAGCGTGCGGCAGCAGCGCATGGCTATACTGTCCTCGACATGACCTGTGAAAAGGAGTGGGCAGCGATGATCATCCGGCGCACTGCAGAGCTGGAGCCCTGATGCGCAGGCTGTTCTATGCGGGGGCGCTCGCGGAGGAAATTGAGATCACGGGCGGGGACGCACATCATCTCGTGCGTGTCATGCGTGCACAAAGCGGGGATGAGGTGATCGTCGCCGGTGGTGACGGCCGCGCTGCCCGTATGGCGATCTGCGGCATCGAGTGTGACCGCGTACATCTTCGCCGCATGGCATACCTGCCGCAGGCGGAGACAAGGAACGCCGAGGTCATCCTCATACAGGCACTTCTCAAGGGTGAGAAGATGGACTTTATCGTGCAGAAGGCGGTCGAGCTCGGCGCGGCAGCGCTCTATCCCATCGAAACAGAGCATGTCGTCGTACGCTACGATGCGAAAAAGGCAGCGGCGAAGGCCGTGCGCTGGCAGAAGATTGCGGACGAGGCGGCAAAGCAGTGCGGACGGCAGGCGCTCATGCCCGTTGCGGCGATTGCACCGCTGTCCGCACTCCTGCGGAATCCGGAGCTCTTTGGTGCACCAGATACGGCCGTTGTATTCTGCTACGAAGGCGAGCGCGAGCAGTCCCTGCGTACGCGTCTGCATGGGCTTTCCGTGCGGCGTGTCGTCTTGATCGTTGGTGCAGAGGGCGGATTTTCTCCCGCCGAGGCAGCGGCAATCCAAGCGGTGGGGGCGCAGTCCGTTTCGCTTGGACGATTGATTTTGCGTGCAGAGACGGCGGCACTTGCGGCAGTTGCCGTGACGCAGTACGAACTTGGAAACTTTGATCTTTAGGAAGGAAATATTATGAAGAAGAGATATACAGCTCTTTTTGCGGCGGTATTTGCCGTCAGTATGATTACGGGCTGCGGCACGAGCAACAGTGCGGATCAGGGAACGACGGCAAAGGCACAGCCGTCCGCCGAACAGAGCAAAGGCTCGGGGCAGCGCGGTGAGGCTGCGCCGACGTTCACGCTCAAGAACCTCGCGGGCGAGGATGTCGCCGTCGAGGCGAAGGGAAAGCCCTACATCATCAACTTCTGGGCGACGTGGTGCCCGCCCTGTCAGGCGGAGATCCCCGATCTTGCGGCGTTCCATGCGGCGCACAAGGATGCGGTGGATTTCTATGCCGTCAACCTGCAGGAGGATGCTGCGCCCGTGCAGAAATTTATGCAGGAGCGCAAGGCGGATCTGCCCGTCGTGCTCGACACGAAGGGGGCTGCGGCAACTCTCTACGGCGTGCGGGCGATCCCGACCACCGTGGTCGTTGACAAGGAGGGCAAGATTGCCTTCCGCAAGACGGGCGGCGTGACGAAAGAGGAGCTGGAAGATGTCATCGGAAAGCTCTAAAAGGGCGATGCGGGGAGGGCGGACCGTATGGAAATGACACTGCTCGGCGGCGCATTCCTCGCGGGCTTTCTCTCGTTTATCTCACCGTGTGTGCTGCCTCTTTTGCCGACCTTTTCCCTGATTCTTGCAAAGAACAGTCAGCAGGACGGCGGTGAGGCGCGGCGGCTGTATGCGAACACGACTGCATTCCTCGCGGGATTTACGCTCGTCTTTGTCCTGCTCGGCGCGTCGGCGTCTCTGATCGGCACATGGCTTTTCTCCTATCAGGAACTCCTGCGGCAGGGTGCGGCTGTGCTGATTATCATCATGGGGCTCTTCATGACGGGCTGGATACGGATTCCGCTGCTCCTGCGTGAGTACCGCCCCTTTCAGCGGCGCGGCTTTGACGGCATCGGCGGCGCGTTCCTTCTTGGCTGCGGCTTTACCCTCGGATGGACACCGTGTACGGGGCCGATGCTCGCCACCATCCTCCTCTACGCGGGGGATACGGCGACCGTCGGCGCGGGTGCGCTGCTGCTCCTCGTCTACAGTCTCGGCTTTGCCGTTCCGTTCTTTCTGCTCGCCGTCATCTGGCGGCGGCACATCATGAAGCTGCGTGCGTTCTATCAGTATCTTCCGCGCATCCAGCAGGCGGCAGGCATCGTGCTCGTCCTCCTCGGCGTTCTGCTCTGGTCGGACTCACTCACCTATCTTGTGCGCGTTTTGTCCTAAATAAAATGAAAACGACCTCCCTTCATCGCGTTCTTGCGGTAGGGCGGTCGTTTTCGTTTGGCAGATTGAATTTTGGTGCGCTGTGTGCTATGGTATAGAGTGACATTAGGAAAGGATTTGGATAACCTCATGGAACAGCACCATACAGGAAAAACATCGTTTACCACACAGGAACTCGTCTTTACCGCACTTATGACGGCACTCGTTTTTGTCGCGACCTATCTTCCACACATCCCGATTCCGCTCGGCTATGCACATCTTGGGGATGCCGTGATCTTCCTGCTTGCACTTCTCATGCCGCGCCGCAGCGCGCTCTTTGCCGCGTGCATTGGCTCTGCACTCGCCGATCTTCTTGGTGGATTCGCAATCTGGGTTGTGCCGACGCTCGTCATCAAATGTGTTATGACAGAGCTTGTCTGCCGCATGGGACGAAGAGGAACTGTGATCGCATCCCACACAAGTGTGATCGTTGCACTCACACTCTCAAGTCTCTGGATGGCGGCGGCGTATACCCTTGCAGGCGCTGTACTTTACGCGAGCCTACCCGCTGCACTCGCCTCCGCCCCGGGGCTTCTCATGGAGGGCATTGTGAACAGCATCATTGCATTTTTCCTGCTGCCCTTGCTGCGGGAGCGGTTTCCGAGGTTTTAGGATGCAGTGGGAGAGGTCTGATTTTTCGTTATGGATCATAGGAATACTGACTTAATAAAGGAGAATAACATGGGGGCTTATGAAAATAACGAATATGAAGATACGGATGTTTATGATATCAGTGTTTGTGTTTTAGTATATCGACCGGATTATGAAAAGTTATTTATAACATTAAATTCAATCGTCCAACAAAAGGGATGTCGTTATGAGATTGTGCTTACGGATGATGGGTCAGAGGATTTTCGCCATCAGGAAATCGAGCAGTGGTTGGACGAACGACATTTCTCCCAGTATACGATTGTGCGCAGTCCCGTCAATCGAGGAATCGTTCATAATGAGATGAATGCTCTGCGTGTGGCACGCGGCCGGTATATTAAATGCATATCCCCTGGAGACTATTTATATAACGAACATGTTCTGGCAGAAATGATTCACTTCATGGAGTTGGAAGGATATAAGATCGCTTTTGGAAGAGCTTGTTATTATAAACAAAGACAGAATGGCTATGAGATATTAAACACGACAAATCCGCTTGACCTGCGCCCTTATTATAATAATGATATTGATGCAATTAAGAAAGCATATCTTCTCTATGGAGATTTTGCCTGTGGAGCTGCCTTCATTGCGGAACGACAGCTCCTGACAATGTATATAGAAGCTGTTTTAGATGTTATTGTCTATGGAGAAGATGCTGTATATTCCATGATGATTGCCGATGGCATTCATCTCGGTTTTTGGGATCAAAATCTTATATGGTATGAATATGGCACCGGAGTGTCCATGGAGGAAAAGGAATGGCGAGCGCGTATTGGGCAGGATAACGCCATATGTTTGGCTGTTGTTGAGGAGAAATACCCGGAACTTCGTGTTGAAAAAGAGCGGTTATGCCATGTACATGGAGTCAATAATTTCAATGAAGTACGGAACGAATATGCAAGAGATGTTGTCGCAATACAGATACGGCAAGAAGGCGGCTACCTAAAAAATGTTGACCCACATACGTTAGAAAAGCTGGGAGGAAGGAAAGCCGTGTTTGTTTGAGTCTGCACATAACATGCAATTTAGGGGTTAAAATGATTGTAACAGAGGAGGAATTCACGGAGAATCTGAAGAAGATCCTTCGAGAGGATTGCTCAGGGTACCCGATTCGTTCGTTTGACGTTGATATGCGCGTACAAGAGGCCCTGTATGTGGAGCTTTGGACGATGAGTCAGCAGGAAAATACGACTTCCTAACCATTGTGTTTGCGGAAAAAGGAGATCGCAGTATGAAATTCCATGTGACACTGGAGAAAGATGTGTGCAGACATGTCATTTCTTATGAGAGTGGACGAACAGCACTGACCGCAGGAGAGGGGACCACTGTATGCAGTGCAGATCTTATTGTCGAAGACGATGCATGCCATGTTGTGCTTGGACGAGATTCTGTCGTTTCTTATGAGGTGTCATTTGTTTTTTCAAGCATATCGAGAAATACTTATGCAGAAAATTATCTCTTTGGGTCTGTAAAAGAGCGTTCATTGGAGCCGCGAGAAATTGTCATCGGCAATGAGGTTTATATTGGTGCCCGCGCTATGATTATGGAGGGGGTACAGATTGATGACGGTGCAATAGTTCTTCCTGGCAGCGTTGTTATGGAGCCTGTACCTTCCTATGCTGTTGTTGCCGGCAACCCTGCACAGATCATTTGCTGTCGGGTCGATGATAACACCATAAAATCCCCTGTCATCGATGCCGATACACAACGTAAACTGGATGAGTTTCAGGAAGAGTGCCAGCAGTTTCTCAGGATGATTGGCTGTAACATACGTAATGGATATATTGAGAAAGCCTTGTCTGATTTGAGCTATTTGGCTATGCAGATCTATAACCCAAGTCAGTACTTCACGGATGATGTTATGGAGAGTTATCTGAGTGAGCTGCTGGACCATCTGCCGTGCCCATCCTATACCCCGCGCAATCATGACCGGCGAAGGATTGTATTCTATGATGGGTTTGGTCTTGACACGCGGGGGCTTTCCCTTATTTATTTACGAGCGTTAAGTAAAATGGATGTGGATGTTCTCTTGATCACAGTTGAACAGGCATTCGGAAATATTCCTATGATCGAGAAGACACTAAAAAGATGTTCCGGGAGAATACACTATCTTTCGAATGAATCGAACCCATCTTATATTGATTACTACCAAGATATTTGCCAGGCGATCACCGATTTTTGTCCTGATGTTGGCTTTTTGTGTACGACGCCATGGGATATCAGTGCAATTTTGGCATTTATGCAGATGTCCGGCAAGATGAAGCGCTACCAGATCAATCTGACGGATCATGCATTCTGGCTGGGAAGACAGGCATTCGATTTCTGTCTGGAATTTCGTGACTTCGGCGCAAATGTATCACGTATCCATCGTAATATTCCGATGAGAAAAATATTGAAACAGCCTTATTATCCATTTGTTGATGAGGATATCTCATTTGCAGGCTTTCCGTTTGAGAAAGAAGAAGGTGACTTTGTTATATTTTCGGGAGGTACCTGTTATAAAACGATCGATCGGGAAAACAGCTATTACCGTATTGTTGATTTCTGTTTGCACGAGTTTCCACATACAAAATTTTGGTATGCAGGAACCGTGAATATAGAAAGTCATGCAAATCCTTTGATCGAATTAGCGAAGAAATATCGAGGGAGGGTATTTTGTTCGGACGAGCGGAGCGATTTGCTTCAGATCCTGCAGCATGTGGATATGTATCTCAATACTTGCCCTCAGATCGGCGGACTTATGACCCAGTACAGTGTGTTGGCGGGACGACCGCCGATAACTTTCCGTTGTCTGCCAAAGTCCGCGGGGGCAGAGTCCGTTCTGTTGCCGCATACAGAGCCCCTTGGCATCGAGTTTACCGATATGAATAAGCTGTTTTCCGAGATCAAGCGCTTTATCGGAGATCCTGTCTATCGAAGTGGAAAAGAGGCTTGTATGAACGCCATGAAGCTCGTTGTCACCGAAGATGAATTTGCAGAAAATCTAAAAAGAATTATCTGGGAAGATCAATCAAACTATGATATTTCTTGGTTTGCTGTGGATATGAGTACGCAGAAAGCCTTGTATGCATATATTTGGGCAAAAATGGTGAATTGAGGGGATTTATGCAGATTGTAAAATATGTGTTTCAGCCACATGGAGATGAGCGTGGCATGCTTGTTGCATTGGAGGAGTTCAATGACATCCCCTTTCGCATTAAGCGTGTTTACTATATGTACGATACTGTTTCGGGCGTTGTGCGCGGACATCATGCGCATAAAAAGCTTGAACAGATTTTGATCTGTATTCATGGGACATGCAAGATTCGTCTGGATAATGGCAGAGAGAAGAAAATTGTCCCGCTTGAAAAACCCTATGAGGGACTCTATATCTCCCATGCCATGTGGAGAGAGATGTATGATTTCTCGTCGGATGCCGTGCTCTTGGTGCTCGCGTCCGAGGTCTACGATGAGGCAGACTATATCCGCGACTATGATGAGTTCTTGCGTATGGTACAGGGGGAGGAACGGGCATGAAGATTGATCTTGCTGTACTCGGGCGGCAGTATGAGCTCCACGCCGCCGCGTATGAGGCGGCGGCACTCCGTGCCCTGCGTTCGGGGTGGTACATCATGGGACCGGAACTCGAGGCATTCGAGGAGGAGTTTGCAGCATACATGGGCGCGAAATATGCGATCGGGCTGAACTCGGGGCTTGACGCCCTGATGCTCTCTGTCGCCGCGCTCGGCATTGGTGCGGGCGATGAGGTCATTGTACCGGCGAACACCTATATTGCAACCGTACTTGCGGTCACGGCAAACGGAGCAACTCCCATATTCGTCGAACCTGACGAATACTATAATCTGGACACATCGAAACTCGAAGCCGCGATTACGGAGCGTACGCGTGCTGTCATGCCCGTTCATCTCTACGGACAGGCGGCAAATATGGGGCGCATGATGGAGATTGCGGCGCGTCACCAGCTTGCCGTCGTTGAGGACTGCGCCCAGTCACATGGGGCACACTTCGGCGAGACGATGACGGGACGCTTCGGGGATGTCGGCTGCTTCAGCTTCTACCCGACGAAAAACCTCGGTGCGTTTGGTGATGCGGGGGCGATCGTGACGGACGATGCGGGAATTGCTGAGCGTATCCGGATGCTTCGCAACTACGGGAGTAAGGAGAAGTATCATAACGAGCTGTGCGGGATCAACTCTCGTCTGGATGAGATTCAGGCGGCATTGCTGCGTGTCAAACTTGGGCATTTGTCGGAGCTGACCGCAGAGCGCAGAGAGATTGCGGCGCAATACCTTGCCGGGATTCATAACGAGCATATCAGCCTGCCGCAGTTGCGCGATGGGGCAGAACATGTCTATCATCAGTTCGTTGTGCGGACGGCAACGCGCGATCATTTTAAGGCATATCTCAAGGAGCACGGTATCGAGACGGTTATTCACTATCCGATTCCGCCGCATCTGGCGGAGTGTTATGCAAACCTCGGCTATGGATGCGGCAGTTTCCCCGTCGCCGAGCAGTATGCGGACGAGGTGCTGAGCCTGCCGATATTCAACGGGATGCGGGCGGATGAGATTGCCTATGTGATCGATACGGTCAATGACTATGCAGGGGAGGGGGCAGTACATGCCATCGGTTGATATTTCAGTTTGTGTCCTCACCTATCGGCCGGACTATGAGAAGCTGTTCATAACACTTACCTCTATCATTCGTCAGCAGGGCTGTTCCTATGAAATTATCATTGCGGATGATGGGACGCCGGATTTTAGGCAGGATGTAATTGAAGTATGGATGTCTGAACATGGCATTTCGGATTACTGCATTGTGCGCAGCATGGAAAACCGTGGAACGGTTCGTAACGTATGGAACGCATATGCCGTCGCCCATGGAAGATATGTCAAGGCGATCTCCCCGGGAGATTTTCTATATAATGATACGGCACTTGCAGGAATGCTTCAGTTTATGGAGCAGGAGGGATACCGCATTGCCTTTGGACGATCCTGCTACTATAGCCGCAGTGGTGCGCAGGTCTACATCTACAATGTAATGAACCCGTATCAGCTGCGCCCTTATCTTGAGCGGAATACTGCAGCAATCAAAGAAGCATACCTCGTATGTCAGGACTATGCAAACGGAGCCTCATTTATGGGGGAACGTGAGCTCGTGACTGCCTATATCAATCTCATTTGTGGACGTGTTGTATACACGGAGGATGCGGCATACATTCTTATGGTTGCCGATGACATACCGCTTGGATTCTGGAATCAGAACTTTATATGGTACGAATCCGGTACAGGAATATCTGGCGGCAGTTCTCCTGCATGGATAGAACGTGTGAAGACGGATAATCGCGCGACATTTGCGTTGATGGCAGAGCGCAGATCTGATCTCTCGGATCTGTGTTGGTGGTACTTGGAGGAGCAGAGCCGTGAGGACTCATCCTATACGCAAATACGGTGTGCCTACTATGAAGAAGTGGAGCGGATGATCCAAAACGAAACCTTTTTACAAGATGTTGATGAGGGGGAACTGAAAAAACTGCTGGAAGCTGGACATGCGGTTGGGAATGGGGGATAGGATGCAGGGGATTCGACTTGATGGGCAATCGGTATATTTGACGGAGGTAGCAGAGGAATATTTTCCCTACATCATTGCGTGGCGCAATGACACAGAGAATAATCGATATCTGAACCAGCCTTTTCGCCTCACAATGGACAAGCAGTGCGCATGGTATGAGCATTATCACAATGACCCGACACAGGGACTTCTCGTCGTTGTGGATAAGAAGCGAAATATCCCATTTGCGACGATGGGGTGGACGGACTATGATAGGGCACAGCGGCTCTGCATCACGGGACGGCTCCTCGTCGGCGACCGCCATTATCGCGGCAGCGTGCTCTTTGCAGAGGCAACGGTACTGTTTGCGGACTATATGTATGGGGCGTTTGGCGTAGATACCTGCTATGCACATATTGTGTGCGATAATATTGCGTCTGTTCGATATCACGAAAAATATGGATTTCATCGAAATGACGGCATTTCAAAATTTCCGGAGGAACTCATCGTAAATGGAATGCGGCAGGAGGAATATGTTCGGACAAAAGAGGATTGGGCCACAATACGTCACACTGTGTTGGATCGACTAAGAGACAGGGACGTGCGATTGGGTACGATATAATGAAGATTCATGTTGTGTTGACTGATAAAGAAATATCTTGGATCAAGGCATGTAGGAAAAAAGCGGTTTTTGGGTCAGGAGGATCTGCGTGAAAGATCTTGTGTTCGGGACGGTCAATAGCGGTAGGTCAAACTGTTCTCGCCTGGCGACTATTTCTAAAATGATACGGCTATACGGACATACTCCGCGGCTACTATGCAGAGGTGGATCAGATCGTCCGAACAGGCTTGTGTTTACAGGATGTTGACCCACAGGAACTCATAAAACCGGTAACTGATTGAAAGGAATTAATATGGAAGAATCGGGTTTTTGCAGTTTGGATTTTGTGGCTTACTATTTACAGAAACTCCATAATCGCGCACATACAGACCGCAAGATGCGCGTTCTTTTTCTGGTACATGAGCCGTTCCTTTGGGAAAAGCAGGAATATATATACGATTTGTTTGCTGCCGATGACATGGTGGAGACAACCCTTGTGCTGCTTCCCAGCTACAATGCAATTGATGCGACAGAGCATAAACCTGCAGGGCAATACATGGATAAGACGTGGCACTTCTTTCATGACCATTATCCCAATGTATTCGATTTTACCAATGTTGTTGATTTGAACGTTTTTCAGCCCGATTACATCTTTTTGCCGACACCGTATGATGGGCTGCGCCCTCTTCACGGGACACGTACATCAGAGCTTGCTAAAATTGCAAAGATTTGCTATATCGCGTATGGGACGCAGGGAACAAAGTTTTTTATCCAAGCGGAGGCTTCACTCGCGCCATTCTTTTCCCATGTGTCATTTCATTTCTGCGATTCTGAGGAGGAGCAGATCGCCATGGAAGCCGCCTATCCGGATACGGTTGCAGCCGGCGTGCAGCATTTTGAGGATATCGGTTATCCGAGCTTTGAACCGTATCTGGAATATCGGTGTGAGCCACGCATTCGTCGGCGAATTCTATGGATGCCGCGTTGGAATACAGAGTCAAATGTTGGGGGAAGTCATTTTTTGGTCTACAAGGATGCATTTCTTGCGTTTGCACGGAAATATGGCAGTGAGACGTTGGAATTTGCCATCCGTCCACATCCGCTTATGTTCAATAATTTTGTCCAAAGAGGGCAGATGACGGCACAGGAGGTCGCCGACTTTAAGGCACAGCTGGCGGCGTATGGGATTGTGTTGGATGAGGGACAATATAGCGTCTTTGAAGCACTGACCTCGACGGATATCCTGTTGGCAGATTTCTCGTCGCTCAATATGCCCTTTTTTCTGTTGGAGCGACCGCTTGTATATTGTCCGAATGACAACGAACTGAGCGATGATTATAAGAAAATGGCTGCGGGCAGTTATGTCGCTGAGAACTGGGATGAGGCAGCGTATTATTTGGAGCGGCTGATTCGTTATGAAGATCCGGTGGCGCATCAGCGGCGGAAGATCGTCGAGGAGTTCCGAGCAAAGCATATTGGTGCGGCACAGCGCATTGCTGACCGTATCAAAAGGGACTTCGCAGAAAGCTTTCATCCGCGCACGGCCTGTCTGCCCGAGATCGAGCAGCGGCTTTTTGAGGCGAAGAAAACTCTTGTTTCGATCATGGGGAGGAGTTCTGACCTCCTGCCGCATTTCTGTGAACAGGAGTGGTATCCTCTTTATCTGGAGATGCTCTCCATGCACCCCTGGAGCGATCATTTCGTATGGGGTGAGCAGCAGATTCTCGTAAAGTTGAAGGAGCTCTATGCCAATGCAGTGGAGCGGGAGCATCGTGCCTGTCTGACTCTTGCAATGCTGCTTTTTGCCGATCCACTGATACTTTCTGTTCCTCTTGAAATAGATCTTTTTCCTGAGGGGCTGTATGCGGATTTGCGGGAGGCGTTTCGTGTGCAGCGGGCGGAGTTGGGGCTTTCGTGATGGGGAAATGGGGCGAGATCTGATGGAGCTTGACAAGCAGGTGTGTCCAAATTCGGCAGAAGAGATATTCATTCGGCGTACGATTAAGCAGTATTTTGGCAAGAAGGCGGCATCCGGTGTCCTATTGCCCCTCAAGGCAGGTATGACAAATGACTCCTTCCTGTTTGACGTACAGGGGAAGAAATATATCTTTCGTTGCAACGGAAAGGGGACCGAGCTTTTAATCGACCGTGAGAATGAGAAGGCTGTCTATGAAATGCTTCGCTGTACGGACATCACAGAGGATATTGTTGCACTCAGTATTGAACCGGGCTATAAGATCTCGCGCTACTATGAAGACTCTCGTGTCTGCGATCCAATGAATATGGATGAGGTGCATTCCTGCATGAAAGCGCTGCGTTCTTTTCATGAGCTCAGACTGTGTGGTGCGAGTAAGTTTAACCCTTTTGAGGCTGTGATCCATTATGAAGCAGTCCTTAATGGGGGGGGGAATGTCTGCTCTGAATACATGAGTATAAGGGACGCTGTTTTTTCTTTGCGGCCATTTCTTGCGCCGTTTTTAGAAAATAGAGATACACTCTGCCATATCGACTCGATTTCTGATAACTTTCTCTTCGTTGAGGGACGTGAATCCCCCTACCTTATTGACTGGGAGTATGCGGCATGTTCCGATCCTCTTGTTGATGTCGCGATGTTCGCGATCTATGCGAACTACGCGGAAGCGGAGACAACGCGGCTGCTTGCAGGCTACTTTCCCGAGGGAGTCGACGAGCAAATCAAGGCGAGGGTATATGCCTATATGGCGGTGGGCGGACTTTTGTGGAGTCTATGGTGTGCCTATAAAAGCTCTCTTGGCACATCTTTTGGTGTGTATGCTGAGAATCAGCTGCGCTTCGCAAAGACGTATCCGGCAAAGGTGCATGATCTGTTAGGGGATATGTGATGAATCGCTATCCTCTATGGCTTTTGCTCGGTGTTGCGAGTGGCTTCCTATGGGGCTGTAATAATTATCTGTATGCGGCGGGTGTGTATGAGGCGACGGAGGGACTGCTACCCATCGGTATTCTTTTCCCACTCGTTTGTACGGCGATCAACGATGTGAGTGCAGCTGTCTTTTTACTTACACTCAATGGTGTACGTGGTGTCCTTCGCTCTGGCCATACTGTGATTGCCAGCCGCTCCGGTGTTTTTCTGATTGCTGCGGCGCTCCTCGGCGGTCCTTTGGGACAGCTTTCCTATTGCCTCGGTATTCTGTGGGCGGGACCGACGTACGCACTGGCACTTTCGGCACTCTATCCCGTTGTTGGCTGTATTTTGGCACGTATTTTCCTGCATCAGCGGATGAATACAGGTATGTGCATTGGTATTTTGCTCGCTGTGGTGGGGGCCGTTCTTGCGGGCTTAACTGAGCCGGAGAGTGTTCCACCGCTGCTTTCTCGGGGGATCCTTTGCAGTCTCCTCGCTGCTCTCTGCTGGGGCAGTGAAATCGTACTTGCGGTACGGGGAATGGATGATATTTCACCGGGTCTTGCCATTACGCTGCGTGAAAGTATCTCCGGTGTGGTGCTGCTTTTTGTGACATTCGTGCTCTTGTCCGGCAGCTCCGTGTGGCTCTCGTTCTCCGATAAAATGTTGGCACTCGGAACACTGGTTTTTGCGGGTGTCGCTGCAGGCGCTTCTTACTTCCTCTGGTATGCGGTTAATCGTGCGATTGGTTGTGCACATGGAATGGCGACCAATGCGAGTTATATCATATGGGGAGCGTTGCTGCAATGGGGGCTTGGTAATGATCCACCGTCGAGGCTGATGGTATTCGGCTGTGCGCTTGTCTTTGCGGGTGTATTATTGGTCTCGCTTTATCCACAGAAAGAAGAGATGCATTGTGACGAATGAGGAATTCTTGCAACTCTATACTGTACAAAAGACAGGGTCTGCAGCACAGCGATTGCGTGCGAGAGATGCGCTTACTCCCTACCGCGTGAAGAATGCTGTACTGATGGCGGCGGGCTACGGCAGCCGTCTCGCGCCCATTACGGATCAGATACCGAAGGGCTTGCTGCGAATCCGCGGCGAAGTGTTGGTCGAGCGTCAGATTGAGCAGCTTGTCGAGGCGGGCGTTGCAGATATCTTCCTTGTCACGGGATATCGAAGCGAACAGTTCGCCTATCTTGGGACGCATCCGCATGTCCACATTGTGGAGAATCCGGACTATCGCCGCTATAACAACACATCATCGCTCTATTGTGTGTTGGATGAACTCGACAATACTTACATCTGCTCGGCGGATAATTATTTCACGAAGAATGTCTTTGCACCCTATGTCTACCGTTCCTATTATGCGGCGACCTATAGAGATGAGCCGACGGAGGAATACTATCTGTCCGTGGATGCGGATGACCGCATCACGGGGGTACAGATTGGCGGCGCACAAGGTTGGTATATGATGGGGCATGTGTACTTTGCTTGCTCGTTTAGTGAACAGTTCCGCAGATTGTTCAAACGTGCCTATGAAACGGATTCTACTGTTCGAGAACAGCTCTGGGAGCAGTTCTATATGCGGCATCTCGATGAATTGGCACTCTATCGAAAGTGCTATTCGCAAGGGGTCGTCTATGAGTTTGACACCCTTTCAGATATTCTAGCGTTTGATCCAAAGTTCAGATGACGGAATCGGCTGCAAAAAAGCTCCTTATGCTGCAGTGATGCAGCATAAGGAGCTTTTTTGCTGAGAATTTCTATTGATTATTGACCGGTAACAAATGTTACGTCTATGGAGAGACCTCTTTGCTATAATCAACGCAACAAATGTGTATTGTATATGACAGCAAAGGAGAGTTTCTCATGGATGCTAAAATGTTTTGTTATCAGTGTCAGGAGACAGCAGGCGGCAAGGGCTGCACGGTGCAGGGGGTCTGCGGAAAGAAGCCGGATGTCGCGGAGATGCAGGATCTGCTCGTCTATGTGACGAAGGGGCTCGGCGCGGTGACGACGCAGCTGCGCGCAGAGGGCAAGAAGGTTGCGATCGAGGTCAACCATCGCGTGACGATGAACCTCTTCATCACGATCACGAATGCGAACTTTGACCGTGAGGCGATCATCGACGTGATTGAGGAGACACTCGCGCTGAAGTCGGATCTGATCGCACAGGTTGCAGATGCGTCGAAGCTGCCCGCAGCGGCACACTGGACGGCTCCGCGTGCGGACTTCGAGGCAAAGGCAAAGACGGTCGGCGTACTCGCGACAGAGAACGAGGATGTCCGCAGTCTGCGCGAGCTGACGACATACGGCCTGAAGGGGCTGTCCGCCTACGTTGAGCATGCGAATGCACTCGGCCACGAGAACGAGGAGATCGATGCGTTCATGCAGCGTGCGCTTGCGCAGCTCCTCGACGATACGATGGACGGTGATGCGCTGACGGCACTTGTGCTTGAGACGGGCAAGTGGGGCGTGGACGGTATGGCTTTGCTCGATGGCGCGAACACGAGCACGTACGGACATCCCGAGATCTCGAAGGTGAAGCTCGGTGTCCGCAATCGTCCCGGTATCCTCATCTCAGGTCATGATCTCAAGGATCTCGAGCGTCTTTTGGAGCAGACGAAGGGCACGGGGGTCGATGTCTATACGCACGGCGAGATGATTCCTGCACATTACTACCCCGCATTTAAGAAGTACGACAACCTCGTCGGCAACTACGGCAACGCATGGTGGTTGCAGAAAGAGGAGTTCGAGAAGTTCAACGGCGCGATCCTCATGACGACGAATTGCGTTGTTCCGCCGAAGGACAGCTACAAGGATCGTCTCTTCACAACGGCTGCGGTTGGCGTGCCGGGCTGCACGCACATTCCTCTCGTGAACGGTGAGAAGGACTTTACGCCCGTGATCGAGTGTGCGAAGAAGTGTGCGCCTCCGACGGAGCTGGAGACGGGCGAGATCGTCGGCGGCTTCGCCCATGAGCAGGTCTTTGCTGTGGCGGACAAGGTCGTCGAGGCGGTGAAGAGCGGCGCGATCAAGAAGTTCGTCGTCATGGCAGGCTGCGACGGCCGCATGAAGTCGCGTGAGTACTACGGTGAGTTCGCGGAGGCTCTGCCGCACGACACGGTCATTCTCACGGCGGGCTGCGCGAAGTACAAGTACATCAAGAAGGATCTCGGTGACATCGGCGGTATCCCACGTGTGCTCGATGCAGGGCAGTGCAACGACTCCTACTCGCTCGCGCTGATCGCGCTGAAGCTGAAGGAAGTATTCGGTCTGGATGATGTGAACAAGCTCCCGATTGCGTACAACATCGCGTGGTACGAGCAGAAGGCGGTCATTGTTCTCCTTGCGCTGCTCCATCTCGGCGTAAAGAACATCCACCTCGGACCCACGCTTCCCGCATTCCTCTCCCCGAATGTCGCAAAGGTACTCGTCGAGACCTTCGGCATCGGCGGCATCACGAATGTTGAGGACGATATGGCGATGTTCGGCATTGAGGTGAATGCACCCGAAGCCACAGCTGTGTAAAAGAATATCTGTTCATAGATAAGTAAATGGGACTTCCGTACGAAATAAAATGGTATTTCGTATGGAAGTCTCTTCGTTTTATGCGTCGACTAATTATTGACGAAGGCGCTGTAGATTACGTGTGCGTGCCGCATGAAAATTACTGTAATGCTGTACGATCATTGCGTCAGATATATGGGGGGACAGCTTTGCATCTTACCCATGCGGATGGTATGATGAATGAAATAAAGGGGGAATATCATGCGGATGGAGGTAATTGACCAAGGCATTGTTCGCGGGCTTCATGCTCTTTGGAAGGAATTATGTGCCTTTCAGCATGCAGTACAATATTTAATCATTGGTGCAGCGGGAACTCTGTTTCTATGTGTATGGAACTTTTATATTGCTGCTGTGATGGGGATTGGTACGATCATTGCATATTTTCTCGCAAAGAAAAGGCGTGGATGGCAGAATACACTTTTATGGATGGGATTCCCTGTGTTCGTATTTGTTATATGTGCATATGTTTTTGTTGTAGGTTTTTCTCTTTATCTTGATTTTCCACCTAATGGTGCAGAAAATTATGGGCGGATTCGCCACAGTTTTTTTCCGAAGAAGATTCCTGCAACTGCTTATGATGTGCAGGTTTGGAGCAGTGTTGGATTTGGGCAGGGGACAGGGGAAGCATATCTTTCCTTTCGCGATACAAAGGAAAATATTCTAAGGTATGCGGAGTTCGCACAGCACCAAAAGGATGCGTACGCAAAATATGATCGTGACATTGGTATGCCTGATATTCCACAGATTATTGTTGATGAGACGTCTGAGAATCCAAGGTTTGCTGTACTCCCGTTTTGGGAGCGTTTGATTCTTGACTATACACCGCATCCTGTGGAGCGAAAGGCTTTGGGTGGGGAATTTACATTTTATATTTGGGATGTTGAAGATCGTTGGAATCATCCGAAGGCGAAGGTCATTGCCGTCTCCGAGGATGGTACGCATATCATTTTCTATGCTGTGGGCGAATAAAAGAAAAGGCTGTGGTCACTATTTTACTGTGGTCACAGCCTTTGTATTTTATTATCTTTAGAGTGCCGCCCGCAGGAGATTCCGCGTATAGTCCTCGCTTGGTTCTCTGAGGACACGGCTGGTCTCGCCCTGCTCGACGATGCGTCCATTCTGCATGATGAGAACGCGGTCGGCGATGGAGCTGACGAGCGGGAGATCATGTGAGATGAAGAGGAGGCTCATGCCGTGCTCCCGCTGCAGATGCAGGAGGAGGGCGATGATCTTTGCCTGTACGGACACATCGAGTGCCGAGGTCGCCTCGTCGCAGACGAGGATTTCGGGATGAACTGCCATCGCTCGCGCAATCGCCGCCCGCTGGCACTCGCCGCCGCTCATCTCGTGCGGGTAGCGGTTTGCGTAGGAGGCGGGCAGTCCCACCTCCGTAAGGAGTTCGGCGACGCGCCGTTTGGTGTCGCGTTCATCAGGCGTACACAGACGGCAGATGGTCTCACCGATCATCGCGCCGATGGTGCGGCGCGGATTGAACGAGCCCACTGCATCCTGAAACACCATCTGGATGCGGGTGTAGAGCGTGCGCCGCTCTTTTCCGTGTGCGCGTGTGATGTCCTTGCCGTCGAGGAGGATATTCCCGCTCGTCGGTGTATGCAGTCCCGTGAGGAGCTTCGCAACGGTGGATTTGCCGCTGCCGCTCTCGCCGACGATACCGAGGAGTTCGCGCCGCGCAAGGGAAAAGGAGATGCCGTCGATTGCCTGGACACGTCCCGCCGCATCGTCAAAGTGCATGGAGACGTTGTCAAAGCGCAGGAGGTCTTGGAAATGGGCGCCCCTTCCACCGCTTACGCGGTCCCCCTCCCCCGTCGTGACGGGGGAGGCTATGGGAGCGGTGTTTTTCTCTGTATGATCTCTGTGGTCGCAGTCCGTATGTGTCGTGGCGGACATCTTCGGTACGGCTGCAAGCAGTTCCTGTGTATAGGGATGCTGCGGGTTTCCGAGCACCGCATTCACGCTGCCCTGCTCGACGATCTTCCCTTTGCACATGACGGCGACGCGGTCGGCGATGTGCCGCACGACCCCGATGTTGTGCGTGATGAAGAGGATCGCCGTGCCTGTCCGCTCCTTGAGCGCACGCAGTTCGTCAAGTACCTGCCGCTGGATCGTCGCATCGAGGGCCGAGGTCGGCTCGTCGGCGAGGAGCAGCTGCGGGCGCAGGATGACGGCGAGTGCGATAGCAGCGCGCTGTGCCATACCGCCCGAGAGTTCAAACGGATAGGTCGCGAGGATGCGGCGAGGATCAGTAAAACCCATGCCGCCGAATACCTCCGTTGCGCGCGCGTAGATTTCCTCACGTGAGAAATCGGTATGCGCACGCATCGTCTCAACGAGCTGCGTGCCAATCTGCCGCGTAGGATTCAGCGATGCGCCTGCGTACTGAAACACCATTGCGATCTCCTCGCCGCGCAGTCTGCGCCGCTCTCCCTCGGAGAGTACGGCAAGGTTCTTCGTGTCAAAGGAGACTGTACCTGCGTGAATCTCGGTGGAGAGCCCACGGATCTGCGCAATTGCCTTGAGCAGGGTGGATTTGCCGCTGCCGCTCTCTCCGACAATGCCAAGCACCTCGCCCGTGTGAAGGCTGATGCTGATGTCCTCGATCACGGCATCGCCGCCGTACCCCGCAGTCAAATGGTCAATTCGTAAGAGTTCCTGCATGATGCTGCTCCGCTGTGCGCTGTGTGTGCGCTCACTTCTTATCCAGATCCTTTGTCACATGATAGTAGTCGCTCGGCGTGGAGAGGAAACCCGTGACCTTCTTCGAGATACCGACCTGCATATTGTTGAACCCGATGAAGTCCATCGCCGCATCGTCGATGACCTGCTGCTGAATGCGGTTGGCAAGCTCAATGCGCTTCGCGGGATCAAACGTGTTCGGCAAATCCGCAAGTGCCTGTTCGACCACGGGGTTCGTGTAGTGCCCAAAGTTTGCAACGCCCTTTGCGCTCAGTACGTCACGCAGGAATGCATACGGGTCGCCCGTTGGCATGGTGATGACGGAGTAAAGACCGATCTCGTATTCGCCCGCCTTGTAGTAATTCGATTTCTCATGTGAAACGATGTTGACGTTAATGCCAATTTTCTTGAGCTGTGCCTGCATCTCCGTCGTGATGTTCTCGTTGAAGAGACGTTTGTAGACGCCCATCTCGACGGTCAGCGGCTGTCCGTTCTTCTCGACGATGCCGTCGCCGTTCGTGTCCGTATATCCTGCCGCCGCGAGCACCTGCTTTGCCTTTTCGGGATCGTAGGAGCGTGCCTTGAGTGCGGGATCGCCATAGGGCGTGGAGGCGAGGAACGCACTGTTCGACGCTGTCATTGCGCCCTTGAGGTACTGGTCGCCGATGGTCTTTTTGTCGACACCGTACATGATCGCCTGACGAACCGCAGGATCGGTGAGCTTATCGAGGTTCATGTAGAGTTGATAGGTGCGCGTCTGCGGTGTCTTGACAACCGTAAACTTGTCATTCGCCGCAATCGTCTCTGCCGTCTCGGGGCTGAGATCCAGTGCTACGTCAATCTCATCGCCCTGCAGTGCCATTGCAAGCGTGTTGAAGTCTGCGATCTTCGTATACTCGACCTCGTCGACCTTCACGTCACCGCCCCAATACTTCGGGTTCTTCGTCATGACGGCGTGCTTGTCCGCCTCAAAGCTGCTCATAACAAAGGGACCCGTGCAGATGGGCGCATTCTCAAAGTCCTTCGTGCCTGCAACATCGACGATGACAGCGTACGGGTCGCAGAGATCGTTGACGAGGGTCGCATACGGCGCTTTCGTACGGATCGTGAGGACATTTCCCTCTGCCGTGTACTCTGCATCCTTCAGCCATGCGGCGCGGTCATTCGTCTCCGCCGTGCGTTTGAGCGAGGCGATGACCTTGTCCGCCGTCATCTTCTCGCCGTTCGAGAAGGTGACATTGTCCTTCAGTGTGATGCGCCAGACCGTCGGCTCGACATTCTCCGCCTTTTCGGCGAGCCACGGCTGCGGCTTCATACTGTCGTCGAGACGGAAGAGTGTTTCGCCGACACCGTAGCGCACAGTGTACCAGCCGAGCCACTCCTTCGCGGGATCCATCGAGCTCGTCACGGCGACTGTGCCGCCGACGCGCACGATTTTCTTGCTGTCTGCCGCCTGATCCGAGCCGCCGCAGCCGCTCATGGTGAGCGGAACGGCGAGCAGGAGCGCGGCGCAGAGACGTTTCAGTGTTTTGTTCATGGTTCCTCCTATTAGAAATGCACAAGGGATGATAATATGTGGTAATATGATGCCATGTCCTAAAGCAAACCCTAGTGGAGCAAACGGAGAAAAGCGTGCGACCCGCCCCCTGCGGATTTCTTTCGTTCAAGCGAAGCGCGTTTAAGAAGTCCGCAGGTATTTAGGCGGACGAGCACGCGACCGTTTGCGTAACGAGGTGTTTGCGTAGGACTTGCATCATAAAACTGCCTTTACACTCGTTTTTCCCGCATCTTGGGATCGAGCAGGTCACGCAGCTGATCGCCAAACATATTGAACACCATCATGACGGCGACCATCACCGCGCTCGGTGCGAGTGCCGCCCACGGTGCCTGTTGGAGATACTTCTGCCCCTCGCTGATCATCGCGCCCCACTCCGCTGCGGGGATTTGAACCCCAATGCCGAGGTAGGACAGCCCCGCGAGCCCCATCATCATAGAGCTGACGTGGAGCACAGCGGTGACAACGAGCGGTCCCGCGATGTTCGGCAGGATGTGTTCGAACAGGATGCTCGTGTCGGTGCAGCCCGAGAGCCGCGCCGCCTGTATGTATGTCTCCTCCCGCGCCGCGATGGCCGCGCTGCGTGCAATGCGTGCGTACTGCGTCCACGTCGTTACGATGAGTGCAAGTATGGCGTTGACGAGCCCGCCGCCGAGCACACCCGCGACCGCAATGGCAAGGACGATGTCGGGGAATGCCTGAAAGATGTCTGTCACGCGCATCAGCATGGCATCCATTCGCCCGCGGTAGTAGCCCGATAGCAGCCCGATGAGACTGCCAAGCGATCCTGCAATGAGAATGATGAAGAGCGCAGCAAAGATGGACGTTTTCCCGCCCGCGAGGATGCGTGAGAGAATGTCCCTGCCGTAGTTGTCCGTGCCGAGGAGATGCTCCGCCGACGGCGGCTTTAGGATCAGCTGCGGATCCGTTGCATACGGATCGTATGGGGCAAGCTGTCCAGAGAAAAGGCTCACAAGAAGAATAAATGCCGCGAGGAATGTGAGTACGCGAAAGAGCGGCGGTGTTTGCAGAAAGAAGTTCATCGTTTTACAGATCCTTGATTTTGGGGTTGAAATAGCGGTAGGAGAGGTCGGCAAGGAGATTTACCAGGAAAAACGCGAGTGCCATCCAGACGACAACCGCCTGTATGACGGGATAGTCGCGATTTCCGATTGCCCCCATGATGAGGCTGCCGATGCCCGGCCAGTTAAAGATCGTCTCGATAATCACCGTGCCGCCGAGCAGTGAACCGACAGAGATGCCCGTGAGCGTGATGACAATGACCATGATGTTCTTTAGGACGTTGCGGAACAGGATCGTGCGCTCCGTGATGCCGCGCGCCCGAAGCCCGATGACATAGTCCTTTGCCAGTTCGTCGAGTGCTGCCGCGCGAATCTGCCGGATGTAGCGCGAGGACATGACGAGCGCAAGCGTCAGCGCAGGCAATACCATGCCGATCGGCTTTGTCGTCGCGAGTACCGGAATCCATCCGAGCCGATAGGAAAAGATAAACATGAGGACAATCCCGATGATAAAGCCGGGCGTTGCATTCAGGACGAATGTGAGAAAGCGAACGACATAGTCCATGCGGCTGTTGCGGCACGCGGCGATGGCGATGCCGAGCGGCAGGGAGATGAGGAGTGTGAGCCCCATCGCCGTACCTGCCATACGGAGCGTATAGGGGAGTGCCTTCCAAAACGTCGCAGCGACAGGCAGATCGGTGATGTAGGATTTGCCCATATCGCCTTGGAGGAAGTGGATGAGCCAGTGTCCGTACTGCACGAGAAAGGGCTGATCGAGCCCCATCTCCGCACGCATCCGCTCCACGAGCTGCGGATCGGCGGCAATGCCGCCCGCTGAGAGACGAATGCCGACGGGATCGCCGGGGACGATGTAGATGAGTCCGAAGGAAAGCAGGGTGATGCCGAAAAAGACGGGGATGAATTGCAGACACCGCCCGAGGATGGTCTTGTACGTCATAGATGCTCCATTATATTGTAGGTTTTTGAAGTGGACAATTGTTTTTTTATTAGTTATCTGTCAGACAATGATTTTTAGTATATCCCCCATGGAAGAAGATTGTCAACCGAAGCGTAAAGATATGAATATATGTGAATTTATCGGCGTTTTTCAAGTATTTGACACACGTTGCCCCTTTTGTCTATAATGAAGCTTACACGGTGGAAATGAACTGCGGTGCTGTGCCGCATGGGAGGGCTTACGGATGAAGATTTTGGCTGCGGATGGGATTTCGCCCGAGGGGATCGGGCTGCTGGCGGAGTATGAGGTCGATGTGCGAGACAAGATTGCGCATGAGGAACTCGTGGAGATCATCAGTGACTACGATGCGCTCATGGTGCGCTCCGCGTCGAAGGTGTCGGCGGATGTGCTCGCGCGCGCCGATAAACTCAAGATCATCGGACGTGCAGGTGTCGGCGTGGACAACATCGACGTAAAGGCAGCGACGGAGCGCGGGATCATTGTCATCAACTCGCCGGGCGGCAATACAATCGCCGCGACGGAGCACACGATGGCAATGATGCTCTCACTCGCACGCAAGATTCCCGCAGCGGATGCGACGATGCACGCAGGTGCGTGGGATCGCAAGTCGTTCGTCGGTGTGGAGCTGCGCGGCAAGACGCTCGGCGTCATTGGCATGGGGCGCATCGGCAGCGGCGTTGCAAAGCGTGCACTTGCCTTTGATATGAACATCATTGCGTATGATCCGTACATCAATGAGGAACGTGCAAAGGCACTCGGCGTGACTGTAGGGACGCTCGACGATATCTTTGCGGCGGCGGACTTTATCACGGTACATATGCCGCTCACGAAGGAGACGCGCGGTATGATCTCGATGCCGGAGCTGCGTAAGATGAAGAAGGGCGTGCGTCTCGTCAACTGTGCGCGCGGCGGCATTATCAACGAAAGTGATTTAGCGGCGGCGGTCAAGGATGGGATCGTCGCGGGGGCGGCGATCGACGTGTTCGAGAGCGAGCCGCTCGCGGAGGATCATCCGCTGCGCGGCGTTCCGGGCGTTGTGCTCACGCCGCACCTCGGCGCATCCACCGTGGAGGCACAGATCGGCGTGTCCGTCGACGTGGCAGAGGGCATTCGTGCGGCTCTGCGCGGCGAACCCGTGACGGCGGCGGTCAACATGGCTCCTGTATCGAAGGAGGTCATGCGCGTCATTCGTCCCTACATCACACTCGCGGAGCAGCTCGGCTGCACCGTTTGCTCCCTCGCCGAAGGGCCGATCTCCCATGTGGAGGTCGTCTACAATGGCGAGATTACCGAGGTCAACACGAGTTTCCTTACGACGGCACTCCTCAAGGGGATGCTCAATCCGATCCTTGAGAGCGAGATCAATTATGTCAACGCGCCGAGTGTTGCGAAGTCGCGCGGCATCAAGGTGACGGAGATCAAGGAAAAGGAAACCTCACACTATTCGACGCTCATCACCGTGCGTGTCACGACGGCGGCGGGGACAGCAGAAGCGGGCACGGCAGAGGTGCAGGGCACGCTCTTCGGTACGGAGGGGCGCATTGTACGGATCAACGGCTTCCGTGTGGACATCGACCCGCACGCACGTCTCCTCATCTGCCCGCACATCAACCGCCCCGGTGTCATCGGCACGGTCGGCTCTATCATGGGCGAGGCGGGGATCAATATCTCGTCCATGCAGGTCGGCAAGTCGAAGCGCGAGGGCATGAGCATTATGGCACTCACGATTGACCACGACATCCCCGATGATACGCTTGCGCGTGTGCTTGCGATCGACGGCATCTTCGATGCAAAGCTTGTCAACTTTGAGACGATATAACACGAGATCCCTGTGCAGGCTCCACGCGATCACTTGTGTAACGAGGCGTTTGCGTGGGGCTCACATTATATTGCAGAGATCGTCGAAAATATTTCAGCCTATTTCCATAATCGTCCGCTATGATATAGTCAAAAGGACAAAGTATCGATTGAAATAAGGAGGCAATTGCCTATGAATTCAATTAAAACAACAATGCTGATGGCACTTCTGATGGCACTCATGGTTGCTCTTGGCGGCATCTTCGCCGGGCATACAGGCATGACTGTCATGCTGATCATTGCACTCGGCATGAACTTTTTCTCATACTGGTTCTCCGACCGCATGGTGCTCAGCATGTATAACGCGCAGGAGGTCGACCGACAGAGTGCGCCCGAGCTCTACGGACTCGTGGAGAAACTCGCAGGACGTGCAGAGCTTCCGATGCCGCGCGTTTACATCATCAACGAGGATGCACCGAACGCATTCGCAACGGGACGCAACCCGTCGAATGCAGCGGTTGCGGTCACGACGGGACTAATGCGTGCGCTCGACTACAATGAGATCTCGGGCGTGCTCGGACATGAGCTCGCGCACGTCAAGCACCGTGACATCCTCATCTCGACGATTGCGGCGACGATGGCGACCGTCATCTCCTACGCCGCGAGCATCGCCCAGTGGGCGGCGATCTTCGGCGGCGGTCGTTCGAGCGATGATGACCGCGGCGGCATTATCGGGCTCATCGCAACGGCGATCATCGCGCCGATTGCGGCGGCACTCATCCAGATGGCGATCTCGCGCTCGCGCGAGTACAGTGCGGACGAGGGAGGCGCAGAGATCTGCGGCAATCCGAACTACCTCGCATCGGCACTTGAGAAGATCGAGTACTACGCCGTGCACGGCGCACCGCTGCCCGAGGCAACGCCCGCCACGGCGCATATGTGCATCATCAACCCGCTGACGGGACGTGACATCTCGTTCAAGAGCCTGTTCTCAACGCATCCAGATACACAGGAGCGCATCGCGCGTCTGCGCGAGCAAGCGCAGCGCATGCACATCCGCTGAGATTCGATTTCATATTTCTGCTTGCAGTGAAGTGGAAACGGACATCACGTTCATTCTGCATACATGGCAGTCGCCTACGCCGGTCTCCCACATTGGAGGAGGAGTGGGTATAACGACAGTCCATATTATATTCTGATGAAATAAGGATCCGCGCTAATTCGGCGCGGATCTTTGTGCGATAGAATATAATAGAGGAGTGATAGATAGGTGATTCCATCAAAGATTCGATTCCCGGTTGTTTTCATCGGGATTTTTGTCGCAGCAAGTCTTGCGGCTCTTTATGTCGGGACGTTCGGGCGTATGGAGCGGGCAGATGCAGCGGAAAGCATCAAACTGTATTGCGATGCCTTTGTGCGGCAGGATGAGGCGGCGCAGAAGAAGCTCATTTCCTACGGAGCACCGACCGAGTCGTTTAATATGAAAATGGCATTCGCAAATGCCCTGCAGACGGCGGGCGCAATGCTCTCCCCTGAGGAGGCATCTGAGATTGGCGATGCCTACATGGAGTCTCTGCGGACGGCGACGGTGGAGACGGCGGTGACGGAGCAGAACCAAGGGCACGCGATGGTCGAGGTGACGGTGACGCGGTTCAATATACATGCGGCACGGGAGAAGGCCTCCTCCCTTCTGCGTGAGCGGATGAAGCTCGACGGGAGCCCGGAGGAGCTGCGTAGGACGGCGGTTGAAGCGACAGCGGAAGCATATCGTGAACTCGAGCCGATTGGGACGGTGACCTTCTACGTTCCTGTGCGCTATAATGAGGAGACGCGCATTTGGGATCCTGCCGACCCGATGCAGTTCGGCTTTGACCTGTCAAAGCAGACGATGGGGGTGGAGTAAATGGCAGAGGCAGACTGGCAGAAGCGCGATCGGGAGACGGCGGAGGGGAATCCGCGCCGTCCCGAGGGAGAGGCAGGGCGTGCGATGCTTGCACGCATGAATGAAAGCCATGCGAAGCTTGTGGCGTGGGGACTTGTACATATTGACTTTGATCCACATGACACGGTGCTCGATATCGGCTGCGGCGGCGGCAATACGCTCGCGCGCATGGCACAGCGTGTGACCGAGGGACATCTCGTCGGCATTGACTACGCCGAGACCTCGGTGGAGGCTTCGCGCGCGTTCAACGCAGGGCTCATCGAGGCGGGCCGCATGGAGATCCTACACGGCTCGGTGGAACATCTCCCGTTTGCGGATGGACATTTTGATGCGGTGGTGACGGTGGAGAGCTTTTACTTCTGGCCTTCGCCGGAGGAAAGTCTAAAGGAAGTCGCACGCGTCATACGACGGGGCGGCACGTTCCTTCTGCTCGCCGAAATCTACGGACGGGATGATCTGCCGGAGGGCATCCGCGCGAAGGTCGCAGAATATTCGCTGACAAATCCGACCCCCGAGGAGTTCGAGCGCCTCTTCCGTGCGGCGGGCTTCTCCGATGTTACGATGGCCTTTAAGGATGGAGAGTGCTGGATCGCCGTGCGCGGCGTGCGCTAGCAAAAAAAGTTGTTGTACGAGGTCGTTTGATCTCATACAACAACTTTTTTCATGCATTCATCCCTGCTGTTCCTGCACAAAGCGGATGAACTCGTCGGTCTCCGACTGTCCGTCCAGCTTTGCCGTATACATGTGGTTGCCCATCTGCGGCCACATCATCTCGGGCATGCGCTCGCACATGACGATTTTGCCCGCATATCGCGCGAGAATGTCCTCGTGCGTATGCACGTAGCGGTGGAAGTCGCGCCGGCTCGCGTACGCACAGTAACAGTGTTCGTTGCGGTCGGGGAGGAGGCGGCGGTTCGCCGTGATCATGTCTGCCCAGATTTCGTAGACATCGGTGGAGTGTGCAAAGTTCATCATGTCGGTGGTGTAGCCGCCCGCCGGGCGCATATTGACCTCGAGCCCAACAAAGTCCCCAACATTGCCGAGCCACGGCTTCGCCTTTGTGAGGCGGAAGAACTCAAGGTGGACAAAGCGGCTGTGTACATGGAATGCCTTGAGCGTGGCGCGTCCTGCCTTCTTGAGCGCGTCGGGAACGGTATCTGTCGTGTAATAGGAGAGGTCGAGCTGATAGAGGACGATGTCCATGACGGACGGCGGCCAGACGGTCATGGATTCAAAGATGGGGTTCGCGTCCGCATCGACGATGGCATCATAGGAGCAGATATCGCCCGTGACGAACTCTTCCATGACGTAGGGAACAGTTGGCTTTGAGGCGTAGAAATGGCGCAGCTCATCCGCGTTTTCGATGCGGTAGGTATCCGTTGCGCCGACCCCCGTGTCGGGCTTGACGATGACGGGATAGCCGACCTCCGCAAGAAACTCCTCAGCGGCGGCGAGCGTCGTGACTTTCGTGAGACGTGCGGTGGGAATGCCTGCCTTTTTGTAAAAGGGCTTCATCGCAGACTTATTTTTGATGTGATCCATATCGCCTGTCTGCCAGCCTGTGCGGATGTTGAAGTCCGTGCGCAGGTGCGCATCGCTCTGAAGCCAGTACTCGTTGTTGGACTCGAGCCAGTCAATGCGCCCATATTTGAAGGTAAAGAATGCGACGGCACGCAGCATCTGATCGTAGTCGGCGAGTGAGGGGACGAAGTAGTATTCGGTCAGCGACTCGCGCACCTCATGCGGAAGTTGGTCGTAGGGGGTGTCGCCAATGCCGAGGACGTTGACCCCCTTTTTCTTGAGGCGGTCACAGAAGTTCCAGTAGACGCGCGGGAACTGCGGAGATACAAAGATAAAGTTCATACGCTCACCTCATTTATGCCTGTTCACGCAGGACAAAAGGGAGGAAATAGACGAACTGTTTCTTCCACCAGTCCCAGTCATGATCGACGTCGTAGCCCCAGAAATCGATCCATGCGCGGATGTCCTTGCCGTAGAGGAGGTCGCCCATGAGCGCCGTGGTGCGGCGGCCCTCCTCCTCCCAGCGTCCCTGCCCGACGCACAGGACAATGCGCCGCTGATTGTACAGGTCGATATAGGGATGATCCGTTGGCATATGCGCGAGAAAGTCGAGCGGTGAGTTGTCGTAGAGCGTCTCGTTCATCCAGCCGTCGGTGAAGAACTTCGCGTCATAGACGCCGGAGAGCGCGAGTACACCGTCAAAGAGGTCGGGACGGCGGAAGAAGACAATCGCGGCATGCAGTCCGCCGAGGCTGCACCCAGCGGCGATCGGCAGACGACCGCTCTGATTCTCTTTGTGCAGGAAGGGGAGTACCTCGTCGATGATGTAGCCGTAGTATGCCTCCTGCCGCCGCGCGCGCCATTCTTTGTCCCCCCAGATGTTCGACCACGTCTCCGTGTCGACGGTGTCCACGCAGAAGAGCTGGATACGGCCGCGTGCAAGATCCTCTGCGACGGCATCAATCATGCCGAAGTTCTCGAAGTTGTCGCTCATCGCGTCCTGTGTCGGGAAGACAAGGATGGGAACACCGCTTGCCTTTCCATAGATGCGTATATTCATGACACGGTCGAGACGTGTGCTGTGCCAGTTGATCTCTGTGCAGTTCGTCATAAAATCCTCCATATTTCTTTGGATAGTTACACTTTAACGAATCCGCAGTGCTTTGTCAAACGGAATGACGATGCGGCGTTATGCTCCCTTTTGGATGGTGGGAACGCGAATGAAGAGAAAGATGAGGTGGATTGTCCACACGGCGGCGAGGAGGATGCGTGCCGGAAGGAAATCGGTGAAGAAGAAGGACAGCCCCATGATTGCCGTTACGGGCAGCAGGATGCGCAGTTTTTTCACAAGTGTCATGCCGTGTCTGCTGCTTTCCATGAGTTGCATGGTCTCGCGGTGGATCCGCGTCGTCCGCAGCCAGCGCTCGAGGCGGTGCGAGCCGCGCGTAAAGCAGAACGCGGCAAGCAGGACGAATGGGACGGTTGGCAGCACGGGGAGAAATATGCCGAGGATGCCAAGCCCGAGACTGACGAAGCCCAGCGTCACAAAGAAAAATTTTTTCAGGAGCATCGTTGATTTCCTCTAGAATAAGAATCATTTACCGAAAAGAGAATAGCATGTGCAGAGAAAAATGGCAATGCAATGTTTTGTAGTTTTTTTAATTTGTGCTATAATGGAAAGCGGTTTTTCAGAGGATCCCGTTTTGTATGGGGCCTTCTCGTTGGAGAGGAATGAGACGAGTATATGATTCGGATGAAAAATGTCTCAAAGATATATGATAACGGTGTCCTTGCCCTCGATCATGTCAGTATTGAGATCGGCAAGGGGGAGTTTATCTTTGTCGTTGGCGTGAGCGGCGCAGGCAAGTCCACATTTATCAAGATGCTCTTTCGTGAGGAGCTGCCGACGGAGGGGGAGCTCTTCGTCAATGGACATGATGTCGTTAATATGGATGTGACGGATGTTCCATATCTTCGACGTGGGCTCGGCGTGATCTTTCAGGACTATCGGCTGCTCTCGGACAAGACGGTCTATGAGAATGTGGCATTCGCGATGCGCGTGATCGAGGCTCCGCGTCAGATGATCCAGCGACGTGTGAATGCCGTGCTGGATGTGGTTGGGCTGCGTGACAAATACCGCAATTTCCCATCGCAGCTTTCGGGCGGAGAGCAGCAGCGCGTGGCAATCGCGCGCGCGATTGTGAACGACCCCGCGATCCTCATTGCGGATGAGCCGACGGGCAATCTCGATCCCGAGACGAGCTGGGACATCATGGACATCTTTAAACGGATCAATGCATCGGGGACGACGATTGTCATGGCAACGCATGACAAGAACATTGTTGATACCATGCAGCGTCGTGTCATCGCCATCGAGGGCGGACATATCGTGCGCGACGAGCAGCGCGGAGGTTATGGATATGAAGATTAGAACCGCCGAATACTATGTGCAGGAGGTCTTTCGCTCCCTGCGCCGCAATAACTGGATGACGTTTGCGGCGGTCGGTACGGTGGCGGTCTCGCTCTTTATCCTCGGCGTATTCCTCATCCTTGCCCTGAACATGAACCGTGCTGCTTCGATGCTTGAGTCGCAGGTGCAAATCAGCGTCTATATGCAGGATGAACTCACAGAGGATGAGGAGGAGGCTCTTGGAGCAAAGATCCGTGCACTGCAGGGGATTGAGTCGGTCAAGTACGTCGGGCGTGAGGAGGCGCGCAAACGCCTGTCGGAGCGCCTCGGCGAGCAGAAATATCTGCTGGATGCGCTCGGTGACAAGAACCCGCTGCCGAACGCCTACGAGGTGACAGTACGCCAGCCGGACATGGTAGAGACGGCGGCGAAGCAGATTGAGCGCATGGACGGCGTGGAGTCCGCGAAGTATGGGCAGGATGTCGTGGAGCATCTCTTTGACATCACGCGCCTCGTGCGTATCTTTGGCGTGCTGCTCATCCTCCTGCTTGGCGGTGCGACGGTTTTCATCATCGCGAATACGATCCGTCTGACGGTGTTCGCGCGGCGGCGTGAGATCGCGATCATGAAATACGTCGGTGCGACGGATGAGTTCATTCGCTGGCCGTTTGTGCTTGAGGGCATTGTGCTCGGCTGCATCGGCGGCATGATCTCTGCATTCGTCCTGCGCAGTTTCTACGCGGGCGTGGTGAACAAGGTGTACGATACCCTTGCATTCTTTCCGTTGATCCCGCAGACGCCGTTTATGACATACGTAAGTATTGTCATCGTCCTGCTCGGCATGGCGATCGGCGCAGCGGGAGCATGGGTATCGCTCAAGCGCTTCCTGAAGGTGTAATATGAGGCGAATGGTGAAAAAGACGCTCACGGCGGCGCTCGTTGTGACCTTCCTTGCCGCAGGGCAGGGAGCGGCAGCGACCCTCGAGGAGGAGCGCGACAGCTACGACGCACAGGTCGAGGAACTCGGGCGGCAGAGCGATGAGCTTGCGGGCAAGATCGACTCGCTCTCCGAGCAGAAGCGAATTCTGGATGAGCAGGCGGACGCGGCAATCGCCGAGCACAAGGCACGCCGCGCCGAACTGAATGCGACGCTCGAACGCCTCGAGGAGAACGAGGAGAAGCTCGAGGTCGCCGAGCGCGACTACGACCGCAAGAGCGATGCGCTCGGTAAGCGCGTGCGCGATATCTACATCAACGGGCAGATCTCCTATGTGGATGTGCTCTTCGGTGCGAAGGATTTCTCGGATTTTCTGACGCGTATGGATCTCCTCAAACGCGTCATCAAGCAGGACTATGATCTCGTCCATGCGGTACTGACCCAGCGCAATGCGATGCTCGCGCTGAAGGAAGAGCTCGAGAAGGACAGGGCGGCGCAGGAACCCCTCGAAAAGAAGGCGCGTGAGGCGCGTCTCGCGATGGAGGACAAGGTCGAGGCGCAGCAGGCACTCATCGAGCAGATGAAGTACGACAAGGCGACGATCGACCGCAAGCAGGATGAGTCCCGTGCGGCATCAGAGCGCATCACACGGATGCTGCAGCGCAGCAGCATGCGCAACCTGCCCGTGCAGGGCTCGGGGGCAATGATCTGGCCGCTTGCAGGCTCGATCACGTCGGATTTCGGCTGGCGCACGCACCCCATCACGGGAGCCCAGCGCTTCCATAGCGGCATCGACATCGGCGGCGACTACGGCGATCCAATCTACGCCGCACAGGCGGGAACGGTCGAGTATGCGGGCTGGATTTCGGGCTATGGCAACGCCGTCATCATCAACCACGGCGGCGGCATCTCGACGCTGTATGGACACTGTCAGGCGCTCGATGTGAGCACGGGGCAGAGTGTCGCGCAGGGTGAGCTGATCGCCGAGTGCGGTTCCACGGGCAACTCCACAGGCCCGCACTGCCACTTCGAGGTGCGTGTCAACGGTGAGCCGGTCAATCCGCTCGCTTACCTGTAAAAGTAGGTTTAGGCGATAGAAAGCGATGGCCCAAAGCGATCATTTGCATAACGCAGCGTTCGCGTGGGACGTGATGATATAGCAATACCTAGAAAGAGAATATGAGCAGAAAAAAACTAATTTCCATCGTTCTTCTGTCCGCGCTGCTCGGGAGTATGCTGACTGTCTTTGCCGCAGGAGCTCTTCTGCGCTCAACGGGGCTGTATGCAGACGATGTTCTGCGCCTTTTCGGCGTGATGCAGTTCATCCAGGCGCGCTACGTCAATGCACCGAATACGACGGAGCTCATTGACGGTGCGATTGGAGGGATGGTCTCCTCACTCGATGATCCGCACTCCGTCTATATGCCGCCCTCGATGTTCAAGGAACTGCGCCAGCACACAGAGGGATCGTTCGGCGGCATCGGTGTGACGATGGGGTTCAAGGACAACAATGTCAAGATCATCTCCGTCCTCGAGGGCACGCCCGGCGAGGCGGCAGGTCTGCGTGCGGGCGATGAGATCCTCGCCGTGGACGGTACGCCGACGAGCGAGCTGCAGAATGAGGAGGTTGCGCTGCGCATCCGCGGTGAGGCGGGCACGCAGGTTGTCCTGCGCATCCTGCGCGATGGGGAGGAGCAGGAGTACACGATCACGCGCGACATCATACAGGTTGCATCCGTGCGCGGTGTGCTTGTCGAGGGCACGACCATCGGCTACATCCGTATCGGCTCGTTTGCCGAGCATACGGGCGAGGAGTTCGCTGCAGAGATGAACCGTCTCGCAGGCGAGGGGATGACTGCGCTCATCATCGACCTGCGCGAGAATCCGGGGGGGCTTATCACGAGCTGCACCGCCGTTGCCGAGCAGGTTGTTCCCGCCGGCGTGATTGTCTCCGTGATCGACCGCGACGGAGACGAGGAGGTCTATCGCTCCTCGCTCAGCGAGCGGAAGTATCCGATCGCTGTGCTCATCGATGAGAACAGCGCGAGCGCCTCGGAGATCCTTGCGGGGGCACTGCAGGATACGGGCGCAGGCACGGTCATCGGGACGACCTCCTACGGAAAGGGCTCGGTCCAGGCGGTTCTGCCGCTCTTTCACGAGGACGGGCTGAAACTCACGATTGCAAAGTATGTGACACCAAGCGGCCGCTCCATCGACGGCACGGGCATTACGCCCGACATCATCGTCAAACGCAGTCCGCAGGACACAAGCGATGTCCAGTTCGAGGCGGCGAAGCAGTATCTCATAGACCATCCGAGCCTCTAATTGAAAAATAACAGCACTCTAATAAGGACATAGCGCCCCTGCGTTAGCATGGGCGCATTGTTATATGGACGAATTTCCTAATCGAGGTGGACTTTATGTATCATAAGGGACGCAAGCGACGTACGTTTGCGGCACTCGCTCTGAGCACGGCTTTTTTCCTTCCGCTGCATGCGGATGCGATGAGCCTTACGCTTGCAGAGGCAATCCATACGGCGCTCGCTGCGAATACGGGGCTGCGCGTCACGCAGACGGGCGAGCGGTCTGCCGATGCCATATTGAAACAGGTACGCGGCAAGAACAGTATCGCAGCGGAGGTATCCGACACCCTGCGTACGAGCAAGACGAAGGACGAGGATGCACAGACGAGCAACAGCCTGTCCGTCTCGGCGCGTCTGCCGCTCTACAGCGGTGGTGCGAACGAGGCGAATATCGCAGCGGGTGAACTCGGCGCACGTGCGGCGCGCCTCACCACCGAGCGTGCGCGCGAGGATCTGAAGTACGAGGTGACTGCCGCCTACTGGGATGCCGTGGAGGCGAGCAAAAAGATCGAGGTGCAGCGGGACACCGTAAACAAATACGACGCGCACCTAAAGAATGTCACCGCGCTCTACGAAGCGGGCGCACAGGCAAAGATCGACGTGCTGCGCTCCTCCGTGGAGCTGTCGAATGCGCGGCAGGAACTCACCCGTGCGGAGAATGCCTATGCGGTGAACCTCGCAGCGCTGCGGAATCTGCTGAATATCAGCCGCGCGGAGCCGCTGACACTCACGAGCGAAGTCGCGTATCAGCCGTTTGAGACCACGATGGAGAACTGTATTTTATATGCGAACCGCAGCCGTCTCGATCTGGCAGAGGAACGGATGAAGGTGCAGCAGAAGGAGCTTGCTGTCGAAAGCGCACGGGCAGGGAAGAAACCCACCGTCAGTCTCACGCTCGGCACGGGGCTCTCGAGTCAGTTTCAGCCGCGTCATGATACGAGCACGGATGTGTCCGCCTCCGTTGGGGTCAGTTGGAACATCTTTGACAGCGGCGTTACACGCGCGGCGATTGAGGCGGCAGAGGCGGAGCGTGACATTGCCCTGCTGACGCTGAAAAAGGCGGAGGAGACCATTGACCTAAATCTCCGCAAGGCGTATCTCAATATGCGCGAGGCGGAGCAGCGGTTTACCGCGACGGGAGATGCGGTGCGTCAGGCGCGCGAGGACGCCCACATCGCGAATGAACGCTACCGCGCGGGTGAGGGCATCCTCCTCGATATCATCGACGCGCAGACGGCACTCAGTGCAGCCGAGACGAACGCGATCAGTGCGCGCTATGACTACGCACGCTATCGCGCACAGGTCGAGAATATCATGGGAACAGAGCTGACGGACAGTGAACGCGCGGCGGCGGAGAGGCTTCCTGCCGTGAGCGCAGAGGAACGTGCGGCAGCACAGGCGGCATACCTTGAGGGCGGTACGAATGCTGCAGCGAAGGCGGTGAAGTAAATGAAACGTGGCAAAATTATCGGCATCGGTGCACTGGCGGCGGTGCTGGTCGCGGGCGGTGTGTATTGGTACATGGAGTCGAGTGCGGCGGAAAAAACGGCACAGGCCGTCGAGACCGTTGCCGTGCAGCGCATGGATATTAAGTCGACGGTCGAGGCGACAGGGACGATCCGCCCTGTGGACTCCGTGGAGGTCAGTTCCAAGATCACAGCGCGCATCAATTCCGTCCTCGTCAAGGAGAATGATGTCGTTACGGCCGGGCAGGTGGTTGCGACGCTCGACGGCAAGGACTACGAGGCGAAGCGCGACCAGGCGCAGTACCGCGTGACGAATACGCGTGCGAAATACAACCGCATGAGCTACCTTGAGAGCATCGGCGCGAAGTCCAAATCCGACCTCGAGGATGCGGAGTACAACTACGATACGGCTCAGTCGACGCTCGAGGAGGCAAACTCCGACGCAAGCGAGACAATCATCACCGCACCGATCTCGGGCGTTGTTGTGGGCGAACCGAAGACGGCAGGGACGATGGCGGTGCAGGGCTCGGACAATCCAACCGTCATCATGCGCATCGCCGACCTCTCGAAGAAGCAGATCAAGGCGAAGGTGGATGAGACGGACATCGGCAACATCCGCATCGGGCAGGAGGCGACGTTTACCGTCGATGCCTTTACGGACAAGAAATTTACGGCACGCGTCTCGAAGATCTCGCAGACCGACGTGACAAACAGCTGGGATACCAGTTCGTCCGCCTCGTCCTCCTCATCGGGGACGAGCGTCATCTACTACTATGTGACCCTCGATGTGGACGATCCCGAGAATCTGCTCCTGCCGGCGATGACGGCACGCGTCGTCATCAATACGGCAGATCGAAACGATGCGCTCGTCGTACCGCTCTCCACGCTCAAGACGGACGCAGCAGGATCGTATGTTCTCGTCCTGCAGGAGGATGGCACGCAGGAGACGCGCTATGTTGAGACAGGCATCTACAGTGACGAGTATGTCGAGATCCTCAGCGGCCTTTCTGAGGGTGAGCGCGTCGTCAGCACCTATACGGCAAAGATCGTCCCGATGAGTATGCAGGCGGGCGGCCCGCCGCCGTTCTGATACGGGGGGATTTCGATGGAACAAAAAGAAGTGCCCTCGACCATCCGTCTGCACGGTATCCGCAAGCTCTACCGCATCGGCGGAGAGACCCTTGCCGCACTCGACGGCATCGACCTCGAGATTCGGCGCGGTGAGTTTGCCGCTCTCATGGGGCCGTCAGGTTCCGGCAAATCGACGCTTATGAACATCCTCGGCTGTCTCGACCGTCCGAGCGCGGGCTCGTATCTGCTCGACGGCGCGGAGGTCGCGGGACTCAGTGATGATGATCTTGCCGCGACGCGCAACAAGAAGATCGGATTTGTCTTTCAGAACTTCAATCTGCTTCCGCGCATCTCAGCGCTCGACAACGTCGCTCTGCCGCTCGTCTATGCGGGCGTTGGGCGGCACGAACGTACGGAGCGGGCGCAGGAAATGCTCGCTGCTGTGGGGCTCTCTGACCGTGGGGCGCATCTGCCGAACGAGCTTTCGGGCGGACAGCGGCAGCGCGTCGCGATTGCCCGCGCCCTTGTGAACGATCCGCACATCATCATGGCGGACGAGCCGACGGGCAATCTTGACACGAAGTCCACGAAGGAGATCATGGAGATCTTTGAGCGGATGCACGAGAAGGGGCACACGATCATCCTTGTCACGCATGAGCCGGAGATTGCCGTGCGTGCGAGCCGTCAGCTCCTCGTGCGCGACGGCAGGATCACGCGTGATGAGGGGAAGGGAGTGGCGATGGATGTTGTTTAAGGAATGCTTCGGCATGGCGGTGAACGCCCTGCTCGCGAACAAGCTCCGCTCCCTCCTCACTATGCTCGGCATTATCATCGGCGTGGGCGCAGTCATTGCCATGGTCTCCATCGGAATGGGCGTGCGTACGAGCGTCGCCGATTCCTTTGCGAGCCTCGGCTCAAATATGCTCATTGTCATGCCCGGCTCTGCGAACACGGGCGGTGTACGAGGCAAGGCGGGCTCGCGCAAGTCACTGAAATACGACGATGCCAAGGCGATTGAGAGCAAGATCAAAGGGATTGACTACGTGTCCCCCTCGGTCTCCGGTGCCTATCAGGTCGTGAACGGGAATCTCAACTGGAATACGACGGTGGAGGGCGTTACGCCGGAGCTGATGCAGATCCGCTCACTCAAGGTCGAGAACGGGTCGTTTATCACTGCAAACGACATGGCAAAGCGCAGTCGTGTCGCCGTGATCGGTCCGACCGTCGCCTCGAATCTCTTTGGCACGGAGAATCCCATCGGCAAGAACATCCGCATCCACAATCAGCCGTTCAAGGTCATCGGACTGACGGCGGAGAAAGGCCAGTCCATTGGGCAGGATCAGGACGACGTGATCTATATCCCAATCACGACGGCACAGGAGCGTATGCTCGCCATTACATACGTCCAAGCCATCAACATACAGGTATCAAGTCCCGAGCGGATGAATCAGGTGCAGGCAGACGTTGAGAATCTGCTGCGTCAGCGGCACCACATTCGTCACGGGGCAGAGGACGATTTCACCGTGCGCAATATGACGAGCCTCATGGAGAGTTTTACGGAGAACACGAATATGATTACGTTGCTCCTTGGATCGATCGCGGGCATCTCGCTGCTCGTGGGCGGCATCGGCATCATGAACATCATGATGGTCTCCGTCACCGAGCGCACGCGCGAGATCGGCATCCGCAAGGCACTCGGCGCGACCTCCTCGAACGTGCTCATGCAGTTTATGATCGAGTCCATGGTTATCGGCATTGTCGGCGGCGTGATCGGCATCACGCTCGGCGTTTCCCTCTCCAAAGCAATCGGTTCGTTTGGCGGGCTTACCACCACCATAGAGCTCCTACCGGTCCTCGTCTCGTTTTCCTTTGCCGTCGGGATCGGTCTTTTCTTCGGCATCTACCCTGCACGCAAGGCCGCACGCCTGGATCCCATCGACGCGCTCAGGTATGAATAAGTATAGAAAAACCACGATAAATGCCTCCTCCGTTTGTAACGAGGAGGCATTTATCGTGGCGGTATATTAGCTTCCCCCGTTGCGACGGGGGAAGTGGCGAGCGTAGTGAGCCGATAGGGGCACTACTTTAGATCTACTTATTGATAATCAGCGCCATAAAGACGAGATCCTCGGTCTCGGAGGCGTTGGCGATGGCGTGTACCTCGCCGTCGCCGCAGAACGTCGTCGTGCCGGGGCCGATCTCGATCTCCGTGCCGTTGTCGTTGTAACGTGCACGTCCCGAGAGGATGTGATAGGTCTCCGTATTGCCCTCGTGCTTGTGTACGCCCATCGACGCGTGCGGCGGGATCGTCACACGCGCATACATCGCACATTTGCCGTCGAGTTCGGTCGGGCTGAGCAGCTTTTGAATGTGGATTGTACCGTTTCCGCCAAAGCGCTTCTCGGCATCAATGTGCTCGGATTCGATGATTGCCATGAAATGATCTCTCCTTTGTAATTCGACACAGATTCTGATAGAATGGGGAAGCGAAGCACGCAGTAAGACATGTCTCGCTATATATTCTAAATATTCGCGATGGAGGCGTATTTTCCTTTTTTATGATCTACATTTTGAAATTCGGCGCGGCGTGGATTCTGCCGCCGGGGATCTTTATTCTCGCGATGATCGGGATTGCTGTCTATCTTTGGAAAAAACGACACCAATATCGTGCGGCGGGGCTGCTCGCCGTGCTTTCGCTTGCGCTCTATCTGCTCTCCATCGGTGCCGTCTCAGATCGGCTGATGGGAAGTCTTGAGCAGACGTATGAAGTACCGGCGCATCCCGAGGGGGATGTGATTGTCATGCTCGGCGGTGGGGCGATTGCGGATGTGCAGGATGTGGACGGCGTGGGGATGCTCGCGCAGAGCCCGTCCTCGCGGCTTCTCACGACGCTGCGGCTCCATCGTCTCTACAACCTGCCGATCCTCCTCTCGGGCGGACAGGTGTTCAGCGATACGGGCTCGGAGGCGGAGATCGCGCGGCGCGTTCTCCTCTCGCTCGGTGTGCCCGATGAGATGATCTATGTCGAGGGGCACAGCCTTACCACAGGGCAGAATGCGCGCTATTCGGCAGAGATTCTGCAGCGTGAGGGCTTCATGCATCCGATTCTTGTGACCTCGGCGTTTCATCTGCCGCGCTCCGTGCTCAACTTTGAGAAGGAGGGGGTTGCGGTTACGCCGTATCCCACGGATTTCTGGGTGAGCGGTGCTCCGCAGCTCTATCTCATCAAATTCGCGCCGAATGCAAGTGCGCTTCTCACCAATACGATTTATTTTCAAGAGAAGCTGCGCATCTTCGTGACGAGGTATCTCGAATGACAAAGAACATGACGGAGGGTGAGCCCGCACGGCTCATCTTCTTTTTTGCGCTGCCGCTTGTTGCGGGCAATATGATGCAGCAGCTCTACGCCTTTATTGACACGCTCATTGTCGGGCGTTTCCTCGGGGTCAATGCGCTTGCGGCGGTCGGCTGTACGGGCAGCCTCATGTTTCTGACACTCGGCTTCATCATGGGATTCTGTACGGGCGTTACGATCTACACGGGGCAGCGTTTTGGCGCGGGCGACCATGCGGGTGTGCGGCAGAGTGCGGCGGCGTGCATCCTGCTCGGGGTGGCGGTGGTACTCACGCTGACGGCGATTGTCCTGCCGCTCACGAGGACGCTGCTTGTGCAGATGGAGACACCGCCCGAGATCATGGACGGGGCATATGACTTCATCTCGATTGTCTTTGCGGGGCTTGTGATTTTTCTCCTGCTCTATCTGCAAAACTGTCTGATCCGCGCGCTTGGCGACAGTAAAATGCCGACGATTTTGCTCGCCGTCACGCTCGGCATCAACATCGCACTCGAGCCGGTTGCTATCCTCGTGTTCGGCTGGGGCATCCCGGGCGCGGCAGGCGCGACGGTCTTCTCGCAGGGCATCGGTGCGCTCCTCTTTTGGATCTATATACGGCGACGTGTGCCCGCACTGCATACGCGCTGGGCGGACTGGAAGCCCGATCGTGCCGTTCTCATGGCACATCTGCGTATGGGACTGCCGATGGCGTTCCAGTCCTCTGTTATTGCCATCGGTGCGATCATCGTGCAAATCGCGCTGAACAATCTCGGCGCTCTGCCCGTTGCGGCGTATGCAGCGACGCAGAAGATCGATGCCGTCGCTGTCATGCCTATGCTCTCGTTTGGCTATGCGATGGCAGCGTATACCGCACAGAACTACGGTGCACAGAAATATGAGCGCATCCGCATGGGTGTGCGTGAGTGCCTCAAAATGTCGATAGCGTTTGCCGTCTGCATTGGCATCCTCCTCATCGTGTTCGGCACATTCTTCCTCGAACTCTTCGTCGGTGCCGATGCGGAGGGGGCAGCGGAGGTCATTTCCTACGGGCACACCTTCCTTATCGTCAATGGTTCGTGTTATGTCATCCTCGCGCTCCTGCTCGTCTATCGCAATGTCCTGCAGGGGCTCGGGCAGAGTATTATTCCGACCATCGCGGGCGCGATGGAGCTCATCATGCGCGCGGGCGCAGCACTTCTCCTCTGTGCACCGCTCGGCTTCCTCGGCGCGTGCATGGCGAATCCGCTCGCATGGATCGGCGCAGCGATCCCTGTGGTACTTGCCTATCTCTGGACAGAGAAGACCTTGCGGCGTGCGGCACAATGAAGTAAGTCACAAATGGAAAAAGCACAGAAAATTACGTTTCTGCGCTTTCAGATCCGACCTTTTTGGGAACACTACATTTCCATAGATGTTCTTTTCTTGCGAAAAATTTCAAAGCATATTCCGCAGAAACTCCTGTGTCCGTTCTTCTTTCGGCGCGGAGAAAAATGTCTGCGGCTCGCCCTGCTCGACGATGACACCACTGTCCATAAAGATGACATTGGTTGCCGCTTCGCGGGCAAATGCCATCTCATGCGTGACGACGATCATGGTCATGCGCTCGGCGGCAAGCGCCCGCATGGTGCGGAGCACCTCGCCCGTGAGCTCGGGGTCGAGCGCGGAGGTCGGCTCGTCAAAGAGCATGATGTCGGGTTTCATGGCGAGTGCCCGCGCGATGGCGACGCGCTGCTGCTGTCCGCCGGAGAGCTGGCTCGGGTAGTAGTTCTCGCGGTCGGAGAGTCCGACTTTGGCGAGGAGTTCGCGCGCGTAGGGGAGAATCTCGTCCCGCGACTGCCCCTTGACGTGGATGGGTGCCTCAATGAGATTTTCGATGACGGTCATATGTGGGAAGAGGTTGAACTGCTGAAAGACCATGCCCGTCGACATGAGGATGCGCCGCTCTTCGGCGGTGCTTGCGTAGGTCGCGGTGGTCTCGCCGTCTTTTGTCCAACAGAGTTTTTCCCCGCGGATTGTGATGCTCCCACGGTCAATTGTCTCAAGTTTGTTGATGCAGCGCAGGAGCGTCGACTTGCCCGAGCCGGAGGAGCCGATGATGGCGAGTACTTCACCGCGTGCGAGGCTGAGGTCGATGCCGCGAAGGACGCTGAGATCGCCGAAGGATTTATGAATGCCGCGCATGGAGAGCATGATTTCGTTAGTTGTCGTATCTGCCATAGTACGCCTCCAGCTTTTTGAATCCATAGGTGAGTACGGCGGTCATCGCGAGGTAGAAGATGCCGGCGATGAGGAAGGGGGTCATGTCGAACTCGCGCTGAACAATGGTGCGCGCGACGCGCAGGAGGTCGTTCATGGCGAGGATGTAGACGAGGGAGGTGTCCTTGACGAGGTTGATGGTCTCGTTGCTGACGGGGGGCAGGGTGATGCGCAGCACCTGCGGCAGGACGATGCGCCGCATGGTGAGCGGCGCACTCATGCCGAGCGCACGTGCCGCCTCGAACTGTCCGCGTGGGACGGCCTGTATGCCGGAGCGGAAGATCTCGGCGAAGTAGGCGGCATAGTTGAGGACAAAGGCGAGGAGTGCCGCCGCGATGTCGGGCAGCAGGATGCCGACCATCGGCAGGGCGAAGTAGACAAAGAGTAGTTGGAGCATCAGCGGTGTGCCGCGCATGATCCAGATATAGATTTCAAGGAGCCGACTGAGCAGCCGAAAACGTGAAAGCCTCCCGAGCGCGGCAAAGAGCCCGAGCGGGAGGGAGAGTGCGAGTGTGACACAGAAAATCTCGAGGGTGATGGTCGAGCCCTCGAGCATGAGCAGTACCGTATCCAGTGTTTTTTCCATTCGTTTTATCGTCCTTGCAGCGGCAAAAAGAGACTGCCGCCATTGAGCAGCAGCCCCCCGTTGTCACATATTTATTTTGTGATATCCTTTGTGAACCACTCAGTCGAGATCTTTGCGATTGTGCCGTCCTTTTTCATCTCGTCGAGCACCTTCTGCACCTCGTCACGCAGAGCAGTGTTGTCCTTGGCAAATGCAATGCCGAACTCGCTCGTGGGACCGACGACGACATCCAGTGCTGCGAGCTCATCGGGGTGCTTGCTCATGTAGTAGCGGCCGACGATCTCATCGCCGATGACCGCGTCAAGCCTGCCGTTCTCGAGATCCATGAATGCCGCAACATAGTCGGGGTACTTCTTGACCTCCTTGACATCGTTCTTGTAGAACGGGGTTGCGTCGATGTACTCCTCCGCCGTGCCCGCACTCTGCGTGCCGACCGTCTTGCCCGCGAGGCTCTTCTCATCCGTGACGGAGGTATTGCCCTTCTTCACGAAGATGATCTGGCGGTTGTCCATGTAGGGATTGGAGAAGAGCATATTCTCCTTGCGCTTGTCGGTGATGTCGAGCCCGTTCCAAAGAATCTGGACGCGGCCGCTCTTGAGCTCCGCCTCCTTGCTCGACCAGTCGATCGCCTTGAACTCCACCTCGCGTCCGAGACGCTTCGCCGCCTCCTTCGCGAGATCCACATCGAAGCCGACAATCTCGTTCTTCTCGTTCTTGAAGCCCATCGGCGGGAAGTTGTCGTCAAGCCCGACGATGATCTTTCCCATCTCTGCGGCATTGTCCGTCGAGGCGACCTTCTTTTCGCTGCCGCCGCAGCCTGTGAGCAGTGCTGCCGACAACGCAAATACCGCTGCGCCCGTAAGAATATTTTTCCAGTTCATCTTTACAACTCTCCTTGCTGTCGCTTTAATAAGATAAAGTACTAACGTAAGTTATTATACGTTACAGATTAAAATAAAGTCAAGTTTTATTTTATGGAAGCAGGGTTTTTTTCACAAAGGTCGAACTATTTATAGGTGTAATAGTTTCGTGCGTTATATAGAGCATACATCGAGGGAGGGTTTATCTTGCGTGCAATATCCGTGGATGATCTTGAAAATGGAATGATACTTGCGCGAACGATCGTCAATGCCAAACGCGTGGTTGTTGTATCGGAGAATACGGAGCTGACAGCGGCGCATATCACGCGTCTCAAGTTTTTGAAGGTTCCTGTTGTCTACATCAAGGACGAAAACGAACTGAGGGAGGAGAAGTCTCCGATCTTCTCGCGCAGCAACCTTTTCATCAAGCAGTATGAGAATGTGGTCGGGACGGCGCAGTCGATTTTTGAAGAGACGAAAAAGACAGGAAATGTACCTGTTGCCGAGACGAATGAGATGGTGCAGGCGGATCTCCTGCCGCTCTCGCGCCGCAGTGGGACGATTGACTATCTGAACGAGGTCAATCATTTGGCGAGTGACATCTACAATCACTCCCTGCGTGTGTCGATTCTCTCGGGTGTCATCGCGAAGTGGATGAAGCTGGACCGTGAGACGGCGAAGGATATCGTACTCGCAGGATTCCTGCACGATGTCGGTAAGTCGAAGTTTGACCAGCGTCTGTTGGAGAAGAATATCGCGACACTTGAGGGGGATGACTATGAGCGCTACATCCAGCATACGGTGGACGGCGCACAGATCCTCAACAATGTTGCTGGGCTGACAGAGGGGGTACGCCTTGCCGCTCTGCAGCATCATGAGCGCATGGATGGGAGCGGATTCCCCTTCAACATCAAGGGCGATGATATCCACCTCTACGCGCGCATCGTTGCTGTCGCTGATCTCTATGATAATATCACGGTTGAGCGTGAGGGCTATCCGCGCCGCACGCCGTTTGATGCGGTGGCAGAGATCGCGCGTCAGATGTATACCGCACTCGACCCGGAGGTCTGCATTCCCGTGCTGACGAACATCAAAAATGCGTTCCTCGGTTCGCGCGTACTGCTCAGCAATCACCGTGAGGGCACGATCACGGCATATCCGCACGGCGTTGTGCCACTCCCGATCGTTACGATCTCGGAGGACGAGGTGATCGATCTCAACGAGAACAAAAAAATTACGATTGTGGAGTACAACCCCAAATAATATCTGTATACGGCATGCAAAAAGCCCGACGGAGCAAGTCCGACGGGCTTTTACTATGCGTTTTAGCTGACGCTTTGGAGCATGTTGTACCACTCAAGTACGGTGTCGTAGTTTGCCTTCAGTTTATCGGGTGCAATCTTTTCATGCGCACAGCAAGAGGCTACTTTGTCCCAGTCGCACTGTTCGTAGGCGATGACGAGATCGAGTATACGGCGCAGGTCGTTGTCCTCGCCGAGAAGGGCATCGTTGAGATCATCTGCGAGTGCCACTTCTTTGAGTACTTCCTCCATGGGCTGGCTCAAGAGAACATCAAGCAGGGAGAACATGCCGATCAGGAATCCCGTATCCGGCGTCAGACCAGGGCGATTGAGGTCGGCGGCAATGAGTTCACAGAACTTTGCACGCAGGAGCGAGAGGGTGAAGAGTTCGGGCGGTTTGTCCTCGGAGAAGGTCTGAAGACTGATGAGCGTTACCCAGCGTCGTACGCCGGCGGCACCCAGCAGAAGCGTCGCCTGCTTCAAGTTGGACACGTGGTTGCTGAGGCCGATCCCTGCAGAATTGATGTAGGTGAGCAGCTTGTGAACAAGGTTTGTATCCGATGAGATCGCCTTGGTGACGGAGGCGAAGTCGAGATCCTTCCGATTGACTTCCTTGAGGAGGCGCATACGCGAGATGGCATTGCCTGTGAGCTTTTTCTGGCGCAGAATTGTCGGCTTGCAGAAGAAATAGCCTTGAAAGAGTACATAACCAAAGTCGAGTGCTTGCTGAAACTCCTCCTCGGTTTCGATTTTTTCCGCGAGCAGGCGGATGTGACTGGGCATGATTTCACGCAGTTTCAGGCGTTCTTTTGGGGATGACGTGATGCGGAAATCGACCTTGATGATGTCCGCCATCTCGATGAGCGGCTCGTAGCCGGGCAGGAGAACAAAGTCATCGAGTGCAATTTTATACCCGTCCTCCTTGAGTTCACGTACTGCCTCCAAAATATCCTGTGTTGGCTGCACTGTCTCCAAGATTTCTACGACGACATTTTCGGGGGGGAGGAGCTTTGGTGCCCGGTTCAGCAGGTTTTGTTCGGTGAAGTTGATGAATGCCTTTCGGTCGGACACCAGTTTTTTCATGCCGAATTCGAGCATCGCTCCTACCATGACGCTCTGTGTTGCGATATTGCCGTCCAGCGTCGGATCAAAAGCGTTTTTAAGTCCGCTGCGGAACAGAATTTCGTATGCGTATACCTTTTTCTGCTGATCTAAAATGGCCTGACGACCAATAAATACTTCTTCCATCAAAGAACCTCGCTTTATATTTTGTGCTGCATCGAAATTATTTCTTCCACAATAAGCGGATGAAGAGATATCATATAACATTCTAATATTCGTGAGAATTATATCATAAATTCGGCAAAAAAGAAATGAAAAAGCCTATCTTTAATGTTATAATGGAAAAAAGAAAATGGAAGTGATAATTCTTGCTGAATGATATACAAATCGGACGTTACCTGCCCGGAGATTCCTTTCTGCATCGCATGGATCCGCGCGTAAAGATTGTCCTGCTTTTCTTCTTTTTGCTGCTCATATTCTTTGTGGAAAACGCGGCAGGATTTCTCGCATTATCCGTGAGCGTTGCGCTTTTGATGGTGTTTTCTGAGGTGCCGCTCGGCATGCAGCTGCGATCGATCCGTCCGATTCTCTGGATTGTGCTCTTTACGTTCGGTGTGCACCTCTTTATGACACCCGGCACGGAGTTCTTTCGAGCGGGGCCCTTTGCGGCATCGTGGGAGGGCCTTGCACGCGGTGCATACATCGCGCTGCGGCTGGTACTCCTCATTCTCCTCAGTACGCTGCTGACGCTGACGACCAGCCCTCTGCGGCTGACGGATGGGCTCGAGGCGCTGCTCTCTCCGCTGCGCCGTTTTCGTGTGCCCGTACATGAGCTCTCGATGATGATGACGATCGCCCTGCGTTTTGTTCCGACGCTGCTCGAGGAGCTCGATCGCATCATGAAGGCGCAGAAGGCGCGCGGGGCGGACTTTGAGCGTGGAAATATGATGCAGAGGCTGCGCGCAGTCGTGCCGATCCTCGTGCCGCTGTTCCTCTCGGCGTTTCGACGTGCCGATGAGCTGGCGCTCGCGATGGAAGCGCGTTGCTATCGCGGCGGTGAGGGCCGCACACAGATGAAGGAACTGCGGACGGGGCGGCTCGACTATGCGGCAATTGCCGTGTTTGTCGCCGGTGCGGCGGGGATCTGCGCCGTGAGTCTCGGAGGTCTGCCCATTGCGCCCTGAGAACGTGGAGATGATGAAGGCGCGCGCACGCAATATCGCCCTTACGGTTGCCTATGACGGGACGAACTACCACGGGTTCCAGCGGCAGACACCGCCCGTCGTTGCCGTACAGAATGTGCTCGAGCGTGCTCTTCGTGAGGTTTGCGGGGAGACGGTGGAGCTTGCCGCCGCAGGGCGTACGGACACGGGCGTACACGCGTACGGGCAGGTGGTCAACTTCTTTACGGACGGGCGCATTCCGACGGAGCGCCTGCCGCGTGCGGTGAATGGTCTCCTGCCGCCCGATATTGTCGTTACAGGGGCATGGGAGGCGGAGCGTGAGTTCAGTGCGCGGCACTCGGCGACGGGCAAGGCATATGTCTATCGTCTGGAGCAGTGCACTGCGCCGAATCCCTTTACGCGCAATTATGCGTGGCAGATCTTTCATCCGCTTGATCTGGAGGCGATGCGTGCGGCGCTTGCCATGCTCGTCGGAACGCATGACTATTCATCGTTTCGGGCGGCGGGCGGAGCGCCGATGTCGCCCGTGCGCACGCTCGATGAGATCCGCCTCACGGAGGAGGGGAGCGGGCGGATCTCCTGCTATCTGCACGGCAATGGATTCCTCTATCACATGGTGCGCAACATCATGAGTACGGTGGTGAATGTCGGGCTCGGACGAATATCTGTGGAGCGGTTCGGAGAGATCTTTGATGCGCTTGATCGGCGGTTCGCGAGCCCGACGGCACCGGCATGCGGGCTGTACCTTCTCTCTGTGGATTATGATGAGCGGAAAGACATGACACTTTGAAGGGAGTGTTTGCCATGGAGCGGGAGGCAGCACAGCGCCTCGTGGCAGAGGCGGTGCGTGAACTGCGCCGCAGTGCCTCTGCGGAAGGTGTGCGCGGCAGTCATGTGCTGACACTGGTCAATGCCATTCTGGATACGGCGCTCATGGAGGAGGCGACGGATATTCACCTCGAACCGGTGGGCGGCAGACTTCGTGTTCGGCTCCGTGTGGATGGGCTCCTGCGGGAGCGTCCGCTCCAGTTCCCGCCGGAGCTTGCTCCTGTCATTATCGCACGTCTGAAGGTGATGGCGGGCATCGACACCGCAAAGCGCAACCGCCCGCAGGACGGACAGATCCGCTATGTCTACAGCGGCCGCCCAATTGATATGCGCGTGGCTGTACTTCCCGTGGTGGATGGCGAGCGGATGGTCGTACGCATTATGGATGCGGAGGAGCGATTCCTTCGCTGTGAGGAGTTGGGGTTTACCACACGCAACCAGGAGTTGTTTGAACAGCTGATTCATCGGCCGACCGGGCTGCTCCTCCTGTGCGGACCGATGAACTCGGGCAAGACGACAACGCTCTACGCAGCGCTCTCGGTGCTGAACGAGCCAAGCTGTCACATCATGACGCTTGAGGACCCCGTGGAGCGCAGGATTGACGGCATTAGCCAATTCCAAGTGAATCCTGAGGCAGGGCTGACCTTTGTCGCGGGGCTGCGCGCAGCACTCCGACAGGATGCACAGAAGATCCTGCTCGGCGAGATACGCGATCGGGAGACCGCAGAGATGGCGGTGCGGATCGCGCTTACGGGGCACGCGCTCTTTTCCACACTGCATACGGAGGATACGGTCTCAGCGATCTTTCGCATGATCGAGATGGGCGTACCTCCGTATCTGCTCGCGGCGACCCTCTCGGGGGTGATTGCACAGCGTCTTGTACGGCGCGTGTGTGAGCACTGCCGTGAAGAATATGTTGTTCCTGTCGGTTCCCGCGAAGCTGTGCAGCTCGGGGAACGGTACCATGAGGGCATGAAGCTCGTGCGGGGATGTGGATGCGGACACTGTCATGGAACAGGCTACCGTGGACGTATGGCGATTCATGAGATCCTTCCCGTTTCCGAGCATATCCGAACAGCGATTCTTGCGGCCGCAGACCGGGCGGCGCTGCGTCGCGCGGTCACGGCAGAGGGCTTGGTGACGCTGTGGCAGGACGGCGCAGCAAAGGCGCTCGCCGGAAAGACTACGCTTGCGGAGGTGGGGAGGGCGCTCTATGGATAAGAGGGAACTGTGTGCGGATATCGTGCGGCGCATGATTTCCGCAGGTGCGTCCGATCTGCACATTGCACCCGGCCAGCGCATACAGATGCGTGTGGACGGTGTACTCGTACCGGAGCAGTGCATTCCCGATTCCGATGCCGTGAATGCCCTGCTCGAACGGATCCTTTCGGCGGAGCAGCATGCGGCTCTGTGCACACGCGACATTGATTTCGCATGGACGTATGCGGGGCGGCGTTTTCGCGTGAATGCCTACCGCATGCAGGGCGGTGCGGGGCTTGCCCTGCGCCTTCTTCCCGCACGCATCCCAACTCCCGTGGACATTGGCATGCCGCAGGTGCTGCAGATGACTGCGGCGCGGCGGGACGGCCTTGCACTCGTATGCGGAGCGACGGGGGCAGGCAAGACGACAACGCTCGCTGCACTGATCGAGGTGGTCAATCAAACACGAAGCGTGCACGTCATCACGCTGGAAGATCCCATTGAATATCTGTTTTCACCCGCATGTTCCTTTCTCAGTCAACGTGAGATGGGGCGGGATTTCTCTGCGTATCCGGATGCGGTACGGAGCGCACTGCGCGAGGATCCGGATATCCTGCTCATCGGTGAGATCCGTGATCGCGCAACGATGGAGGCGGCACTCATGGCGGCGACGACAGGAGTGCTTGTGCTTGGGACACTCCATACGCGCAGTGCGGCACAGACGGCGCTGCGCGTAGAGGGCATGTTTCCGCCGGATGTGCGCGATATGGTGCGTGCGCAGCTTGCTGATGTTCTGATCGGCATCTTTGCACAGCGCCTGCTACCAAAGAGAGGCGGCGGTCGTGTTGCGGCGTTCGAGGTGCTCTCTGCAACGTCTGCTGTGCGTAATATCCTACGCCAGGGGAACTACAGTCAGCTCGCCTCTGTGATGATGAGCGGAGCAGGACAGGGGATGCAGACCTGTGAGATGGCGGAGGCGGCCCTGCGGGCGAAGGGCGTGATCGCATGAAGAGGTTTTCGTATCGTGCGCGTTCAGCGGATGGGGCCGCCGTGCATGGGACGATTGCGGCAGAGTCGGCCCCTGCCGCGGTACGTGCACTCGCGGCAGAGGGGAAGATCGCCCTCCATATCGGAGAGCCCCGCAGTTTCCGGCTGCCGCCCATGCTGCGGCTGTCCGTCGGGATCTCAGCGGAAGAGCGGATCGCATTCCTGCATGAGTTGTCGGCACTTCTTAGAGCGGGACTGCCCGTGCATGAGGTACTGGCATGTCTGGCCGAAGGAAGCGGAGATTCTGCCTGCGGGCGCGCTGTTGCGGCACTGCATGCGGAGGTCCTGCGCGGACTGTCGCTGTCACAGGCGATGGAGATGCAGGCGGAGTCGTTTCCGAAGAGCCTCATTGGAATGGTGCATGCCGGCGAGGAGAGCGGAACGCTCGATGCGATTCTGCAAGAGGCTGCTGCTGTTCTCACAGAGGCTCATGTGCTGCGTGAATCTGTGCGCAGTGCGCTCTCCTATCCACTCTTTCTGTTGGCGGCGACACTTTTTTCCATTCTGTTGATGACGATATTTGTCCTGCCCGTCTTTGCGGCGCTCCTGCATGATCTAGGAGCGGAGCTTCCTCTGCCGACGCGGATCTTGCTCTCGCTCTTGGACACTACGGCCGTACACCCATATCTGCTCCCTGCTCTTGCGGTCGGGCTCTGCAGCGTCGTCGTTCTGCTGCTCCGCATACCATCCCTGCGCGTTGTCGTTGATGCACTCCTTCTTCGCATACCCGTGATCGGGATGTTTGTACGATTTGCTGTGTGGCAGATGATCCTGCGTACGCTGGCCATTTTGCTGCACAGCGGCATTCGCTTGGATCGTGCCCTGGGGCTTGCGCGTTCTGTGGCGGGGAACCGTGCGATTGCGCAGAATCTTGCCAAGATGGAGCGAAGCTTGGTCGAAGGTCGTACCTTTGCACAGGTAATTGTACATGAGCGCTGCCTACCCGAACTCCTACGCGGTATGCTTTCTGCAGGTGAGGCGGCGGGTGATTTAGAGGGGCTCTTGCAGCACTCAGCGGATTACTGCAGGCGGAGATCAGGCATATATGCTGCGCGGGTCGAGGCGCTTGCCGAGCCTGCAATGATCGTTGTCATCGCCGCGATGATCTTCTTTGTCGTGCTCTCTGTACTCCTGCCAATTTTTGATACAATGGATGCGCTCATGTAGATAAAAAAATCCCCTCGCAGGGGATTTTTTTATGTGTGCTGTTTTCGTATGTGCCGCCGCTCGTAAAAGTACGAAAGGCACATACAGGCGACGAAGATGAGCGCAAGGTCGAGCTGGTATTCCCATGTACCGACGAGCCCGCCGAACACTAGTGGTTTTGATTTTGTGTTATTTCCCGGCGAAGGAGAATTTAAGCCCCTGTGAAAGTGACGGGATGATCGTCCCCTCAACCTCAATCTGACCGGGCATAGAGCCCTTCGCATTGAAGAGGAGCGTGCAGTGACCGCTCTCGCGGATCGTGTCGTTCGCATTCTCCCCAACGCGAACAACCTTGTATTTTTGCTTTCCGATGGAGAGCGTATCACCCGGTACGATATCTTCCGCAAGCTCGTCGGGCGTATGTTCAAGGACCATCTCGGCGAGATTTGGGTGTGCGCCCTCGTCGAGCAGAATGACGCTGTTGTTTGTCTCGAGGAATTTTCGTGCCAGCTTGCCGATCGATGTAATGCTGATCTCATATTTTATACTCATTTGTAGTGCCTCCCCGGATTATGCTCCGAAATACCCATCGATTTCTTAGGATTATTCTACCACAAGCACCATCCGTTGTAAAACCTTTTCGCATCTTCCTGCATTGACAAATGAAAAGGAAATTAGTACACTTTGACGCAAGGGATCTGTATATATGGAAAGATTCTAAGCTGTCATTGTTACTAGGGGGACTTGATATGCAGGACATTCGTTTGGACAGTCCGCTGCGGGGACGGCTGATCCCACTTTCGGAGGTGACGGATCCGGCGTTCGCGAGCGGTGCGATGGGACGCGGTGCGGCGATTGCGGATCCGGAGGGGCGCGTGGTGTCGCCGGTGGACGGCGAGGTCACCGTGCTCTTTGGATCAAAGCATGCCATCGGCATTCACTCGGCGGACGGGGTGGATCTCCTCATCCACGTCGGTGTGGATACGGTGAAGCTCGAGGGCAAGCATTTCACGGCGCACGTTGCGCAGGGGGACACGGTAAAGCGCGGGCAGCTGCTGCTTGAGTTCGATCCCGAAGCGATTCGTGCGGAGGGGTATGAGACAACCACACCCGTGCTCGTGACGAATGCAGCGGACTTCGGAAAAATCACGTTCGCACTTGGTGATGCGGAGATCTCCTCGGGCGGTGATGAGCCTGCCGAGGAAGCACCTGCGGCGGAAGCTCCGGCGGACGATGACATCGATCCGAATCTGCCGAAGGAGGAGCGTGTCGCAAAGCTCATCTGGAAATACGTCGGCGGCACGGGCAATGTGCGCAGCGCCGAGCACTGTGCGACACGTCTGCGCCTCATCGTGAACGACAAGTCGATCATCGACGAGAAGGCGATTGAGAACATTGACGGCGTGAAGGGGCAGTTCTTCGCCGCCGCGCAGTACCAGATCATTCTCGGAACGGGTTTTGTCGACAAGGTGTTCGATGCCTTTGTCGCGGGCACGAATCTCGTGGGCGCGGTGAACAGCAAGCAGGAAGCGTATGATCAGATGACGCCGCTGCAGAAGGTCTCGCGCACGCTCGGCGACGTGTTCGTTCCGATTATCCCAGTGCTCGTTGCTACAGGTCTCTTCATGGGGCTGCGCGGTGCTGCGCAAAGTCTCGGCGTCGAGATGAGCGAGAACCTCATCCGTATGAGCCAGATTCTCACCGATACGGCGTTTGCGTTCCTGCCCGCGCTTGTCTGTTGGTCGACGATGAACCGCTTCGGCGGCACGCCCGTTATCGGCATCGTGCTCGGCCTCATGCTCGTTGCTCCGCAGCTGCCGAATGCGTATGCGATTGCGGCGGGCGATGCCGTACCGCTCTCGATGGACATCCTCGGCATTCCGATCCCCGTCGTCGGCTATCAGGGCTCGGTGCTGCCCGCACTCGTGCTCGGCATCTTTGCCGCGCGTCTGCAAAAGTGGTTCAAGACCTTCGTGCCCGACATCATCGACCTCATCGTGACCCCGTTCCTGACACTCTTCGTCTCGATGCTGCTCGGTCTGCTCATCATCGGACCCATCATGCACACGCTTGAGATCGGCATCTTCGGCGCGGTGCGTGCCTTCCTGGAGCTCCCGTACGGCATTGGCGGCTTCATCGTCGGCGGCGTGCATCAGGTTATCGTTGTGTTCGGCGTGCACCATGTCTTCAACGCGCTCGAGGTGCAGCTGCTTGCATCGACGGGGCTTGACCCGTTCAACGCGATCATCACGGGGGCGATTGTTGCGCAGGGCGGTGCTGCGGTCGCTGTCGCGGCGCGTACGCACGATGCAAAGAAGCGTGCGCTCTACATCTCCTCGGCAGTTCCTGCGTTCCTCGGCATCACGGAGCCGGCGATCTTCGGTATCAACCTGCGCTTCATGAAGCCGTTCATCTACGGTCTCGTCGGCGGCGCATGTGCAGGCGCGATTGCGGGCTTCCTGCATCTCGCGGGCACGGGCATGGGCATCACGGTGCTGCCGGGCACGCTGCTCTATCTTGACCACCTCGCTGAGTACGTTCTCGTCAATGCGGTCGGCTTCGGCGTGGCATTTGGTCTGACCTTCACCTTCTTCCGCCCTGAGGAGTGAGCACTGTGGAGAACTTTGACAAGCGGGCAATCGACGCGCGGCTTGCGCAGGGATTCCCCTTCACGCATCGCTGGCACAACCGCTTTCATCTCGAAATGCCGTTCGGCCTCATCAACGATCCGAACGGGATGACCTACCATAACGGCGCATACCACATCTTCTTCCAGTGGAATCCGTTCGGCTGTGCACATAAAAACAAGTCGTGGGCGCATACAAAAACGCGCGACTTCTGCACGTATGCGGTTCCGCAGCTTGCGCTCTGGCCGACGGATGAGCACGATAAGGACGGCTGCTACTCGGGCTGCGGTACGGAGGAGGATGGGCGTCTGCGCATCCTCTATACCTGCAATGCAAAGGACGAGCAGGGCAACCGCAGCTCTGTGCAGCGGTTCGGCACGTTTACCAAAGCTGCGGGCGCGGTCAAAAAAGAGGAGATCATTATCGACGGCCCGCCTGCAGGCTTTACGGCGCATTTCCGCGACCCCTATCTCTTTGACTGGCGCGGCGTGCGCCATCTCGTCATCGGTGCGCAGACGGCAGACGAGCGCGGCTGCGTGCTCGTCTATCGCGAGGCGCCCATCCGTTGGGAGTGTCTCGGGGAACTCCGCACGCAGCTGAAGGACTTCGGCTATATGTGGGAGTGCCCGAATCTCCTCTCGTTCGGCGACTGCGATGTTCTCGTGTTCTGTCCGCAGGGGGTGGAGGCGCGTGCCTACGACCGTCAGAACGTCTATCAGGCAGGTTACATCGCGGGACACGCCTCGATGGATGCAATGGAGATGCTGATGCACGGGCGCTTCAAGGAGCTCGATCACGGCTTCGACTTCTATGCGCCGCAGATCCTGACGCACGAGGGGCGGCACATCCTCATCGGCTGGATGGGGATGCCCGACCGCGAGGACGAGTACCCGACGCGCGAGGAGGGGTGGATGCACAGTCTGACACTGCCGCGCGTGCTGACACTCAGGCAGGGGCATATCTTCTCCGAGCTGGTCAGCGAACTCAAGGCACTGCGTCACCGCGAGACCGAGCGCACGATGGAGGCGGAGGGGGAGAGCGAGTTCTCTGCGACCCTCTACGATCTCACGGAGTTCATCCTCGATCTCACGATGGGGGAGGCGCATACGGTCTCTGTCGAACTCGTCTTCGGACTTGAAAAGCTCGTCTTCCGCTACAACCGTCTCGAGCAGGTCATGACCATCGACCGCACGGGCATGAAGCTCGGCGGTCGCGGCAAACGCGTCTTCAAGCTGTATGCCGAGGATACGCTCTCCATGCGGGTGTATGTTGATCACGGCGCGGTCGAGGCGTTCTTCCAACACGGTGAGGAGGCGGCGACCATCGCTATCTTCCCCGAGAAGAACATCCGACCGGCTCTGCGCGTCTTCTCTGACGTTGACCTAAAGCTGCTTTCGGGCGTGCTCTGGGAGCTTGAGCCGTTTCATTACGAAACAATCTGAATACAATAAAGGAGCGATCGCATTTGTGTGCGGTCGCTCCTTTTGCCTGCCTTGCCGACAAAGTGTTGCGCAGCTATTTGTGGTTTGTATGTGTCAATGGGTATGGTGGCTGTCCTTGAGGATGCCGACCATTGCCTTCTGCACAACGTCGAGAACATCGTGGAGGAGTGCGTTGTACATCTCGCCGCCATCGACAACGCCGCGCCCGTTCTCCGTGAGGAAGAATTTCTTCGGATGCTCCGACGCTGCGTATGCTTCATCAAATTTTGCCTTGACCAGTGCTTCAAAATCCATGAAAAGCCCTCCTTAAACACAATAACCAATAGTAGTATTATAGCATATTTTTTGTCTGCTGTCCTGTTCTTTTACAGATTTTTCGCAAAAATATCAAGGAATCAGCAGATAGTCAGCAAGTGCAGTAAAGCCATAGGAACGCAGTGTGAGACGCAGATCCTCAAGAGGTGCGATGAGCGGCGCAAAGGCGAGGCGCAGTTTGAAACGCGTGAGGGTGTGCATATTCGCACCGAAGATGGGGATGCGATCCATCTGATAGCGGCCTTCCTCCGGCGTTGAGAGCCCGTAGTGCACGGTAAAGCCCCCGCGATATCCGGCAGCGCGCGTGATCTCCTCGATCTCCTCATTGACACGCCCGCCGGGGTAGGCGATGTAGTGCATATCATAGCCGAGTTTTTCCGAGAGGAGGTTATGTGAATCCGCGATCTCGTGGCGCAGTTCGTCCGCCGACGTGAGTTCGGCGAGATTCGCGTGCGTCATTGTGTGGCTCTCGAAGTGGATGAGCCCGGACTCTTTCATCTCGTTGATCTGATCCCATGTCAGATAGTTTGGGTAAGTGTCTGTAAAATCATAGATAAGAAAGATGGTGGCCTTGAACCCATATTTTTTCAAAACGGGGTAGGCGTACTCGTAGTTGTCCGCATAGCCGTCGTCGAATGTGATGATGACGGGCTTTTCGGGCAGAGGTGTTCCATTTTCGAGGGCATCCATCATCTCGTCGATCGTGATTGTCGTATAGCCCTCGGCGGCGAGGTAGTCCATCTGCGCCTCGAACTGATCGGGCCAGAGTGTGAGCGGGTTGCCGTCCTTCTCCTCGACCTGATGATAGTTTAGGACAGGAACCCCCTTTGTCGTCTGCAGCAGAGCGATACCGCCGGCAATGAGGAATCCGACTGCGGCAACAAGCACTAGGCACAGTAGCCGCGTATGCATAAACTTCAATGATATTACCTTCTTTACAGAACCAATTGCGCGATAAGTGTAGCCCATTCCGCGCACTGTGTCAAGTGCTGCATTTTCCCGTGTGTGGTGAAAAATCTTTGATTTAAAAGGAGTTTCGGGCTATAATGCAGAGGTGACAACAATAGATAAAGGGGCGAAGGAATGAATCGAAACGATCTATGCTGGTGCGGCAGCGGAAAGAAATACAAGAAGTGTCATGCGGACTTTGATGACCGCATTGCGTCCATTCGCTATGATGTGATCAAGGGACAGGTGCGCCCGCCGCGCAAGATCATCAACAACGCGGCGGATATTGAGGGGATCCGTAGGGCTGCGGTCATCAACGATGGCGTGCTCGATCTCATGGAGACGCTCGTGCGTCCGGGCGTGGATACGGAGACGCTCGACCGTGCGGCGCACGACTACATCGTGGAGCGCGGCGGGATCCCCGCCTGTCTCGGGTTTGAGGGGTTTCCGAAGAGCATCTGCACCTCGATCAACAATGTGGTCTGCCACGGCATTCCCTCGAAGAAGGATGTGCTGAAGGAGGGGGACATTGTCAACGTCGACTCGACGGTCATCCTTGGCGGCTACTACGCGGATGCCTCGCGTATGTACCTCGTGGGCAAGGTGCCCGCTGCGGCGGAGCGCCTTGTGCAGGTGACGAAGGAGTGTATGGAGCGCGGCATTGCGGCGGCACGCCCGTGGCATTTCCTCGGGGATGTCAGTGCGGCATGCGGCGACTGGGCGCACGCGAACGGCTACTCCGTCGTCACGGCACTCGGCGGGCACGGTGTCGGCAAGGACTTTCACATGGAGCCGTTCGTCCCGCATGTGGGCGAGGCAGGCACGGGCATGCTCATGGTACCCGGCATGGTGTTTACGGTCGAGCCGATGATCAACGCGGGTGACTATGATGTTACGGTGGATGCGGACGACGGATGGACGGTGCGCACGAAGGATCACACGCTCTCGGCACAGTGGGAAAAGACCATCCTCATTACGGAGACGGGGGCAGAGGTGCTTTCATCATGACGCATTTTGACCAGCTCGGTGTCTCGGAGACGCTGTGTGCACTGCTCAAAAAACAGGGGATTACCGCGCCGACCCCCGTGCAGGAGCAGGCAATCCCGCCCATGCGTGCGGGGCGCGATGTCATCGCACAGGCACAGACGGGCACGGGCAAGACGCTTGCCTTCCTCCTGCCTCTGCTTGAGAAGATCAAACCGCAGGGCGAGGTCGCGCAGGCCCTTGTCATTGCACCCACACGCGAGCTTGCGATCCAGATTGCGCGCGTGGCCGAGCCGCTTGGGGCTGAGCTCGGAATCGGCACGATTGTTATCTACGGTGGTGCGGACATCGAGCGACAGAAGGAGAAGCTGCGCCGGCATCCGCAGCTCATCATCGGCACGCCGGGACGGCTGCTCGATCATGTGCGGCGCGGGACGCTCGCCCTCGGCAGCGTGAACAAGATTGTCCTCGACGAGGCGGACGAGATGCTCAAGATGGGCTTTATCGAGGATGTGGAGGCCCTGCTTGCAAAGACCGCGCAGGATTACCAGCTCGCGCTGTTCTCCGCAACCATGCCGGCTCGCATCGTGCAGCTTACAAAGACCTTTATGACGACCCCTGCGCGGATCCATATTGAAGGAGAGCGGACAACGCTCGAAAATATCGAGCAGATCGTCCTCTCTGTGAGCGAGGGGACGAAGATTGACCGCCTCTGTGCATCCATCAACGAGGAGGCGCCGTATCTCGCGATGGTGTTCTGCGCGACCAAGGAACGTACACGCGCACTCATGATGGAACTCGCACAGCGCGGCTACCTTGTCGATGCACTCAGCGGCGACCTTACGCAGACGCAGCGTGCATTTGTCCTGCGACAGTTCCGCGCGGCGAAGCTGCAGATTCTCTGTGCCACGGATATCGCTGCGCGCGGGCTTGACATCGAGGGTGTGACCCACGTCTACAACTACGATCTGCCGCCGACCGTGACGGACTACATCCACCGCATTGGGCGCACCGGACGTGCGGGAGCAAAGGGACGGGCAATCACGCTCGTCACGGCACACCAACACGAGAAGCTGCGCAAGATGGAAGCCGCGCTCAAGGAGCGTCTGCGCCGTGCCGTTGTGAAAAAGAAGCCGCGCCAAACACGCCCCGACGAGGCGAGTGGGCAGACAGCCGCTCGCACAGGGGGACAAAAACGGACGGCTCCGAAACGTGCAGCGTCAAAGCCGCGCAGCAAGAAGGCGGGCAAGACCGTGACAAACCTCGGACATCGCAGCCGGAAGCGCCGCTGATCAAAAGTTTTTATGTAGAAGGAAAACAATTCATTTTGTCGAATTTATGATAGTGTACAGATAATTCTAAGGAATCGCTGAATTTGTCGGCGCTTTCTGCGAAGAGGAGGCATATTCATGATTGGGATCAAGAATGTCATTGCGATTATCTGCGGGGGTGGTCCCGCGCCCGGCATCAACAGCGTTATCTCCGCTGTTGTCAGCGAGGCGACGCGCCACGGCTGGGATGTGCTCGGCATCTACGATGGATTCTCACGGCTCGCGCGCGGCGAGAAGAACTATGTCCGCCTCGAGCCTGCCAGCATCAGCCGCATCCATCTGACGGGCGGCTGTATCCTCAAGATGTCGCGCTTCAATCCGACGAAGAAGGAATCCGACCTCCGCACGGTTGTCGAGACACTCACCGAGCTCGGCGTGACCCATGTCGTCACCATCGGCGGCGACGATACGGCGTTTAGCTCGATGGCGGTCTCCGAATATGCGCGTAAAATGGGACGCACGATCAACGTCGTCCACGTCCCAAAGACCATCGACAACGACCTGCCGCTGCCCGAGGGCGTTCCCACATTTGGCTTCGAGACGGCGCGCGCATTCGGCACGATGGAGATCGAGAACCTCATGGAGGATGCGAGCACGACGAACAACCGCTGGTACTTTACCATCGCGATGGGGCGCACGGCAGGACATCTTGCACTCGGCATGGGACGCAGCGCGGGCGCGGCGATCACGATCATCCCCGAGGAATTCGCACAGGATAAGATCCCTCTGCAGCAGGTCGTCGATGTCATTGTCGGCTCGATTGTGAAGCGCTATCTTACAGGGCGCAACTATGGCGTTGCCGTCATCGCCGAGGGGGTTATTGAGAAAATCGCCGAAGAGGACTTCGCGAAGCTCGGCAACGTCGTCACGGACGAGCACGGACACATCCGCTACAGCGAGCTCGACTTTGGTGAGATTCTCAAGCAGGCGGTGCTGGCGGAGACGAAGAAGCTCGGCATCACAATCACCGTCATTGACAAGGAGATTGGCTATGAGCTGCGGTGCACGGCACCGATTGCGTACGACATCGACTACTGCCGCTCGCTTGGCTACTCTGCTGTCAAATTCCTGATGAGCGGCGATACGGGCGCGATTATCACGATTCAGGACAATCAGGCGGTGCCGATGCGGTTCGATGAGATCCGCGACCCCGAGACAGGCAAGACGAAGGTGCGCAAGGTCAACATCAACTCCGTGCACTATCGCATCGCCCGCGGATTCATGATGCGTCTCGAAAAGGGCGATCTCGACGATCCGGGGCTTGCAAATGCCTACCGCATGACGCACGACGAGTTCAAGGAGCGCTATGCCTATCTCTTCGACGGCGATGCGGCGGAGTAATAACGGACGGGAAACGATGGAGCGGAATAATTTTCTGCTCCATTTTCTGTTTTGGGTATTGACGAGCCGCTGCCTTTGCCGTATAATATCGTCTTGTTAGCGCAATGCGCGAGCAATATTGTCGCGGGGTGGAGCAGTCGGTAGCTCGTCGGGCTCATAACCCGAAGGTCACAGGT
>CAJPQT010000004.1 GCA_905372865.1 uncultured Centipeda sp.
TGAAAAATTTTCTTGAGTTTTTTGGAGTTTTTTTAAAAAATAGGTAGGATTTTTCAACGATTTATGGAATACTATAGGAAGATGTGGACGTGTATCTGATGGATCAGATATCTATGCGTCTGCCGGTCGAGAGAAATGGAATGGGGGCTTTTGCTTTGGAAAAATCAACGGTCATCGGGATTATCATGGGGCTCATCTCGGTCTTTGTTGGTATGATCTTGAAGGGGGCACCGCTGACGGCGCTCAATAACCCGGCGGCGTTCCTCATCATCATTGGCGGTACGTTCTCGTGCTTGTTCATTGGATTTCGCATGGAGCAGTTGGGAAATTTTTTCAACCTCATCAAGAAGACATGCCAAGTTCCCAAATTGCAGGAAAAGGGACAGCTCGTGCAGCAGTTCATCGAACTGTCGCAGATTGCACGCCGTGAGGGTATCCTCGCGCTTGAGAGCAAGGCGCAGGAGATCCAGGATCCGTTCTTCCGTACGGGTCTTGGCATGGTCATCGACGGTATGGATCCGGACTTCGTCGGCGATGTCCTGGATGCTGAGCTTGCGATCATGCAGGAACGTCATGCCGAGGGACGTTCGATGTTCACACAGGCGGGTACCTATGCACCGACGCTCGGCGTTCTGGGTGCCGTTGTCGGTCTGATCGCGGCACTCGGCAACCTGAACGATATCGACAAGCTCGGTCACTCGATTGCAGCGGCGTTCGTTGCGACAATTCTCGGTATCTTTACGGGATATGTCCTGTGGCATCCGTTCGCGAACAAACTCAAGATTATATCGGAGCACGAGGTCAGCCAGAAGCGCATGATCATTGAGGGAATTCTCTCTCTCCAGGCGGGGGATTCCCCGACGGCGATTGAGGCGAAGCTTATGGTCTTCATCCCGCAGACGGAGCGTGAGGCGTTGAAGGGAGAGGGCTGATATGGCGAGAAAGAAGCGTGGGAAGCCCCATGACGAGGAACTCAACGAGGCTTGGCTTCTGCCCTATTCTGATCTGATGACGCTGCTCTTGGCGCTCTTTATCGCACTCTTTGCGATGTCGCAGACGGACTCGTCGAAGATGCAGGCGCTTGCACAGGCCTTTACCGCGGCGTTCAACATGGGAGGCCCGTCGTTCTTCTCGGGCATGGGGCCCACCACGGCGATGCCGAACACGCCGACGACGGCATCGGACAGCACGAATGCCGCCTATATGCAGGAGAATGAAAACCTGCGTGAGGCACAGGAAAAAATCGAGCAATACGTCAAGGAAAATAATCTGCAGGATCAGGTGACCACGGAGCTGTCCGAGGAAGGCCTGATGATTCGTCTGAAGGAAAAGGCACTTTTTGCATCCGGTTCTGCCGCACTGCAGGATCAGGCGGAGCAGATTGTTCCCGTGATTGCGGCAATCCTCTCCTCACTGCCGGAGCGCGTGACGATCTCGGGACACACGGACAATATGCCGATTGCAACGGCACAGTTCCCCTCCAACTGGGAACTCAGCTCCGCGCGTGCGGTGAGCCTCATGCGCGGGCTGATGGGCGCACAGCCGTCACTGAATCCGGCGCGATTCAGTGCACTCGGCTACAGTGAATATCGGCCGATTGCGTCGAATGACACGGAGGAGGGACGTGCACAGAACCGTCGCGTTGAGGTGTTCATTGCACGCAGCATGCGGTTCAGCCAGGAGGATTCGTCCAGTACGTCCGACGGGCAGGTGAAAACAAGCGCGAACGCACCGTCCAATGCGCTTCCGAAGGCGGCAGCCACGGAGCCGCAGGCGGGCGGCGGTGAGATCATGGGCGCAGCGACGCATCCGACACCGAATACACCGGGCGTTGTTCCGACGCCGCTGCAGCGCTGAGCATAAGGGGTGGTCGGCGCGTGGGAAGCCTCGGTGCTTCCTCGGAGAAAAGAAATTGAAAGGGGCTATTGCGGGCGCAATGGCTCCTTTTTCTGTCATTGCAGGAGGCATTATGATTCTGGGCATCGGCAGCGATATCATCCATATTCCGCGTGTGGCCCGCGCCATCGAGAATGAACGCTTTCTGCAGCGCGTCTATACGGCGCGGGAATGTGCCTACGCCAAGAGCCGAGGCCGGGGGATGGCGGCAAGCCTTGCCGCGCGTTTCGCGGGCAAGGAGGCCGTGCTCAAGGCGTTTGGGACGGGGCTGCGCGATGGGAAACTGACGGATGTGGAGATCCTGCCGGATGCGCTCGGCGCACCTGTTGCCCACTTGGGCGGCTATTTTGCTGCGCGGGCGGAGGAAATGGGCGTGGAGCGCGTGTTGGTCACGCTCAGTCATGAGCGTGATTACGCGATAGCATATTGTATTTTGGAGGGTCAGCGATGAATGTATCGTTTGCAGAGGATATGCGCCGAATCGATGAGACTGTGGAGAGAGACTACGGTCTGCCCGCCCTTGCTCTGATGGAAAATGCCGGACGGCGGTCGGCCGAGGAGGCTGCCGCAATGATTGGCGGAGCGGTGAACAAGGTGTTTGCGGTCTTTGCGGGCGGCGGCAACAACGGCGGGGATGCCTTTGCCGCAGCGCGCCATCTGATGAATATGGGTGCGCGCGTGAAGCTGTTTTTTACGGGAGAAACCGATCGTCTCGGAGAAGCGGCGCGTGCGATGCATGATACGCTTCAGGCGATGGGCGTGGAGATACGTCCTCTCGTCAGTGACCGTGACTGGGATCGGCTGCGCGTCTCCCTGCGTTTTGCGGATGCCGTTGTCGATGGGATTCTTGGGACGGGTACGCGCGGCGAGCTCAGAGAACACGTTCGGCGGCTTATTGAGGAAATTAACGCAGCCGAGAAGCCTGTGATGGCAATTGATATTCCGAGCGGCGTGGAGGCAAATACCGGGCGTGTTTCCTCGGTCGCCGTACGAGCCGCGCGGACGCTTGCGCTCGGACTGCCAAAAGTGGGGCATCTCCTCGGAGAAGGGGCGAACGCGGCGGGGCAGCTGCTCGTCGACGATATTGGGATCCCGCATGCCCTGCTCGCGGGAGAGGCACTACGCCAGTCACTCATCACACAGGAGGCAGCGGCAAAGCTGCTGCCCGCACGCCCGCGCGATGCGCACAAGGGCACCTGCGGCCGTATCCTCGTGGTGGCGGGCGCACTCGGCATGACGGGAGCGGCGGCGCTGGCGGCAGAGGCGGCGCTGCGCATCGGCGCGGGGCTGGTGACGCTCGCCGTGCCCGAACGGCTCTATCCTGTGCTTGCCGCGAAGCTGACAGAGGTGATGGTCGTTCCAATTCCGGATGAGGGGATGGGATATTTCGGCGGTGTCAAGGCACTTGAGGCGGTGCTTGCCTGTGCTGCGCATCAGGATGCCGTACTGATCGGCCCGGGCCTCGGGCGCAAGCCGGAGACGAGTGAATTTGTCCGCCTCTTTGCCGCCGATGTCAAGGTTCCGCTCGTGATGGATGCTGATGCGATTTATGCATTTCGCGGGCATCTTGACGCTCTGCGCGAGCTGCCGCAGGTACCGATTCTCACACCGCATATGGGCGAATTCGCCGGTCTCCTCGGCAAGGAAACGGAGGAGGCGGCACATGATCTCCTCGGTATTGTCCGCGAGGCGGCGAACACCTATCAGGCCGTCTTTGTCGTGAAGAGTGCATGCACCATTGTCGTCTATCCCGATGGGGATGTATTCTTTACCACCTGCGGAAATGCGGGCATGGCCACGGCAGGGGCCGGCGATGTGCTCGCCGGGGCGATCGTGGGTCTGATGCAGCAGATGGAGAGCGGGATGACGCCGCTTGTGGGGGTCTATGCGCACGGACGCGCGGGTGATCTCGCGTATGAGGCGCACGGCAATGGGCTTTTGGCAGGGGACATTTTGCGCCTTTTGCCGCAGGCGTTGGGGGAGCTTGGTTGACAAGTACACTCTGCGGTACTATGATAGGGAAAATCTGTATTTGAAAAGAGGGCATATTATGGCAAAGGCGGATATTGATTGGGGAAATCTGGGGTTTGGCTATCGTGCATTGCCCAAGCGCTATGTGGCGAACTATGCGGGCGGTACATGGGACGCGGGCGGACTGACATCCGAGGCGACGGTGACGATCAGTGAGTGCGCCGGGATTCTGCACTACTGCCAGGAGGTCTTTGAGGGGCTGAAGGCGTATGAGGCGGTGAACGGCGATATTGTGACGTTCCGCCCCGATCTCAATGCAGAGCGCATGTATCACTCGGCGGCGTATCTTGAGATGCCTTCGTTTCCGCAGGAGCGATTCCTCGAGGCGGTGGATGCGGTGGTTGCGGCGAATCGTGACTATGTGCCGCCGTATGGTTCGGGTGCATCGCTCTATCTGCGCCCGCTGATCTTCGCGACCGGCGAGGTCATCGGCGTAAAGCCTGCAGATGCCTATCAGTTCCGTCTTTTTGCAACGCCGGTTGGCCCCTACTTCAAGGGCGGTGCAAAGCCCGTGCGCCTCTGCGTGAGCGACTTTGATCGTGCGGCACCCCATGGCACGGGGCACATCAAGGCGGGGCTGAACTATGCGATGAGCCTCCACGCCTATATGGCGGCACATGAGGCGGGCTTCGATGAGAATATGTTCCTCGATGCCGCGACGCGTACGTACGTCGAGGAGACGGGCGGCGCGAACTTCCTGTTCGTGACGAAGGACGGAACCATCGTCACGCCGAAGTCGGACTCGATCCTGCCCTCGATCACGCGGCGTTCGCTCGTCTACATCGCGGAGCATATCCTCGGCATGAAAGTGGAAGAGCGTCCCGTCGCCTTTGCGGAGCTCACGGACTTCGCCGAAGGCGGCCTCTGCGGTACGGCGGCGGTGATTTCACCGATCGGTTCGGTAACCCGTGGGGACAAGGTGATTGCACTGCCGAGCGGTATGGAACACATGGGCCCGATTCTGCAGAAACTGTACGACACGCTGCGCGGCATTCAGCTCGGAACGGTGGAGACACCAAAGGGGTGGATCCGCAAGATTTGCTGACACAATTTCGTTCTCGTTGCGATGGGATTCTGGTGCATCCGGAATCCTTTCGTCGGGGAACGAAATTTTTTTTTACGAAGCGGACAGGTCACAAGGATTTTCGCTGCTGAGAGAGAAATTCTAAAATAGATGCTCGTCGCCAGCCGATGTGCGGGTCGTTCTGCCGGCGAGAATGTATGGGGAAGTATGACGAGAGGGATAGTTTCTGCGTGGGGGATCCTTATGCCGCTTGATTTTACGATGCCGACACAGTTCCGCGGCATTCTGTCGACCATTACGCCGTTGGATATTCTCGATATTCTGATTGTCGCGTTCATTCTCTACCGCGTCTATGTGATGCTTGAGGATACGCGTGCGATCACGCTCGCCAAGGGGATTCTCGTCCTCCTCGGCGTGACGGTGGTGACAAGCTACTTTGATCTGCATGTGATTTCATGGCTCCTGCAAAAGTCCGTGACGCTGCTCTTTGTCGCGCTGCCGATTGTGTTTCAGCCGGAACTGCGGCGTGCGCTTGAGCATCTCGGCCAGGGGCGATTTTTTCGTGCCGGCAGTCTGATGGATGATGAGGAGGCGCAGAGTACGATCCGTGAGATTCGCAGTGCGGTGAAGATTCTCTCGGCAAATAAAATTGGCGCACTGCTGGTCATCGAGCGCAATATGGGGCTGAACGATATCAGCGCCACAGGCATACAGATTGACGGCCTCATCACCTCAGATTTTCTCATGAATGTATTTATCCCGAATACACCGCTCCATGACGGTGCCGCAGTGATCCGCGGCAAACGTCTGATTGCGGCGGGCTGTCTCCTGCCGCTGACGGAGAACCGCAGCCTTTCCACGGAGCTCGGAACGCGGCACCGCGCCGCGATCGGCCTCTCGGAGCAGTGCGATGCACTCGTCGTGGTGGTGAGTGAGGAGACGGGGACGATTTCGATCGCGGAGAACGGGCGCATTCACCGTCACCTGGACGGGGATCAGCTGACACACATCCTGACACCCGCGTTCGCGTACAGTTCAGGGTCGTCCATTTGGGAACTCGTTCGGAGCTGGAGGAAAAAATGATGACGAGGCTTCGGGGCATTGTGCAGCACAATCTGCCCGCAAAAATTGCCGCCCTCATTGTGGCGGTCGTGCTCTGGCTCTATGTGATGAACGATCAGAACCCTGCCATGGAGGGGACGTATACGGTTCCGGTGACGATCGAGAATGCACCGGACGGCTATTTGATGAATGCTGCCGACGACACGGTGACGATTCGCGTGCGCGGTTCGCGTTCTCTCTTCGTCGCAGCGGACTCTTCCGATTTTCATGCGCGCATCAATCTGTCCGACTTCACGGAGGGGGAGCGTGCCTATGCCGTGGAGACCTCCATACCATACGGATTTGAGCTTGTGAATGCATCTCCGGATAAGATCACGGTAAATCTCGATCGGATGATTCAAAAGACCCTTAGGGCGGAGCTGACGATCAGCGGATCGCCTGCGTCCGGCTTCACCGTGGACAAGGTCAGTCAGACCAATGAGGCTGCGACGATGTTGGGGCCGCGGAGCCTCGTGAATCAGGTCACACACATTGTGGGACATATCAATCTCAGTGGACAGTCGAGTGACTATACGGCGATTGTGGCACTCTCACCCATCAACAGTGAGGGGCGAGAGGTCTCCGGTGTCAGCCTCCAGCCGCCGTCTACGGAGGTATCGATCAAACTCGTGCGCGGCCTCACACGCAAGGTGGTCGCAGTGCAGGCGAAGCCGCAGAGTGACCTCTCGCCGCAGCTCCGGCTCGAGGGTATTACGGTCGAGCCTTCCCGCATCGAGATCGCAGGAGCGGAGGATGTCATCGGCAAGATCACGAGCATCGAGACGGAGGAGTTCTCTCTATCACAGGTGCGGGAGACGGAGAAACGTTCGGTGAAGCTTGCACTGCCCGCCGGCGTGACAGCGGCGGACCCAAATGTGACGGTGGAGATCAAGGTGGGAGCAATGCAATGATTCGCGTGAAAAATCTGCGCGTTCCCTATGACGCTGTACGTCCGCTCGAGGAATATGCAGCGGCCCGCCTCAAGATATCACCCTGCGCCGTGCGCGGGGTGATTGTCGTTCATAAGGCATTGGATGCGCGGCGCAGACGCGGTGGTCCAATCGTTTGGGTCTACGTGCTCGATGTCGCGGTTGACGGCGAGCGCTCGGTGCTTGCACAGCTGCGCAGGGACAAGGAGGTCGGCTGCGCGCCGATCGAGGAACCCTTGTCGATTCCGTGCGCAGGCGTGGGCGTGCGGCGGCCTGTTATCGTTGGATTCGGTCCGGCGGGGATCTTTGCTGCATGGGTGCTCGCACGCGCAGGGCTTGCGCCGCTTGTCCTCGAGCGCGGACAGGATGTCGACCGACGGACGGCGGATGTGGCACGCTTCTGGCAGACGGGGATCCTCGATCCTGGATCGAATGTGCAGTTTGGTGAGGGGGGCGCGGGGACGTTCTCGGATGGGAAACTGACGGCACGCAGCACAGACCCGCGCATGCGGGAGGTCATCGAGGCCTTCGTCGCTGCGGGGGCACCCGAGGAAATCCGTTATCTGCAGAAGCCGCACATCGGGACAGATATCCTGCGCACGGTGGTAAAGAATCTGCGCGAAGAGATCAAGCGCATGGGGGGAGAGGTGCGCTTCGGCGCGCAGGTGACGGGTGTGGAGATGCACGCGGGGGACATTGCGGCGATCGTGGTGAATGACGCGGAGCAGATTCCCGTCGATGCAGTGTTTTTCGGCATCGGGCATTCGGCGCGTGATACTTACGCGATGATGCATGAGATGGGTGTTGTAATGGAGCCCAAGGCCTTTGCCGTCGGTGTGCGCGTTGAGCACGCACAGGAATTCATCGACCGCATGCGGTATGGTGCAGCAGCGGGCAGTCCGCATCTCCCCGTCGCGGACTATGCGATGACGTATCGTGATGAGACGGGCGGACGCGGTGTCTACTCGTTCTGTATGTGCCCCGGCGGCATGGTCGTTGCGGCGGCATCCGAGATGGGCCGCCTCGTGACGAACGGGATGAGCAACTATCGGCGCAGCTCGGGCACGGCGAACAGTGCTCTGCTCGTGCAGGTCGGGCCCGCCGACTGGGGCGGAGATGTGCTCGGCGGCATCGCGTTTCAACGGGAGCTCGAGGAACGTGCCTATCGGGGCGGCGGGGGCGATTATAGGGCACCTGTGCAGTCGGTTGGAGATTTCCTCACGGGACAGACCGGTACGCAGGATTTTGCTGTCACGCCGACCTATGCACCGGGTGTGCGGCCCGCCGATCTGCGCAGTGTGCTTCCTGCGGCGTGTACGGCATCTCTTGTGCGTGCACTTACCTTTTGGGAGGAGCGCGTGCCGGGTTTTGGTGCGGCCGATGTGCCGATGACGGGCGTGGAGTCACGCTCATCCGCGCCCTGCCGCATTGTGCGCGACGCGGTGACGATGGAATCCGTTTCGGCGGCGGGGCTCTATCCGATCGGCGAGGGAGCAGGTTATGCGGGCGGAATCATGAGTGCTGCACTTGACGGGCTGAAAGCGGCGCTTGCTTTTTTAGACAAGATACAGTAGATTATGATGAGAAAAGATACTGACTCATAGGGGGCTGTTCATGGTGAGACTTTTTGGTACGGACGGCGTGCGCGGCGAGGCAAATACGGAGCTGACACCGGAGCTCGCGTATCATCTCGGGCGCGCGGCGACGCTTTATTTCGGCGCGCAGTCGAAGGTGCGCCCGCGTATTCTGATCGGGCGTGACACGCGCATCTCGGGTGAGATGTTCGAGGCGGCACTGACCGCGGGCATCTGCTCGGCAGGCGGCATTGCACTCCTCGCAGGTGTTGCGCCGACACCCGCGATCGCCTATCTCGCACGTGAGCATCAGGCGCAGGCGGGCATTGTGATCTCCGCCTCGCACAATCCGTTCCCCGACAACGGCATCAAATTCTTTGGCGGGGACGGCTACAAGCTGCCGGATGCGGTGGAGGATGAGCTGGAGGCACTCGTGCGCCGCCTTCAGACGAATGATGACGCAGCGCGGCCGACGGGCAAGGACATCGGGATTGTGGAATATCGCGATGACCTGCTCAACCAGTACATCGACTATGTGGTGAGCACCTGTACGGAGCGATTCGACGGGATGAAGATTGTACTCGACTGCGCGAACGGTGCTGCCTACGAGGCGATGCCGAAGGTGCTGCGCCGTCTCGGTGCAGAGGTCAAGGTGATCCACGCGCTGCCCAGCGGCGTGAATATCAACGACGGCTGCGGGTCAACCCATTTGGAATCCCTGCGCCGCACGGTGATCGAGCGCGGTGCGGACATCGGCATTGCGCACGACGGGGATGCGGACCGCTGCCTCTGTCTGGATGAGACGGGGGCGCTGATCGACGGCGACCACATTCTCGTGGCGTGCGCAGCGGAGATGATCCGTGCGGGGCGGCTGCCGCATAAGACGGTGGTGACGACGGTGATGGCGAACATTGGCTTTCACAAGGCAATCGCCGCACTTGGCGGACGCGTCGAGGTGACGGCGGTCGGCGACCGCTATGTACTTGAGTCGATGCGGCGGAATGGCTACACGATCGGCGGCGAGCAGTCGGGACATATCATCTTCGCTGAGCACGCGACGACGGGCGACGGGCTCATCACGGCGCTGCAGGTGCTCGCGGCGCTCTCCCGCAGCGGGAAGAAGGCATCGGAGCTGAATGCGATGATGACGACCTACCCGCAGCTCCTCGTGAATGTGCGGGTCAAGACGAAGGAAGGCTGGGAGGAGAATCCCGCCATCCGTGCCGCCATTGAAGAGGGGGAGCGCGTGCTCGGCAGCGATGGGCGCGTGCTGGTGCGTCCCTCGGGGACGGAGCCGCTGATCCGCGTGATGGCGGAGGGCAGCGATCACGCGCAGCTCGAGGAGGTCTGCGGCGCGATTGTCGCGGTCGTGAAGCGGGAACAGGGAGAGGCGTAATGTCGCATCTCTCCGCTGTACTGTTCGTGCTCCTCGCAGGGACGGCATGGGCGGCGAGCGGCACGGCGGCACAGCATTTCTACACGCAGTCGGCGCACGTCCCGATTGAACTCACGCAGGTGCGGCTGCTCCTTTCCAGTGCGCTTTTCTTCCTGCTTGCATGGTGGAGCGGGGGGCTTAAGCGCGGCGTGCGGTCTGTGCGCCGCAATCCGCGTATTCTTGTGCAGCTTGCGGTCCACGGGACGCTCGGCATTATGTTTGTCCAGTATTCCTATTTTGAGGGCATTGCGGCAGGGGATGCAGCGGCGACTACGGTCATTACTTACACCAGCCCCGCGATGATGATCCTCTATCTGGTGCTGCGCCATCGCCGTCTGCCGTCGGCAGCGGAGGCGGGAACCGTCATCGTGGCGGTGGCAGGAGTGTTTCTGCTCGTAACGGGGGGCGATTTCGGGCGGCTCTCCGTGCCTGTGGCATGCATTGTATGGAGCCTTGTCTCCGCAATTGCCTTTGTCTTTGCGATGATCTATCCGATGCATCTGCTGCGGCTCTTCGACCGCTTTTTTCTGCTCGCCGTCTGTATGTTGATCGGCGGGCTCGCACTGCTGCCGCTGACGCAGGTGATTTTGAATGTCGGGTCATTCTTCACGGCCCAGACATGGCCGGATCTCCTCATCATCATTGGCATCGGGACGATTGTCGCGTTCTTTGCGTTCAACGTGGGGCTGCGCTGGCTGAGCCCCGAAGAGACGGCGATTACGGCGACGATTGAACCGGTGGCGAGCGTTATTTTTGCGTGGCTCATCTTCGACACGCATTTTGTTGCCCTGCAGATCGTCGGAATCGTGCTCGTGATCGCGGCGATCTTGACGCCGAATCTTTTGAGGAAATGGGGACGCATATGAAGATACCCCTGCGCTATCAGATGTCCGAGTACGACTGCGGGCCGACGGCGCTGCTGAACGCAGTAAGCTATCTCTTTCCGCGTTCCGAGGTGCCGCCCGAGATCATCCGCAGCGTCATGCTCTACACACTCGACTGCTACGGAATGGATGGCAAGGCGTGCCAGGCGGGAACCTCGCGCATGGCGATGATGTATCTCGCGAACTGGCTTGAGGGGTTCTCGCGTGCGACGGATTTCCCGCTCACCTGTCAGTACATCTCCGGACGTGCGGTATGCATCGATGCGCACAGCCATATCAACGATGCACTCGTGCGCGGCGGGGTTGCAGTTGTGCGCCTCTTCTATGAGGTGGAGCACTATGCCCTGCTGACAGGTGTATCAAAGGAGCACATCTATCTCTTCGATCCCTACTATCTTGCCGAGGCGGAACAGGAATTCGTCCGCGCAGGCATAGAGGTGACGTGTGATCATCCGCACAGCTATAACCGCGTTGTGCCTTTTGCGTGCTTCAATCGTGAGGCGCGCGAGCTCTACGCGTTCGGTGCGATGGAGAGCCGCGAGGCAGTGCTGCTCTTCGATGCGCGGACGCGTCGGACGGCGGACGATACGATTGAATACTTTATTTGATGGGAGGTTTGTCTTTGCAGGAAACGACGGATACGATGGAGTTCCGAGATCAGCAGGAGGCGTATGCGATCCTTGGGGATCGCGACATGCTGCTGCAGGTGATGCAGGAGGCATTTTCCTGCCGCATGGTAAGCCGCGGCAATGCACTTGTCGTGACGGGAGCGGCAGAGGATGTTGCCGCCGTGCGCCTGCTCGTGCAGGAGCTTCTTTTCTACCGGCGGCAGGGGGCGAATCTGACGACGCATGAGGTGCGCTACGGGGCGCAGCTCGTACGCGCGGGCCGTGTGGAGGAGCTGCATGCGCTCTTTGCTGACGTGTTGCTCGTGACGGCAAAGGGGCGGGAAGTACGCGCCAAGACCATCGGTCAGCGCGACTATCTCGCAAAGATCCGCCGCAATGCGGTGACGCTTGGGATTGGCCCCGCGGGGACGGGCAAGACCTATCTTGCGGTCGTGATGGCGGTCGCGGCGCTCCGCAACCGTGAGGTGAGCCGCATCATCCTCACGCGTCCCGCAGTGGAGGCAGGAGAGCATCTGGGGTTTCTGCCCGGCGATCTGACGGAGAAGATCAACCCCTATCTGCGCCCGCTCTACGATGCGCTGCAGGATATCCTTGGCACGGAGGGCTATCAGAAGCTGATGAGCCGCCAGCTCATCGAGGTGGCGCCGCTCGCCTACATCCGTGGGCGCACGCTCGAGGATGCGTTCATCATCCTCGATGAGGCGCAGAATACGACGGGGGCGCAGATGAAGATGTTCCTCACGCGGCTCGGCTTTGGCTCGCGCATGGTGGTGACGGGCGATCTCGAACAGGTCGATCTGCCGCACGGCACCGTCTCCGGGCTGAAACAGGCGTGTCAGATTCTGAAGGGGGTCAAGGGGGTTGGGATCGTGCGGCTTGAGCCCGTGGACATCATCCGCCACGAAGTTGTGACGCGCATTGTTGAGGCGTACGGCACATGGGAGAAAAAACGGGGGCATGCGCATGGAGGTTGAGATTCGGTGCGAGCCGGAGGATCTTGCTGTGTCCGCAGCAGATGTGGAGGCGGTGCGCCGCGCTGTTTTGACGGTCGGGCGTCTCTACGGAGCTGCGGACGCTGAGGTGAGCGTGACGCTGACGGACGATGCGCATATCCACGTGCTCAATCGAACGTACCGCAGCATCGACCGTCCGACGGATGTGCTCTCCTTTGCCCTCATGGAGAGCGAGGAGCCGGAGATCGTCGGTGCGAAGCCGCATGAGGCCTTGGGGGATCTTGTGATCTCGCTTGAGCGTGCACAGGCGCAGGCAGAGGAGTACGGACACAGTGCTCTGCGCGAGCTCTCCTTTCTCACGGTGCACGGCATGCTGCACCTGCTCGGCTACGATCATATTGAGGAGGGGGAGCGTCTGGAGATGGAGGAGGAGCAGCGTCACGTGATGGAGGAGTTGGGAATCGCACGATGAGCAGGCATAAATCGGGCTTTGCCGCCGTGATCGGGCGGCCGAATGTCGGTAAGTCCACGCTGATCAACGCGCTCATCGGGCAGAAGATTGCCATTATGAGCGACAAGCCGCAGACAACGCGCAGCCGTATCCTGTGCATCCTGACAGAGGAGGATGCACAGATCATCTTCCTTGATACGCCGGGGGTGCACAAGCCGAAGCACAAGCTCGGCAGCTATATGGCAAAGGCGACGGAGGGTGCTCTGCACGGCGTCGATGTCATCGTCTTCGTCGTGGACGTGACGGAGAAGATGGGTGCGGGCGAGCAGTACATTCTAAAACAGCTTGCATGCGTGCATGCACCGGTCCTGCTCGCTGTGAACAAGGTGGACTGCATCCCGCGCGGGGAGGTGCTGCCCATCATCGCGAACTATGCAAAGGCGTACGACTTTGCGGGTATTGTGCCGATCTCGGCACGCGAGGGCGAGAATCTCGCGGGGCTCCTTGCAGAGATCAAAGCGCATCTGCCCGAGGGGCCGCAGTACTATCCCTCCGATATGGTGACGGATCAGCCGGAGCGTCTGATCGTCGCAGAACTCGTGCGTGAAAAAGTCCTCATGCTGACGCGTGACGAGATCCCGCACGCCGTTGCGGTCGACATTGAGGAGATGACGACGCGCCCCACGGGCGATGTCTACATCCGTGCTGTCATCTACGTGGAGCGCGAGTCGCAGAAAGGCATTGTCATCGGTGCGCGGGGGGACCTTCTCCGAACGATCGGACAGCGTGCCCGTGCGGATGTCGAGACGCTGCTCGGCGCAAAGGTCTATCTCGATCTCTGGGTCAAGACGCGCAAGGACTGGCGCAATCGGGCAAGTGCTCTGCGTGCGTTCGGCTTTCAAGAGGACGACTGAGGAAAGGAGCAGGAGATGATGCTGCGGATGAAGCGAATCTACAGGCGTACAATGAAGCATGCTTCGCGCAGCTTCGTGAACGGGCTGCTTGTGCTCGTGCCCGTCATCATCACCTTGTTCGTCATTGAGTGGACCCTGCGCTTCACCGAGGGGGTTCTCGGACAGTATCTGCCGTTTTACTTTCCCGGGATGGGGATCGTTACACTTCTCCTCGTCATCTACACTGTCGGGTGGGCATCAACGAACTGGGCGCTTGCAAAGCTCATCGCATTTGGCGAAAATATGATCGGCACGATTCCGTTTGTAAAGTTTATCTATACGAGTGTGAAGCGTCTCTCGGAAGCCGTGCTCGACTCGAGCAGCAACTTTAAGCGCGTCGTGCATGTGCCCTATCAAGGAGCACGCGCGCTCGGCTTCGTCATGGCGGATCTGCCGCCGCGCTTTCAGGCGGCGATGGGCGGCGGCTATGTCTGCGTCTTTATCCCGTGGAGCCTCAACATGACTTCGGGGACAACGCTCCTCGTCAAGGAGGAGGATGTGGTGACCATCGACATTCCGAAGGAGGAGGCGCTCCAGTATATGCTGACGGCGGGGGCTGTGATGCCGCTCGCCGAAGTGAAAAAAAACATCGTCCAGAAGCACATTCGCAAGCCTCCCCCGGCGGGCGGGGCGGCGGAGACGGAGGCGTAGATGGCACTCTATGCTGCGGAGGGCATTGTACTCGGTGCGCGCAGTTGGGGCGAAGCGGACAAGGTCATGACGATCTTCACGCGTGAGCGCGGGCTGCTGCGCGCCGCTGCATATGGATGCCGCCGCCCGCGCAGTCCGCTTGCAGGTGCGATGCAGATGTTCGTGCACGCCGATCTGCAGCTCGCCGAGGGCGGCCGCTTGGAGACGGTCAAGACCGCCAGCGTGCGCGTTCATCATGCGAAACTTTCGCTCGATCTTACGGCTCTTGCCTATGCGACATTTGCCGCTGAGGTGATCCGTGAGTTCCTGCCCGAGGGCATCGCGGACAATGCGTTCTTTGATCGGCTCTCTGCGATTTTGACGGCATTTGAGACGCGCAATCCGCGCGTGACGGCGCTTGCTGCCGTGCTTCAGACGCTTGCGGCAGCGGGGCTGCAGCAGAGCTATGAGCGCTGTCTGCACTGCGGTGCGGAGATCGTCGGGGATGCCTGCTTTTCCGTGCGGGAGGGCGGTGCTCTCTGCCCAGACTGCAGCAGTGCGGATGCCACAGCTTTTTCAGAGGAACTGCGGCGGCTCCTCGTGGGTCTGGAAAATTTTGACTGGGAGAAGCCCGCATCGCTCCAGCTGCGCGGTGGGACCCTAATGGCGGCAGAATCCATCGTACTCGCACATGTGCAGGAACTCGTTGGACACCCGCTGCGTTCCTTGACATTTTTAGCTCAGCTGGGGGGCGTTTTGTAAAATATTTAAGACATGATGAAAAAAATAGCCCCAAAAAAAAGGAAAAGTGAGGATGACGGCGAAAGTATATCAAGTAATCATTTGCACATCACACTTGCTGTGTGCATGAAAGAGAGACTGAAAGGAAATGGAGGGGGAGCCTGTCATGATCATGCTGACGAAGTTCAACTCCAAGACGAACCAAAAAGGAGAGTTTGTCCTCAACGCAGAGATCATTGAGAGCATTGAGGAAACACCGGATACCGTGGTCACACTGACCAACGGGAAGAAGCTGATCGTCGAGGAGCCGATGGAAGAGATTGTACGACGTACGATAAAGTATCGCCGTGCTCTTCATCAAAATTAGTTGGCGAATTTCCATTCCTTTGGTATAATGGGAGGAACAGTGTTCCTCTACGCGGCAAGGGAGTGCCCCGGTGTGGAGCCGCTGCGGCTTCGTAGTCATTTTTAGGGAGGGAATTAACTCATGGCGGAGGAAAAGGAAGAACAGGTAGCAGAGCAGCCGAAACAGAAATCGCCCATGCTCATGATGATCGTTGTGGTCGTCGTGGCGGTTCTGGTTGCGGTGGCGGCAGCTGGCGGTATCTCGTATTACATCTTCTCGCAGGCGGAATCACCGTCACACGCGGAGGATGGCGGCGGCAGCAGTTCGCATCGTGACCCCGGTGTGTTCTACAAGCTCGGTGACCCGAAGGAAGGCGTTCTTGTCAATGTTGGGGGCGGTCGCTCCGGCAAGTTCCTGAAGGCGGGCATCGTCTTGGAGCTCAATCCAGGGAAGTCTGAAAATGTGACCGACGGGAAGGTCGGCTCCGTTGCGGAGACGAAGATCCTCGACACGACGATGCAGTTCCTGCGCGCCGCACCGCTCGAGGAATTTGATGCGTCCAAGCAGGATGCGCTCAAAAAGCAGCTGAAGGATGCGCTCAACGATCGTCTGGGTCAGGGCTCTGTCTATGATGTTTACATCACGAGCTTCCTGCTGCAGTAAGTAATATGAATCACTGCATAGAGGGAAGGGGGAAGAGTCTTGGCTGAGGACGTACTGTCTCAATCCGAAATAGATAAGCTGCTCTCAGCGCTTTCGGATGGCTCGGTCTCCGCCGAGGAAGTCAAGGCGGAAGAAGAGGAGCGTAAGGTCAAGAGCTATGACTTTAAGCGGCCGGATAGATTCTCCAAGGATCAGATCCGTACGCTCTTCATGCTCCATGAGAGTTTTTCGCGTCTCGTAAATACCTATCTGTCGGCAAGCCTGCGGGCAATGGTCGATATTGAAGTGATGTCGGTCGAGCAGATGACCTATCAGGAGTTCGTTCAGTCGATGGGGAATCCGTCGGTGATCGGTATTCTTGGCCTGCCGCCGCTCAAAGGCAGTATTGTCATGGAGATCGGCACGGGTCTGGCATTCGCCTACATCGACCGCGTCTTTGGCGGGGAAGGGAAACCCGGCGTCAAGTCGCGTGCTCTGACGGATATTGAGATGGCAGTCATGCGCCGTTTCATTGATACGGTCATCAATTATTTCAGAGAAGCATGGAGCAATGTGATTGAGTTCCGTCCAAACTTTGAGACGATGGAAACGAATCCGCAGTTTGCTCAGCTTGTACCGCCGAGCGACATGGTTGTCCTCATCACGATCCATGTGAAGATCGGTGAAGTGGACGGCATGATGAATATCTGCATTCCCTATCTGGTGCTCGAGCCGGTTATGTCGAAGCTGACCACCTCGTTCTGGGTGGCAGCCTCTGCGGACAAGGAGAGCTCACCGGAACAGGTGGCTGAACTCCAGCGCAAGATCGAACGGACACAGGTGCCGTTTAAGGTGGAACTCGGCACGGTCGATGTTACCATCCATGAGTTCCTTACGCTTGGATTCGGTGATGTGCTGCAGCTCGACACGATGACACAGGACGAACTCGTCTGTTACGTTGGTTCGAATGCAAAATTCCGTGCGCGTCCGGGCACTTCCGGAAAGCGTATGGCTGTACAAATATCCGGCATTATAGAAGGAGATGACGACGCGAATGAGTGATGAAATGATCTCGCAGGAGGAGATCGATGCCCTCCTGAACGGCGGAGCGAGCGGCGATGATACGCCTGCTGATGATGCTGCGCCTGCAGAGGATGCCTCATCCGCCGATGACGCTGCACCTGCAGCCGACGCATCTCCCGACAATGCCAGCGATGCCGGCAATGACAGTGATGTCGGCATTACAGATCTGGAGCGCGATGCGCTCGGGGAGATCGGCAACATCTCGATGGGCGGAGCCGCGACGACGCTCTCCGTCCTCCTTGGACGCAAGGTGTCGATCACAACACCAACCGTCTCCGTCTCCAACCTGCGTCAGCTGAAGGAAAAATATCCTGTGCCGTTCCTCGTCGTTGAGGTGGGGTACAGCATCGGCATTGAGGGCAACAACGTCCTCTGTATTCAGGCCAAGGATGCCGCGATCATCGCTGATCTAATGATGGGCAATGACGGCACCAACCCCGACCAGGAACTGAGCGAGCTCCACATGAGTGCGGTCAGTGAGTGCATGAATCAGATGATGGGGAGTGTTGCGACCTCTCTCTCATCGATGTTCAACAAGAAGGTGGATATTACCCCTCCCGTGGTCACACTCGTCGACCTTGCGACGGAGGAAGTTGTATCCAAGCTGCTGGATAAGGTCGATCCGATCATTCAGGCGTCCTTCCGCATGGAGGTGGACGGTCTCATTGACAGTGAGATCATGCAGCTCCTGCCGGTCGATGTCGCCAAGGAAATGGTCGATGCACTGATGAACCAGCAGCCAGATGTCGACAATGAGGAAGAAGCTGTTGCTGCAGCAACCGCACCGCCTCCGGCCGCAGCACCTGCTGCACCGGCGGAGCCGGCAGCTGCCGCACCTGCAAACTATGGATATGGAGCACCGCCTATGCAGCCACATGTAGCATCCAATGTACCGGTACAGTCGGCGCAGTTTACACCGCTGAGTTCCACTCCGGTGCAGGTGAATGACGCCAATATCGGTCTGATTCTCGATGTACCGCTTCAGGTCAACGTCGAGCTTGGACGGACGAAAAAGTCCATCAAGGACATCCTTGATCTCACAAAGGGATCGATCGTCGAGTTGGATAAACTCGCCGGTGAGCCCGTGGATATCATGGTCAACGGAAAGTATTTGGCGAAGGGTGAGGTTGTCGTCATCGATGAGAACTTCGGCGTTCGCATTACGGAGATTGTCAGCCCGCTCGAGCGTGCTGCACGCCTCCAGTAACGGAAGGTAATGGTTCTTTGGGGACTGGTGCAGAAAATCCTTGTCATAGGCGGCACTTTTCGTTATAATGAGTAACGATAAAAAGCACATATGAATTGTGCGTCTGTGCCCCTTTTGGAATAGGGATGTTCTGTCGAATTAAGGAGAGATGAAAAAATGGCAACTCGCGTTCTGATTGTTGATGATGCAGCTTTTATGCGAATGATGGTGAAGGACATCCTCTCGAAGAACGGCTATGAAATTGTCGGTGAGGCTGAGAACGGCATGAAGGCGCTGGAGAAGTTCCAGGAACTCAAGCCGGACCTCGTAACGATGGATATTACAATGCCGGAGATGGACGGCATCACTGCGGTCAAGGAAATCAAAAAGGTAGACCCCAACGCGAAAGTTGTTATGTGCAGTGCAATGGGACAGCAGGCAATGGTTATTGAGGCTATTCAGGCAGGGGCACGCGACTTCATCGTGAAGCCGTTCCAGGCAGACCGTGTGCTGGAGGCCATTCGCAAAGCCGTCGGCTGATGAGCGGACGGATGTTATCTCTGTCCCTGCTGTTTGGATGTATACTCGTCGCACTATGCACGGGGGATGTATCTGCCGCAGGTGAGACGGGCAGCGGATATCTAGCCGGATACGAAGAGGCTGACCCGCGCCCGTCGGCCGTGTCATGGTGGTCGACGGTCGCCTATGTGGTCAGCCTTTTTGCTGTCTTTGCATTCGTTGTCATCTTGGCGTATGTTGTCGCACGGGCCTTTGGGAAAAACTCGATGCAGAGGCTTGCGGCACGCGGAGGACAGGTCTATATGCAGCTGCCGCTCGGGCCGAACCGCTCGGTCTGTGTAGTGGAGCTCTTTGGCCATGTCTTTGTATTGGGCGTTACGGATGCCAACATCCATTTGATCGCGGAGATTGATGATCCGGAGACGGTAGAGGAAATCCGCGCATCAGAACCGGCAGGGAGCGGTGTCTTTCAGGAGCAGTTCGGGTCTCTGTCGGATTTTGTTCAAAAAATACCGCCGCTTTTCCGAAAGTGATGGCGGGAGGGAGAAATGGGGGGACGGGATTGGAGCGCAAAATGCTTGTTTTGGGGAGTGCGGCGCTCCTCCTGCTCTTGGGCATGGGACATGCGGCAGCAGCGCCCTTGATCCCGACGGTCAGTGTCGGTGTGGGGGCATCGGAGAATCCACAGGATGTAGCGACCAGCATGCAGCTGTTGGCTGTGCTGACGGTTATTTCGCTGGCGCCCGCGATTCTCGTTATGACGACATCCTTTGTCCGTATTGTGGTCGTCATCGGCTTTCTGCGCAACGCGCTTTCGACGCAGAACGTGCCGCCGAATCAGATTGTTATTGCGCTCTCGCTCTTCCTGTCGTTCTATATTATGGCACCCTATTGGGGACAGGCGAATGAGAACGGCATACAGCCCTATCTTGCGGGACAGATCTCCCAGGAACAGGCACTTGAGAATATTGTCGACCCAATGCGTGAGTTCATGTTCCGCCAGACGCGGGAGTCCGATCTCGCGCTCTTTGTCAATCTCTCAGAGGCGCCAAGACCCGAGGGCCCCGAGGATGTATCCACATTTACGCTCATTCCGGCATTCATCATCAGTGAGCTTAAAACGGCATTTCAGATCGGCTTTATGATCTATATTCCGTTTATTGTCATTGACATGATCGTCGCAAGTACACTCATGTCGATGGGCATGATGATGCTGCCGCCGGTTATGATTTCACTGCCGTTTAAGATTCTCTTGTTTGTCATGGTCGATGGATGGCACCTGCTGATCCAATCGCTCATCATGAGTTTCCGTTAGCGGGGAGGCGGTCTGATGTCCGGAGATTTGGTCATCCAGCTCGCCCAGGAGGCACTTATGATCGTGCTTCTGGTTTCTGCCCCCATGCTGGGACTTGGGCTTATCGTAGGTCTTTTGGTGGCTGTTTTTCAGGCTACCACGTCGATTCAGGAGCAGACACTTGCGTTCATCCCGAAGATCATCGCGGTCTTTGTCGCTATCTTGATTTTTGGGCCATGGATGCTGCGCATCATGGTCGAGTACGTGACAAATGTATTTGTCAACCTGCCGGCTTATCTGCGCTGAAAGGAGCGGCAGTGCATGGATCTGTATGAACTGCTGCAAGGGCATATCGCGGCGTTTCTGCTGACGCTTACACGAATCAGTGGGATCTTTATCGTGTCCCCGTTCTTTGGCAGTATGAATATCTCGGTGTATTTCCGTGTGGCTCTGGCGCTTGCGATGACCATTGTGCTCTTCCCTGTCGTCGACGGACTGGGCACGCCTGCGGCACCTGAGACGATCATCATGTTTGCCGTCACTGCTGTCGGTGAACTCTTCATTGGGTGGCTGATCGGCTTCGTGGCATACATTTCCTTCGCCGCCATTACGATGGCGGGCAAGGTCATGGATATGCAGGTGGGGTTTGCCATTGTCAATGTTGTGGATCCGACTTCCGGTCAGCAGATACCGCTCATCGGAAGTTTTCTTTATAATTTGGCGATCATTATTTTGCTCGTCACGAATGGGCATCACATGCTCCTGGCAGCGCTTGCAGAGAGTTTTCGCGCGGTGCCGCTTGCCGGCATGGATCCCAATATCTCAATTGCCCTTATGCTTGCCAACTTCACGGGCACGATCTTCCTCACAGGGATGAAGGTCGCAATGCCGATAACCTTCGCGATCCTCCTTACCAATGTGGGGCTTGGCATCCTTGCACGCACAATGCCGCAGATGAACATCTTCGTCGTCGGCATCCCGATGCAGCTGATGATTGGCATTACTGTGCTGTCGATGATCATTCCGTTCTATGTCCTGTTTTTGGATGTGCTGTTCAATGAAATGTATGGAAATATATCGCTTGCGGTGCGAGCCCTCCGATAGGAACAGATTCGTCTTTGACCTCCAGCGTTTTGCGGGCGAAAAGACGGAGGAACCGACGGCGAAAAAGCGCGCCGACGCACGCAAGAAGGGGCAGGTTGCCCGCAGTCAGGAGCTCAACAGTGCATTCGTGCTGCTCGTCGGATTTTTCGGTCTCAAGCTCCTGTGGGATTCCATCTACGTATCGATTGCGACCTACACTACCTACGTGTTCAGCAATCTGAACCAGACAGTGGATACGGAGAATATCCTGCGCATCTTCATCGGCATTGTTGTTATCCTCGTCAAGACCGCCTTTCCGATCATGCTCTTCATCATGATCGTTGGACTGGCCATCAACTTCTTTCAGGTGGGGCTGACCTTTAATACGGAGTCCATCGAGTTTAAACTGGACAAGCTCAACCCCATCAACGGGTTTGGCCGCATCTTCTCGAAGCGGTCGCTCGTGGAGTTGGTGAAATCCTTCTTTAAGATTCTCGTAATCGGCTTCTTTCTCTACCGTTTTATTCACGAACAAATCCTTGCGATGCCGCAGTTCATGTTCTTCGATCTGACGACGAGCCTCGCGCTTGTCGCGGAGATTATCTTCCAAATGGCGTTTATCGTCATCGGCGTCATCATGATTATGGCGATGATGGACTACGGGTATCAAAAATGGCAGACGACGCAGGATCTCAAGATGTCCAAGCAGGAAGTCAAGGATGAGATGAAGCAGACCGAGGGCGATCCGCAGATCAAGGGGAAGATTCGCCAGAAGCAGCGGCAGATGGCAATGGCGCGCATGATGAAAGAAGTTCCCAAGGCGGATGTCATCATCACCAACCCGACGCACTACGCCGTGGCGCTTTCCTATGAACAGGGGATGGTCGCACCGACGGTCATCGCAAAGGGCCAGGATCTCGTCGCCAAGCGCATTAAGGAGATCGGCCGTGAGGCGCGCGTACCGATTGTTGAAAACAAGCCGCTTGCACGCACCCTCTATGCTGCCGTACAGATCGGCGACAGCGTGCCGCAGGAACTCTACCAGGCGGTTGCAGAAGTGCTTGCCTACGTCTATCGACTGAAACATGCACGCCGCGGCGCATGAGAAATCGGGATGTTTTGGTCATGCGTGACGAAAGTCTTGTTTAATAATTGACGTACCTCTGATATTTGGTATAATATTTATTTAGGGAATGTATGAAATCTCCGCAAAGGGAACGAGGGAGTGAGTGAGCCTATGGCAGCACCGCAGTCCGGCAGTGTAAATCCTCTTGTATCCGGCAAGCTTATACAGCGGTACAGTGATATTCTGATCGCCGTCGCCATCGTAACGATCGTCATTATGATGATTATTCCGCTGCCGACGATCATCTTGGACATTCTTATCTGTCTGAATATCACGATTGCGCTTCTTGTCGTAATGTCAGCGATCTACAATGTGGAGGCTCTGGATCTATCCGTCTTTCCCTCCCTGCTTCTGATTACGACGTTGTTTCGACTGGCGCTGAATATCTCCTCGACACGACTTATCCTCCTTGACGGTTACGCCGGGGAGGTCATTACTGCGTTTGGCAACTTTGTTGTCGGCGGTAATGCCGTCGTCGGCTTCATCGTGTTCGTCATCCTTGTCATTGTCAACTTTATCGTTATCACGAAGGGCTCGGAGCGCGTGGCTGAGGTCTCGGCACGTTTCACGCTCGATGCGATGCCCGGTAAGCAGATGGCGATTGATGCCGACTTGAACCAAGGTGCGATCACGGATGCGGAGGCAAAGCGCCGCCGTGAGAAGGTACAGCGTGAGTCCGACTTCTTCGGCGCAATGGACGGTGCCTCGAAGTTCGTCAAGGGCGACGCGATTGCCGCGATTGTCATCATGATCATCAATATCGGCGGCGGCTTTGTCATCGGCATGCTGCAGCGCGATATGGATGCGTCACAAGCGCTCCAGACCTATACCCTGTTGACGGTCGGTGAAGGTCTCGTTGCGCAGATTCCGGCGCTCCTCATCTCGACGGCAACCGGTATCATTGTCACGCGCTCGGCTGCGGAGGGCAATCTCGGCAGCGATCTTGTGAAGCAGCTCTTCCGCAATGCACGCATCTTTATGATCCTCACAGGCGTACTCCTCTTCCTTGCGATCATGCCGGGACTTCCGGGCGTGCCGTTCACGGCACTGGCTCTGGTATGCGCCTTGATTGCATGGAATCTCCGGCGCGGACAGGTGGCGGAACAGGAGGTGCAGCAGGTCGAGCAGAAGGCAAAGGCGAAAAAAGAGGCGACAACGCCCGAGAATATCGTTTCGCTTCTGCAGGTCGACCCCATGGAACTCGAGATCGGCTACAGCCTCATCCCGCTTGTTGATACGGGACAGGGCGGCGACCTGCTTGACCGCATTGTTATGATACGACGGCAGTGTGCACTTGAGCTGGGGCTTGTCGTGCCGACGATTCGCATCCGCGACAACATTCAGATCAAGCCCAACGCGTATATCATCAAGCTCAAAGGCATTGAAATCGCACGCGGCGAGCTCATGCTCGATCATTACCTTGCGATGAACTCCGGGACGGTGTTCGAGGAGGTCCCGGGCATTGAGACGACAGAGCCGGCATTTGGCCTGCCCGCTCTCTGGATCTCGGAGAACGAGCGCGAGCAGGCGGAGCTGAACGGCTATACGGTGGTCGACGCGGTTTCCGTGCTTGCAACCCATCTCACGGAGATCATCAAGCAGCATGCCGCTGAGATCCTCGGTCGTCAGGAAACACAGAACCTTCTTGACAACCTGCACAAGACCAACGCAGCACTCGTGGATGAGGTCGTTCCGAACCTGCTCAGCGTGGGCGAAGTGCAGAAGGTGCTTGCCAATCTCCTGCATGAGCGCATTTCCATCCGCGACATGAGTACGATCCTCGAGGTGCTTGCTGACTATGGTGCCGCAACGAAGGATACGGATATCCTGACGGAATATGTCCGCCACGCAATGGCGCGGCACATTACGCAGCAGAACGTCCAGAACGGTGTGCTCCCGTGCATCACGCTCGATCCCGCGATCGAGAACAAGATTGCGGGCGGCGTGCAGCGTACGGAGCACGGCTCCTACGTCAGCCTCGACCCGGATTCCATGCAGAAGCTGCTGACAGCGCTGCAGGAGGAACTGAAGAAGCTGACGGATCAGGGCTATCAGCCCATCGTGCTGACGAGCCCCACGGTTCGTCCCTATTTCCGCAACCTTGTCGAACGCTCCATACCGGGGCTGATTGTTCTCTCCCATGCGGAGATTGAGCAGAATGTTGAGATCCAGATCCTTGGGGTGGTGAGAATCTAAGTGCAGGTCCGAACGGTGCGTGCCTCCTCCGTGAAGGAAGCCATGGAACAGATAAAGGATGAACTCGGCAGCGATGCCGTTCTCCTCCATACAAAAAAATATCGTGAAGGCGGAGTTCTCGGCGGTGCGGAGATGATCGAGGTGACCGCGGCTGTTGATGAGACACAGGCACGCGTCCCCCATACACCGTCGGTGTATGTTCCGCCGGCCGCACCGATCCTTCCCTCCAATGTGCTCAATCAATATCGGATGAATGAGCTTCCGACGGACGGTGCGACGGCCGTGCCGGCGCGCGGTCTTGTGTCGGCGTACGATACCTACGGGGCGGAATCCCCGATGGCGGAGCCGTACGCTGCGGCGGCCCTGCCCAATGCATCGCAGCCGGCGGCCCCTTCGGCACCGGCTGTACTCCCTCCGCAGCCCGCAGCACCGGCCTATGAGACGGCACCTGCACCCGTACCGCCGCCGGACGGGAAGATGATTCCTTCCCATGAGGAGGTGCCTGTCATGCAGGACGATGAATCTGCCGAGCGCATTCGGCTCCTTGAGGATGAGCTTGCGCAGATGAAGACGATGCTCGCCTCCATGATCGCGGCAAATCAGCCGAAGGAGATCGTTACGATACAGGATGCGCTGCGCCGTCAGGACGTGCGCAGTGAGCTCTGTGAGGATCTTGCCGGCAAGGTTCCCGTCGCGGATGTGAATCTGGACAGCCTTGACCCGCGTGCCGGGAGCGTGCTCTCCGGGTATCTCTCGCAGGTGATGAAATTTACCGACGGACTGACGCCGGGAGCACGCGGCTCCCGCGTCTTTGCCTTTATCGGAACAACCGGAGTGGGCAAGACGACCACGCTCGCGAAGGTGGCTGCGCACTTCGTCTTGGAGCAGAACCTCAAGGGCGCACTCATCACGGCGGATACCTACCGCATCTCCGCCGTGGAGCAGCTCAAGAAATATGCTGAGATCTTGGGGCTTCCCGTGGAAGTTGTCTACTCCGCCGCAGATCTCAAGAAGGCGATTGCACGCCATCGCAGCAAGGATTTTATCCTCGTGGATACAGCGGGGCGCAGCCAGTACAATGAGTTTCAGATGGATGAGCTAAAGGACCTGCTGACGGCACATTCGCGCATGGAAAAGCATCTCGTTGTCAGCGCAACGACAAAGGAAGCGGATGTCGCGGAGATCATGAAGCGCTTCTCTGTGTGCAAGCCGGACCGCATCATCTTTACCAAGACGGATGAGACGCGCACAATCGGCATGGTGCTCAACCTGCTGGCCGGCAGCGAGCTGCCGCTTTCGTTCCTGTCGAATGGACAGAGTGTGCCGGACGACATCATACCGGCGACAGCAGAACGTTTTGCGGAACTGCTTTTGAGGGAATAATATGACGGATCAGGCAACGCGGCTGCGCCAAATGGTCGGTGCCGAAACGGCCCCGACCTCCAACGCGTCCGCGCAGACGGAGGCATGGGCAAATGTGCGCGTGGTTGCCGTCACGAGCGGCAAGGGCGGTGTCGGCAAGACCAACATTGCCGTCAACCTTGCGATTGCTCTGCAGCGCAGGGGACATCGCATCCTCGTGATCGATGCAGATCTTGGCATGGCGAATGTGGATATTCTGCTCGGAGCATCTTCGCGCAGACACCTGCTGGATCTGCTGCGGCCGGATGTCCAGCTCGATGATGTCATTGTTGAGACGGGATATGGAATCCAGTATATCTCCGGCGGCTCCGGCATTGAAAAGGCACTGGAGTATGACCATGCGGAAAAAGTTCTGCTCCAGCAGAAATTGGCCGACTGTGCCGCACGTGCCGATCTGATTCTGGTCGATACGGGGGCGGGACTTGGGCGCAACGTCATGGACTTTATCCTTGCGGCGGATGAGGTTCTGCTCGTGACGACACCCGAGCCGACCTCGCTCACCGATGCCTATGCTGTCATGAAGGCGTACAGTATCTATGCAACACAAAAAAACCTCCGGCTCGTCATCAACCGCGTTTATGAGCAGAAGGAAAGCCGTGAAGTGGCTTTGAAACTGCAGCGTGCCGCTGAGAAATTTCTGCATATGCCCGTAGATTGCCTCGGTTATGTTTTTGAGGATACGTCGGTCACGAAGGCGGTGCGCAAACAGCAGCCCCTCCTCAAGGAGGCTCCGAATGCCGCCGCGGCACGCTGTATTGACGCACTGGCAGAGGCGCTGCTCACCGGCGGTGAAATGAGAGTGAAGCGGGGCTGGAAAGGTTTTTTACAGCAAATTTTTAAGTTTTCGACGTAGCCAAGGAGGAAAATTCAGATGGCGGGCGAATTGGTACAGGCAAGGAGTGTTTTAGCCCTCGGACAAAGGCTGGAAATATTCTTTGAAAACAATGAGGAAGAAATCTCCGGCTACACAAGCCGTGTAGAGGATATCGTCGGTGACGACCTCGTTGTTGCTATGCCGCTGGACGAACGCCGCGTTCCCGTGATTCCTCAGGTTGGCGAGAATCTCTACGTACTCGCTGCGGGGGACGGATGTCATTACCGCTTCTTTAGTATACATCGCGGCCACGGACGGCACGAGGGGCGGATCCCCGTCCTTCACCTGTCGTTTCCCGAGGTCGCGGAACGCTTTCAAAAGCGCGGCTTCTTTCGGATTAAGGTCAACCTTACCGCGACGATTCGTCTGGTTGATCGGGACGGGAAAATCGATGCACCGAAGCGTGTCCCCATTGTGGATCTGAGCGGCAGCGGCCTTGCATTTGCTTGGCCGAAATCCGTTCCACTGCATATCAACGCAGCCCTTGAGATCAATGATATTCCCGGCATTGGAACCATTGAGATTATGACGCGGGTCATGCGGTGTACGCGCATTGAGCGCGAAGATGATGTGCCGATCTATCATGTCGGCGTTCAATTTCAAGGGATTTCACGCGGCATGCGGGATAAGATCATTCGCTATCTCTTCCATGTACAGCGGTCTCAGGTGGAGCGCGTAAACGATGAGTGACACGGTAAAAAAAGTCTCTGCGCATGCCGGGCGCGGCGCACCCCGCACGCGGCTCGTTGTAATCGGCTCCTCCACCGGAGGACCACAGGCACTCCAGACGGTCATCACGGAACTGCCGGCGAACTTCCCCTGTCCTGTGGTCGTCGTTCAGCATATGCCCGCGGGTTTTACGAATGCGCTGGCGGCACGGCTGCACAGCGTCTCGCAGGTGAACGTGCGGGAAGCGCAGGACGGTGAGCTGCTCGAACCGGGATGTGTCTACATTGCACCGGGGAACTACCATCTGCGTGTTGTGCGCGAACCCGGCGGCAGACGCATCGCGCTCAGTGACGAGCCGCCAGTCGGCAACCATCGTCCTGCCGTCAATGTGATGTATGACTCTGTCGCACATCTTGGGAAGGACGTCGTCGCCGTGATCCTCACGGGGATGGGCAGCGATGGGCGCGAGGGGATGCACAAAATCAAGAAAAACGGCGGCTACTGCATTGCGCAGGATGAAGCGACCTGCGTCGTCTACGGGATGCCAAAATCCGTAATCGACGCGGGGCTGGCCGATGAGATATGTCCATTGCCGCAGATCGCGAGCGCGATTGAGGCGGCTGTGAGAAGATAGGAAATAGGGGGAATATCAATGGATAACCAGTATATGGACATGTTCCTGGATGAGTCGCACGAGCACCTGCAGTCGCTCAATGAAGGCCTTTTGCGCCTCGAAGAGAACATGGAGGAGATCGGCGCCGTCAATGACATCTTCCGCAACGCACACACGCTCAAGGGCATGTCAGCGACCATGGGCTTTGCCAAGATTGCAGAACTTACGCATGAGATGGAGGATGTGCTGGATCTTGTCCGCAAGGAGCAGCTCAAGCTCAACGAGGACATCATGGACACGCTGTTCAAGTGTCTGGATTCCCTCGAGCAGATGGTCGACAGCGTCGGCAACGGTGAGGCAGAGGATGTCGTTGATGTCTCCGACCTCGTCGCAAAGCTCAGCTCTATTTCGAAAGGAACTCCTGCTCCTGCTGCGGCAGCCCCCGCTGCAGCGTCTTCCTCTGCTCCTGCTGCAGGTGGCGCTGGTGCTGGCACAGATCTTGACCTCGATGAGATCGACCTCGATGTCATGAAGAAGGCAAAAGAAGCCGGCATGCACATGTTCCACGTCAAGGTTACCCTAATGGAGACCTGTGTTCTCAAAGCGGCGCGCTCCGTTATGGTCATGCATGCACTGGACGAGGTCGGCGATGTCATCAAGAGCATTCCGCCGGCGGAGGATCTTGAGCAGGAGAAGTTCGAGCGCAGTTTTGACGTGGTGGTTGCCACGGGCGCCGATGCCCAAGCGGTACAGAATGCCGTGGATTCGGTTTCGGAAATTGAAGATGTCCTCGTTGAGCTGCTCGATCCGGACAAGCTCGGCAAGTCGGAGGCTCCCGCGCCGGCGGCAGCGCCCGCGGCAGCTGCACCTGCGGCAACGGCCGCTACACCTGCTGCCAAGAAGGAAGCGGCAAAACCCGCCGCTGCTCCCGCAAAGAAGCAGCATCAGAGCCAGAGCGTCCGCGTTGACATCGAAAAGCTCGATACCCTCATGAACCTCATGGGTGAGCTTGTTATCAATAAAGTTCGTCTCGAGCAGATCGGGCAGACACATCGTCTGAGCGACCTCATGGAGACGCTCGAGCAGATGGACCGTGTAACGGGAGATCTGCAGAACATCGTCATGAAGGTGCGCATGGTTCCGGTCAGCGCCGTGTTCAATCGCTTTCCGCGCATGGTGCGCGACGTGTCGAAGGAACTCGGCAAGGAGATCAACCTCACGATCGAGGGTGAGGAAACGGAGCTTGACCGCACCGTTATCGACGAGATCGGCGACCCGATCATGCACCTGCTGCGCAACTCCCTCGACCACGGTGTCGAGAGCCCCGACGCGCGTGAAGCGAAGGGAAAATCGCGCACCGGTGAGGTTGGGCTCATCGCACGTCATGAGGGCAACAACGTCGTCATCATGATTACCGATGACGGCGCGGGCATTGATGCGAACAAGATCCGCCGCAAGGCGGTTGAGAAGGGCATGGTTACGCAGAGCGAGGCGGACAGCCTTGACGATGCGGATGCCGTGCGCCTCATCTTCCTGCCCGGCTTCTCGACAGCGGAGCAGATCACGGATATCTCGGGACGCGGTGTCGGCATGGACGTTGTGCGCAGCAAGATCGAGGCGCTCTCGGGCCATGTCGACGTAGAAACGCACATCGACGAGGGATCCGTCTTTAAGATCAAGCTGCCGCTCACGCTCGCCATCATTCAGGCGATGCTCGTGCGCGTGCAGGAGGAGATGTACGCCATTCCGCTCACCTCCATCGACAGCACGATCAACATTGAACCGAGTGATATCCAGACCGTCCAGAACAAGGAGGTCATCGTCCTGCGCGGGGAGATCATTCCGATCATCCGCATGGAGGAGGCTCTGCAGGTTCCGCATAAGAAGGATTCCGATGAGCATTTCGTGGTCGTTGTTCACGCAGGTGAGGCGAAGGCCGGCATTGTCGTGGATAATCTGATCGGTCAGCAGGAAATCGTTATCAAGACACTCGGCAATCTTTTCGCCGGACTCAAGCTCTTCGGCGGAGCAACTGTGCTTGGTGACGGCAGGGTCGCACTGATTCTTGACGTTGCAACGATGATACAGCAGTAGAAGGGGAGGGCAAAGAAGATGGCAGAGGATATGAATCAGGGAAATGCGCCGCAGAACTCGCAGTATGTGGCGTTCAATCTGCGCGATGAAGAGTACGGTGTCAGCATTCTGAACGTGCAGGAAATTCGAAATCTCACAGATATTACGCGCGTTCCGTTTGCGGCGGATTTTATCAAGGGCGTCATCAATCTGCGCGGTTCGGTGCTCCCCGTGATTGATCTCAAGCAGCGCCTCGGCCTCGCCGAGACGCCGTATACCGACCGTACGCGGATCGTCACCGTCTCCGTCGAGGATGTCCACGTCGGCATGCTCGTCGATGCCGTGACGGAGGTGCTGAGCCTCGAGAACGCGCCTGTCGATACGAAGAAAGCAACGAACGGACGTGAGAGCAGCCGCTTCCTCAGCGGCATCGGCAACATCAACGGCAGACTTATCGTACTTCTCAATCTGGAGGAGATTGTTGGACTTCCGAAGGAAGCAAAATAAGGGAGCCGTGATAAGAGGTAAAATCCATGAGTGTAGATGAGAATCTGACCGAACTGTCAGAGCTGCAGCTGGATGTGCTCAGAGAGATCGGAAATGTCGGTGCGGGAAACTCCGCGACGGCACTTTCCCGTCTCATTCAGCGCCGCATCGAGATGAATGTGCCCCATGTGGCACTTGTGCCAATTGAAGATGTACCGGAATTTGTCGGCGGACCGGAACTGGTTGTCGTCGGTATTTTCCTGCGCGTTTACGGCAAGGCACCGAGCAACATCCTATTTCTCATCCCGCGCGACAGCGCGTTTTCGCTTGTGGACACACTTCTTGGGCGCGAGAGGGGAAAGACGACCGAACTCGATGCAATGGATGAATCCGCTCTTATGGAGATCGGAAACATCCTTGCCGGCTCCTATCTGAATGCGTTCTACACGTTTACGGGGATGAGCATGCTGCCGTCCATTCCTGCGCTTGCCGTGGATATGGCAGGCGCTATTCTCAACGTCGTTCTGGTTCAGCTTGGCGAGATGGGAGACCATGCACTGCTCATCGAGACAAACTTTGTGGCAGAGGATCGGAGCATCAGCGGGCATTTCTTCCTTGTGCCCGACCCCGGATCACTCAGCAGCATTATGAATGCGGTAGGAGTTGAATGATATGCCGGATTTGATAAAAGTCGGTATGGCCGACTACAAAGTCGGCGCAGCTCCATCCACACTCATCAGCTATGGATTGGGCTCCTGTATCGGCCTTTCACTATACGATCCGCAGACAAAGGTGGGCGGACTGCTTCACTATATGCTGCCGGACAGCAAGCAGGCGCGGCCTTCGGATACGCCCGCAAAATTCATTGATACAGGGTTTCCGCTCATGCTCGCGGACGTTCTGAAACTCGGTGCCGTCAAATCGCGCCTCGTGGCCAAGATTGCGGGCGGTGCGCAGATGTTTGCGTTTTCCAATACGACAAGCGTCATGCGTGTCGGTGAGCGCAATGCGCAGGCGGCAAAAGAACTTCTCGCACAGCATGGAATCCGTCTCATTGCAGAGGACACGGGCCTCAATTATGGGCGCACGGTTTCGATTGATCTGAATGACGGCACCTACACGGTGAAGACCGTCAGCAAGGGAGATAAGACGATCTAGGGAATCGCTGATAAAACGGGACCTCAGATTGGTGCAGCTTTTTCGCCGGAGCGCCGGCAAAAAATGCGTCAAGGTGACGGTGCTGGATGTATCGGTACTTTCCTAGAGGGGAGGGGGAGAAGATGTTCAAACTCGGCATGGCACTGGTCTTTTCGGTCATTGCAGCACTTGTCGTATTTCTTACGGGGATGATTGGCGACGCGCGTGTCACGACGGCACTCCTGCGAAGTTTTATCGCGTTTCTCTGTGCCGGTGTATTCACGTATCTCGTGACCTTCATCCTTGAGGCGAAGGGCTGGGCTGCCTTTGACAAAATGCCGGAAGAGCGAATGCAGGATATGCGGAACTATGAGGCGGAGGATATTGATTTTGATGCGGTGGAGGAGGAGCCCGGCGCAGCGAAGGAATTTGCGGAACCGACCCACTTCCAGCCGATTTCAGAGGAGTCTCTGATTCATATGAAAACGCCGCCGGCAGACGGCGATGAAGGAGCACCTGCACCGGCCTGAGAGCCTTCCGCGGTAATGAGAGGAGATGATGCAGATGGCAGAACAGACGGCAGAGGACATTGACGAGCTGTGGCGGGCATACGCGGCGGAAAAGACCGTTGATGTACGCAACCGTATTGCTGAACACTATCTGCCGCTCGTTCGTCTCGTTGCCGGACGGATTGCCATCAGCCTTCCGCAGCATGTTGACCGAGAGGATCTTCTGAGCAGCGGCTTTTTCGGACTTCTCGATGCGATCGAGCGTTACGAATTAACGCGCGGCAACAAATTTGAAACCTATGCGGGCGTACGTGTGCGCGGGGCGATGCTCGATCATCTGCGCGCAAAAGACTGGATCCCGGTCAGCGTGCGACAGAATATCAAGAAGTACGAAAAGGCAGTTGCCCATCTTGAAGGAGAACTCGGACGGACGGCAACGGATGAGGAGCTCGCTGCGGAGCTGGATCTTACGATTGATGGACTGCATCATCTTGAGGGGCAGGTCAGCGCAGCGACGATTATCCCTTTGGAGGAATACCTGCGTACGGACACTCCGGCCTCTATGGAGGATGGCCCCGTCGAACATGCGGAGTGGACGGAGATCAAGGAAACCCTTGCAGCCGCCATCGAGAAACTGCCGGAGAAGGAGCGCATAGTGGTTGCGCTGTATTACTACGATGAGATGACCCTCAAGGAAATTGCGGCGATCCTTCACCTGTCGGAGGCGCGGATCTCGCAGCTTCATACAAAGGCAATCTTCCGTATGCGCGGCACGCTCGCGCGTATGAACGACGAAGTATGATGCGGTGCAAACTGGGGGAAAAAGTTATAATAAAGGCGCAATTATGAAGGATCGGAAGTGATGTTGTGGAGCGCACTATTGGAGGCATAAACGAAGGGTTTCAGCTTGTGATCAAGGCGGACGGCAATTATCTGACCGTCTACCCGGGAAGCAAGGATACCCCTGCGATTGATTTGACGACACTCAAGAGTCGTCTTGCAGAGGAGGGTGTCAAGGATTACGACAAACTCCAACTGGCACGTCTTGTCCGTGCTGCGGACGGATTTGAGGCAAAGCTCGACGCGGCACCGGAGGATGACGGCGAGAATGCAATCATTCCCTTTAGCATTGAAATCGCAAACGACGCAATGACAGCTGCCGTGCGGTTTGATGACAACCGCGGCAATGTGCCGCCCGATGTCTCTGATGTGCTCGATGCACTCGCCGCAAAGAAGGTCGTCTATGGCATTGACCGTGATGCCATCGGGCGCGGTGTCGCACGTCTGACACCGTTTATGGCGGCACGCGGAACCGCTCCCGAGGCGGGAACGGATGCACGTATCGAAAAGAAATTCGATATGGGGGCAAAGGGACGGCCTGCTGAACGCGCGTACGACCGCGTGGACTACAAGGACATGAACATCTTTATCCGCGCGAACATCGGCGACGTGCTTGCTGTACGCATCCCCGAGACCGCCGGTGTGCCGGGGAAAAATGTATTCGGTGAAGAGGTGCCTGCAAAGCCGGGAAAACCTGCTGCATTGCCGCAGGGGAAGAATACAAGAGTTGTCAATGAGCATGAACTCGTGTCACTCATTGACGGTCAGATCGTAGACGACGGAAAGAAGATCAGTGTGGATCCGCATCTCGTGATTGACTCGAGTGTCGATGTCGGGACGGGGAATGTTGACTTTGCCGGCAGCGTCGAGATCAGGGGTGATGTAGAGAGCGGCTTTACGGTCAAGGCTGACGGTGATGTCGAGATCAAGGGCATGATCGGCGGTGCTGAGGTGACGGGGCGCAATGTCATTGTGCACGGCGGCATTCGCGGCATGAACGTCGGCAAAATCAATGCGGAGGAGGACATCAGCATTTCCTTCGTAGAGAATGCAAACATTGTTGCGGGGCGCGATATCTATGTCAACGATGTCGTTCTGCACTCTGAGATGCGTGCGGGGCATCATATCCGCGTTGAGGGACGGCGGGGCTTTATCACCGGCGGGAAGGTCGGTGCGGGCGAGTCCATCCGTGCCAAGGTTCTGGGCAACAACTTCTATGTACAGACCAACCTCAGCGTCGGTGTCGACCCGAACCTTAAATATCGGTACGATACGCTGGGCAAAGAATATCAGGCAAATGTCAAACGCTTGACGGAGATCCGCCTCTCTCTGGAAACGCTGAAGAAGCAGCCGCTCATGAGCCTCTCCGAGCGTCGGCGCGAGCAGCTTGCCGAGCTGACGCATGCACAGTTCCCTCTCGCCGGTGAAATCAAGAAGATGAAGGAAAAACTCGAGGAGATGGAGGCTGAACTGGAAGAGATGAAGCGTGGTTCCATTGCTGCGTCAGATACCATCTTTCCCGGTGTCAACATCATCATCAACGGGGTGAAAAAAACGGTGGAAGATGAGCTGAAACATGCGCGTCTGCAGATGCTCGACGGGCAGATTGTTACAGGAATATTTTGAGGAGAGGCAGGTGCCGTTATGAATGTTACGCCAATCAGCATGCAGATGATGTTTCCGCAGTCCAATGAGGCAGGAAACGTCCAAAGCAACATGCAGAATCAGGTCAATGTTCAGCAGAGCTTTGAGTCCATCCGACAGAAGCAGGACGCGGAGCTCGCACGCCAGCAGGTGCGCGCCAAAGAGCAGGCCAGTGAGGATGCACGCGTGAAGGATGACCCGGAGCGCGAGCGGCGGCAGGGCAGGGAGGATAGAGACGAAAGGCGCAGGGACCGCGGCGAGGATCACGGTCCGGAACTCTTGCAGCGTCTCGCTGCCGACCCGAATCGCGGCGTTCATCTCGACATCAGCTTTTGATCTTTGCAAACATGGATAAGGGAGGCGTCCTGTTATTATTTCTGTGACTGAAATTCTGGGGGCGCTCATCATTCTCGGCGCCGTTCTCCTGCTCATCGTGCGCTATATCATCCACCGACGTCAGCGCAGTGATGAGGCAGATGAGGATCTTGCGGAATCGATTGAGAAGCTGAAAAAAGAACTTCAGCAGTCTGCCGATACGATCATCAAGCGGCTTGGGTCCCATGTGACAAAACTCGAGGGTCTCCTGCGCGAGGCGGATGATCGGCGCGTGCGCCTTGAGACGCGTGTGGCGGACGCACAGCGCCTCGAGTGGGCACTGCGTCAGCGCATCGAGGAGCTCGAGCGCCGCCTGAGCGATCTCGGTCAGACACCGCCCGTGTCTCCCGGCGTACGTGCGACAGAGCCGACGCAGACGGCTGCGCCCGCTGCGCCTGTCCAAGAGGCACGGCGTACGGACGGCGATGAGTTTGCTGCCGTTCTTCACCAGTCTATCATGAGGGAACAGGCACGTGCGGCAGCCGAACCGGCACGGCAGATCTATGCGCCGCCGCCTGCACAGCCCGGACGGCAGGTGCAGGAACCGCTGCGGGCTCCGTCCGCGACACATGGACAGCCCGTGCGTACGCAGCCTGCAGCAATGCCTGTACACCCGCCGGCAATACCGGTGGCACCTCTAGCAGCTCCGCCCGCTGTGCCGGAGGCAGAGGCAGAGCCGGTGCGGGAGGATGAGGCGATCATCAAGGCGCGTGCGCTTCTGCGTGCCGGACGGACGATTGAACAGGTAGCGCGCGAGACGGGTGTCGAGATCGGAGCACTGCGTCTCATGCAGCAGATGACGCAGAGGGATTGACAAAACGAGAAAACCTCGGTATAATACCTCTTGTTCGGGACGTAGCTCAGCTTGGTAGAGCGCTTCCTTGGGGTGGAAGAGGTCGTGAGTTCAAATCTCGTCGTTCCGACCATTTACTTAGAACTACAAGGATTTTGGGGTTTTCAGTGTCGCGTACTGAAGACCTCATTTTTTAGTCTGCCTATGAAAGCTCTACCAAACTGGGACTATTTATCTGCATGAGATGCTCATCATAGAGTGTGGTCTAAATTTACACGATGGATAGACGACGGCGGCCTTGATTGGTGAGAGGATGGGTGTATACGTGTCCTAGCACCTGTCCGATATGACCACATACGCTCGAAGGCGCACGCACACGGGGGAATCAGACATGCGCAATAATATATATAGCCGCTCAGAAATATTTTGCAAAATTCAGCGTTTGGTAAGGCTTGCAAAAGCCGCTTAGATTTGATATGATAAAGACACAAAAAGAAGCACCCCCATAGGGCGGCTACTTCTTCACAGAAAGACGGAAATAACCGCTTACCGTGTCAAAGTAGGGCGGTTATTTCTTTTTTACGGCAACAATGTAGCCAGTGACGAGAACAAGAATTAGAATGAACTCGTAATAACTCATAGTGCACCACCTCCCACTTACAGAGTAAGGAAAGGTGAAGAAGCCGCCGCCTATGCCTATAGGGGTGTGACTACATTATACAAGCGATGAATGAAAAGCACAAGCGGAATTAACAACACATTATAAGACCATCAAAAGCTGTGTTTGATACCCTTAGAAAAAGTTGTTAATGTGTAGTGTTCCTGTTGTTTGAAATGAGCCTTTTATCATTAAGGCTCGTTTGGAGTGGAAGAGGTCGTGAGTTCAAATCTCGTCGTTCCGACCATTCTTCAGCATAGGAACCTCCGCGCGCGTGCGTGGAGGTTTTTTCGTGTAAGGAGGAGGGATGTTTGTGAACATCATTGTAGATAACGGCGTCCTGCAAGTTCTTCTGCTTGCCGTCATGTTTCTCTCCATCATGGTGGAGATCAAGACGGGTGGCCTTGGGGTCGGTGTCCTGCTCGGCATTGTTGCGGCCGCCGTCTTTTGGGGCAGCCAGTATACGCGTGGGCTCGTAGAGCTCTATCACATTGCGGTCTTTCTTGCGGGCGTGCTCATGATTATCGTGGAGATCCTGCTGCCGACCGTGGGGCTTCTCGCCGGACTTGGCGTTGCGGCGATGCTCTACAGCATTGTGCTCGCCCTCGGCGGGGATATTGGGGCACTCGCGGCGCTCGGGATTGCCCTCGTCATCTCGATTGTACTCTTTCTGCTCATCGTTTCCCGTCTGCCGTCGAGCAAACTGTGGAATAAGATCGTTCTGCAAAAGAGTGCACGGACGGAGGAGGGATATGTCAGCGCGATGGAGGAGAAAGGTTTGATCGGGAAAACGGGCGAAGTGCTCACGGAACTGCGTCCTGCGGGAACGGCACGCATTGACGGCCGCCCCGTGGATGTGATCTCAGAGGGCGCATTCATTCAAAAGGGGAAACGTATTGTTGTTCTGTCCGTAAACGGCAGCCGCGTTGTTGTACGTGAAGCGTAGCGCACGTGTGCGGAGCATGTTAAGGAGGTTCGTATGGGAACACTGTTCGGAGGAGCATTCCTCATTGTCATCATTATTCTCGCCGTCTCGATTTTTCTGCACTTTGTACCGCTTGGTCTCTGGGTGTCTGCGATCTCGGCGAATGTCTCGGTCAGCATCGTCTCGCTCATCGGCATGCGGCTGCGCCGCGTACCGCCGAGCCGCATTGTGCTGCCTCTCATCAAGGCGAATAAGGCGGGGCTTGATGTGAGTGTCAACCAGCTCGAGGCACATTATCTTGCGGGCGGCAACGTGGACAAGGTGGTCGATGCACTGATCGCATCACACCGTGCACAGATTGCACTGCCGTTTGAGCGCGCGGCGGCGATTGACCTTGCGGGGCGCGATGTGCTGGACGCTGTGCAGATGAGCGTCAACCCGAAGGTCATCGAGACGCCGATTGTCTCCGCTGTCGCGGCGAATGGAATCGAGCTCAAGATCAAGGCCCGTGTCACGGTGCGTGCGAACATCGACCGCCTCGTCGGCGGCGCAGGAGAGCCGACGATCATTGCGCGTGTCGGTGAGGGCATTGTCACGACAGTCGGTTCCTCGGAGAATCATAAGGATGTGCTTGCGAACCCCGATGATATCTCTAAGACCGTACTCGGTAAGGGTCTCGATGCCGGAACAGCCTTCGAGATTCTCTCCATCGATATTGCGGATGTCGATGTCGGACGCAACATCGGCGCGGAACTTCAGACCGATCAGGCGGAGGCAGACAAGCGCATCGCGCAGGCAAAGGCGGAGGAGCGCCGTGCAATGGCGGTCGCGCGTGAGCAGGAGATGAAGGCGTACACACAGGAGATGGAGGCCAAGGTGGTCGAGGCGCAGTCCGAGGTGCCGCACGCAATGGCGCAGGCCCTGCGTGAGGGAAGGCTCGGCGTGATGGACTACTATCAGCTCAGCAACATCCAGTCCGATACCGATATGCGCCATGCGATCAGTACGGCGGGAAAGGTGGACGAAAAGCATCCGGCACCGCCCGTAAAGTGAGGGAAGTCATATGGAATACCTCATTGTCATTGCTGTTGCGGTAGCGATTGCTGTCTTTGACGATCGCGTGCGCGGCAAGAAGAAGGTGCCGCCGCCGACCGTGCCGCAGGACATCCCGCGCCCGAAGAAGCGCACGGCTCAGAATGCGACATTTGAAATTCCGCCGATGCGCGGGGGTCCCTCCGATGTACAGGTTACCGTCGACGCAGAGGTGCTGCGTGAACAGGAGCTCCGTGCAAAGTGGGAAGAGGCGCGCAAGGAGGCACAGCGCGCAAAGCGTGCGCGCGCGCACGAAGAACGTGCGGTGCTCCACCCTGTTGCGGAGGTGCAGACCGCCGCGGCCATCGCTTCGCAGCCCACAGGACGCAGGACAGGGGTGGCTCTGCCGCAGCTCACACCGGATGCGATGAAGCAGGCAATTGTACTTGCCGAGGTGCTCGGAAAGCCGCGCGCATTGCGCAAATTTCCGCGCAGATAAAAGAATCGGGACACATTGCAAAATGCAGTGTGTCCCGATTCTTTTATGGCTATTTTATATTGTTCAGGAGATTTGCAATCTCCTCCGGACTTTGATCGCCGCTCGTACAGCTGATGATGGGCTGTGCGCCGAGCATGACGGTACGTCCATCCACATAAGCGCCGGAAGCCGCATGGCCGTTCTTGTATGCCGCCGCAAGATTCCCCATGACGAAGTAGGCGCGTTCGGCGGAGCTCATGCCGCCGGCCGCAGCGGGCGTTACGAGCACCTTCTTGTTCACATAGACAACACCATCCGCTGCGGTAACCTTGCCGCCGCTCATCTCTGTAAGCTTTTTTGCATAGTTGTCGCGGCGGGCTGCATTTGACGGGTGATCGGCAGCACCTGACATGATGTCAAATACGCTCGCAGAGTTGTTGCCTGAGAGGTCAATGACGCGCTGCCATACTGCCGCTGTTGCACCGGGATTGTAGGGAGAGCGTGCAATGTACTCGAACGCGAGGTTGTCCGCCTCCCATTCCATCGGCTTTGTGAGCCCCTGTCCGCTCCATATATTCGCGGCAATGGCACCGAGCACTGTGCCCGTCGCACTCGCGAGGACGGCCGGCCCCAGGGAACGCTTCATGCCTTTGGCGGGATGGTCCTTCTGACCGTGGCCCATCTCGTGAGCCAGTACGACGGCAATTTCGTCCTCGTTTGATAAATAGCTGTAGAGACCGACATTGACGCTCATGTTGTGGCCGAGTGTGCAGAATGCGTTGAACTGATCCTGTTGGTTGATAAAATAATTGTAAGGGCGATCGTAGATCGTGGTATCCATCGAACCGATTGCCGCCGTGAGATTTGTAAAGATACGGTCGAGCTGGTTGTTCAGATCCCAGCGATAGTAGACACCGTATTTCTCCTGAAGCTCTTTAAAGAGTGCCTGTCGTCCCTCCTCCGTCGTGTTGTAATACTTGATTTGCTGGTTCATCTCGTTTGCCGCAACCGCGCCGCCGATCACTGCGCCGATGATGCTTTCCGCGCCTGCCTCGGCAACGGAAGCGGGCAGGGCAACGCCCGTTGTCATCACTGCGGAAAGTGCGAGTGCGACACCGCGGTGCATCCATTTTTTCTTATTCATAGCTCCTCCTCATCCCATGAAGTTATGAATATATTATATAGAATGACGCTGTGTTCGTCCATGATAATCAGGTTATAAAACAGCCGATAAAATGAGGATAATCCGTGCATTTGCGCCTCATGACGGCATGCATAGAATTCTTGACACTATAGGAAAAAAACATTAAAATGAATAGAAGTATCCCATCGGATATTTTGCATTATGAAAAAGGAGGTGGCCGTTATTATTACTGAATTACTAACGGTGATTATTGCTGTTGCCGTCGGTGCCGCTGCGGGTTATGTCGCTCGGCGGCGCACGGCAGAGGCTAAGATAGGATCGGCCGAGGACGAAGCGAAACGTATTGTCGAAGAGGCCGGCAAGAAGGCGGAGACGAAGCAGAAGGAAGCACTGCTCGAGGCAAAGGAAGAAATTCAGCGCCAGCGGCAGGAGTTTGAACGCGATGCGAAGGAGCGCCGCAGTGAGATTCAGCGTCTCGAGCGCCGCACGGTCCAAAAGGAAGAGAATCTCGACCGCAAGCTCGAGTCGATCGAGAAGAAGGAGGAGGGGCTCGCGCGCAAGGAGGCGCGGATCGACAAGACCCAGGCGGATCTCACCGCGCTCTACGAGAGCCAGAAGCAGGAACTCGAGCGCGTGTCGGGGCTTTCGTCGGAGGAGGCGCGCACGATTCTCATGGCAGAGGCCGAAGAGGAGCTGAAGCATGAGAAGGCCCGCAAGATCAAGGAGTACATCCAGCAGACGAAGGACGAGGCAGACAAGGCGGCACGCGAGATTTTGAGTGTTGCGATCCAGCGCTGCGCTGCTGACCATGTGGCGGAGACGACGGTCTCGGTCGTCGCGCTGCCGAACGACGAGATGAAGGGCCGCATCATCGGGCGCGAGGGGCGAAACATCCGTACGCTCGAGACGCTGACGGGCATTGACCTCATCATCGACGATACACCGGAGGCGGTTATCCTGTCGGGCTTTGATCCCGTGCGGCGCGAGGTTGCGCGTATTGCGCTCGAAAAGCTGATTCAGGACGGCCGTATTCACCCCGCACGGATCGAAGAGATGATTGAAAAAGCACGGCGTGAGGTCGACCAACGGATCAAGGAAGCGGGCGAACAGGCGACGTTCGAGACGGGTGTGCACGGCATTCATCCCGAGCTCGTGCGTCTCCTCGGGCGTATGCGCTACCGCACGAGTTACGGGCAGAATGTACTCGCGCACTCCATCGAGGTCGCGCATCTCGCGGGCCTCATGGCGGCGGAGCTCGACTGTGATGTCATGCTCGCCAAGCGCGGCGGACTTCTGCACGACATCGGAAAGGCGGTCAGCCACGAGGTCGAGGGGCCGCATGTCACGGTTGGTGCCGATCTCGCACGCAAGTACCGCGAGTCCAAGGAGGTCATCAACATCATTGCCAGCCATCATGGCGATGAGGAGGCGACGACGATCGAGGCAGTGCTTGTTGCCGCTGCCGACGCTGTCTCAGCAGCACGGCCGGGCGCACGGCGTGAGAGCCTCGAGTCGTACATCAAGCGTCTCAAGGCGCTCGAGGAGATCGCCGAATCGTTCGACGGTGTGGAGCGCTGCTTTGCCATTCAGGCGGGGCGTGAGATCCGCGTCATGGTGAAGCCGGATAAGGTGGATGATGCGGGCGCTGCCGTGCTCGTTCATGATATTGTGAAGAAGATTGAGGGAGATCTCGAATATCCGGGGCAGATTAAGGCCACGGTCATTCGTGAGACCCGTGTTGTTGACTATGCAAAGTAAGCGGCTCTGCCGTTATGAAGGATCGCATCTGGGGGCGTGAGCTCCCCTAGGAATCTCTGCATGAAACAGGGAGTCCTCAAGGAGGATATATGCAGCAGCTGACGTACATTGTTTCCGGGACCGCGGATGCCCAGCGCAAAGCGGAGCAGGCGAAGGCCAAGCTGGACCGGATTCCGCATATTGAGTCCCTGCTCATTACAATTGCGGCACCCTGCGAGATGCCGATGGAAAAGGCGATCCGTATGCGCGATGCCGTGCGGGAGCTGTTTCCCACGGCACGCATCCTCGCACACACCTGTGCGCTGAAGATGGCAGATTTGCGCCTCGATACGGACGATGTCATGCTGACGATTACGGCACTGGAGGCATCGCAGGCGGAGTTCGTCATCGTGGAGGGGAACACCTCGGACGCGGCGGCGAAGGAGCGTTTTGTCCATTTTGTCGGAGCACGCCCTCATACGAAGGTGATTGAGTTCTTCGTCGTCGGCCTGCTGGATCGGATCGATGATCTGTTTGAGGGAATCTCTGCGATCGATCAGCGGATCGAGGTGTTCGGCGCCTTTGTGGATGCCGTTCCGGCGAATGCACACGGCTATATCATCGCCGATGATGTGACGATGCGGCTTGGCGTGCTGGGCATTGTGTTTCATGGAGCAGCTCTGGATGTGCATGTTGTGCGTAATTTCGGCTGGAATCCGCTCGGGCGCGAGATTGTTGCGACGCGCGTGAAGGGCTGTACGATCCAGAAGCTGGACGGCGGTACGCCGCTCAACATCTATGAGCGCTATTTTGGCATCAAAGGGGACGGCGATTTTAGTTCGGATGCTGCCCTCTTTCCGCTTTGCTTCGAGGAGGAGGACGGGTCCGTCTCGGCACGCGTTCCCCTCAATATTGAAGCGGAGACGGGCGAGCTGACCTTTGGCATTCCCATACCGGAGGGAACCAAGTTCCGCCTTGCCTACGGAGACCCCTACGGCATCCTCTCGAAGGCAGCGGAGAATGCACGGGAAATGTCGGCGTTCTCGCCGCAGGCCATCCTCGGGACGGCCTGTGTGGGGCATTATCTCCTGCTTGGTGAGGACGTTGTGACGGAGATGACGCTGTGTACAGGCTTTCCCTCATCGACGGTCTTTGCGTTCGGTGAAATGCGCCGCATTGGGAATCGTGTTGCTGCGGCGAATCTGAATGTCCTGCTCGTCGGGATGAAAGAGGACCCGGGCTATGTCAAGAATATCAAGCTGCAGACGAAGCGCGTCTCGCACCTCTCCTACAACCGCAAGATGCTTGCGTTTATGTCGCACTTCATCCGCGTTTCGGAGGAGGAGCTCTATACAGCGAATCAGCAGCTCAGCCACCTCGCCAGCCGCGATGCGCTGACGAATTTGCTGAATCGCCGCGAGATGGAGCGCCTCCTGAAGGACGCGATTGTGCAGTCGCAGGAGAATAAGACGCCGCTTTCGGTCATCCTGATGGACATTGACCACTTCAAGGGTGTCAATGATACGTATGGGCACGATATGGGGGACAAGGTTCTCTTGATGGTTGCAGATGCGATCTCGCATACGATCCGCGGCTCGGATGCAGGCTGCCGCTGGGGTGGTGATGAGTTCTTCATCATCCTTCAAGGAGCGCCGCTCGACGTTGCGGGCCGAGTTGGAGAACGTATCCGCAGTTCGGTGGAGGCCTCGGAGATGCCGTTCGGGAAGAATGTCACGGTGAGTGTCGGTGCGGCATCGTTTGATCCGGAGAAGGACAACGAGCTCCAGCTCTTCAAGAACGCGGACGAGGCGCTCTATCAGGCAAAGAAGGCAGGGCGCAATGCGGTCTATGCACTTGGCCTCGGCCGCATTAAGAGTGTGGAATAGTGGAAAGAAGTAAGGGGGATGAGCAATGTTCGGCTTTTTGCGCAGATTTTTTGGGGGACGGTGCAGCGGTCATGTGAAAAGTGAGCAGGCACGTCCCGGCGTGCAGCTGCTCGCCTCCGTCCTCGTCTGTTTCCCGGAGATCGAGGCGGTTTCCTATGAGCCGCATCAGGAACTTCTGACGATGGACTTTGTTGTCCGTGCGCATCCCGCGCCGGTAGAAATCGAGACGTTTGCCGCGTTTCTCGCTGAGAGCATCGAGACCTATCATGTGCTTGAGGGCAGCGTGGTGAGCGAGGTGGACTTCTCCTATGAGCAGCATGAAGCACTGACGATCCTCCATCTTGCGCGGCGGATGGACGAGCTCTCTGAAGCAGAGCTGAGCCTTGTAGTTCACCTCCTGAAAGACCGCTTCGGGGAGGCCCTTCTTGTCGATCCGCACGGTGCGGAAGTCCTTGATGCGGAGTTCCGCATGATCCAGCATGAAACGCTGGAACGTATGCTGATGGCGGTGCGGGAACTCCCGCTGCGCGATCGTCTGGTCGGCATCCGTGAACGCGATCAGGTAGTCGTCTACAATCGGTGAGTGAAGATAGGAGAGTGTGCCGTGCGCATCATGCTGGTCGGTGACGTGGTCGGGCGTGCGGGACGACGTGCCTTTCGCAAGATTACGCCGCAGCTCCGCGCGGAGCGAAAGATCGATGTTGTCATCGCCAATGGGGAGAATGCTGCCGGCGGAAAGGGGATCACGCGCAAGGCCCTGGATGAACTCTATGCGGGCGGCGCGGATGTTGTGACTTCCGGCAATCACGTCTGGGATAAGAAGGATATCTTTGCCTTCGTTGACGATGAACCGTTCCTCGTGCGTCCCGCGAACTATCCGGAGGGAACGCCGGGATGCGGGTACTGTATTTTCCCGTTCAAGGCGGCAAGCATTGCCGTACTCAACCTCTCGGGGCGCTCCTTTATGCCCGCGCTTGACTGCCCTTTTCAAAAGGCAGATGAGATGCTTGCGGAGGTCGAGGGCTGTGCGGATATTGTTGTGCTGGATTTCCATGCGGAGACAACATCGGAGAAACTCGCGATGGGGCACTATCTGGACGGCCGTGCCGATATCGTAGTCGGTACGCACACGCACGTACAGACGGCGGACGCGCAGATACTTCCCGGCGGAACAGCGTATATCACGGATCTCGGGATGGTCGGTCCGCACGATTCGATTCTTGGCGTGCGCAAGGATATTGTGATACAGAAATTCCGCACGGGGATGCCCGTGCGCTTTGAGATGGCAGAGGGGCCTGCGGAATACGCCGCTGTGATCGTTGATGTCGATCCCGCTCACGCTTCCATGACAAAGATAGAACGCGTATTCATGCGCGAAGAAAACTGATCAAGGAGAATTCTATGCCAAGCGATTTGCATATTCATTCGACCTTTTCCGACGGCAAGGATACGCCGGAGGAGATCGTCGAGGCAGCAAAGGCTGCGGGGCTGCACTATATTGCCATCACGGACCATGACAGTGTGGAGGGGGTTACGGAACTCTACGAGAGCGGACATTATGGATCCGGCAGCCTGCACATCATCCCCGGTGTCGGTTTTACTGCGGGCGATGCGCAGCACGAAGTGCATATACTGGGCTACAATATTGATATCTACAACGCCGAACTTCAGGAAAAACTCGAGGAAATCAGCGAGGCGCGCTGGACGCGTTTTACAGAGATCGTGGAACTCCTCAGAGGGCTCGGCTATGAGATCGGCGAGACCGAGGTGCTGACGGACGAGGGTATGTGCAAGGCAGTCGGACGCTCCCATGTGGCGCGTGTCCTTGTCAAGAAAGGCTATTTCGACTCCATACGCGCCTGCTTTGAACAGCTGCTCATGCGCGGAAAACCTGCCTATGTGCCCCATTTTCGCCTCGTCCCCGAGGAAATCATCAGTCTGATCAAAGGGGCGGGCGGCATTCCCGTGTTGGGGAACCCCAAGGCACTTGCGGACGAGGCGCTCGTTGAGCGTGTCATCGCACAGGGGGCGGCCGGGATCGAGGCGTTCTATCCAACCTATGACTATGCGGATACGCAGCACTATCTGGAGATCGCACAGAAGCATGGCCTTCTTGTATCCGGCGGCTCTGATTATCGCGGCTTTGCCGGTCGGGAGCCGGGGGCGATCGGGCAGTTTACCATCGAGGATGTCTACGCGGAGAATTTTTATCGCCCGCAGCGGCATGCGGAACACAGCTCGGATCGCTGAGATGAAAGAGGAGAGACACAATGGACGTTATCGCACTTGTCGGGCCGAGTGGGACCGGCAAAAGCCACCGCGCCCTATGGGTTGCTCAGAAAAATGGAGCAGATGCCATCATTGACGACGGCATACTGATCAAAGATGGGAAGGTGATTGGCGGACACTCGGCGAAAAAGGAAAAGAATCGCATCATGGCGGTGCGCCGTGCGATCTTCGTTCTGCCGGGGCATGCCTCCGAGGTGCGGCATGCGATTGCCGCATCCCAGCCGCGCCGCATCCTCCTCCTCGGCACCTCCGAAAACATGGTGCAGAAAATTGCCAAGGCCCTTAAGATCGGCCCCGTCAGCAAGATCATTCGCATCGAAGACATCGCATCCAAGAAGGATATGGAGATTGCACAATACCATCGACTGCGACGCGGAGAGCACATCATTCCCGTGCCGACAATCGAACTCAAGCCGCATTTCTCCGGCTATCTCATCGACCCCATCAAGAGTTTTTTCAAGACATCCTCTTCGAAACGGCGGCGCCTCGGCGAACGCTCCATCGTACGGCCCGTATTCAGCTACTACGGCAAACTCGTCATTGATGACTCCGTCATCAAGAGCATTGTACACATCGTCGCGGAAAAATTGCAGGAGGTTTATCGTGTCGGGTCGACCCATGTGAAACACCTCTTTAACGGGGATGATGATCTCGGAATCATGGTCTCCATTGAGATTGTGTTTGCATACGGGCATACGATCGCGGAGGCGATGGAGCGCCTGAGGAAGGAAGTGCAGGCAGAGATTGAGCGGATGACGGGGATGGTGGTGCACGAGATCAATATTCTCGTCAAGAGCCTGCACGTCGACCGAGCACGTGCTGCACATGCATAATTTACATCTGCCAAAACTTATTTACATATGTCATTAAAATCTATTCTTCATTTTTTTAGGAAAAAATGCTAGAATGAAAAGGATTTTTTTTAGGGATGTAGAACTAATTATATATCTGTTTTGTGTGCCATTTTTTCATGTACACATAAGGAAGCCCTCCCATCATGGTGAGAGCCTCCTAACAACACGGGGAAAGGAATGTGACGTTTCATGCTTGAGCAGCTGGTAAACACTCCGACGATTGACATTGGCAGCCGGGCGCTCTCGGCGGCATCCCTTCGGCATGAGGTGCTCAGCAATAACATTGCCAACGTGAACACACCGAATTTCAAGCGCAGTCATGTGCGTTTTGAAGACTTGCTGAAACAGGAACTGGGCCTCAACGACGATCCTCTGATGAAGGTTGTGCGTACGCATGACCGGCATTTTCCCATCCCTTTTAGCGGGAAGGCACGCGGTGTGATCGAGCAGGAGGCGACGACGAATATGCGCCTGGACGGGAACAATGTCGATATTGACATTGAGATGGCTGAGGTTGCAAAGAATCAGCTTTACTACAGTGCGCTTGCAAATGCGCTCGGCGGGCACATCAGCAAGCTGAAGAGCGTCATTAACAGCGGTCAGAGCGGCTGATTTAAGGAGGGCACGATATGGGAATGTTTTTGGGAATTGATGCAGCGGCTTCCGGACTTACGGCGGAACGTCTGCGCATGGACGTGATCTCCAACAATATTGCAAATGCCAACACGACGCGTACGCAGGGCGGAGGTGCCTACCATCGCCGCTACGTGGTCTTTCAGCCGCGCGAAAAGGGGAACGGCATCGGCTTTGAGGCGTTCCTTGCACGGGCCTCGGACCGCATGCGCCCCGGTGACGGCGTTCGCGCCACCTCCATTCAGGAGGACCGCACGCAGGGGCCGCTCGTCTACGAGCCGGGGCATCCGGATGCAAATGCGGACGGCTACGTGGAGCGCCCAAATGTCAATATTGTCGCGGAGATGGTGGATATGATTTCGGCATCCCGCGCTTATGAAGCAAACACAACGACGATCAACGCAGCAAAATCTATGGTGACAGCTGCGCTCCGCATCGGCGGAAACAGCTGATTCTGGTGCACATTTTTAAGGGAGATCAATGTATATGGAAGTACAAGCACTGCAAATGACCCCCGTGACGATGCGCGCAACCAGTCATCTGGGCGAGACCATCGCAAAGGAGCCCCCAAAGAGTTTCGGCACCTATCTGAAGGATGCACTCTCCGAGGTGAATCAGCTTCAGCTTGCATCAGATCATCAGAACAAACTGCTTGCAGCGGGCGAGATCTCGGATGTCTCTCAGGTTGTCGTGGCTGGGCAGAAGGCAGAAATTGCACTGCAGCTGACTCTGCAGCTGCGCAATCGTGCCATGTCTGCCTATCAGGAAATCATGCGGATGCAGGTGTAAGAACTGCCTGCCGTATCGCACGCTCTGTCGGAGCGCTGCATAACCGTGATGACTTGAAGGGAAAGAGATTATGGGAGAGTGGAAAGAGCGCGGCCTTGCCCTGTGGGAACGCTTTGACAAGCGCCAGCGCTACATCATGCTCGGTTCGGCACTCGCGATTCTCGTCCTCATCTTTGGTCTTAGTTTCTGGTATGGCAGCAAGCCGGATATGGTGCCGCTGTTCACGGACATGGAGACCAAGGACGCGGGCGAGGTTGCCAATCAGCTGCGTGAATCGAAGATTGCCTACGAGGTACAGGAGAACAAGTCGGGCACAACGATCCTCGTACCGACCGCAAATGTTCATGAGGCGCGCCTCAACCTTGCAACGCAGGGACTGCCGCGTGGGAACAAGGGGTTTGAGATCTTCGATGACAGCAAACTGGGTGTCACCGAGTTCCAGAACCGCGTCAACTATCTGCAGGCCCTGCAGGGCGAGCTGACGCGTACGATCGAGCAGCTGGAGGCGGTCGATAAGGCACGCGTCCATATTGTACTGCCCGAGGACAGCCTTTATAAGAAAGAGGAGAAGCCTGCAACGGCTTCCATTATGCTGCGTCTGAATCCCCATGCGGAGCTGACGAAGAAAGAGATCAAGGGCATTGTCAATCTGGCGGCACACAGCGTCAAGAGCCTGACACCCGAAAATATCACGATCGTCGACGATACGGGCAAGATTCTGAACGATCCCGACGATCAGGACGAGAATTCCCTCGGTGTTAAGACCCTTACGCAGCTCGATATGACGCGCAAGGTGCAGGACAACATCGAGAAGAAGGTGCAGTCCCTGCTCGATCAGACGCTCGGCGAGGGACGCGCGTTTGCACGCGTCAGCGTAGAGCTTGACTTCGATGACCGTCTGACCGATCGTCAGACCTTCACACCGGTGGTCGACGACTCGGGTATCATCCGCAGTCAGCAGGACATCTCCGAGAGCTATGTCGGCAGCTCCACGAACCCTGGCGGCCCTGCAGGTGTGCAGAGCAATGTGCCGGGCTACGTCGAGCAGGAGGCGAATGCCAACGCCGAGTATGAGAAAAAGGAATCCACAAAGAATTACGAGATCAATGAGGAGCGTCAGCACGTCATTGCATCTCCGGGCTCAATCCGCCGTCTGACGGTTGCTGTCCTTGTCAACGATGATGTGACACAGCCGCAGCAGGAGAGTATCCTGCGTACGGTGAGCAGCGCAGCGGGCATCAACCCGCAGCGCGGCGATACGATCTCCGTTGAGCCGTTGCCGTTCAGCACGGAGGCGGCAGAGCGTCGCGCGGCCGAGGCACAGGCGGAGAAGGATCGGCAGGACCGCATCTTCTACACGCAGGTCGGGCTGGCACTGCTTATCATTGCACTCATTGTCGGCGGCATTCTCATGTATCGCCGCAAGAAGCGTCTCGAGCGCGAAGCGGCCGAAGAGGCACGCCGTCTCGAAGAGGAGCGCATTGCAGAGGAGCGCGCCGCGGCAATTGCGGCGGGAGAGGTCGAGGAAGAAGACCTCTCCGAGGAGGAGCAGCAGCAGATGAATCAGAAACTCGCGCTGCTCGCGCTCATCGACAGCAAGCCGGAAGAGGTCGCACTCCTTGTTAAGACGTGGCTTACGGAGGAGGAGTAACTATGCCGGATATGTATTCCAGCAGCGATCTGACCAACCAGCAGAAAGCGGCCATCCTCTTCATCGCCATCGGTCCCGAGTACTCGGCAAAGCTGTTTCAGCACATGGATGACGATGAGATCGAGCATCTGACGCTCGAGATCGCAAATCAAAAGCAGGTTTCGGCTGCACTCAAGGCGGAGGTCATCGCCGAGTTCTACTCCATGTGCATGGCACAGGACTACATCTCCTCGGGCGGTCTGCAGTATGCGCAGAACGTACTGGAGAAGGCACTCGGCCCCGACAAAGCGCTCGAGATCATCAATCGTCTCACGACAAGTCTGCAGGTACGTCCCTTCGACTTCCTGCGCAAGACGGATCCCGCGCAGCTGCTCAACTTCATTCAGAACGAGCATCCGCAGACCATCGCGCTTATCATGGCATATCTCGAACCGGATCAGGCGGCCATCGTCCTCGGTTCGCTGCCGCCGGAGGCGCAGGTCGAGGTCACAAAGCGCGTTGCCATGATGGACCGCACGTCGCCGGACTTCATTCGTGAAGTCGAGCGCGTGCTCGAGAGAAAGCTGTCGTCGATGGTGACGCAGGACTTTACAACGGCGGGCGGCATCAAGGCGATTGTCGAGGTGCTCAACCGCGTCGACCGCACAACGGAAAAGGCGATTGTCGAGACCCTCGAGGTCGACAACCCGGAGCTTGCCGAAGAGATCAAGAAGCTCATGTTCGTCTTCGAGGACATTGTCCAGATCGACGACCGCTCTCTGCAGCTCGTGCTGCGCCAAGTGGAGACAAAGGATCTCTCCCTCGCACTCAAGGCAACGCCGCAGGAAGTCGCCGAAAAGGTATTCAAGAACATGTCGACGCGTGCCGCCGATATGCTGCGTGAAGAGATCGAGTTCATGGGCCCGGTCAAGATCCGCGATGTGGAAGAGGCGCAGCAGAAGGTTGTCGGTGTCATCCGCGTGCTCGAGGACAAGGGCGAGATTGTGATTTCGCGTGGCAAGGGAGACGAGATGATTGTCTAGAGTTATCAAGGCAGCCGTCTGGGAAGAAAATCCCCACCTCATCGACGCGCCGCCCCCACCGCCGCCTCCGCGTGAGGAGGGGGAGGAGGAAGGGCTGAGCGAAGAGGCCGTTCAGAACCTGCTCGCACGCATCGCTGAGCGTGAGCAGGCGATGGATGAGCGCGTCAGAGAGGCGGAGATCCATGTTGCAGTCCTTCGCGGGGAAGCCGAGGAGGAACGCGACCGGCTTCTCAGTGAGGCGAAGACACAGATTGAACAGGACCGCGAAGAGGCACGCGCCCAAGGGCATGAGGAAGGCTTTGCTGCGGGCAGGGAGGCTGGAGAAGCCGCCGTGCGCGAGGAGATGGCGGAGCTGATTCGCCGGACGAATGAAAAAGCAGAGAAGACCCTGCGCGATGCGCACGATGCGATGCGTGACTATCTCATTCATGCCGAGCAGGATATCGTTGCGATCGCCATGACGGCGGTGGAGCGTGTGCTGCCGCAGCACTTCATCGACGTGCCGCAGATGGTGCTGCCCGTTGTACGCGATGCCATCCTGCGTGTCAAAGATCAGAAGGAGATCGTCGTCCACGTACCGCCGGACAGCTACGACTTTGTGCTGATGGCACGCGATGAACTGCGCAGCATCTTGACGGCAGGAGATACGAATCTTACGATCACCTCCGATGAGGGGTTGAAGCCCGGCGACTGCCTCGTGGAGACCCCGAACGGAAGTGTGGATGCACGTCTTCAGACGCAGATCGAACAGATGAAAAAGGCTGTGCGGGAAGTAATGCTATGAATATGAGTGAAACGGGGGGAAATCCCCCATTTTCCATAGATATCCATAAATTTCAGGATGCCCTGCGCACATCCTCTCCGATGAAGCTGACGGGCAAGGTGACGCAGATCATCGGGCTTGTCATCGAGTCTCAAGGGCCGACGGTTACGGTTGGTGAGCTCTGCTATGTGAGTTCGCATTTCGCAGGGATGCCGCCGATTCCGGCGGAGGTGGTGGGCTTCCGCGAAGGAAGCGTGCTCCTCATGCCTGTCGGTGAGATGCAGGGCATCGGTCCCGGCTGCGAGGTGATCGCGACGGGGCGGCGACTGCGCGTAAAGGTGGGGCCCGAACTGCTTGGCCGCGTTCTCGACGGGCTCGGCAACCCGATCGACGGCAAGGGGCCGATTCTTGCAAAGGACGAGTATCCGCTGCAGGCACCGCCTCCTCCGCCGCTCACGCGCCCGCGCATCCATGACAACCTCTATGTCGGCGTTCGCGCCATCGACGGGCTGATCACGCTCGGCGACGGCCAGCGCATCGGCATCATGGCGGGGTCCGGTGTCGGCAAGTCGACACTCCTCTCCATGGTGGCGCGCAACACCGAGGCGGACATCAGCGTGATCACGCTCGTAGGGGAGCGTGGCCGCGAGGTGCGCGACTTTATCGAGCGCGACCTCGGTGAGGAGGGGCTCAAGCGCTCCGTGGTGGTTGTTGCGACCTCGGATCAGCCCGCGCTTGTCCGTATTAAGGGCGCGATGACGGGCACGGCGATTGCCGAGTATTTCCGTGATCAGGGACACAAGGTCGTCCTCATGATGGACTCCGTCACGCGCTTTGCGATGGCACAGCGTGAGGTCGGTCTTACCATCGGTGAGCCGCCCGCAACACGCGGCTATACGCCGTCCGTCTTTGCCATGCTGCCGCGGCTTCTTGAGCGCGCAGGAACGAGCGAAAAGGGGTCGATCACGGGCATCTACACCGTTCTTGTGGATGGTGATGATATGAATGAGCCGATTGCGGATGCCGTGCGCTCCATTCTCGACGGTCATATCGTACTTTCGCGGCGGATTGCGGCACAGAACCACTTTCCCGCGATCGACGTGCTTGGCAGCGTCAGCCGTGTCATGTACGAGGTCGTGGACAAAAGCCACCTCGAAGCGGCGCAGGAGATGCGCCAGCTGATGGCGGTCTATGCGGAAGCCGAGGATCTCATCCACATCGGGGCGTATGTCAAGGGGTCAAGCCCGAAGATTGATGCCGCGATTCAAAAGATCGAAGGGATCAATGAATTCCTCCGGCAGGACATTTACGAAGTGACCTCGTATGAGGAGACCGAGAAGCGCCTGCTCTCCGCTGTCGGCAAGACGGCAGAGCCCGCTGCGCCGCCTGTTGAACAGGCAGCTGCTGAGGCAGCATCATGAAAAAATTCAAATTTCAGCTTGAGACCCTGCTCAAGGTGACGCGCATGAAAAAGGAGGAGGCGGAGGTTGCCTTTGCCGAAGCGGTGCGCCGCCTTGAAGAGGCGCGTACGTATCAACGTCAGCTGCTTGAGGAAATGCACAGGGGGCAGCTGGACTACGAGAATCTCTCGAAAGAGGGCACACGCATCAAGATCGGGACGCTGATGAGCTTCAATCAGTTCTTTGGCTGGAAGCGTCAGCAGATCGAGGATCAGCAGCAGGTGATCCTCGTGGCGAATGCCGAGCGGCAGAAGCGCCTTAAGGTGCTGATGGAGCAGATGAGTGCCCTGAAGAGTATTGAAAAACTAAGGGAGAAACGCCTTGCGGAATACAAGGCGGAGGTCCTGCAGGAGGAGCAGAAGATGCTCGACGAGATTGGCCTGCAGCTGACCATGCGAAATAGGGAATTGGAGGAAGCGGTATGATGGATCTTTCAGGCGTCAAGCAGATACAGGCGCGCATCGCGGAGATCGAGGGACAGTTCTCTCTTCAGAATCAGCAGCTGCCAGGCATGGATTTTGCTTCGAAGCTGCAGCAGGAGATTGACAAGAATGTCACGTCCGCAGCCTCCAAGGCACATGCAGCACAGCGCGTGCGGGAGACATCTGCTGCCGAGCATACGACAGCAGCGGCACAGGAGCGTTTCGCAAATCCGGAGCTGGCACGTGTGATTCACTCCGCAGCTCAGAAATATGCGGTAGATCCCAAGCTTGTCTCCGCAGTCGCAGAGGTGGAGTCCGGCGGAGACCAGAATGCCGTCTCGCCTGCGGGTGCCGTCGGCGTGATGCAGCTGATGCCGGATACGGCCGCAGGGCTTGGCATCAATCCCTATGATATGAAGAGCAATGTCGAGGGCGGTGCAAAGTATCTGCGTGAGATGTTGGATACGTTTGACGGCGATGTGAAGAAAGCCGTTGCCGCTTACAATGCCGGGCCGAATGCAGTCAAAGCGTATGGCGGGGTTCCGCCCTATGCGGAGACGCAGAACTACGTGACGAGCGTGCTCGACATTTACCGCTGAGCATACGGCGGTCGAATGATTACTGGGGAAGAAAAAGAGGGAAGGGAATTCCATGCGGAAGAAATTGAAGATCCTATTCATACTGATCTTGCTCCTCGTACTGATCGCGGGAGGTTTTGCGCTTGGCGTCTATCTTCGCCTCTTTGATACACAGTCGCTCAATGAGGAGTATGGACTGCACGAACTCCCCGTCATCGGCGAGTATTTTGTACCGCCTCCGGCGGGAGAGGAACACGCCTCCTCGTCCACTACGAACGCAACTGCATCCACGGGAGCGGCTGCATCTGCCGCTGCGCCAAAGAAGGCTCCTGAGACGGTGAAGATCACGAAAGAGGAGATCGAGAAGCAGCAAAAGGAGCGCGAAACGGCGGAGAAGAAGCGCGTTACAAAGCTCGCGCGCCTCTACAATGATATGAAGCCGGCGGATGCGGCGAAGGTCATGGAGACACTCGATATCGACCTCTGCATTGCAATCCTCCAGCGCATGGATGAGAGCAATGCCGCGAAAGTCATGACTGCGTTTGAACCGGGCCGTGCAGCCGAGATCACGCAGATCATCTATGAGGGTGTGCCGCGCCGTGCGGCAAAGGCCCGCAGTGCAGCGGCAAATGCGCCGGCTCCGGGGACAGAGCCGGCAGAGAACACGGAACCACAGCAATAGGGAATTGGGAACCGGCATATCGGATGGAGAGAGCCTGCGGAGCTGCTGAAAAGCATCCTTCGCAGGTTTTTATCCGTTCATCCTATGGGGAGGGTAGATTTTGCGCCGTACATTTTTACTGCTCATCGCACTCATCATCGGCATCCTTGGAATCGCTGCTCCTGCATCGGCGGCATTCAGTGACCGCGCCAAGGATATGGCAAAGATTACGGGGATTCGCATTGGAAAAACGGATGGGAATGTCCGCATTGTTGTGGATTCCGATCGACCTGTTTCCTATAAATATACCGTTCTGTCGAATCCAACGCGCGTCGTTCTGGACGTACAGAATGCGTGGATCGCACCGGAGGCAAAGAAGAATACCTCCGTGGATTCGCCGCTTGTCTCCTCTGTGCGTGCCGCACAGTTCGACGCAGCCACCGTGCGCATCGTTGTGGAGACAACCGTGGGAAAGGGCGGATGGAAGGCCTTCTCCATCGAGGGGGAGAAGCCACGCATCGTGATGGACTTTGGTGCCGCTCCCGGGACAAAGTCTGCCCCGAAGAGGCCCGTTCCCGTACAGCCGGCGGAGCCTGATGCGGATACGGGCGATGCCAGCGATACGGATCGGATCCATCGCGACATCGACGCGATCACGGGGATGCGGGGACGGATCATCGCCATTGATCCCGGCCATGGCGGCAGTGACTCGGGTGCGATCGGACCGACGGGCATTATGGAGAAATCCGTGACCCTGCGCGTCAGCCGCGAGCTCAAGCGTCTCCTCGAAGCGGAGGGGGCACGGGTCGTCCTTACGCGCACGGGGGACACGGAGGTCTCGTCGAAGGGGGCAAGCGCCACCTCGGTTGAGGAACTTGAGGCACGCTGTGAGGTCGCGAACCGTGCGCATGCGGATATCTTCCTGTCGATTCATGCGGATGCGTTTACGAACCGTGAGGTGAAGGGCACGACGACGTATTACTATACGAAGGGGACGGAGCGGTCCAAACGCCTCGCAGACAGTGTCCGCACGGCGCTCATCGATGCCATCGGAACACTCGACCGCGGCACACAGACGAGCAATTTCTACGTGGTGAAGCATACAGATATGCCTGCGATCCTCGTGGAGATCTCCTTCATCTCGAATCCGGATGAAGAGAAGATGATGAATAGTGAGTCGGGCATTCGGAAGATTGCACAGGGCATTGCGGACGGTATTGCGGATTACTTTGGCTGATCGTTGGGGGAGGTGGGAGTTTGCAGGAGGTTCATGGCTATCCGGCACGTACGCGGCAGTTCTTCACCGTGCTCCTCCCGATCCTTGTCACACAGATTTCGCTGATGGCACCGGGGTTCTTCAATACGGTCATGGCGGGGCATATCAGCAAGGAGGATCTCGCGGGCATTGCCGTTGGCGCAAGCATCTTCTTCCCCGTATTCGGTGCTTTTATCGGGCTTATCTCGGGGCTGACCCCCGTGATCGCACAACACTACGGTGCACGGCGAACACGCGCGATCCGAAGCGTCGTTCAGCAAAGTTTTTACTGGGCGACGCTTCTTGCTGTGCTCATCCTCGCGCTTGGCATTCTGACCATTCCGGCATTTGTTCATGCACTTGCGCTCGAACCCGTGGTCGAGGACATCACGATGGAGTATCTCTCCTATATCTCATGCGGTCTGATTCCGGTTGCACCTGCCGTTGTGCTGCGCAATCTCATTGATGCGCACGGGCGGACGAACCTCACCATGTATATCACGATTGCAACGATCCCGATCAACATCGTGCTCAACTACATCTTCATGTACGGGGTGTTCGGCGTGCCTGCGTTCGGCGGGGCGGGGGCGGGGCTTGGCGCAGCACTGAGCTACGGCATATTCCTCGTGTTGAATGTCATTGCCGTGCTCACAATCAAGCAGTTTGCGCGCTACCATGTACTTGTACATTTGCCGAAGCCGATTCTCGGTGACTGGTGGGCACTGCTCGCGATCTGCATTCCGATCGGGCTGACCATCTTTTGTGAGCAGAGCATCTTCGGTGCAGTCGGCCTGTTGATGGCGGCGTACGGTACGACGGTACTCGCTGCGCATCAGGCTGCGATGAACTTCACCACCATTGTCTATATGCTGCCGCTCTCCGTCTCGATGGCGATTACCATATTGGTCGGCTTCGAGGTCGGCGGCGGGCGCGAGAACGGGGCGCGTGCCTATATTCGCCTCAGCCGCGTGCTGACCCTCGTCTTTGTCGGTGCGATCGCGCTTGTCCTTGCGGCCATGCGGGACTTCGTTGCCGCGCTCTATACGACAAATACGGAGGTGCAGGAACTCCTGCGCGTTTTCCTGCTCTACGCGCTTGTCATGCAGTTCTGCGACTGTGTGAATGCACCGCTGCAGGGCGCACTGCGCGGCTACAAGGATGTCACAGTTACGTTCTGGCTCGCCGTGCTCTCGTTTTGGGGCATCGGTTTGCCGAGCGGCTATGTGCTCGCGGGGTGGACGGAACTCGGCCCCTACGGCTACTGGGCGGGGCTGAACGGGGGGATCATTGTCGGTGCCGTCATGCTCATGATCCGCCTGCGCATCATCGAGGAGCGGATGCGCCGTTCTGCTTATAGTATTTCCTAAGGGGATCATAGGAAATATCCTGTTGAATTTCCTGTGAAACGTGGTATTATGTACCACATGGGGGGAATTCCTCAGACGACAATTTTCTCACGGGAGGAAATTAACAAACTATGTGATTTTTTTCACTATACAACAAGGAGTGGGGTCATTATGGCAGATCAGAAGCATGTTGTCATCGTCGGTGCCGGATTCGGCGGCGTGCGTCTCGCAAAGGAACTCGCCCACGAGAATGTGCGTGTTACACTGGTGGATCGGCATAACTATCATCTCTTTCAGCCGCTGCTCTACCAGGTGAGTACGGCGGTGCTTTCCGCTTCGGAGATTGCCTATCCCACGCGCCAATTCTTCAAGAACAATCAGAATGTGAATTTCTACATGTCCAAAGTTACGGGGGTCGATCAGGATCGCCGTGTGGTCATTACAAAGCACGGTGAGATTTCGTATGACTATCTCGTGCTTGCGGCGGGAGCAACGACAAATTTCTTTGGCAATCAGAGCGTGGAGCGCAACTCGTATGCAATGAAGACGCTGCAGGAGGCGATTGCCCTGCGCGGGCATATCATCCATGAGTTCGAGCGCGCTGCACGCAAGACTGCGCCCGAGGAGCGTGAGGCGCGTCAGCGTCACCTCAACTTCGTCATTGTCGGCGGCGGTGCAACAGGCATCGAGATGGCGGGCGCGCTCATGGAACTCATCGGGGTGTTCAAGAAGGAGTTCCACACGATCGACTTCAGCGAGGTCAGTGTCACGCTGCTTGAGGCGATGGGCTCCGTGCTGCCGATGGTTCCGCCCGATCTGCAGCAGCATACGATCGATGTGCTGCGCAAGAAAGGCGTGGATGTGCGTCTCAATACGGCGGTCACGGAGTATGACGGCAACGATCTGAAACTCAACAGTGGAGAGGTCATCCCAACCAAGACCGTGATCTGGGCGGCGGGTGTGCGTGCACAGGACTTCATCAAGAACTGCGGCAGCGAGGTCGACCGAGCGGGGCGCGTCATCGTGGAGGAGAATCTGCTCGTGAAGGGCAGTGACCGCGTCTTTGCCATCGGCGACTGCGCGAATTTCCAGCACGGCGATCTGCAGCGCCCGCTCCCGACGGTTGCACCTGTGGCAACGCAGGAGGCAATGCAGGTCAAGAAGAACATCATGGCGCTGATCGCGGGCAAGACGCCAGATCAGCTCGAAAAATTCGTCTACCATGATCTCGGCGCGATGGCGACCATCGGCAAGGGCGAGGCCGTCATGAACGGCCCCATTCCGGGGCTTGGCTTTAACCTCAAGATGAGCGGATTCTTCGCATGGTTTGCGTGGATGCTCGTCCATCTCGTACGCCTTGCGGGCAAGTATGCGGACTTTACGGTCTCCGTCAAGTGGATCTGGAACTTCTTCTTCGGTACGCGTCTGGCACGCATCATCCACAGCAAATTGGAGTAACACTTGCACCCTGCGCAGATTTATGCTATACTTGCGCGGTAATGAACGCAGGGCGTTTGTTGACCTAACTCGTTCTCGGCGAGACAGCCGAGTTCAACCAAGCGTGCACAAGTACGCTTGTATCCGGCAAAAGAAACGAGGTGTATCAAAATGAAAGAGGGCATTCATCCCGAGTTCTTCGAGGCGACGGTGACGTGCGGCTGCGGCAACACGTTCACGACGGGCTCGACGAAGCAGGATCTGCGCATCGACGTATGCTCGAAGTGCCATCCGTTCTTCACGGGGCGTCAGCGCGACGTTCAGGCGGGCGGACGCATCGAGAAGTTCCAGAAGCGCTACGCACGGAAATAGCAGCGTGGGTGAGGTGCATGGTACCTTGCCTCTTCGCCGCACGAAAACAGGGAGAGGCTGTTGTACGAGAGATCGTGCAATGGTCTCTTTTTTTCTACGAAAAATGCCATGGAAAATTTCAGGTGTGTCGCCCCACGCAGAACCCTCGTTGCGCAAGCGGTCGGGCACTTATCTGCCGAAATACCTGCGGATTCCAAACGCGCTTCGCTTGAACGAATAAAATCCGCAGGGGGCAGAACGTGCCCTCTCTTCCGCTTACTTCACTAGGGTTTGCTTAGGGGCATCACGCATCCGCATGACAGATTCATTTTTCGCAACAGTATTATAGAGCAAAGGAAATCCTATGCCAAAGAAAATTACCGACCTTGCGGTCGGCGGGCAGGCGGTCATCGAGGGGGTCATGATGCGCGACGCGAATAAGACCGCGACCGCCGTACGCCTTCCAAACGGGGAAATCGAAGTGGAGACGCATCCCGTCACGTCGATCCGTGACCGCTATCCAGTCCTCAATCTGCCGCTGATTCGCGGCTCTGTCATCATGGTGGAATCCCTCGTCATCGGGATGCGCGCGCTCTCGTTCTCCGCACAGGCGGCGGGCGAGGAGGACGAGCAGATGACGAAGAAGGAGATCGCGATGACGATCCTCTTCGCACTCGTGCTTGCGAGCGTGCTCTTCATCGTCATCCCGACGGGGGCGGCGCATCTCGCGGCGGCGTATACAGACGATCCCGTTGTGTTCAACTTGATCGAGGGCGGCATTCGGCTCGCCGTATTCCTCCTCTATATCTGGGGGATCTCGTTTATGGGCGGGATTCGCCGCGTGTTCCAGTACCACGGTGCGGAGCACAAGACCATCCACTGCTATGAGGCGGGAGAGGCACTGACCGTGGAGAACGTACAGAAGTTTCCGCGTCTGCATCCGCGCTGCGGAACGAACTTCCTGCTGATTGTCATGGTCGTCGCCATCGTCTTTCACGTCTTCTTCGGCTGGCCCGACCTCTGGCTGCGGATTCTGAGCCGTCTCGCTGTCCTGCCCGTGGTCGCGGGCGTCTCGTACGAGATCATCCGCTTTGCGGGGCGCAGCGAGAACCGCATCGTGCGCATCATGATTACTCCGGGCCTGTGGCTGCAGTACCTCACAACGCGCCCGCCCGAGGGCGAGATGGTGGAGGTCGCCATCGAAAGCCTCAAGGCGGTACTGCCGGAGGAGGATATTCCCGCAGGGAGCGGGAACTATCGAAAGGAGGCAACGTGTTAAGCAAACTCAATGCCGTTGCGGAGAAATACCGCGAACTGGAGGCACTCCTCAGCGATCCCGACGTGATGGCGGATATGGAAAAATGGCAGCGGTACACGCGCGAGCATGCGGCACTCACGCCGATTGTCGAGGCATATCATTCCTACCAACAGGCACTCGCGACCATCGACGAGGACAAGGAAATGCTCGCCGAGGCGGATGCCGAGATGAAGGAGATGCTCAACGAGGAGATTGCAGAGGCGGAGGCACGCCGTGATGCGCTCGCCGATCAGCTGCCGATTCTCCTCCTGCCACGCGACCCGAACGATGACAAGAACGTCATTGTCGAGATCCGCGGCGGTGTGGGCGGGGAGGAGGCAGCGCTCTTTGCCGCCAGTCTCTTCCGCATGTATGCGCGCTACGCCGAGCGGCAGGGCTGGCGGACGGAGATCCTGAGCAGCAACCCAACAGAAATCGGCGGCTTTAAGGAAATATCGTTCCTTGTGAGCGGCGCGGGCGCGTACAGTCGTCTGAAATACGAGAGCGGCACGCACCGCGTGCAGCGCATCCCTGTCACGGAGTCGGGCGGGCGCATCCATACCTCGGCGGTTACGGTCGCCGTCCTGCCCGAGGCGGAGGAGGTTGAGGTCACCGTCGATCCGAACGATCTGCGCATCGATACCTACTGCGCCTCGGGGGCGGGCGGTCAGTACGTCAACCGTACGGAGACCGCGATCCGCATCACACACATCCCGACGGGCATCGTCGTGCAGTGCCAGGACGAGAAGTCGCAGCTCAAGAACCGTGAGAAGGCGATGAAGGTGCTGCGTGCGCGGCTCTACGACCGCGCACAGCAGGAGCAGGCGGATGCCGTCGCTGCCGACCGCCGCAGTCAGGTCGGCTCGGGCGACCGCAGTGAGCGCATACGCACCTATAATTTTCCGCAGGGGCGCGTCACCGATCACCGCATCGGGCTGACCCTCTACAAGATCGACGCAGTGCTCGATGGGGAACTCGACGAGATTCTCGCAGGGCTTATCACGGCGGATCAGGCGGAACGTCTGAAACAGGTGAACTGATGGCAGAACGCGTGTGGACGATCGCGGATATTCTCGCATGGACGGCGGATTTTTTTCAGCTGCATGGGATCGAGAGTCCGCGTCTTGACGCAGAGGTACTGCTTGCTGCCGTGCTCGGCAGGGATCGGATGTATCTCTATGTGCATTTTGATGAACCGCTTGAGCCGGAGGAGCTTGCGCAGTTTCGTTCCCACGTGAAGGAGCGGGCGGCGCATGTGCCGCTTGCGTACGTGCTCGGGCGGCGCGAGTTTATGGGCCTCGGCTTTCGTGTGACGCGCGATACACTGATTCCGCGTCCCGATACGGAGATTCTTGTGCAGTGCGCCGTGGATTTCCTGCGTGCCCGGAGGGAAGCGGGGGAGACGGCGTGCACCATTGCCGATGTCGGGACGGGAACGGGGGCGATTGCACTCTCGACGCTTCGCTATACGGAGGGAACGCGTGCGGATGCCGTGGATATCTCATCCGCCGCCGCAGCAGTTGCGCGTGACAACGCAGAGATGCTGGACCTGACGGAGCGCGTTGAGGTTCATGTCGGGGATCTGCTCGCGCCGCTTGCGGGGCGCAGGTACGATATGATCCTATCGAATCCGCCGTACATTCCCACGGCGGATATTGCGACGCTGATGCCCGAAGTTCGCGCCTATGAGCCGCACCTCGCGCTCGACGGCGGTGCGGACGGGCTGAACATCTATCGCCGTCTGATGTCGGAGGCTCCCGCTCTCTTGAAAGATGGCGGTGCAATCGCGGTTGAGGTCGGCATCGATGAGGCACGTGCGGTTGCGGCACTCGCTATGACACATCCGCGTATTGTGCGGACGGAGACACTGAAGGATCTCGGCGGGATTGAGCGCGTTGTGGTGGGGTATACGGTGTAACCTGGGATTTACCCATGCTTCGCAGAACATAAATTTTTCATCAGAGGAGGGACAGCATGAACACGGAGATCCTTCGCCCGACATCGTCCGCAGACTTTGCGCGTGCCGCCGCAATGATCCGCAGTGGTGCGCTTGTCGCGTTTCCAACGGAGACGGTCTACGGGCTCAGTGCAAACGGGCTGGATGCGGCGGCGTGCGCGCGCATCTACGCGGCGAAGGGACGCCCCTCCGACAATCCGCTCATCCTCCATATCGCAGATCTTTCGATGGCGTACGAGATTGCACGCGAAGTGCCGCCAACTGCCGCGCATCTGCTGACAGCGTTTGCCCCCGGCCCCCTCACCGTCATCCTGCCGAAAGCCGCACACATCCCCGACATCGTCACGGGCGGACTTGCGACCGTCGGCGTCCGCTGCCCCGACCACGATGTCGCGCGTAAGCTGATCCGTGCGGCGGGTGTGCCGATCGCCGCACCGTCTGCGAATACATCGGGGCGGCCGAGCCCGACTTCGGCAGCGATGGTCTATGCGGATATGGCGGGGCGTATTCCGCTCATCCTCGACGGTGGGAGCTGCCGTTTGGGGGTGGAGTCTGCCATTGTCGACTGCACGGAGGGGGACATCGTTACCATCCTTCGCCCCGGTGCCGTTACACGCGAGATGATTGCGGCGGAGCTGCCGCACATCGAGGTGCGGATGGACGCTGCGCTCATGGCAGCGGACGAAGCACCGCGTGCACCCGGGATGAAGTACACGCACTATGCACCGCGCGCCCCGCTCACCGTCTATGTGGGGACGGGGACAGATGTCGCTGCGGCACTGCGGGAGGAGATCCTGCGCCGCACGGCGGCAGGGGAGCGGCCTGCCGTGATCGCGAGCAATGAGACCCTTACGGTACTGCACGACATCGTTCCCGCAGCGCATACCTACAACTGCGGCGCACGCGGCAATCACAGCGCATTTGCATCCTGTCTCTACGATGCCCTCCGCCATTTTGACGATATGCCTGTGACCTCCCTCATTGCTGAAGGAACGGCCACGGTCGGGCTGGGGACTGCGATTATGAACCGCCTGCGCAAGGCAAGCGGCGGAGATGTTCGCCTTGTGTGAAATACGGTGCGGTGTGCTCGCCGGCAAATCAAAAACCGGCAACCGCTCTCTTTCGAGCAGGCTGCCGGTTCACATAGCGATTGCCATAAAAGTGAAACACGTCCTTATTCAGTTGTTGGATGCCGTACGGACACCATGTGTGTCCGCATGACCTTGTATTGTACGTTCAGCTGAAACCGTTTTGGAGATCTCAATATCATCCAATTTGCGCGCTAGGTTTTCGAAAAACGAATCGTACAGAGAAACTGTCACGCCCCGACCGTTCGGGGATGACGGCGCCAGAGCCATTCCTTGCCGATGCAATGCCATATGAGATCAGCAGTCTGCGCTGTCTCCGCTCTTCTTCAAAGATGCATTCCCATCAGGGGGCATGGTCACTGCGCTGTGCGAAATGTGTCAATAGACATTCTCCTTTCCATTGCCATAGATGTTACTCGGAGAGATATCTCTTTTCTTGTGTTTATCATATCATAAATAACATGGTTGTGCAATAGCTTTTTGTTGAATGCTTGGAGAAATGCCGTTGTTCTCAATGTTTCTAAACTTTCTGTTTCCGCCGCGCTGCCCAAACTGTCGCGCCTACGTCGAGCGCCGCGGGGATTTCTGTGCGCCCTGTATGCGCCGCCTCGTTCATGTACACGCCCTCGTACGTCCGACGGAGGCCGCAGATGTTCTCGACGGCATCTGGGCATTCGCGCATTATCGTGAGGCGGTGCGTGACCTCCTGCGCGCACTGAAATATCAAAAGAGGAAGTCTGCACTTCCCCCGCTGCATGCAGTCTTGCAGGCGGGAGATGGGATTCTCGCACAGTTGCCGCATCCCATTGCCGCCGTTCCCGTTCCCCTTGCGGCAGAGCGTGCGCGGACGCGCGGGTTCAACCAAGCGGAGGAGATCTTTGCACCGTGGCTCCACGCACATGATATTGCGCTCACTGCACTGCTCATCCGCACGCGCGCGACGGCACCGCTCTACGATCATACGCGTGCGGAACGCCGGCGGGAGCTGCGCGGCGCCTTTGCCGTGACAGAGGGGGCGGATGTCGCAGGGGTGGATGTTCTCCTCGTCGACGACATCATGACGACAGGAGCAACGCTCACGGAGTGTGCCCGTGTCTTAAAGCGTGCGGGAGCACGGCGGGTCTATGCGTTTGTTCTGGCGAGCGAGCATCTGTGATGGATGTCATAGGGCGTGGGGCAATGTGCTTGTAAAAAATACAGGAAAGCCCTATAATGGAATTGTATGATTGGGGATTCCATCGAAAGTGCCGACATGAGCCCCCATATGCGGGCTGCATGGTCGGTACTTTTGTTGTTTTAGGAGGGGTTCTATTGCTGATGAATGGTGCACGCGCTCTCTTGGAGAGCTTGAAGGCCGAGGGAGTTGAGGTCGTCTTCGGCTATCCGGGGGGAGCCGTCCTCACACTCTACGATGAAGTATACAAGATGAAATTTCCGCACATCCTCACGCGCCATGAGCAGGGCGCGGCGCATGCGGCGGACGGGTATGCCAGAGCCTCGGGCAAGGTCGGCGTCGCCTTTGCGACCTCGGGTCCCGGAGCGACGAATCTCGTGACGGGCATCGCGACGGCGCACATGGACTCCGTTCCGATGGTCTGCATCACGGGACAGGTGGCCAATCCGTATATCGGCAAGGATTCGTTCCAGGAGGCGGATATTGTCGGCATCACGACCCCGATCACAAAGCACAACTATCTCGTCAAGAACGTCAACGATATTCCGCGTGTTGTAAAGGAAGCGTTCTATATCGCGCGGACGGGACGTCCCGGTGTTGTGGCCATCGACGTGGCAAAGGATGTATTCGACGCACAGATCGAATACTGTTATCCGGAGACGGTGGAGCTGCACGGATATACGGGCGATGTCCCCTATGAGGTGCCTGCCGTGTGGGCGGCGGCGGAGGCTCTCTTCGCCGCGCAGCGCCCCCTGCTGTTCGTCGGCGGCGGCGTTGTGCTCTCGGATACGGCGGCGTATGTGCGCGAGCTCCTTGAACGCACGGGAATGCCCTCCGTGGCGACCCTTATGGGCATCGGCGGCGTTCCCGCAGGTGCCGATGGGTATACGGGTATGGCGGGCATGCACGGCGCCTACGCCTCGAATATGGCAATTCAGGAGTGCGATCTTCTGATCGCCGTCGGCACGCGGTTCAGTGACCGCGTAACAGGAAATACAGCGGCATTTGCGCCGAAGGCGCGGATTGTACACTTTGACATTGATCCCGCAGAGTTCAATAAGAACGTGCGTGCAGACATCCCCGTCATCGGTGACCTGCGACAGACGCTGCCCGCCTTCCTCGATGTGGTGAAGAACAGCAGTGCAGAGGATCTTACCGCACGCTTTCGCCCGTGGCGCGGTGAGGTGTTCTCGATGGAGCGTGCCCATCCGCTCGGTTGGAAGGCATCGGAGGACATCCGCCCCGAGGAGCTCATCCGTCGTGTGCGTGAGCTCGTTCCAAAGGATGCGATCTGCGTTACGGATGTGGGGCAGCATCAGATGTGGGCAGCGCAGTTCTTCGGCTGCACGGAGCCGCGCCACTTTCTCACCTCGGGCGGTCTCGGCACGATGGGCTACGGTCTGCCGGCTGCGATTGGGGCGAAACTGGCGCATCCCGACAAGGAGGTCGTCCTCATCACGGGCGACGGCAGCATCATGATGAACTGTCAGGAGCTGGCGACGATGGCAGACAACGACATTGACGTGAAGATCGTCATTGTCCACAACGCCATCCTCGGCATGGTCGGGCAGTGGCAGCGGCTCTTCTACAGCCGTCGTTACTCTGCCTCGGAGCTCAAGGGGAAGACCGATTTCGTAAAGCTCGCCGAGGCAATGGGCGTTGCGGGCTGCCGTATCGAGACACGGGAGGCGTTGGCGGAGATACTGCCGCAGGTTCTTCATGCGAAGGGGGCACGACTGATCGATGTGATCGTGCCCGAGGAGGCCGATGTTGTGCCGATGGTGCCGGGCGGCAAGCGGCTCGATCAGATGGTGCTCGGAGGGAGATAAGATGGATAAATATTTGCTCGCCGTGCTCGTCGACAACAAGCCCGGCGTTCTCACACATATTGCGGGGCTCATCAGCCGCCGCGCGTTCAACATCGAAAGCATCTCCGCCGGCTATACGGAGGAGCAGGATGTCACACGCATCAACATCGTCGTCTCAGTCGCCTCGGAGAATGAGCTGCGACAGGTCGTGACGCAGCTCTCGAAGCTCATCGATGTGGTGAAGATCGTCAATCTTACACAGTTTGAATCCATCACGCGTGAGCTGGTGCTCATCAAGGTACGTGCGACGAAGGAGAACCGCGCGGAGATCATCGATGTGGTGAACATCTTCCGCGCGCGCATCGTGGATGTCGGCGTGGAGAACGTTGTCATCGAACTGACGGGTGATGCGAAGAAGATCGACGCGCTCTCGGAACTCCTGTCCGACTATGGGATCATTGAGATCGCACGGACGGGCGCGATTGCACTCTCACGCGGCCCCGTCCCTGTGAAGCAGATGTAAAGAAGCACCGATCAATTCGGGAGAGCCATCGGGCAGCTGAGCACCGGCGCGGCGGGAGATCCCTGCAGAGCCATCGAAACGTCAGGATGAGATCGGCACGGTTGGCAAGGCACGCGGCGATTTGTTGTTTTTTTGACTTTTTTACAAAATACCTATTGACTTTTTGACTTAAAACGATTACTATATACATCGTAAGTTAGCACTCGGCAAATGAGAGTGCTAACACAATAAAAGATTTGTATGAAACTAGGAGGCAGATACCATGATTAAGCCACTGGGCGAACGTGTTGTCATTGAAGTCGCGGAGAGCGATGTCACGACGGCGAGCGGCATTGTGCTCCCCGACACGGCGAAGGAAAAGCCGCAGAAGGGCAAGGTCGTTGCCGTTGGCACAGGCAAGCTGCTCGATAACGGCGAGCGCGCTGCAATGGAGGTCAAGGTCGGCGACGGCGTTGTCTTCTCGAAGTACTCGGGTTCCGAGATCAAGGTCGATGACAAGGACTACCTCATCGTTCGTGAGAGCGACATTCTGGCAATCCTGTAATATATAAGTGGAGGCAGTATAAATGGCAAAGCAGATTCTGTTTGACGAAGAAGCACGCCGCGCACTCGGCCGCGGTGTGGATGCACTGGCAAACGCGGTCAAGGTTACGCTCGGCCCCAAGGGACGCAATGTTGTTCTGGACAAGAAATACGGTGCTCCGACGATCACAAACGACGGCGTGACAATTGCACGCGACATCGAGCTCGAGGATCCCTTTGAGAATATGGGCGCACAGCTCGTGAAGGAAGTCGCGACGAAGACGAACGACATCGCGGGCGACGGTACGACGACGGCGACACTCCTCGCGCAGGCGATGATTCAGGAGGGGATGCGCAACGTTGTTGCGGGCGCAAACCCGATGATCGTCAAGAAGGGCATCGAGACGGCCGTCAAGACGCTCGTCGAGGAGATCAAGAGCAAGGCACAGAAGGTCGAGACGAAGGCGAAGATCGCGCAGGTCGCGGCAATCTCCTCCGGCGACACCGAGGTCGGCGATCTCATTGCAGAGGCGATGGAGAAGGTCGGCAAGGACGGCGTCATCACGGTTGAGGAGTCCAAGTCCATGGACACGAACCTCTCGGTTGTCGAGGGCATGCAGTTCGACCGCGGCTACATCTCCCCGTACATGGTGACGGACACCGAGAAGATGGAAGCTGTCATGGACGATCCGTATGTGCTCATCACGGATCGCAAGATCTCGTCCGTTGCGGACATCCTGCCCGTTCTTGAGCAGGTTGTAAAGCAGGGCAAGCAGATCGTCATCATCGCCGAGGATCTTGACGGTGAGGCTCTTGCGACCATCGTTGTCAACAAGCTGCGCGGCACGTTCAAGGCCCTTGCCGTGAAGGCTCCGGGCTTCGGCGACCGCCGCAAGGCAATGCTCGAGGACATCGCAATCCTCACGGGCGGCACGGTCATCAGCGAGGAGATCGGCCGCAAGCTCGACAGCGTGACGCTGGCCGATCTCGGCCGTGCACGTCAGGTGCGTTCCACGAAGGAAGAGACAACGATCGTGGACGGTGCGGGCGACAAGGCGCAGATTGCGGGGCGTGTCGACCAGCTCAAGAAGCAGATCGCAGACACCACGTCCGACTTCGACCGCGAGAAGCTGCAGGAGCGCCTTGCAAAGCTCTCCGGCGGTGTGGCGGTTGTCGAGATCGGCGCAGCGACGGAAGTCGAGATGAAGGACAAGAAGTACCGCGTCGAGGATGCGCTCAACGCAACGCGTGCAGCGGTTGAAGAGGGCATCGTTGCCGGCGGCGGCACGACGTTCATCGACATCCTCCCGGCGCTTGACAAGATCAAGGCAGAGGGCGATGTGAAGGTCGGCGTTGAGATCGTGAAGCGTGCAATCGAGGCTCCTGTCCGCCAGATCGCGGAGAACGCAGGTCTTGAGGGCTCTGTCGTGGTCGATAGCGTGAAGAAGGCGGGCGACGGCGTTGGCTTCAACGCGCTTGAGAACACCTACGTCGACATGATCGGCGCGGGCATCGTCGACCCTGCGAAGGTCACGCGCTCTGCCCTGCAGAATGCAGCGTCGATTGCGGCGATGGTGCTCACCACCGAGACGCTTGTCACAGACAAGCCGGAGCCCGAGGCTCCGATGCCGGCAGGTGCGCCGGGCATGGGCGGTATGGGCGGCATGATGTAAGACATCTGCGTGACGCTTAAAATTTAAATACGAAGAGGTATGTTTCTTTACAGATGGAAACATACCTCTTTTTTGCTATAATGTTTACGCAAATTCAGCCAAGATGATATTGTATGAATAGAAATGCGGTGCTATACTAAGCTCAGAGCAGAGAGGTATTGTTCCACCGACAGGTGGGCGAAAGGAGTTTCGCATGCTGAATATGGACAAGAAACTCGCAAAGCGCGAGGAAGAGGGCAAGATCATCCGTGCGGGCATCGTCGGCGCGGGTCAGATGGGGCGCGGCATGGTTACGCAGATGGCGCTCATGAAGGGAATCATGCCCGCGATTGTCTCGGATATCAAATTTGAAAACGTCATCAACGCCTTTCACTACGCGGGCATCAGCGATGAGAACATCGCTGTTGCGAAGACCCTCGAAGAAGCGAACCGCTACATGGAGCAGGGAAAATACGTCGCAACGGAGAACTCGGACCTCATCTCGCAGGCGAATCTCGTTGAAGTCGCCATCGACGTGACGGGCGTGCCAGAGGTCGGTGTCAAGATCGCGATCGACGCGATGAACAACAAGAAGCACGTTGTCATGATGGATGTCGAGACCGATGTTGTCATCGGCAGTTATCTGAAGAAGCTCGGCGATAAAAACGGCGTTATCTACACGGGCTCGGCAGGCGATGAGCCGGGTGCCGTCATGGAGCTCTACTCCTTTGCGCGCGCGATGGGCATGGAAGTCGTTGTCATGGGCAAGGGCAAGAACAACAAGCTTGACTACGATTGCAACCCCGACACCGTACTCGAAGAGGCGACGCGCCGCAAGATGAGCCCGCGCATGCTTACCTCGTTCAAGGACGGCACCAAGACCATGGTCGAGATGACCGCGATGTCGAATGCGACGGGCTTTATCCCCGACGTGATCGGCGGACATGGTCCCTCCGCCTCACCGAAAGATCGCTGCGCCGACCTCAACGAGATCTTTAAACTCAAGAAGGACGGCGGCATTCTTGAAAAGCACCATGTTGTCGAGTACGTCAACGGCATTGCGCCCGGTGTCTTTGTCACCGTCACCACGCAGAACGAGGAGATCGCCTACCAGATGGGCTATCACAGCATGGGCCCCGGCCCCCTCTGGACACTCTACCGCCCGTACCATCTTTGCAACCTCGAGACCCCGCTCACCGTCGCGAAGATCGTCATTGACGGCGAGCCGACCATCATCCCTCTTGACGGTCCCGTTAGCGAGTGCATCACCGTCGCCAAGCGTGATCTGAAGGCAGGGGAGACCATCGACGGCATCGGCGGCTACACTACCTACGGCTCGATTGCGACGGCGCAGGAGACCTATGAAAAGGGATACGTTGTCTACGCACTCGTCAACAAGAACGCACGCATGAAGTGCGACGTCAAGAAGGGTACCCTCCTCACCCTCGACATGGTCGATCTCGATACCTCCACCCAGCTCTACCAAGTACGCAAAGAGCAGGACAAGATGTATCATAATGGTTATGCGCTGAAGTAAGCGCAACGAGAGAACGCAAGAGCCTGTTCTCGACCCATCCCGATACGCAGGAGCGCATCGCGCGTCTGCGTGAGCAAGCGCAGCGGATGAACATTCGCTGAATATAATACCGAATACAACACCAGAAGCCCCTTCGGCGCAGCAAACTCGTCGAAGGGGCTTTTTGTGTTGCTTTACAGAAATTGTATACAATGGATATTGAAAACCATAATCGACTTATGTTGATGGGAGGTTTCTTTGGGGGGGAGGGGCTTGACCGAATAAGAGATGTACGGGTGGATGGCGGCAGCAGGGCGAGGGGATTGTCCGCTGCCGCCGGCTATGGGATGGATTTAAGGAAATTTTAAGGAGGCTTTATGAAAAAAAGTGCTTGGAAGGTTTTGGCGGCGACGCTTGCGCTCGGCGCATCGTTGATTGTCGGCGGCTGCGGAGGATCGAATACGGCGGAGCGTCCGAAGGACGAGATCGTCTATGTCAACTTCCGCGATACGCGTGATCTCAACCCGCATCTGTTCGCGGGTGAGATGTACGCACAGAAGCTGCTCTACGATACGCTCATCACCATCAATCCGGACGGCACGTATGCACCTTCGCTTGCGACGAGCTGGGAGATCAGCCCGGATGGTCTGACGTATACATTCAAGATCCGCGAGGGCGTCAAATTCACGGACGGCGAGGTCTGCGACGCGCAGGCAATCCTCGCGAACTTCAATGCGCTGAACGGCTTCAAGGAGCGTTACAAGTGGACGTTCCTGCAGGTGCTCGATCACTTCGAGGTACCCGACAACAATACGTTCGTCATCAAGCTGAAGGAGCCGCGCGGTGCGATGATGACGGAGCTCGGTGTGCTGCGTCCGTTTGCGATGTGCTCACCGAAGGTCATGAAGAACGGCCTGACGAAGGACGGCGTGACGGAGTACATCGGCACGGGTCCGTATAAGCTTGTCGAGCACGTCACGGACGAGTATGCGGTCTTTGAGCGCAACGAAGACTACTGGGGTGAGAAGCCTGCGATCCGCAAGATCACGGTCAAGGTCATCCCCGACAACCAGACGCGTCTGCTTGCGCTTGAAAAGGGGGAGATCGACCTCATCTTCGGCAAGAATATGATCGACGGCGATGCGGTCAAGAAGTTCTCGAATATGAAGGGGTATAAGACGGCACTCTCCTCGCCCTCCTCGACGCGAGAACTCGTGCTCAACACGACGAACCCCATCCTGAACGACCTGAATGTCCGCCGTGCGATCAACTATGCGACGGATCGTCAGTCCATTTCGAACAATATCTTCTATGGCTTTGAGCCGCCGGCAGAGACGCTCTTTGCAAAGAATGTGCCGTATGCGAACATCGACGTGATGGAGTACAAGTACAACGCCGATACCGCCGGACAGCTCCTCGAGCAGGCGGGCTGGACGATGGGCGCGGACGGCGTGCGCGAGAAGAACGGGCAGAAGCTCAGTCTCAACCTCCTCTACAACGTCGACTCGGTCATGGAAAAGACCATCTCGGAGTACCTGCAGGCAGAGTATGCGAAGTTCGGTGTCAAACTCAACATCGCAGGACAGGAAGAGCAGTCCTACCGTGACAACATGAAGACGGGCAACTTCGACATCATCTTCAACATCGTCTGGGGTATGCCGTACGACCCAATGTCCTCGCTCGCGGGCATGACCGAGCCCGTCTACGGTGACTATGCTGCACAGCAGGGCATTCCGACGAAGGCGGAGATCGACCGCAATATCCTCATGGCAAACAAGGATACGACCGATGCCGCGCGTCAGGAGCACTACAGCTATGTGCTGAAGCAGTTCGCGGAGCAGGCCGCCTACATCCCCATCACATACGAGGTCAACAAGGCAATCTATCGTGAGGGGCTTGAGGGCGTTCAGTTCACATCCTCGCAGTATGAGGTGCCTTTCTGGCTCATGAGTTGGAAGTAATTATTTTTGGATGAGGAGGGCTGTCGCGGCAAGCGCGGCAGTCCTTTTCCTGCGTTCTATGCGCAATAGAAATGGTGTGACTATGAAACAGTATATCATTCGGCGCGTTCTGTTGACGATCCCGCTGCTCATTGCGATTTCGTTCGTCTGCTTCGCGCTCATCAGTCTCATCCCCTCCGATCCCGCCGAGGTGGCACTGCGTGTGCGGCAGATCCCCGTCATCAGCGACGAGATGATCGCCGAGACACGGGCGGAGCTGGGGCTGGACAAGCCGTATCTCATCCGCTATCTCACATGGGTGTGGAATGTGCTGCACGGGGATTTCGGCTTCAGCTATGTCAACCCGCTGCGCAGCGTCTCTGACGAGCTGCTGCGCTGTCTGCCGGCGACGCTCGAGCTCGCGGGGGCATCGCTCGTTCTCGTCATCCTGATCTCGCTGCCCGTCGGATTCCTCTGTGCGGTCTACAAGAACACGCTGATCGACAAGGCTGTTCGTCTCTTTGTCTTTATGACGACGGCGATGCCCGCATACTGGATCGGACTTCTCCTCATGTGGTTGGTCGCCATCGAGATGAACCTCCTGCCAACGAGTGGGAACAAGGGCTTTGACTCGCTCATCCTGCCCGCCTTCACCGTGGCACTGACGTACATTTCGACGTACATCCGTCTGATCCGCAACAATATGCTTGAAAATATGAAGCAGGACTATGTGAAATACGCGCGCGTGCGCGGCATTCGTCAGCGTGTGATCCTCGTGAAGCACATCCTGCGGAACTCGCTGCATACTTGCTTTGTCGCAATCGGCATGAGTATCCCGCAGCTTATCGCAGGGACGATCGTCGTCGAGAATGTCTTTGCGTGGCCGGGGCTCGGAACGCTCTGCATCAAGTCGATTTTCAATCGGGACTATCCCGTCATTCAGATGTATGTGCTGTTCATCGGCGTGCTGTTTGTCGTGTTCAATCTGATTTTCGACATTTTGCAGACACTCGCCGACCCGCGTGTGAGAGAGGGGGAGTAACGTGCTCGACAGATTTCTGCACAACCGCACAGCGATGGGGACGACGATCTTCCTCGGTATCATTGTACTCCTCGGCATCCTTGCGCCGTGGATCAGCCCGCACGACCCCTACGCGAACAACATCGCGAACAAATTTGCCGGCTTTAGCTGGGAGTATCCGCTCGGCACGGATCAGCTCGGCCGCTGCATTCTCTCACGTATGCTCGACGGCATCCGCCCGACGCTCGGGCTTGCCGCGCTCACGATGCTCGGTACGATTGGTCTCGGTGCGTTTATGGGGCTGTGTGCCGGCTACTTCCACGGGGCGGTGGACGAGGTCATCATGCGCATTGTCGATGTCATGCTCTCGTTCCCGAGTTAGATCATGGTGTTTGCCATTGTCGCACTCCTCGGCGTGGATGTCCGCAACATCATCCTCGCGCAGGTGTTTATCAAGTGGGCGTGGTATGCGCGCATGATCCGTACGGGTGTCATTCAGCACCGCGACAAAAACTTTATCTCGTTCAGCCGCGTGGTCGGTACGAGCAACAGCTTCATCCTCATGCGCCATCTGCTGCCCTCGATAGCGGCGGATCTCGCCGTCCTCGCGAGCCTTGACATCGGCTGGGCGATCATCAACATCTCGACGATGTCCTTCCTCGGTCTCGGCGTGCAGGCACCGATTCCTGAATGGGGCGCGATGCTCAACGAGGCGAAGAACGTCCTCACAACGAACCCCATCCAGATGCTTGCGCCCGGTATCGCCATTGTCTCCGTCGTCACGGCGTTCAACCTGCTCGGCGATGCCATCCGCGACGTGCTCGACCCGAAGGAGGTGCGCTCATGAGTGAAGGAAAAAACGTCATTGAGGTCAAGAACCTGCGGGCTGTCGTGCATGAGGAGGGGCAGGACATCACACTGCTCCATGACAGCAGTTTCGTCGTTCGTGAGGGCGAATGCCTCGGCATCCTCGGCGAGTCGGGCAGCGGCAAGTCCACGACGGGGCGTGTGCTCGCGGGACTGTTGAAGCCGGATTCGGGTGTTGTGCTCATTGAGGGTGAGGATGTCTATGCGGGCAGCAAGGGGCGCGAACATCTCAGAAATCGTCTCTCCATCGTCTTTCAAGACTATACAACGAGTGCGAATCCACGCTTCACCATCCGTCAGGTCATCGGTGAGGGCATCGCTGTCGGTGCGCGAAAGACGGGAGAGAAGATCGACTATGCCGAGGAGACGGCGCGGCTTCTCAGGCTCGTCGGACTGGATGAGAGCTTTGCGAAGCGGTTCCCGCACGAGCTCTCGGGCGGGCAGCTGCAGCGCGTCTGCATTGCGCGGGCGATTGCGTGCCGGAGCGAGCTGATCCTCTTTGACGAGGCGGTGTCTTCCCTCGACGCGCATACGCAGGTACAGATCATGGATCTCCTGCTCGACCTCAAGGAAAAACTCGGTCTGACCTATATTTTCATCACGCATGACCTCACCTCGATTACCTACTTCTGCAGCCGCGTCATCTTCCTCAAGGACGGCAGCGTCGTTGCGGATTCGCCCGTCAGCGAGCTGTCGAAACTCGACGTGCCCTACGCAAAAGAATTGCTCGGTGCGGTGCTTGATTTTAACGCAGAGAGTGCATAGAGGAAAATTGCCACTTGTCGGGAGTGCACCGACAGGTTAAAATGGGAAGGGAAGATCATATCTAGAAGAGGAGAGAGACTATGAGTTCACTGCACATTGCCGCCGAAAAGGGCGAGATCGCCGAGCGTATTTTGCTGCCGGGGGATCCCCTGCGCGCGAAGTTTATTGCGGAGAATTTCCTTGAGGGGGCGAAGGAGTACACCTCCATCCGCAATATCCTCGGCTACACGGGCTCATACAAGGGGGTTCCCGTCTCCGTGCAGGGCACGGGTATGGGCATGCCGTCCATCTCCATCTATGTGAATGAGCTGATGGACTACTACGGCGTGCAGAAGCTCATCCGCGTCGGCACTTGCGGCGGTATGCACGAGAAGGTAAAGCTGCGCGACGTGTTCATCGCGCAGGGCGCAACGACGGACTCGGGCATGATTCGGAGCATCTTCGGCGACTCGATCAACTATGCGCCGCTCGCGGACTACGAGCTGCTCTCCGCTGCGGTAGAGAATGCAAAGAAGCTGAACCTCCCCGTGCGCGTCGGCAATGTCATCTCCGTCGACCGGTTCTATGATGAGGAGATCGACAATGCGAAGCTGCGTCAGTACGGTGTGCTCGCGGTCGAGATGGAGGCGGCAGCGCTCTATACGCTCGCGGCGAAGTATGGACGGCAGGCACTCGCGCTCTTTACCGTCAGCGATCATCTCGTCACGGGCGAGAAGTGCACGGCAGAGGAGCGGCAGACGACGTTCAGCGACATGATCAAGATCGCACTTGAGACAGCGATTGGCTAAGTGTAAATTACCTAAGGAATCGCTGATAAAATGAAGTCCGTCAGATTGGCGTAGCTGAATTTATCAGTGCTTCCCTAAGCTGCTGTACGCGGTCTTTGGACTTCGTGCAGCAGTTTTTTGATGAGTTGTTTTGACTGAAAAACTCATGAAATTATCATCGAAAACTCGAAAGAAAACGTTTGCTTTTTGGAAAATGATGACGTATAATAAAACACAAGAAAGAAAACGTTTACTTTTCAAGATTCTTTTCCAGTTGTACCGTTTTTAAGAGTTGGTTACGGGAGACACTCATCCGTTTCCCACGATGAAGGAGGGAGTTACATGGAGGAGAAGAAATTTATCCTCACAATCAGCCGTCGGTACGGCTGCGGTGGTCGGGAACTCGCGAACATTCTCGCTGAGAAGCTGGGCGTTCATCTCTACGATCGCCAGATCGTCCATCTCGCGGCGGCAAAGCTTGGCATCAACGATCTGCATGAGAAGGAGCTGCTCGAGCTTGAGAACACGGTGAAGCCGCTGTCCTCGCGCTTCATTCCGTTCCACTCGTTCGGCATGGCGATGGGCGAGTCCAGTCAGGGGATGTTCATGGCGGAGTCGAACGTTGTGCGGAAACTTGCTGATGACGGTCCGTGCATCTTCCTCGGGCGCTGCGCGGACTATGCGCTCCGGAAGCGCGACGATGTGTTTTCCATCTTCGTCTGTGCGGACGACGACTACCGTGAGGAGCGCGGACGTACGGTCTACGAGGGCAAGACGCTCAAGGAGATGGATCGCGAGGACGAGAAACGCGCGCGCTACTATGACTACTATACGGGGCGCAAGTGGGGCGACGGTGCACACTATGATCTCGTTGTGAATGCGGGGCGCGCACCGCTCGCGCAGATTGCGGACGGCATCATTGCCTACATCCGCACGGTCAAAGGCTGAGGAGGGCTTCCCATGTCGGACAAAAAGAGCAAGTTCTGGCCGCGCATCGCGTATTCCTGCGGCACCTTCGGACATGATGTGTTCTATGCTATGCTCGGTACATACTTCATGATCTTTGTCACGAGCAATCTGTTCCACTCCGACAATCACGAGCACGATGCCTATATGATCGGAATTGTAACGACGATCATTCTTGTACTGCGCATCGGTGAACTCTTTCTTGATCCCTTTATCGGCAATACGATTGACAAGACGAAGACGCGTTGGGGCAAGTTCAAGCCGTGGGTCATCGTGGGCGCGTTCGTCGCGGCGATCACGCTGGCGATTCTCTTCACGGATATGGGCGGGCTGACGGTATCGAATCCGATGCTCTACCTCGTCCTCTTCGCACTGCTCTATCTCATTATGGATATTTTTTACTCTGCAAAGGATGTTGCCATCTGGTCGATGATCCCGGCGCTCTCGTTCGACTCGCGTGAGCGCGAGGTGACGGCGACCTACGCGCGTATCGGCTCGGTGTTCGGCGGTCAGCTGGTCACGGCGATCGTCATGCCCGTCGTGCTCTATTTCTCGCTGAACGAGAACGGCGGCGCGGGCGACTCTGCGGGGTGGTTTGCGTTTGCGGTCATCGGCGGCGGCATCGCAACACTCGGCGCGATTATCCTCGGCCTTGGGACAAAGGAAGAGGACTCTGCGCTGCGCGAGAACAAGACGGAGACCTCGTTCAAGGATGTGTTCTCGGTTCTCCTCAAGAACGATCAGCTGCTCTGGATCGCGATTGCGTATCTTGTTTTTGTTCTTGGGCAGAATGTCATCAATAATTTCAACCTCTATTACTTTATCTATGTGCTCGGCGACGCGAAGCAGTTCTCGTTCCTCGGTGTCATCAACGTCATCATCGGGCTGCTCGCCGTCGCGCTCTTCCCGACGCTGACGGAGAAGTTCAGCCGCCGCAGGCTCTTTTTCGGCTCGGTGGCGGTGATGCTTCTCGGCATTGTGCTCTACGCGATGGCGGGCACGAGCGTCCTTATGACCCTCTTTGCCGCAGGTCTCTTTGCTCTGCCGCAGCCGCTGATCTTTCTCGTTGTGCTCATGACGATCACGGATACAGTCGAGTACGGGCAGCTGAAGCTCGGGCATCGTGATGAGGCTCTTGTCCTCTGCGTGCGTCCTCTGGTGGACAAGCTCGCGGGTGCGATTGCAAGCGGGCTGATCGGTCTGACTGCGATCTGGGTCGGCATGACGAGCGGCGCGACGGCGGCGACGATCACGCCGGAGAACCTCTTCAACTTCAAGCTCGTCATGTTTGCACTGCCGTTTGTGTTCATCCTGCTTGGGACGATTCTCTATCGTGCGAAGGTGACGCTTACGGAGGCGGAGCATGCACGTATTGTGGAGGAACTGGAAGAAAAATGGGATGAAATGAATAAGTAATCCTGTGGTAACATTTGTGGAAGCGGTCGCTAGCGACCGCTTTCTTTGCAGAAATGGAGGTCTTGATATGAGCGGCTTCGATTTTGGGAAACTGAAAGACCCGCAGTACTTTGCGGAGAACCGTCTGCCCGCGCACAGCGATCATATCTTCTACCGTGATGAAACGGAGCTTGCACGCGGCGTGTCCTCGTTCTACCGCACGCTTGGCGGCGTGTGGCATTTCGCCCATGCGCGGAATACGGCGTTTATCCCGCAGGGATTTGAGGCGGCGGACTACGACTGTCACGACTGGGAGACGATCCGTGTGCCGGCGCATATCCAGATGGAGGGGCATGGTGTACCGCATTACACGAACACGACGTATCCATGGGACGGACACGAGAGCATCGCGCCGGGGGAGATTCCGACGCGCAGCAACCCCGTCGGCTGCTATGTGAAGTATTTCAACGTGCCGGAGGACTGGGAAAATGTTTTTATCTCCTTTGGCGGTGTGGATGCGGCACTCGCGCTCTTTCTCAACGGACATTTCGTCGGCTACAGTGAGGACAGCTGCACACCTGCGGATTTCGATCTGACGCCGTATCTCATAGCGGGCGAGAACAAGCTGGCGGCGATGGTATTCCGCTATGCGAGTGCGAGCTGGCTTGAGGATCAGGATTTCTGGCGGTTCTCGGGGATATATCGGGATGTTCTGCTCTACACAAAGCCGCAGCACCACATCGAGGATATCGCTGTTCGTGCCGTGCCGCTTGAACGGGATGGATATACGGATGGGCAGCTTGATGTGCACCTTACGTTCGGCGATGCGTCTGAGAAGCATGTCGAGATCCTGCTCTGCGATGAGGACGGAGATTGTATATGGGAGGATGAGGCGAGCATACTCGCAAAGACACATACGTTTTCGGGGGAGGCTGCCTGTGTGCTCCTGTGGAGCGCTGAATGTCCGTGGCTCTATCATCTTCTGATTCGTGTGCGCGATGCGGCGGATGTTTTGCAGGAGGTCGTGCGCGTACGCGTTGGCTTCCGTGAGTTCTGTCTGCGGGACGGACTGATGCAGATCAACGGCAAGCGCATTGTGTTCAAAGGGGTGAACCGCCACGAGTTCGACTGCGATCACGGGCGGGCGATGGATCCCGCACTTTTCGAGCAGGATCTCATTGCACTAAAACGTGCGAATGTCAACGCGATCCGCACATCACATTACCCGAACAGCAGCCGTCTCTATGAGCTGTGCGATATTTACGGCCTCTATGTCATCGACGAGACAAATCTCGAGACGCACGGTTCGTGGATGAAGAACGGCGCATGCGCAAAGGACGAGTATACCGTGCCCGGGGATCACGAGGTTTGGCTGCCCGCCGTGCTTGACCGCGCACAGTCGATGTACGAGCGCGATAAGAACCATCCGTGCATCCTCATCTGGTCGTGCGGCAACGAGTCCTGCGGCGGGCGTGACATCTACGAGATGAGCGAATACTTCCGCCGTGTCGATCCGACGCGCCTCGTGCACTACGAGGGGATTTTCTGGGATCGCAGCTATCCTGCGACGAGCGATATGGAAAGCCAGATGTATACGAAGGCGGCGGACATCGAGGCGTTCCTCAAGGACCACAGGGACAAGCCCTTTATCTGCTGTGAGTATACGCACGCGATGGGCAACAGCTGCGGCGGTATGCACAAGTACACGGAGCTGACGGAGCGCGAACCGCTCTATCAGGGCGGCTTTATCTGGGATTTCGGCGATCAGGCAATTCGTCGGCGAGGGCGCTATGGGGAGGATGTATTTCTCTACGGCGGCGACTTCGGCGACCGCCCGTCGGATTACAACTTCAGCGGCAACGGCATTTTCTTCGCCGATCGTCGTCCGACGGCAAAGCTGCAGGATGTGAAGTTCAACTATCAAAATTTCACGCTGCGCCCTTCGTGGAATGGAGTGGAGATCGAAAATAAGAGCCTCTTTTCAGATGCGGGCGACTATGATCTGTACCTCTCACTCCTCCTTGACGGGCGTGAGATCTGGCAGGCGTACGCAGGTGAGCATACGGTGCCGCCGGGAGAAACGAGATTCATCAGCAATGCGCTGCCCTATGCAGGGGATGGGGAATATGTGCTGACGGCATCACTTGTCCTCAGAGATGAAGAGCGTTGGGCACTTGTTGGGCACGAGATTGCCTTTGGACAGGCGATTGTTGTGCCGTCTGAGGATGCAGGAACGAGCCTCTTCGATCTCCTCGGCTGTGGTGTCGCTGCTCCCGTCTACGCATCCCTTGAAGCGTCGGGAAGTCTACGCGTGGTGCAGGGGGACATTAATCTCGGTGTGCAGGGGGCGGGTTTCTCCCTTATGTTCTCAAGTGCACAGGGCAATCTCGTTTCCTATCGTTATGGCGGGCGGGAGCTGATCGAGGAACTACCGCAGCCGAGCTTCTGGCGTGCGCCTGTTGACAACGACTACGGCAGCAGCCGCATGGCGGACTGTGCGCAGTGGAAGCTTGCGAGTCTCTATCGCCGCTGCACGCGGATTGAGTACAGCGTGGACGGCGCAGCGTCTACGGTGGTGGACGGATTCTTCGGCAGACAGGAGGAACGCCGCGCCAAGAGCGTCACTGTGCGCTTTACCTATGCACTCACAGCGTCGCCCGCAGCAACCTGCAGCGTCACCTATACGGTGGATGTGACGGGGGCGCTCCGCGTTGCACTCGACTATGAGGCTGCAGCGGGGCTGCCCGAGATGCCGGACTTTGCGATGCTCTTTACGCTCTCTGCGGACTATGACCGCATCCGCTTCTATGGGTACGGGCCAAAGGAGAACTACATTGACCGCTGCGAGGGTGCGCGGCTCGGTATCTATGAGAGTACGGCGGCAGACGAGGTTGAGCCGTATCTGCGTCCGCAGGAGACGGGCAATCATCGTGGTGTGCGCTGGATCGAGCTCACGGATCGCAGCGGGCATGGGATTCGCCTTGCGGGCAATGTGCCGTTCGAGGCGTCGGCACTTCCGTACAGCCCACATGAACTGGAGAATGCGCGTCATGCATACGATCTGCCGCGTCCGCAGCACACGTATCTGCGTGCGTCGGCAGGGATGTGCGGCGTGGGCGGAGACGACAGCTGGGGCGCACCCGTGCTTGCGGAGTATGTGCAGAAAAACGAAACGCGGCATCTGGCGTTTACGTTGAAGGGGATTTGATTTAGTTATTCGCCATGCACACTCCACGCGAACCTGTAGTTGCGCAAGTGATCGTGCGCTTGTACGCTTAAATACCGTCGGACTTCTTAAACGCGCTTCGCTTGAACGAAAGAAATCCGACGGGGCGTACCGCGCCCTTTACTCACTTGCTCCACTAGGGTTCACTTAGGAGTAGCGCATGGCTACGACGCACGTCCCGTTGTTCGGAACATTTATCATAACGCAAAAAACGCAGGAGTTTTCAAAAAGCTCTTGCGTTTTTTTGCAAAAAGAGATAGAATGGAAAACGGAAAAGAAAACGTTTACTTTCGATTAACTACAATTTTGATATTTACCCAAAGATGAACGGAGGATGCAGACGATGGCGATATTGGACGAGATGAACGAAGTGTTTCGCGAGAAGTTCGGCGCGGCGGACACACACGCATATTTCTCACCGGGGCGCGTGAATCTCATCGGCGAGCATACGGACTACAACGGCGGCCATGTCTTCCCGTGCGCGATCTCGCTCGGTACGTATGCGCTCGTTGCACCGCGCACGGACGGCGTGTCGCGGCTCTACTCGATGAATTTGCCGGAGCGGGGCGTGGTGGAGTTCCCCATGCACGGCGCGGTGAAGACGGATGCTTATGGCTGGGCGAACTACCCCATCGGTGTTGTGCGCATGATGGAGGATGCGGGACACGCAGCGGCGCACGGCTTTGACATTCTGTTCTACGGCAATCTCCCGAACGGTGCGGGACTCTCTTCCTCGGCATCCATCGAGGTGCTGATGGCGGTTATCCTGAACGACGAACTCGGGCTTGGCATCGACATGGTGGAACTCGTGAAGCTCGCACAGAAGGCGGAGAATATCTTTGTCGGCATGAACTGCGGCATCATGGATCAGTTCGCGGTTGGAATGGGGAAGAAGGATTGTGCAATCCTCCTCGACTGCAATACCCTTGAATATCGTTACAGCAAGCTCGATCTCAAGGGCTGCAGCATCGTCATCACGAACACGAACAAGGCGCACAGCCTCGTCACATCGGCGTACAACGAACGTCGGATGCAGAGCGAGGCGGCACTCAAGGCTCTGCAGAAGGTGAAGGCGATCAAGTCACTCGGCGAGCTGACAAACGCGGAGTTCGATGAGAATGCCGCCGTCATCGAGGATGAGGTCGAGCGCAGACGCGCACGCCATGCGGTCTACGAGAACCGCCGCACGCTCGAAGCGGTGGAGGCGCTTGAGAAGAACGATGTGAAGCGTTTCGGTGCATTGATGAACGACTCCCATGTCTCCCTGCGCGACGACTACGAGGTGACAGGGCTGGAGCTGGATACGCTCGCGGAACTTGCGTGGCAGCAGGAGGGCGTCCTCGGCTCGCGCATGACGGGCGGCGGCTTTGCGGGCTGCACGGTCAGCATCGTGCGCGACGAGGCGATTCCCTCATTCGAGAAGAATGTTGCAGAGGCGTATACGGCGAAGATCGGCTATGCACCGAGCTTCTATGTGGCGAATATTGCGGACGGCGCACGCCGCCTGTAAGGTGAAAGGAGCATACTCATGGCTATCTTGGTTTGCGGCGGTGCGGGCTACATCGGCTCCCATGCGGTTCACGCGCTCGTCGAAAAGGGCGAGCAGGTCGTCATTGTCGATAATCTGCAGACGGGGCATCGCGGCGCACTGAACCCTGCGGCGAAATTTTACGAGGGCGATATTCGCGATGCCTCCGTGCTCGACAAGATTTTCACGGAGAATAAGATCGAGGCGGTCATTCACTTTGCGGCAAATTCGCTGGTCGGCGAGAGCATGGAAAAGCCGCTGCTCTACTTCAACAACAACGTCTACGGGATGCAGGTGCTCCTTGAGGCGATGGTGCGGCACGGCGTGGACAAGATTGTCTTTTCCTCGACGGCGGCGACCTACGGCGAGCCGAAGCGCGTGCCGATCCACGAGGACGACGAGACGTGTCCGACGAATACCTACGGCGAGACGAAGCTCACGATGGAGAAGATGATGAAGTGGGTAAGCCGCGCGAACGGTGTGCGCTATGTCTCTCTGCGCTATTTCAACGCAGCGGGGGCACTGCCCGATGGCTCGATTGGCGAGGATCACAAGACGGAGACGCATCTGATTCCGCTCATTCTCCAAGTGCCGACGGGCAGACGCGACCATATCACGGTGTTCGGCGACGACTACCCGACACCGGACGGGACGTGTCTGCGCGACTACATCCATGTAGTCGATCTCGCGGATGCCCATGTGCTTGCGCTCGAATACCTCAGAAAGGGCGGCGCAAGCGACATCTTCAACCTCGGCAACGGGCAGGGCTTCTCGGTGAAGGAGATGATTGCGGCGGCAGAAAAGGCGACGGGACGCTCCATCAAGGTGGAGATCGGCGCACGCCGCGCGGGCGATCCTGCACAGCTCATCGCGTCGAGCGAGAAAGCGCGTACCGTGCTCGGGTGGAAGCCGCAGTTCACGGATGTGGAGCAGGTGATCGGGACGGCCTGGAAGTGGCACGAGAGCCATCCGCACGGGTATGAGGACTAGGGAGGATGCGTCATGTGTGACATTCAGCATGAAATCAGCCGCCTCCTGCACTTTGCGCGTCAAAAGGGGCTGATTGCACCTGAGGACGAGGTCTATGCGGCGAATCGCCTCCTTGATGTGCTGCACGTCGAGGACTATGTGCCCAAAGAGGTGGATGAAACGCTTGAAACGGCAACGCCGATTCTGGAGTGTATGCTCGACTACGCTGCAGAGAAGGGGCTGATCGAGGGGACGACGGACGAGCGCGACCTCTTCGATACGCGCATCATGGACTGTGTGATGCCGCGTCCGTCCGAGGTTGTGCGGCAGTTCCATGCACACTATGAAGAATCGCCACGCGAGGCGACGGACTACTACTATGCTCTGAGCATCGCCTCGAACTACATCCGCAAGGCGCGTATCGACAAGAACATCGTGTGGAAGACGGCGACGGAGTTCGGCGAGCTCGATGTGACGATCAACCTTTCGAAGCCGGAGAAGGATCCGCGTGATATCGCCAAGGCGAAGCTCGCGAAGGCGGCAGGCTACCCGAAGTGTCTGCTTTGCCGCGAGAACGAGGGCTATGCGGGGCGTGTGAACCACCCCGCACGCGAGACGCATCGTCTCATTCCTCTGGATCTTGCGGGTCATCCGTGGTTTTTGCAGTATTCCCCCTATACCTACTACAACGAGCACTGCATCGTGCTGAACAACGATCATGTGCCGATGGTGATTTCGCGTGAGACGTTCGAGAATCTTACGGCATTTCTTGAGATTTTCCCGCACTATTTCGCGGGGTCAAATGCAGACCTTCCGATTGTCGGTGGCTCGATCCTCTCGCATGACCACTATCAGGGCGGACGCTATACGTTTGCGATGGAGCGCGCGGCGGTGGAGCAGGAATATACCTTTGCGAACTATCCGCAGGTGCGTGCGGGGCGTGTGAAGTGGCCGATGTCGACGCTGCGGCTCACGTCCTCCGACAAGGGGGCACTTATTGACCTTGCGACGGCGATTCTCGCGGCATGGCGCACATACAGCGATGCCTCCTCGGACATTCTTGCGGAGACGGATGCGCCGCATAATACCATCACCCCGATTGCGCGGCGGCGCGGCGCGGACTATGAGTTCGACCTCGTGTTCCGCAACAACCTCACGACGGCGGAGCATCCGCTTGGACTGTTTCACCCGCATGCGGAGGTGCACCACATCAAGAAGGAGAACATCGGTCTGATCGAGGTGCTGGGGCTGGCGATCCTGCCCGCGCGTCTCAAATCGGAGATGGAGCAGATCCGTGCGGAGCTGCTGCGGGGAGCGGCGGACATTGCGGGAATCGCGGACATCGAAAAGCATGCGGACTGGTATCGCTCGGTGCGTGCGGCGCATACGACGGTCACGGAGGGAAATGTCGATGGGATTCTGCGCGACGAGATCGGCAAGGTGTTCCTGGAGGTGCTCACGCACGCAGGTGTGTTCAAGCGTGATGCGGCGGGGATGGCGGCGTTTGACCGCTGGATTGAAAGCATAGCGGGCGTGTAGATGTCTGCGTACTCCTCGCAAACACCTCGTTACGCAAACGGTCGTACACTTATCTGCCTAAATACCTGCGGACTTCTTAAACGCGCTTCGCTTGAACGAAAGAAATCCGCAGGGGGCAGAACGTGTACTTCGCCCCGTTTGCTTCACTAGGGTTTGCTTAGGAGTATCGCATGACAATGATACAGGGGGAAGAGAGAATGAAGGCGACGATCGTTGATGTGGCGAAGGAGTCGGGCGTGTCTGTGGCGACGGTTTCGCGCGTCGTGAACGGGAACTATCCCGTGCGTGAAAAGACGCGGCTCAAGGTGGAGAACGCCATCAAGAAACTGGAGTATGTGCCGAATCTGCAGGCACGCGAACTGAACACGCAGCGTTCCTCGAGCATCGGTGTCGTCGTACCGAGTTTTGACAATATGTTCTTTGCCCAGGTGCTTGACGGCATCGAGGAGTATCTGCGGCAGAGCTCGTACTCTCTGCTCCTCGCGTGTGCGCAGAACGATGCGGCACGCGAGGAGGAGTGTGTGCGGGACTTCATCACACGCAATGTTTCGGGCGTTATCGTCGTCAGTCCGAATATGGAGACGGCAGTCTCGGAGTTCTATGAGAATACGGCGGCGCGTCTGCCGCTGGTCTTTGTCAACAGTGCACGCGAACTTGCGGGCATCTCGTATGTGACGAGCGATCAGCACGGCGGAGCGCGTGCGGCGCTCGAGCATCTCTTTCACTATGGGCACGAACGCATTCTCTTTGTGCAGGGCGAGAACAGTGACTCCTACCGCATCAAGGAGAAGGTCTACCGCGAGACCATGCGGGAGCGCGGGGCGTTCCATCCGGAGGATATTGTAAACGTCGGCGAGGGCAACCGCATCGAGACGGTGGAAAACACCATGTTTATCCTCATGGACATGATGCAGGGGCTCGCACCGACGGCGATCTTCTGCTGCAACGATCTCATGGCGATGGGGGCGGTCAACGCCTGTCAGCGCATGGGGCGACGCGTGCCGCAGGACATCTCGGTGATTGGCTACGACAACACGGCACTCAGCCAATATACCGCACCACAGCTCACAACCATCGATCAGAATATGGGCGATCTCGGGCGGGAGGCGGCACGCCTCATGCTGAAGCAGATCGAGGAGAACGTGACAGAGAATGTCGTGCTTGCCAACACCGTGGTTGAGCGTGAGACGACGGGGTTTCGCGTGGAGTAAAACGAACAACCAATCGAAGGGGGATATCCAATGAATATCATCTATCATGAGCGGGGCAGGGTCTTTCATCTCTTCAACGATTCCATCAGCTACATCCTCATGGTGCTGCCGCACGGCGGGCTTGGATCGCTCTACTACGGAAAAGTGCTGCGCGACCGCACGGGCTTTGAGCACCTCTTTGAGCGCGTACATCGCGGCATGTCGGCGTGCGTCTTTGCGGATTGCCGCGACTACTCTCTGGATGCGATTCGGCAGGAGCTGCCGACCTACGGCTCGTCGGATTTTCGCCGTCCCGCGCTGAACGTATTGCAGGAGAACGGCAGCCGCATCCTTGATATGCAGTACACAGCGCATCGCATCGTGGACGGCAAGCCGAAGCTCGTGGGTCTGCCGGCGACTTACGTGGAGGCAGACGATGAGGCAAAGACCCTCATCGTTGAGGTGAAGGATGCGGTCACAGGGCTGCGTGCGGAACTCCTCTATACAATTTTTGCCGAGGGCGGTGCGATTGCGCGCAGTGTGCGCTATAGCAACGACGGCAAGGAAGTCCTGCACCTGCAGAAGGTCATGAGCATGTCGATCGACCTGCCCGATACGGAATACGACTGGATGGAGCTGACGGGGGCGTGGACGCGTGAGCGTCACGTCAAGATCCGTCCGCTTGCAACGGGCATCACGGCAATCGGCAGCCGCCGCGGGCACTCCTCGGGGCAGTACAATCCGTTTGCGGCACTCCTGCGGCGCGGAACGACAGAAACGCAGGGCGAGGTGCTCGCCATGAGCCTCGTCTACAGCGGCAATTTCGAGATGCTCGCAGAGGTCGACAACCACGGTGTGACGCGGCTGCAGGCAGGCATCCACAGCACGGATTTCGATTGGAAACTTGAACCTGGTACGGAGTTCCAGACGCCCGAGGCTGTGCTTGTCTGGTCGGACGAGGGGCTGAACGGCATGAGTCAGACCTATCATCGTCTTTATCAAAAGCGTCTTGTGCGTGGGCAGTGGCGCGAGAAGGTACGTCCGATCCTCATCAACAACTGGGAAGCGACGTATTTCGACTTTACGGAGGAGAAGCTGCTCACGATCGCGGACAAGGCGGCGGAGTGCGGCATTGAACTATTCGTGCTCGACGACGGCTGGTTCGGCGCACGCACGTCCGACTACGCGGGTCTCGGAGATTGGACGGTCAACCGCGACCGCCTGCCGAACGGCATTGACGGTCTCGCGGAGAAGATCGAGGCGCGTGGCATGAAGTTCGGCATCTGGGTTGAGCTCGAGATGGTCAACGAGGATTCCGACCTCTATCGTGCCCATCCGGACTGGGTGCTCTCCGTGCCGGGGCGGCGCAAGTCGCTCGGGCGCTCGCAGTGCGTGCTCGACTTTTCGCGTAAGGATGTCGTCGACAATATCTATGGGCAGATGGAGGCGATTCTCGCGAGCGGCAAGGTCTCCTATGTGAAATGGGATATGAACCGCAGCATCACGGAGTGCTGGTCGCACGCACTGCCCGCCGACCAGCAGGGCGAGGTGTTTCATCGCTACATCCTCGGACTTTATGATCTCTACGAGCGGTTGACATCGAACTTCCCCCATGTGCTCTTTGAGTCCTGCGCCTCGGGCGGTAACCGCTTCGATCCCGGCATGCTCTACTATGCGCCGCAGACGTGGACGAGCGACAACTCCGATGCGTCCGAGCGGCAGAAGATCCAGTACGGAACATCCATGTGCTACCCCGTGAGCAGCATGGGCAGCCATGTCTCCGTCGTGCCGAACCATCAGGTCAACCGCATGACACCGCTGCATACGCGCGCAAATACGGCGTACTTCGGGACGTTTGGCTATGAGCTCGATCTCAACAAACTTACGGAGGAGGAAATCGCCGAGGTCAAGGAGCAGGTCGTCTTTATGAAGGAGTACCGTGAGATCCTCCAGTTCGGCACATTCTACCGTCTGCAAAGTCCCTTCGAGGGAAATGTAACGGTGTGGATGAGCGTGAGCAGGGACAAAAAGACGGCGATCGTCGGCTGGTACCGCACGCTGAACCGTGTGAACTATCGCTTCGAGCGTGTGCGGCTCGCGGGCCTCCTGCCGGATGCGCTTTACGAGAACAGCCGCAGCGGTACGCGCTGCTACGGTGATGAGCTGATGAATTACGGGCTGATCACGACGGACGGTACGGCGGGTGAGCCGAACGCAGAGAACGGGCTGACCACAGACTTTGACTCGCGCATCTATGTGCTGAAGACTGTCAAATAATTTTTCGACTGGAACGGGTATCTGTGCGGATGCCCGTTTTTTTGTGTCATCTGCGCAGAATCAATCGTTGCATATTTGATTAAGTTTCGATAAAATAGGAGGCGGGGAAACAGCGTTTGAGAAGGAGGATTTCCATGGCAGTCAAACGAATCTTTGTGGAGAAGCGGCAGGGTTTTTTTGATGTTCCCGCGCAGCAGCTCCGCAGTGATCTGGTGGAAACATTTCGGCTGACCGATCTGCGCGCGGTGCGCATCATTACGCGTTATGACATAGAGGGCCTGAGCGACGAAGAGTTTGCCAAGGTGCGAAACATTGTCTTTGCAGATCCACCGGTGGACACCGTCTATGAGGACGCACTGCCGTCCTTTTCAGACGCGCACATATTTGCGATTGAACCGCTGCCGGGGCAGTTCGACCCGACGGCAGCAGCAGCGGCAGAGTGCGTACAGCTTGTGACGCAGGGAGAGCGTCCCGATGTGCGTACGGCGCGTGTTATCGTCCTGATTGGAAAGATCGGCGACCGTGTCTATGACCAGATTAAGACGTATCTGATCAATCGTGTGGAGAGCCGTGAGGCATCACTTGAGACCCCTGCGACGCTTGAGAGCAGAATTGTACTGCCGCCGGATGTGGAGATTCTCACACAGTTCAACCAACTCTCGCACGATGCGTTGGAAAAATTTCATAAAGAATGCGGCTTTGCCATGAGCGAGGAGGACCTCGCATTCGTCCAACAGTATTTCCGCGATACGGAGCATCGCGCTCCGACGATCACGGAGCTGCGGGTCATTGATACCTATTGGTCGGATCACTGCCGCCACACAACCTTTACTACGGCGATCGATGCCGTGAACATCGAGAACGGATTCTTCTCCATGCCGATCTTTGAGACCTATCGAACCTATATGGACGATCGCAGGGTGCTGTATACGGACGGCAAGCAGCGTGATATGACACTGATGGATATCGCTGTCATCGGGATGAAGGCGCTGCGGGCTGAGGGGAAGCTCGATGACCTCGATGCGTCCGAGGAGATCAATGCGTGCAGCATCCGCATTACGGTCGATGTGAACGGCAAGGACGAGGACTGGCTCCTCATGTTCAAGAACGAGACGCACAACCATCCGACGGAGATCGAGCCGTTCGGCGGTGCAGCGACGTGTCTCGGCGGCGCGATCCGCGATCCGCTCTCGGGGCGGTCCTATGTCTATCAGGCGATGCGTGTGACGGGCGCATCCGATCCGCGTACGCCGATCGAGGAGACGCTGCCCGGAAAGCTCCCACAGAAGAAGATCACGCTCGGGGCAGCGGAGGGATACAGCTCCTACGGCAATCAGATCGGGCTCGCAACGGGACAGGTGCGCGAGATCTACCACAAGGGCTACCTTGCCAAGCGCATGGAGATCGGCGCGGTCATCGGTGCCGCACCTGCTGCACAGGTTGTGCGTGAGCGCCCCGCCCCCGGAGATGTCATCGTTCTCCTCGGCGGGCGCACGGGACGTGACGGCATCGGCGGTGCGACGGGATCGTCGAAGCAGCATACGGAGTCGTCGCTCACCACCTCGGGAGCTGAGGTGCAGAAGGGGAATCCGCCGACGGAGCGCAAGATCCAGCGGCTTTTCCGGAACCCCGAGGTCAGCCGCATGATCAAGCGCTGCAACGACTTCGGCGCGGGCGGTGTCGCCGTTGCGATTGGAGAGCTCGCGGACGGGCTGACGGTCAACCTCGATGCCGTGCCGAAGAAGTACGAGGGGCTCGACGGCACGGAGCTTGCGATCTCCGAGTCGCAGGAGCGCATGGCGGTCGTGCTTGCGCCGAAGGATCTCGACGCGTTCCTTCGCCACGCGGATGTGGAGAACATCGAGGCGACTGAGGTTGCACGCGTGACGGCAGAACCGGTCTTGATCATGAGGTGGCGCGACAAGGAGATCGTGCGGATTGCACGCAGCTTCCTTGCAACAAACGGTGTTCGACAGCACGTCAATGTCGTTGTCGAGCCGCCGAATGAAAAGGTTCCCTATCTGCAGCAGGTCCCGCCCGCAGTGAAGAAGGTCGGACGTGAGCTCGAGGAAATGTGGCTCACGAATCTGCGCGATCTCAATGTATGCAGCCAGAAGGGGCTGGGCGAGCGGTTCGATTCGACGATTGGTGCAGCATCCGTCCTCATGCCGTTTGGCGGAAAGTACCAGCTGACGCCGTCAGAGGCGATGGTTGCGAAACTGCCCGTGCGTCACGGGACGACGAATACGGCATCCGCGATGGCGTTCGGCTTTGACCCCGACCTTTCGACGTGGAGTCCGTTCCACGGGGCGGTCTATGCCATCGTCGAGGCGGTCGCGAAGATTGTTGCTGTCGGTGGCAAAGCGGATACCGTGCGTCTTACCCTGCAGGAGTACTTCGAACGGCTCGGCACCGATCCGAAGAAGTGGGGCAAGCCCTTCGCTGCCCTCCTTGGTGCGTTGCGTGCCCAGCATGAGATGGGGATTCCCGCGATCGGCGGGAAGGACTCGATGTCGGGTACCTTTGAGCATTTGAGCGTTCCGCCGACGCTCGTCGCCTTTGCTGTGGCGACCATGCGTGCGAATGAGGCCCTCTCGCCCGAGTTCAAGTACCCGGGCAATACTGTTGTCATGGTTCCCGTTCCGCATGATGCGCAGGATCTGCCCGTTTTTTCACGGCTGAACAGTAACTTTGAAAAGATCCATCAGCTGATTGCAGACAACAAGGCATTTTCTGCGATGAGTGTCGGCCGCGGCGGGATTGCGGCGGCCATTTCGAAAATGTGCCTCGGCAACAATCTGGGCTTTAAATTCACCTCGTTCATCCCGCAGGATGATCTTTTCAAGCCCCTCTACGGGACGATTCTGCTTGAGGTCTCGCCCTCGTTCGACATCGCGGCGAACCTTGCGGGCACGGGCGCGGTTGAGATCGGAAAGACACGCGATGTGCCGAGCATCATCACGGATCTCGACACCATTGTGCTCGCTGATGTCAAGGAAGCGTATACAGAGCCTCTCGAGAAGATCTTCCCAACGACGGTGCCGCAAATTGTACGTCAGATCGATCGTCCAACCTATGCGCCGTATACGGACGGAAAGATCGTGGGCAGCTCCGTGAAGATTGCAAAGCCGCGTGTCTGCATTCCCGTCTTCCCGGGCACAAACTGCGAGTACGATTCCGCGCGCGCATGGGAGCGCGTTGGTGCGATCCCGGAGATCTTCGTCGTACGCAACCTCACGCCGAAGGCGGTCGAGGAGACCGTTGCCGAGCTTGCAGCGTCCATTCGACGTGCGCAGATCCTCATGCTGCCGGGGGGCTTCAGCGGCGGTGACGAGCCCGACGGTACGGGCAAATTCATTGCGGCGATGTTCCGCGCACCCGCACTTGCAGAGGCGGTGCTGCGGCTTCTGCGCGATCAGGACGGGCTTATCCTCGGCATCTGCAACGGCTTCCAGGCATTGCTGAAACTTGGCCTCCTGCCGTATGGAAAGATTACCGATCTGGACGACAGCTCACCGACGCTGACCTACAACAACATCGGCCGCCACGTCTCGCAGACCGTGCGTGTACGCATCGCCTCGAACCTCTCGCCGTGGCTGTCCGGCGTGAACGTCGGGGACACGCATACGATCGCCGTCTCGCACGGCGAGGGGCGCTTCTATGCGGACGCCAAGACCGTTGCGAACATGCGCATACGCGGGCAGATTGCAACGCAGTACGTAAACGAAAAGGGAGAGCCGACGCTCGAACAGCCATACAACCCGAACGGCTCGGTGAATGCCATCGAGGGCATCACGAGCCCCGACGGGCGTATCTACGGGCGCATGGCGCATGCGGAGCGCATCGGCGCGGATATCTGCAAGAACGTGCCCGGTGAAATGAATCAGATGATTTTCGAGTCCGGCGTGTCCTACTTTATCCGATAGGAAATGAAAAATCGTCCGACCATCACAAAACGATGGCCGGACGATTTTTGCGTCTATAGGAAGTATCTCTTGCAGAGTGCCGCATACTGTGCCGCGCCTGCATCTGTAAGCAGATAGTAGCTGCCCTCGCAGCGGAGGAGACGGCGCTCGATCAGTGCGCAGCTCACGCGCCGCACCTTGTTCTCGTCCCATTTCAGATGGTCACCGATCTCGGCGGCGTGATTCTCGGCACTCTCCATGCACTCGGCGGTATGTCGGCCGATGTGGAGCAGAAAGAGGTCGCGCTGCATCTGCCGGATACTCTGCCAACGGCGGATGTACGTTGTGATTGCTCCCTTCGGCCCCGTGAGCAGGGCAAGCAGGTAGATGAGCATATTCATCACCGCACACAGCCCTGCAATCGAGGCGTTTGTATGCACGGCGAGTGTATAGCCGATGACGGAGTTCACCATACTGACGAGGAGCGCGAGCAGGAGCGTATGCGAGAGATGCTTTGTAAAGAGCAGCGCCGTCGCCCCGGGTGCGATGAAAAACGAGATGACGAGGATCGCACCGACCGCATCGAATGCCGCGACCGTCGTGAGCGAGGTGAGCGACATCATGGCGTAGAACAGGATGCCCGTCGGCACGCCGATGAGGCGTGCGTACTCGCCGTCAAAGGTGGAGACCTTGAGCTCCTTGTAGAACACGGCGATAAATGCGGCGATCAGCGTGACGAGTGCACCCATCTTGAGCGCGGCTGCGGGAATCTCCATGCCGCCGATCTCGACGGTATTCAGCCCTGCATAGATGACCTCACCCATGAGTACCATATCGGTATCAAGATGGGCGTTTCCTGCGTATTTGCTGATGAGGATGACGGCGAGTGCAAAGAGGAGAGGGAAGATGACGCCGATGGCATCATCGTATTTGACGAGACTCGTCTTGCCGAGCAGTTCGACGAGTGAGACGGTAATGACGCCCATCAGCGCCGCGCCGAAGAGCAGCCACGGCGAGCCTAGGTCATGTGTGAGAAAGAAGGCGAGCACGATGCCGAGCAGAACGGTGTGACTGATCGCATCCGCCATCATCGAGAGGCGGCGCAGGATGAGAAAGACACCGAGCGGCGCACATGCCGCTGCCGTCATGAGGAGTACAAGGAGTGCATCATCCATTGCCCTGCCTCCGTTTCAGAACTCGGCCGAGGATGCCCTTTGTCCCAAATAGGATGGAAAAGAATGCAATCAGGGATACGACAAGGATGATGGACGGCCCCGTGGACATGCCCTGCTCAAGCGTGCTGATGTATGTTCCGACGAGTGCGGAGACCGCACCGATCAGGCTGCTCAGCAGGAGTACGCGGGAAAGGCTGTTAGACCACTGGCTTGCCGCGACGCAGGGGATGATAAGAAATGAACTGATCAGGATTGCGCCTACCGCTTTTATCCCTATGCCGATGACGGCAATTGTCATGACGAGCAGCAGGATGTTCAGCAAGCGACAGGGCAGACCGACGACCTCTGCGTACTCCGCATCAAAGACGAAGAGCTTCAGCTCCTTGTAAAAGAGCAGCAGAAGTGTGAGCACAACGGCGGAGACAATGGCAATCAGCAGGACATCTGCCTCAAGCATATACGCCGCCTGCCCGAAGATGTACGTTCCAAGTCCCGCCTGTGATGCACCCGCATAGTCGGGATTGCCCTGAATAAAGCTCTTGAGCGTCATGCCGAGACCGAAAAAGCCCGAGAGAAAGATGGCGAGATTTGCATCGAGTCCGAGGCGTTTGTCCCTGTGTGCGAGCTGGATGAGCGCGTAGCTTGCCGCGCCCGCAGCAACTGCGCCCAGGAGAAGGACAACGGGGCTGCGCGTCGCAAACACCATGTAGGCGAGTACAATGCCGGGGAAGGTCGAGTGCCCGATCGCGTCGCCGATGAGGCTCTGCCCCTTGTAGACGCTGAATGCACCCACGGGAGCAGCGGCAACGGCGAGGATGACGCTGCCGAGCGCGACGATCTGGAAGGTGTAGTTCGTCAGAATATCCATCGCACTCACTCCCTCACGCGGTAGGCGAGCGCAAGCGCCGCCTCCTTGTCCAGCTTTGCGAGATAGTCCGATGCCTTGACCGTGCGGTTCAGCACGACGAGATAGTCGAAGTAGGCATCGAGGGTGCTGAGATCGTGGTGGACGGCGATGACCGTGCGCTTTTCTTTCTGTAAATCCATGAACTTATCCATGATGATGCGCTCTGTCGTCTCGTCCACGCCCGCAAGCGGCTCGTCCATGATGTAGAGCTGTGCGTCCTGCGCGAGTGCACGCGCGATAAAGACGCGCTGCTTCTGCCCGCCGGACAGCTCCGAGATCTGACGGTCGGCGAAGTCCGCCATCTTCATCTTTTCGAGGGCCTCCATCGCAAGTGCGCGATCCTCCTTACCGGGGCGGTGAACGAGCCCCAGGTGGGCATAGCGTCCCATGAGCACAACATCGAAGACCGTCGTTGGAAAGTCCCAGTGTACCGAGCCGCGCTGCGGCACATAGGCAATCTGTTTGTGCACGGCAGAGAGCGGCTTTCCCCAGAGCAGCACCGCACCCGAGACGGGCTTCAGCAGCCCGAGGATCCCCTTCAGCAGGGTGGATTTGCCCGCGCCGTTCGGCCCTACGATCGCACAGCGTACGCACTCCGGCACATCGAGGTCGATGTCCCAGAGCACGGGCGTCTCACGGTATGCCATTGTGAGGTCTTCGACGTGTATGACGCTTTCCTCTTTCATTGAATATCACTTCCCTGTAGAAAATGGCGCCCCTTCCACCATGCTGCGCATGGTCCCCCTCCCCCGTTTCGACGGGGGAGGCTTTGGATTGCGGCATAATCAATCAATTTACTTCAAATGCGAAACAATCAGATCGACATTGCTGCGGTACATCGAAATGTAGGTATCGCCTTTCTGTCCCTCGGGTGCAAGCGAGTCGGAGAAGAGTTCATTGCCCTCGCCGCCGACGATCTCCACGTCGAAGCCCTTCGTCCTGCAGACCTCCTGCAGCTTCTTCATGCGCTCGGGGTTCGTCGTGCTCTCGGCGAATACCGCCTTGACCTTGTGCTCGACAATGTAGTTTGCCGTCTTCTCGATGTCGGCATTCGCAACCTCGGAGTCCGTGCTGACCCCCTGCGGCGCGATGACATTCACGTGGTAGCGGTGGGAGAAGTAGTTGAACGCATCGTGCGGCGTGACGAGATTGCGCTGCCCCTCGGGAATCTGCGCGATCTTCTGTGTGATCTCGGCATCGAGCGCATCGAGGTCTGCAAGATACTTCTTCAGATTCTCCTGAATCTCCTTCTCATGCGTGGGGAGCAGCTTGATGAGCTGCGCTGCTGCCTCCTCCGTTGCCTGCTTGTAGAGTGCGACATCAAACCAGAAATGCGGATCGACGATCTTTTTGCCGTCCTCCTCCATGTAGTTGATGTTCGCGTCCGCGAAGTCCTTTGTCACGGCGACACCCTTCTTCTCAAGCACCTCTGCCATCTTGCCCTCAAAGTGCAGGCCGTGATAGAGGAGGAGATCCGCTTTCTTGATCTTCTCGAGATCGGCGGGCTGCGCGACGTAGAGATGCGGATCCTCACCGGCAGGGATAATCAGCTCGACGTTCACATAGTCGCCCGCGAGCTGCTTGGTCATATCCTGTAAAAATGAGGTTGTGACCGTTACGGTTTTCTTTGTGTCGGCCGCCTTGTCGCCGCCTGTGCCTCCTCCGCCGCAGCCGACGGCGATCAGTGCCGTAAGGGCAAGGGCGAGGGTGAGTAAGAGCCGTAGGGAAAATTTTTTTGCGTGCATGACAGCACCATCCTTTCATTTGTATTGAGAATACCACAAAAATTCGATCTTGTAAATGAGAAAATTTCTCAATATGGAAATTACTTTATGAAAAATGAAAACGCCCCCGTGAAAATCCACAGGGGCGACAAGAGCCATTCTGTTTTATTTCTGGAGCAGCTTCTCTTTCAATGCGCGATAGCGGATTGTCTCATATGTGCCGATCTGCGATTCGGGATGGTCGCTGCCGTAGGCATGTGCGCTGACGGACAGCAGCGGCGGCGACTGGATACGCTTGGCGACTGCCATGCCCGTATAGAGCCCCCACCAGCGCTCGAGATCGGCGATAAAGTCCGCCGCCGTGGGGAAATACGCTGCAACAAGCCCTTCCTCACAGCCAATCTGTGCTTCGAGTGCGTTTTTGGCATAGTATTCCAGAATTTCCTCGGGTGTTTCATTGTTCTCTGCAAAGGCGCGGAAGAGATAGTCGTGATAGGGATAGCGGATGGGGTCACCCTTGCCCTCGTCCACGTTCTGTGCATCGGACAGCTCCGCACTCGGTACGATGTCGATGATGCCCTGCGGGATGACCGCACGCCCATAGGCGCTGTCGTTCAGATAGCGCGCGAGGTCGTAGACCTGATACTTCCACAGGTCGGCGAGTGCCGAGAGGAAGCCCGCCTGATCGCCGTAGAGGGTCGCGTAGCCGACGGTGGCCTCTGCCTTGTTCGCGTTGCAGGTAAAGCCCGCACCCCATGCGGCGGCAACGGCGGAGAGGACACGTCCACTGCGGTCGCGCGCCTGCATATTCTCGCGCACAAATGAGGAGATCGTGAGATGTTCGCCCTCTGCCGCACATTTTCCCATGATGGGGATGCTTGTAAGCTGCTCGACGGTGTGCTCGACACTCTCCTCAATCGGCACGATCATATGGCGGCAGCCGAGGTTCTCGGCGAGTTGCGCGGCAAGCCCCTTCGTGGTCGCGGAGTTGAAGCGGCTTGGCATATTGACAAGCAGCACCTTGTCCGCGCCGATGGCGTCGACGTAGAGGGCGGCGGCAACGGCGGAGTCGATGCCACCCGAGATGCCGATCACAACGCGCTCCATATGGATGCGCGCGAGAAATTTCTGCACGGCGTAGCGCAGCATCCGATGGATGGGAGCGATGGGCGGCTCTGCATGAGACAAAATGGGAGCGGGAAGCGTGTCCGTGTCAACGACGGTTATGCCCTCCGTGTAGGCAGGGGACATGGTGACGCGTTCGCCTGCAGCGCTGAATACATACGCTCGACCGGGAAATGCGTAGACCGTCTTGCCCTTGTCTTGAAGTCCGAGGGTGTTGATGTAGAAAATATTTTTGCGCTTTTCGCGTGCCGTCTCTGCGAGTGAGCCTGCACCGAAGCAGATGGGGAAGGGGGATGCGTCTGCGGCGAGGATGATGTTCTCGTTGGGCAGCTCATAGAGGGGCGGGGCAAAGGTGTTTCCCGTGCCGTGGAGCGGGCTGTGGGCAACCTCACGCAGCATGCCGTCCCGCGCCTCCATGAGTGTGCGACGCACGCTCGTGCAGCTCTCTGCCTCTGCTGCGTTTCCAAAGACGACGGTGATGCCATCTGCCGCAGCGGCAATCTCCTCGGCGTATGCCGCACAGTCGCGCAGGAATGCGGGCTGTTTCCACACGCCGCCGAGGAAGAGCCCCGAGAGGCTGAGCGCGGGGAAGAGGGCAAGCTCCGCACCCGCCGCTTTTGCCGCGGTAATTTTTGTCTGCATTGCTGCAGCGTTAAGGTCTGGACGACCCGGGATAACCTCCATTGAAATCAGCGCAATTTTCATGTTGATGCTCCTTGTATTTGATTTTTCATGCGTCAGGATGGTATAATTCAGTGGCATAAGTATAGCACAGATGGCTCGTGACACCCAAATGAAAGGATGTATACAATGGATTATTTCAGCACGCGCGGGGCAACGGAGCGCGTTTCCTCCGCAGCGGCGATTCTCAAAGGGCTTGCCTCGGACGGCGGGCTCTTTGTGCCCGCATCGTTCCCGCAGTTGACGCTCGCTGAGATCGAGGCGCTTGTGCCGCTCTCGTACGAGGAGCGTGCCGTACGCATCCTTCGCCTTTTTCTCACGGACTATACCGAGGAGGAGCTGTGCGGCTGTGTGAAGCGTGCCTATGGGCAGACGTTTGACGATGTGCGCCGCGCACCCGTGAAGTCGGTCGGCGATCTCGAGGTGCTCGAGCTCTGGCACGGACCGACGAGCGCGTTCAAAGACATGGCACTGCAGCTCCTGCCGCAGCTGATGAGCACGGCGCGGAAAAAGACGGGGGAGCAGGACACGATCCTCATTCTCGTCGCGACCTCGGGCGATACGGGGAAGGCTGCGCTCGAGGGCTTCGCCGATGCCGAGGGCATCCGCATCATGGTGTTCTACCCCGACGGCGGGGTCAGCCCTGTGCAGCGGCTGCAGATGGTGACGCAGGAGGGGGCGAATGTCTCTGTCGTAGCGGTGCGCGGCAACTTCGACGATGCGCAGCGCGGCGTGAAGGAGATCTTCGGCGATGCGGCGATGGCAAAGGAGCTTGCGGCGCTTCATACAAAGCTTTCCTCGGCAAACTCGATCAACTGGGGACGCCTCGTGCCGCAGATTGTCTACTACTTCAGTGCATACGCCGACCTCCTCGCGGAGAGCAAAATTGCGGCGGGCGATGCGGTGAACTTCACCGTGCCGACCGGGAACTTCGGCAACATCCTCGCGGGGTACTATGCGAAGCGCATGGGGCTGCCCGTCGGAAAACTCGTCTGCGCGTCGAACGCAAACAATGTGCTCACGGACTTTTTGCGGACGGGCATCTATGACCGAAAGCGTGAGTTCTGTCAGACGATTTCGCCGTCGATGGACATCCTCGTTTCGAGCAATCTTGAGCGTCTGCTCTATCATCTGACGGAGGACACGGCACAGGTTGCTGCGTGGATGAGGGAACTTGCAGAGAAAGGAACCTATGACGCGAGCGGTCTCCTGCCCGTCCTCCGTGAGAATTTCTGGGCGGCATTCACAAGCGATCTGATGACGGAGGAGGAAATCCGTATCGTCTGCGCGCGGACAGGCTACACCCTCGACACGCATACAGCAGTTGCCTATCGTGTGGCGGAAGACTATCGACGCGAGACGGGGGACATGCGCCCGATGATCGTGCTTTCGACGGCAAGTCCGTACAAATTCGGCGCAAGTGTGCTTCATGCACTGGGCAAGGATACGGACGGGCTGGATGAGTTCACGCTGATGGAACGTCTGCACATACAGAGTGGCATGGAGATCCCCGCGCGTCTTGCCGCCCTGCGTGAGGCAAAGGTGCTCCATGACGGAATCTGCGAACGCGGCGACATGCGTGCGGCGGTCCTGTCTTTTGCCGGGCATAAGAAAAAACAATAAAATTTTCGCGATGAAGGAGGATTTCCAGACTATGTGAAGAATTCTCACAATGTACGTTAATTCGGTACGATGATACCAAGACAGGGCTTTGTCTTGTGCTTGTATCAATTTAACCAATCTTTTTGGGAAAAGAGGTCATACCATGGCAACGATTGATCTGACACAGTACGGCATTACGGGGACGACGGAGATTGTTCACAACCCCAGCTACGACCAGTTGTTTCGTGAGGAGCTGCGTCCCGATCTCGAGGGCTATGAGCGCGGACAGGTGACAGAGATGGGCGATGCCGTCAATGTTATGACGGGCATCTACACAGGACGTTCCCCGAAGGACAAGTACATTGTTGATGATGAGACCTCACACGATACGGTCTGGTGGACCTCGGACGAGTACAAGAACGACAACCACCGCGCGACGCAGAAAGCGTGGAATGCTGTGCGCGAGATCGCGATCCGTGAGCTCTGCAACAAGCGTCTCTTTGTCGTGGATGCGTTCTGCGGTGCGAACGTGAATACACGCATGGCTGTCCGCTTCATCATGGAGGTGCCGTGGCAGGCGCATTTCGTCACGAATATGTTCATCCGCCCGACCGAGCAGGAGCTCGCGGATTTTAAGCCCGACTTCGTGGTCTACAATGCGGCCAAGGCACGCGTCATGCACTTCGGCGATCTCGGTCTCAACTCCGAGACGGCAGTCATGTTCAACCTCACGAGCCGTGAGCAGATCATCGTCAACACGTGGTACGGCGGCGAGATGAAAAAGGGTATGTTCTCGATGATGAACTACTACCTCC